>CAYWPT010000001.1:0-17794 GCA_964460605.1 uncultured Methanosarcinales archaeon
CCTATCATCAGCTGCATCTTCTTTGAAACATACATCATTTACAATTAAGAATGTTTGATAATCATATTCATAATCGATAAGGAATGGAATATCATGGAAAGTAGTTACGGTTCCTAAAAATGTAGCATAATCATTCGGTGTAAAGCTAATTAATTCTTCATCACCTTCTGGGTTAAATTCTGAAATTTTTTCAATTTCTTCAACATTATCTAAAGTCCATGACGGAATGTTAGCAAAATCATTTTGTGCAGGACCTAATAATTTTAAAGTCACTTCACCAGCGGCAATCTCATGTTCACCTTTATTTCTGATTAAAACGTCAATTGGAAAATCTTCAGTATCAAATATTGTATAGAAACCATCTTCTAAAACAGAAAAGGGTTCAAAAGTAACAGTAACACCATCTGTTCCTCCAATAAAAGCACCTTCAGATGCAATAGCTTCATTGCTACTACAAGCTGATAAAAGCAAAACACTTGCTAGAATACATGTGAAAAGGATATTTTTTAATTTCATTCTACAGACCTCTCTTAATAATAATAGTTTGAAGAAGTTATTTTGATATAAAAATGCTTCGAAAATAGTCCCACTATTTTCGATCCCCTAAAAATGTTTCATTTTTAATGTGCTTCAATAAATTAAGTTAAAAAATTAAGGAGTTTGAATAATTTGCACTTGTCTTTGCATACTATCCATATAATTATAGAATAATGAAATTTGTAAAGGTGTCTCAAAAGCTGTAGCACTATTGATTCTTGATTTACAAATAATTTTTCCTTGACCGTTTACTAATCGTACAACACCATCCCCAGGACTACAATCCATTAAACCACCTGAAGTCATTTCTACTCTATACTGTACTTTATCTACATCATCATAATCAATATTAGCATTACCACAATTAGTAATATCAGAATTTCTACTCAGTACTTGACCTGTTCCTGAATTTCTTACACTTATTTCAAAAACTGCTTGGTCACCAACCATATCTACACCAACATAACCAATACTTACTGGTCCACCTTGTCCTCCACCCATTAATACATCCCTTGGTTCACAAGCTTTCTGTTCATTAGAGATTTGATAAAATACTGGATCTAAACATACTAAAGGACTTGCATGAGTTTCATAATTATAACACCACACTAAATTTAAGTTAGGCTTATAGTCTAAAGTTCCGAAAGGCAAATTTAGATCCGTTGATTGATATTCAAGTTGGTTAAAACCACCATCTAAATTATAAACACTTTTTCCATCTACAATACCACAACCTTGAATATAATTAATTCCAGTTATGATTCCTGGATCAAAGCCAGTTACTTGTAAGAAACATTGTCCCGGATTAACTGTTGTCGCACCCTTATTAGTAACTTCAATTAAAGCTACAAAATCATTGATATCATACAAAGTATTTGGAGGATAATTTTGTACAAACTTTGCTCGCACACCTTGTGTCCCTGATTGTACTTGTGCTAAAGCTGTTGCAGTATCTGTTGGTCTTTCACCTTGTGAAACATCTCCTTGACACGCAGAGAAGAGAACTGATAGCATTAATACTGCTGTTATCAATAGAAATCTCTTCAACCTCATAATCTTCAAGAAGAAAACTTAGTATATAAAGTTTTTTACAAGCTAAGCTAACTTAAAACCCTAAAACTCTCTTCTTCAAAAGTTTCGTAACGATAATCATACTGCACAAACAATGAAGTTTCATAAGAACTAGTGGTACCTAGAGTTTTTTTACAGACTAATAATATATCTTCTTCTTCATCAATAGTTAAAGTACTTGTACCTGTTTCTTTAAATGAACAGCTTAAAGGAGTGCCACCTAAAGTTGCTTGTCTGAAGGTTGCAGATTTAGCTTGACCATTACCCCTATTTGTTAAAGTAAAGGTAAAACGCAATTCGCTCTCTGATCCAGTATTAGTTACTTGCTCGACCTTAGTTACTGCTAAAGGTGAACCTTGTCCATGATAAGTTTTTTGTTGGGGAGCATCACAACCAGAATCAAAAGTGTTGTAAGGTGATGGATTTATACAAACAGTATCCACCAATTCGTTAGTATAAAGATAATTTGCTCTTACCGTATAGCTCATTTCTTCTTCATCAGCACCATCTGTTATCTGTTTTACTTGTATAGGAAAATTAAGTATCTCTTGATCACCCGCTGGGTTTTCTAAAGATTTTCCTTCCATTAATGGAGCAGTAGACTTCTTTGCCTCTAAAACCTCAACTTTAGATTGGTCTAAACCGATTACAGTAACCTCAGTACTTCTTGCATCATAAGCACCTACATTAACAATACGTGCAGCAATAGTTGAACTTGATTCTTCGAACAGAGTTTTAGGGGGAAGGTTTTCTAAAAATTCAATTTGTATTCCATCACTTCCTTGCTTATAATCAATTTCTGCTACTTCTCCTGAGCTTCTTTCTTCCCCACCGCAAGAAACTAGTAATAAGGATACAATAAGTACGAATAAAATTATTTTTCTCATGATACTACTACCTCTTCTTCAGATTCTTCCTTGAGTAAATTAAAAGTTACAGACTCTTCATGGCTTAACTCATAATCATAATTAAATATCGCATCATAAGACGCAATGACAAGCTCTTGATCACGCATTTTATTAATCATATTTTGATCAAGTTCTAATTGACAACTTGTTACTGGAATTAGCTTAGAAGCACTAGTAGTAACAGGTAATGCTATTTCACCTTCACCTGCAAAAGTGCAAGTAAAATCACCTTCACTCACAAATAAGTCTCCTAAGAGATCAATCTCATAAAAGTTAGCGTTTGAAATTCTTCCCTGTTTAAGGTTTTCCAAACTTACAACTAAATTGATAAAATCATCTTCTTCAATAACAATATTTGTTTCTGGTTCACCAAAAGCAAAGTTTACTCGCGCAAACTCATCAGGGCTTGAACTATAAGATCCACCATCTGGGAAAGATTGCCTTTTAACTGAAGCCAATAATGGGTCATCACTATCTAAACCACTCACAAACATTCTTGTTAACTGAGACTTAGTTTCTAAACCTTTGAATTCCGCTAAGAATTCTATCCTATACGAACCATCAAATTCTGCTAGTTCTCCTTCATTATTAAATTCGGGAGTTACGCAAATTCTACTGATAGTATCAGATTTTTTAGTAAAACTAAAACTACTGTCACCTAAAATAATTCCAGGCATTGATTCAGCAGCACTACCAACACCTTTCCTAAAATTACAAGAAACTGAAACTTCTAAATCTCTTTCAAAAGGATTTTCAATTTCTAAAGTCATTGGGAATCTGCTTTCTTGTCCTTCTCTTTTTGTAGTTTTACTAGGAAATGTTGCTCTATCGACAACAAATTCTGCAGAAGTTTCTTCTACAATATCTCTATCAAGACTCCCCGAAGCAAATGCTTCGTTATTTCTCAATTGAGTTTCATCTTCAATACAAGTTGCATAGTTTGAACTTTCTTTATCATAACGTTCTTCACAATAGAAAGCAACTTCTCTTTCTACCTGTGCATTACGAACACATTCATTTGTATCTATTGTTTTTCCAGCAAAAATACCATGAATAGATTTTATCATACAACTTGCTTGCAGGTATGCTGGGTTTGGTGTGTCACCATATTTATTTCTATACTCTTGACCTTGGGAAGCGATGAGTTCTAAATCAATAGCTGCATCTGCTGAGAAACCTTGGTTTGGAACAAATGCTCCGACTAAAAGAAGAACAAAACACAACCAAGCAATTGATTTGAAAAATACAAAAAGGCCCTTCCCACCAGTATCTAGAAAAGCGATTGAGAATAATGAGTACCAAGGAATGTTAAGTACCACTGATGCAAAAGCTACCGAATAACTAACAAATGGGATGTAATCTGGTAATAACATTAATGCATCAAATGATAAGAAGAAGAGAATAATAGGAACCCCACCAATAAGGGTATCTTTTAGTGAATGCGTATAGATTCCAAAGGCAGAAGTTAATGCTACTGCTACAAAAAATGATACCATCAAAACAGGACCATCTAAAACAAAGCCGTAAAGAAAACCCCAAATGGAAAAAGCAATTACTGTTACCCAACCTGCTTTTTTATCATACAAGAAAAGACCGCAAGAGTAAAGAAATAAAATAGTTGAAATACCTATAAGAAGACTCTCAGAAGCAATACCTGTAGATTTCAACCACCAAAAGCCAATACCAAGAACGAATAATATAAGTGCACCATTTGGACTAATGCCCGCAGATTCAGAATCATTTTTTGATCTTTGTTCTTGCTTTGCTACATTCAGGTTTAATGTCTGCACATTGTGGGTCCTCTCTCTTTCTTCAGCTTTTTCTTCCTCTACTTTTTCTTCTTTCTTTTCTTCAACTGCAGGAGCAGGTTCTTCTGCTTTTACTTCTTCAACTGGAGCTTCTTTTGCAGCCTCAGCGGCAGCCTTTTCTTCCTCTGCTTTATTTAGAGCTTGATCATAACCTTCAGGGATTGTTGTAGCTAGGAAACTAGGCTCTTCTTCCTCTTCGTTTTCTTCAATGATATTAGAATTAGCTAAATGTTTTAAACACCTTTTATCAAACTTTTTATCCTTCTTTTTTTGGTACGTTTGCAAACGTGCATGCATTTCTTTAGCATCAAAACTAGTAATATCTACCATCATCTCTTCTCTTTATACAATACTATACTAGAAACTAAATGAATTAAGATATAAAAAGGTTGCTAATAAAGAAAATTTACTCTTCAACTAATTCAACAATAAACTCACGAACTTCTAGAGTGTTCCCAGGAACTAACCTAATTGCATTATTACCTTGTACAACATCACTGCTGATTTCAATACCTTCACTTAACTCCCTTGTATCAAAGTGACTTTTATGACCATTCACATTAATATGACCTTGTTTCACATTTGTATCATCAGTAAATTCAATAGTTGCTTCAACAAAGAATTCATCATCGCCGATAGATTCAAACTCTTCGTGATCTAATTCAAAATAGTAAGTAGGATACTCAATTTCTTCTAAAGTTGAAATAACTCTAATGTGTGATAGTTCATATTCACCACCCTCAGTATAAAAAGTAATTTCATTTTCTCCAAGGTTTACAATATCAATTGCAAATTCTGAAGGCACAAATTCTAAACCACAGTCAGGAACTCCAGCATATACAGTTCTTCCATTTATTTCAATAATTAGTCTTCCCACATGATCATAATCACAATCTGGCTGGAATCTTAATTCTAAAGATTCTAAATTGTTATATTCTGTTTCTGATACTAAAAATGTGTTTTTTGCTTTTTGGAATCTTGTATCTGTTACTTCTGCAATAATTTTTAAATCTTCAAGGTCAATATAGTTTGTTTTCCAAATAGCTAAACCGGGTGAATTTGATTTAATTAAAATAGTGTTTGTTTTCTCTAACAAATAATCTGGAATTTCAATTGCTGGATTTTCTCCTGCATCAACAGCTTTGTTAAATAATTCTTCGCCATTGAAATAAATTTGTACACTTCCTTGAGATTCATCTACATGAAAAGTTAGGAGTAAATCTTTTGTTTCATCTAAGTCTTGGATAGTAAAGTCAAACTCGCTTTCATCGTTTGAGAATAAACCATTTTTAATGGACAATGAATTTTTTCCATACAATTCCTTACTCTCCGTTTTCGTATAGACCCTGACTGATGCTAAATTGTGTTCAATTTCCTCTAATTCTAGATATTCAATTCTTCCTGGTGTTTCTTCTAATAATACTTCTTCAATGATTCTTCTCTCATCATCAATTTCTGAAATTGTATCATCACCAAGAATTTCTGCCCTATCATCTGGGTTTACAAATAAGACAAACATGATTAGAGAAGCAGCAATAATTGCAAGAAGTGTCGCTGCCGCTGCAGCCTGTGCTTTTTTTCCTGAAAAAATCTTTAACATCGCTAAGCCTCTTTGACTTAAATTAGATTTCTTTAGTATATAAATATTACTTATTTAGAATATGCAGACCCACAATAGATTATTAAATACAAAAATGTTTTTTCCTTGAATGTCACTCATTGATTTCATAAGATTTTTTTATTTTCCACAAGAAGTTCTGGATATATTAACTTATGATGTTATAGATTTAGGATATTTCAAAATTGATATTTGGACTCTGCCACACTTTATGTCAGGAATTCTTTTAGGATTATTTATTAGAAGAAAAGACATCATTGTAGTTTTACTGGTTTTATTTGAAATCTTTGAAAACCTTTTTCTTGCTCCAAAGGGAGCTGCTTTACTATAACCAGTCTTGAATTCTATCTTTGATGTAATAATCGGTTTAGTTGGGACAATTATAGTTCACAAACTTTTAGAAAAAAGAAATGCATTATAAGGAAGGAGAATCTTTTTAACTACAATAACTTTTCTTTAGTCCATGCACATCATCAAAGAAGATTACAAACTTGGACGAGTCTTCATGAGAATTGAAGATACAGATGATCTCTGGTACTTAAGCCATTTAGTAGATCCTGGAGATACTGTGAAGGGGACTGCAACAAGAAAAGTAAGAATTGGTGATGGAGAAAATGCAAAAGTTACTAAGAAAAAAGTGACTTTGAGTATTGAAGCAGAAAAAGTAGAATATTTGCCAGAAAATGGTATCGTACGTATTAATGGTAAAATCTTAGAGGGACCTGAAGATTTTCCAAAAGGAAGTTATCAAAACATTTCTTTAGGTGAAGGAGGTGAGTTCAGTATCAAAAAAGTTAACTGGCCAAAATATCAAAAAGAAAAATTAAAAGAATCTGCTGAAAAATCTTATACATTCTTAATATGTGTCTTTGATAGAGAAGAAGTTTTATTTGCACTTTCACAAAAGTTTGGATTCAAAATATTAGCTAAGGTAAAAAGCGATTTGCCTAAAAAAGGTGATGTTGATGCTAAAAAGAGTACTTTCTATCAAGATATTATCAAGGGCGTGGAAACCTATGCTTCAAGACATCATCCAGAAAACATAATTGTAGCATCACCTGCATTCTACAAAGAAGATTTATACAAACTAATAAAAGATGATACTTTAAAGAAGAAGATAACTCTTGCTACTTGCTCTTCTGCAAAAAATGTTGCTTTAGATGAAATTATGAAAAGGCCAGAGTTAAAAGAGATATTAAAACAGAGTAGAAATAGACAAGAATCTTTGTTAGTTGCTGAGTTATTAAAAGAGATTTCAAAGGAAGGTTTAGCTGTGTATGGTAAAAAAGAGGTTAAAATAGCAATTGATTCTGGTGCAATATCTAAATTAATTTGTACTGATAAATTTATTTATACTGAAAAAGAAGCAGAGAATTATCAAGAATTAGATGAACAATTAAAATCTGTTGATAATTTAAAAGGAGATGTACACATCATTTCTAGTGACCATGAGTCTGGAAAGAAAATAGATGGCCTTGGCGGAATTGCTGGGATTACTAGGTATAAATTGTAAAAAATAAATTGCAGTTAACACTTCTCTTATAGGTTATTCCATTAATTTCCTAATTAGGATTTTGCAAAACCACAAGCTTTTAATACTAGAATAAATTATTTACTCACAAGTCAGTAACACTAGTTCACTTTTGTTAAGAGTTACAAACTAAAAAGGAGGTTTTGAGGAAAATGATAGTTAAAGATGATTTATTAGCAGACTTAAGAAGGTACTTTGATCTTAATTTATACGAGGTTAAGCTATGGGTAGCTCTATTGAGTAGAGGAGTGTCAACGGCAGGTGAATTGTCAGATATAGCAAATGTTCCAAGATCCCGTTCTTACGATGTTCTAGAAAGTTTAGAGAAGAAAGGTTTTGTTGTAATGAAGACTGGAAAACCGATCAAATACATTGCAATCCCTCCTAGCGAAGTTGTAGACAGAGTAAAGAAAAACATGCACATGAATGCTCAAGAAAAGGTTAAAAGATTAGATTCTATTAAAAATTCTGAAATTCTTGGTGAATTAGAATCGTTACATACCAATGGTATTGCAATGGTTGACCCTACAGATATGAGTGGTTCATTAAAAGGTAGACACAATCTATACAATCATTTAGATTTTATGATTAAAGGTGCAAAAAATTCTATTAACATTATGACCACAGAAAAAGGTTTCTTAAGAAAAGCTGACGGATTACGTCCAAGTTTAGAGAAAGCTAAAAAGCGTGGAGTAAAAATTAGAATTGCAGCTCCTATTACCAAAGAAAACAAAGCTACTGTTGAATCATTAAAAGGTGTTGCTGAAGTTAAACATAATAAGAAAATTAATTCAAGGTTTATGAACGTTGATGGTAATGACTTGATGTTTATGATGTTAGACGATGCGGAAGTTCATCCAAGCTATGATTTAGGAATTTGGGTAAAAACACCTTATTTTGCTCAAAGTATGGACGGGATGTTTGATTCTGTTTGGAACACTTTGAAATAGTTTTTTTATTCTCTATTTTTCTTATTACATTTCTTTATATTTTAGCTAATTTTAACTTATTCTATGAAAACTCTTACACTCAGATTAAAACCAGGTCAAAAGATTAAGCAAACTCTCAAAAATATTGCTAAAGAAAAGCAGATTAAAGGTGGATTTATATAACTGGGCTTGAATCTTTGAGTTCCATGGATATTAGATATGCAAATAATGGGAAAGAAACTCTTAAAGGTCCATTTGAAATAGTTTCTTTAGTAGGAACTTTATCTCAAGATGGTTGCCACACACATATCTCTTTAGGAGATAGTAAAGGAAAAACAATTAGTGGACATTTGAAAGAAGCGACTGTTTTAACTACTGCGGAAATTGTTCTCGGACTTACAGAGAAGTTACAGTTTTCTAGAGAATTTGATAAAGAAACTGGCTGGAAAGAATTAGTTGTGAGATAACTCCCAAATCTTTTCTAAATTTAATTCAAAAGCAGCTACTGGTACCAATAGACTATAATTTTCTAAAACTTGTGGGTGTATTTCACCAATCACTCCAACAGATTCTCCTTTGAAAAAGATTTCAGCAACACGGCCTTCAATAAAAGAAGAATAGTGAGCATCTTTAAATTCTAAATTAAAGCCACTCAATGTAGCAAAAGCATCTAATGCTCCTTTGATATGAGTATAATTTGTTTTCGGATCTGCTAGAGCTACTGCAACATGCGCTTCATCTCTAGCGCCAACATCACCTGAATCAGATACCTGAAGAGTAAAACCGTTTTCAAATACTTTTTGTGGGTATTTGTTCTTCCTATTAATACGAAGTGATTTCAATAACTCAGGAATAATCCAAGTTCGACACATATTAATCCCTTCATCAGTGCTATCAATTAAACGTAAGAATTTTCCTTCTTCAACTTCCTTATTCATCATAGTATACTGTTCTTGACTTGAACTGAGAATGTAAGTATACAGTTCCAAAAATCCTAAATTAACAATAGTTTGTGTAACTCTATCTCTGAATGCTGAGTAAGGTAATTGTTTACCCACTGTTGCAATGCCAGGGAATCGTGGTACAATATTATTATAACCATATGCACGTGCTACATCATCTGCAATATCAACATCATGCCAAACATCTCCTCTAAAAGCAGGAATTTCTACAATCAATTCACCATACTTTGCAGATTTTACTCCATACATCATTTTTTGTAAGAGTTCTTTTGCTACATTTTCTTTAATGGAGATACCTATTAATTTGTTAATAAAACCTAAACTTAAGGTATCTTCTTGAGGCTCTAAACTAAAGACATAATCATCTGTATCTTCATACTCAACAGTTACAGCTTCTGCTTGAGCGCCCATTTCAATAAAAGTAGTTACTAAAACTTTCAAAATTAAGTCTAAATGGTGTAAATTTTTACCAGAAACTTCTAAAAATAAATCAGTATCATTAATTGTTACCTTTCCCATCTCTTCTGAGTTGATAATTGGTGGCATACTCAATACATGTCCACGTGAATCTCTAAATATAGGGAATAACTTTTGTCCTTCTAACAAATGTGCATATTTTCTTCCTTTATCGTGTTGTTCAAGAATTTCTTTCCCATTAAGTTCTTTATCCATATCTAAAGCTTTGAAAACAATATCTTCAGGTTTTTCAAAACCGTAAGTCACTGGAAATTGAATTTTCTCTAAAGGATAAATACCAATTGAAGCTTTTTTCCTATTTCTTCCAAAAGAAGCATGCATTTTTTCTTGAATATCAATAATTTCTAATAATTTTTCTTCATCGAGTTTAAAATTTCTTAAAATAACGGCAACAGTTGCATGTCTTGCATCTTTAGAAGATTTTTTAGCAATAACTTTTTCTTTTGCTGGACCTAAAGTATAACTTGGAAATTCAGTTGTAATACCACGATAATATTTGATAGCACGAGCAATCCCAACTTTGCTTACCAAATCAATCTTTTCTGCAGTGATTTCAATCTTTAATTCTGGATTAGTTTCATCTGTTTCACCTTTTACATCCATTCCTAAGTCCATCAAAGTATCTTTAATATCTTCTACTGAGAGCTTTTCTCCAATGTACTTGTTCAGTTCCGATTGTTTTGCGTAAACGTAAACCATTTTATCTTACAATATTCCTCGTCATCATTTCCCTTTCTTTAAGCCACTTAAAATCACAAGTAGCACCAGTGATATCTCTCATTGAATCTCTTTTAGCTAATAATGCTGCAAGACGTGATGCTCCCATCCCCCAAGCAATAATTGTTTTATTAATCCCTAATGGTTTGAGAGTTTCTTGTCTAAAGATTCCTGAATTGATTAAAGCATACCACTTTTTCATTTTCTCATCATAATAATGTGCTTCCATACTCGGTTCTGTATAAGGATTGAAAGTAGGTTTAAATCGAATCTTAGTTACTCCTAATTTAGCATAATATTCTTTGACAAAACCCATTAAATCTGCTAAACTCAAATTATCTCCAACAATAAATCCTTCAGCTTGGTAGAACTCAGCTAAATGAGTAGCGTCGACAGCTTCGTTTCTGAAAACATTAGCTACATAGAAATATTTCCCGTTTGGAATATCATCTAAACCTTGCTCTTGTGCTTCTTTAGCTAAACGAGCTAAGGTTCTAAAAGTAGTTGAAGTTGAATGTGTTCTCAATAATTTTCTTTGTGTGATTTCTTCTGACCAATCGCCTTTTTTTGTATGTGTTCTTTTAAGACCATCTTCATGCATTGCTTTGTATTTCTCCATTAAATCTCTTGGAGCTTTTCCATGTCCTTCCAAATAGAAAGTATCTTGTTCGTCTCTTGCTGGATGATCTTGAGGAATCCACATAACATCCATGTTCCAGAAAGCCATCTCAACCATAGGACCTTTCATTTCCTGAAAACCCATTTCAATGAATACGTCTCTTAAGATATTATTTGCCTCAAGCATTGGATGTCTTCGTGCAATGTTTGTAAATGGAACATCTAAAGCTACATCATAAGATCTAAATGACTTATTTTTCCAAGAAGCAGTTTTGAGCATATCAGTTGTTAATGCTTCAATAACATTTTCTTGATCTTTTAAGTCTACATTTTTTCCTTTATCGTTTAATGTGATATGATATTCTTTTTTAGTATTAATTTCTAAAAAGTTTTTGTATTGTTTTTTGATGTTCTTTTGTTCATCACTGAGATTACTTTCTTCAATACCTTCTTTAAATTCTTCTAAAGGGTTTGTAAATGAATCTAAATAACTTTGAGCTTTATCACTTGCCGTAAAGGTTAATTCTTCTTCTTTTTTAATCTCAACTAATCCTTCTTTTTTGAGTGATCCTAATGAAAATGAAAACTCATCTTTTTCTAAGCCAAGTTCTGACATTTTCTTTGGCCCAGAAATAATTGCTTTTAGAAATTTAATTTGAGGAAGGTCTCCTTCAAGAGATTCGTTTCCTAAGTCGTTTGTTTTGATTATTTTTTTCTCGGTTTTTTGAATATCTACAAACCCTCTCTCTTCAAGCATTAATAGACCTTTGCTTACTTCAAAGAAAGTTTCTCCCTTACTTAGTTTATTCATAAGTTCCTTATTTTTTAGAATTTCAAGCTCTAACCTATGAAAAGATGCATCTTTTTGACTCATTGATAATCACAAGAAAACATATTTAGACTTCTATTTAAACTTATTCCTAGCTTATTTTGCATTTTATAAGCTAGGAATGAACGGAAATCTCTGATTCCCAGTTTATTGAAACTTTTGAGCATCAAGCAAATTTACTGGCCAAGAACAAGCTTTTTCACACGTTCACCATCAAGTTCTTCCCAATCACCTTCGTTGATATTCAAATCATTAAGATCTAAATCACCAATAGAAACCCTTTGTAAATTAGTAACTTGGTTATCAACAGATTCAAGCATTTTACGCACTTGTCTTTTTTTACCTTCAGTAATACTTAAAAGAACTTTTTTAAAAGTTAGTTGTTTTACTTCAACAGGTGGTAGAGTAAAATAATCTTTTTCTTCATCTAGTTTAATCATAACACCATCTTTGAGTAAATTAATTTGATCATCACTTACTTCATCTCTTGTCTCAGCAATATAAGTTTTCACAATCCTTTTTCTAGGACTTGATACTTTATGAGCAAAATCACCATCGTTTGTTATAATTAACAAACCACGAGTCTGAACATCTAATCTTCCAACAGGAAATAAAGAATTTTTTAATTTTTTATCAACATTCATTAAATCCACAACATAACGTGTTTCTTCACCTTTTTGACATGTGCTATTCTTTGCTTTATTTAGAACAAAATACTTTAAAGGTTGTAATTTTACTAATTTTCCTTCATACTCAATTTTTCTAGTGTTTGGGTTAAACTCTAATCTAATTGTAGTAGTTACCTTTCCACCAACTGAGATTTTCCCTTTACTCACAGCTTTAATCAAATCGTGTTTGTTATCGAACAATCCGCTTCGCTTCAAAGCTTGTAAAAGGTTTAGTTTTTTTCCCATGATATAAAATAAAAATAAAAAAAGAATAAAAGCTTATGCTTTATAGACTTCTTGATCTTTTTCAGCCTTAGGAGCTTCTGTCTTAGCTACTTCTTCATTTTCAGCTTCTTTTTTAGGCACTTCCTTTTTAGCTGGCTTTTTCTCAGCTTTTGGAGCAGGAGTCTTTGACTCCGCACTAGTAGCTTTGCTACTTTGTGCTGCTTCTTTCTTAGCAGGTTTAGCCTTTTTAGCTTTAACTTTCCTTTGCTTTCGGGGTCTCTCTCCAGCTTTTTTAGGCTTAGTAGCTTTAACTTCGATACCTAATGCTTTTGCAACATCTGCTGTACTAGCCTTAGCTTTAATATCAACAGTTTTTGCTAAAGGTTCTAAGTGTTTAACGTTCACTTTTCTTCTTCTTGTTGCACCATCTACTACAACAAACATGTCGTCAACTTGCTCAACGACAACGCATTTTTTTCCTGCGTCTCTTCCTGCGAGTTTAACACAAACTCTTCCTACGCTAAAGATACTCATTGTGTTTCACCCCTGTGAAATGCTTGAAAATGTTTCATTTTCATTGTTCTTCCCTCGCTTGTTCTTTCATAACTAAACGCATACATCTAGAGCATAATACTCCACCAAAGGGTCTTTGAGGACGCTTAGCAGTCTTTGGCATGTTCTTCATCTTACTAGGTACTTGTTTAGGTACAGCTTTTAGCTCGCTACCACAACCACCACAAGATGCTTTAGAGGGTTTTCTTCTTCTAAAATGTTTTACGACTCTACTTCCGGGAGTTTTAACGAAAACTCTTCGTAAAGTTCTTGATTTATGTTTTCCAGTTGGCATATTAAAAAATCTCCTTGCTATTTTTTATATGCAAATAAGCTTTTCATGCTTATTTTGCATTGTTTTTTCACCTTATATTATATGGAAAAACTAGGTCAGAATTTTGATCTTCTGGACCGAGTTGCCTCCAAATCCACTCCACTAGGGAGTTAATGTGTATTTATGTGATTCTTATATAAAGATTATGCTTAAATTAGTGCAATCCCATAACTCTTCTAATTCCAAGACTAAAGACTAATGAAAAGATAATGTACCATCCAAGCCATCCTGGTTGCCATCCAAATAAAGCAAATTCTCCAGCAGGTCTCAATTTCTTATAATTAATATCAATTTTAGCAATATCTGAGTGTGAAAAAGTCTCTTCCATTGGTAAATAATCTAAATCAGTTGTGATTAATACTTGACGAGTCTCTTCGATATCTCCAACTTTCACAGTAATATCATGTGTTCCTGCATCACTTTTAATACTCCATGAAGCTTGCTGAGCAGCAATAGTTTGTATTGCTTCAGTACCTGGACTAAATGAGCTTGTATCATCAATAATTAATTCTGCATCTCCTGAAATACCATCAGCAAAAGTTGCAGTCAAACTAAATGTTTCACCTGGAAAAATTGGTTCGTATGCTAAATTAGCAGTCATCCAACCAAACAATAAAATGATTGGGATAAAGGTAACCAAAGTTGGTTTTAATGAAGCTTTCATGTATTCCATATTGGAACCCATAGCTTCTTTTTGTAGAGCCATCATTTGCTCAGGATTATCTTTAAGCTCTTTCATTTGTTTTTGAAAGTCTTTTTGTTTCTGCTTCATCTCTTTCATCTTTGTTTGATCTGTCATCAATTTATAGATAAATGAAATAAATAATGAAACTAAGAATGTGATGATAATAATTCCCCAAAATGGACTAAAGTTAAGTAAAGGATTCAAAATCGGGTTCAAAATTGGATCTAAAAATGCCATATCTCTTTCTCGTTAGAATTTATTTATAAAGTTTATGTCTTTCTAAAGTAAGGCCTACTTCATGAATTTCTTCATAGCAGGATGCATATCCATCATATGCTGTTTAGCAATTTCTTCATATAATTTGTATACAATCATTACTGCTAATAAAATACCAGTTCCTTGTGATAAAGCGCCAGTTAAATCTGCTAAAGCCGCTAATAATCCAACTGCTGCACCACCAACAATGGTGAGTGGCCAAATGTATCTACTAAGAACCCTTTCAAGAACTCTTTCATCTCTTCTAAACCCTGGAATTTGTAATCCAGAAGCCATAATTTGTTTCGCTTGTGAAGCTGCATCCATGTTTGCGGTCTGCATCCAAAAGATACTAAAGATTACTGAACCAATCATCATAATTAATGTATAAATAACAGCTTGAACAATATTATCTCCAGATAAAGCTCCTGTTAAGATTAATCTAGGAATATCAGGTGCTGAGACCCAATACACAAATCCACTAATTGGTGCTCCACCAGAAAAGCTTCCTAAAATTGGCATACCTAAGTTTTCCAATAAAGTAGCAATCAATTGAATGTTAGCAATTAAAGCTGCTACTAAGATAACCGGAATGTTTGAAGTATAAAAGAAGTTTAATGGCCATCTAAATGAATGTCCTCTAATTCTTCCAAAAGATAATGGAATTTCTACCTTCATTGACTGTCCGTATACACAAACAGCGAATACTACTAAAGTTGAAATTACTGCTGCTAATTGCAATCCTGCACTAGTTACATCTCCAGTTGATAAGAACTGGAAAAAGCTCGGAATTGCTCCAGCTGCAACGTCTGGGTTAGTAGGCGATGGTAAAAAGTTAAAGGCTCTGATAAAGACTTGTTGTCCTACGCCAGCTGCAATGAATAAACTTACACCTGATCCAAAACCCCATTTACTAATTACTTCATCCATGAATAAGATTAAAGTCCCACCCATGATAAGTTGAATCACTAATAAGATTTGAAATTGAAAGTAAAGGGGTGTTCCAAGTAAAGCTGCACTAGGAGCTAGACCACCCATAAATACGTAAATTCCTCCTTCAAATACAATGAAGAATACCGACAATAATTTCTGGATCCCTTGGAACTTTTGTCTTCCTTCAGGACCTGTTAAATCTAAATTTAATATTCCAGTACCGCTCAATAGCTGTAATACAATGGATGCAGTTACAATCGGACCGATCCCTAATGAGATGATACTACCAAAACTTGCACCAAGAATAATACTTAAGAACTCAAATTGTTGTAATGAGTTTTGTCCAAGACCATATAATGGAATTAAACCTAAAATATAAAAAATTACAAGAATGATTCCTGTCCATTTTAATTTCTCCTTAAATGGAAGTTTCTTTTGAACTGGGCCTTTTACTTCTGGAAATAAGGCAATAAGTCTTTGGAAAATGGACATAGTAGTGGATCCTCAATATTTAATGCAAAATTATTCCTCTGCGCTTGCTTCAGGAACTGCTTCTTGTGCAGCTTCTTGAGCAACACCCTCTACAATTCCACCTGCATTTTTAATCTTTTCTTCTGCAATTTTACTCAGATGTGTTACAGAAACACGTAATTTTGATTTGATTACACCAGCACCTAACAATTTGTTAAAGCCTAGTTTTTTGAAATCTACAACATAAAGATCTCCTTCTTTGCTTGCTTTACCAGTAGCAACTAATTTTTCAAGTTTTTCAGGAGTAAAGTATGATAAGTTGATAGCTTTAATTTTAGTTCTAGAGTGTGCGTTGAATCCGCTTCTTCCTAATTTATGGTTTTTTAGACCAGCAACTTTTTGTCCAGCTCTTTTTCCTGAACCAGCATTACCTCTACCTCCACGGCTACCTGCACCACGTCTTTTCTTTCTGTGGCCACCACCATGGGTTGTGTGAGATCTGTACTTAGTTACTTTTTTTCTTCTATTAACTACCATTATAACATCCTTTTAACTAAATCGTTAATTTTTTCTTGTCTATTACCTAAAGCTCCACCATTTTTGAAAGGCATTTTGATTCCTTTTCTTCCAAATCCTTTTTTAGGTGGGTTTAATCTAAAAGTTTTCTTATATTTTTTACCGTTAACTTCTAAAAATTTATTATAAGTGTATTTTCCTTTTGAATCTTGAGTTCTTCCTTGGAATTCTTCGCCTTTTGATTCTACCATTGCTTTGAAAGTTGCATCATCTATAGTTCCCCAAGTAATGTAATCCTTAGCTTTTTGTAGCATTCCTCTTGTGATAGCTGAATCACTAACAACAACAGCTTGATTTACTCTGCTTAATTTCATTAAAGCTAAAGTATCTCTTACAGTTTGTCTTACTTCAACTAAACCACGAACTAATACTACTACAATTTTTCCAGAGTTTTTAGCTGGAACTTTTGCTTGAGCTTTTGCCGCCTTAGGAGCTTCAGTTTTTTGTTCAATTTTTGGTGCCGGAGCCCCTGGCTTGGCACCAGTTGCTTCGCTACTGTGTGATTGGGTTTCTTCTGCCATTTTATGCTTGTAATTTACCCTCTTCTAATCCTAATTTTGCTACATGAGTTTCTTGAACTTTCATATCGCTCAAATTTTTCAAAGCATCAAAGCAGGCTTTTACTAAGTTTACTTTAGTTTTTGTTTGACCTCTTGTTTTAGACCAAACATCTTTGATACCTGCAGCTGCTAAAATTTTAGCACATTCTTTTTCAATACAAAGACCTGTTCCTTGAGGGGCTGGCATAAGTTTTACTTCAACTGATCCACATTTACCTGTTACAGCAAAAGGAATACTATTTCCATCAGCTACACCCTCCCAAGACCCACATCCTCTTCGAATTTTAATTAAGTTTAATTTTGCTTTTCTTTTTGATTTATCACGGGCAGGTACAGTTTCTTTACTTTTACCAAAAGCAAGACCCACATAACCGTTTTCGTTACCAACTAAAGCACAGGTTGCAAATTTAATTCTATTACCTTCTCTAGTTTTCTTTTGGGTTTGTCTAAAGATTCTTCTCTGTCCACCACCGAACTTACCTTTAGCTTGACCAATTAATAATAAATCTTCTTCTAAATCAGGTAAAAGA
>CAYWPT010000001.1:17804-19266 GCA_964460605.1 uncultured Methanosarcinales archaeon
TGATTTTAATCCTGGCAGTAAAACATCTACAATTTCTGGTTCCATAATTCTTTGACCGCTTTTGAAGATATCTTCGATATCTGTAATTTCTCCAGCTTTAACTTTCTTACCTAATTCAGTTACAGGAGTCCAATTTTCACGAACGTCAACAGGTTCTCTATCTCGTTGATTTCGATTGTTCCGGTTATTTCTTCTTTGTCTTCTTTCTGCCATCTTCTATAATTATGCCAATAAACTTTGTTTTACTTTTTCAAATACAGATTGCATTTGTGTTGGGTCTGCATTTTCTTTAAGATTTTTTGAAAATCTTTTCTTAAATGCTTCAGGATTTTCTGATTTTAATGAACTTGCATATTCTTGAATTGCTTTTCCACTCATTTTTTCTTCTTCAGGGAAAATATCTTCACTTCCATGACGAACTTCTAATCCGCCATCTAATACTCCTTTAAGGAAAGCAAAAGTTTTACCTTTTTGTGAAGGACTTTCTAAACCAGTGTCTAAGATTAATTCTTCTTTAACTCCATTTCTCTTAGCTTTTTGAGCCAATAATAAACCAGTTAAGTAAGCTGCAGGGAAATTCTTGGATGAATAATTCCAACCGTTCTTTTTCAAAGCACTTGAGTCTACCCCCACAATAATTTTATCTCCTGAAGTATCAAATGATACTACTTGTGCTAAAAACTTAGTGTTTGAAGTCCTAAAAGTTAAACGAAGTTTTCCTGATTCTAAAAGACGTAAACGTTTTCTATAATTAGTCTTCTGTTCTCTTTTTCTTCTGTACAAAACTATTTTTGCTTTTTTGTTTGCCATTTTATTCCTTCTTAGCCTTTTGTATCATTTTTTGTTCAGTTAAAAATAATTTAATGTGTCTTTTATTTCTAAAGTAACCACCTTTACTCTTTCTGTAAAGAGTTCTGTAGTCTTTAGCTGTTATTAATCCTTTTTCTCGTAATTCTTTAATAAAAGCACGTTGAACTCTGATCTTGGTCATCCAAACAGCCTTTTTCTTAACAACTGAATGTTTTTTACCCCCTTTGCTTCCACGCCCTTTTTGTCTTCCTTTTCTTTTCTGTGCTGCAGTTTTTCTAGCACGAGCTTTGGATTGATAATTAGGTTTAGTTTTTTCGATTTTACCAATAGCAATTAATCCTCGGATATCTGCTCTTGTAATAGCTTTCTTAATATCATCGAGTGCATCACCTGAAAATCTAATCTTCTTATGTGAAACCTTTAAAATACTAGCTGCTAATCGTTTTTTGCTTCTCATTCTTTCTTAGCTTCCTCTTTTTTAGGAGATTCCTTTTTTTCTTCAGCCTTTACTTCAGCTTCTTTTGATTCTGATTTGTCTTCTGCTTTACGCAAAGCATCTTCTTTAGCTTTCTTTTCAGCTTCTTTTTCTACCTTTTTAGCATCAGCTGTTCTTTGAGCTTGTTGTTGTTGAATTCCACCTATTTGACTTAGA
>CAYWPT010000001.1:19276-29362 GCA_964460605.1 uncultured Methanosarcinales archaeon
TTCTTTGAGCTTTGGATTTCTGCTTACTTGAACGTCCTTTCTTACGTTCAGCTAAAGCTTCACTTACTTTTTTAGTATAAGCGTCAGCATCTTTTACATTTAAGATTTCTAAACTAAGTGCTTTTGCTTTTTGTAATAATGATAATTTTTTCTTTTGACCAACTTTTGCAATAATAATTCCTTGTTTCTCTTTGTCTAAAGCTAAAAGGTCTCTTTCATTTTTTACTAATACTGGGAATAAACCTGATCTGTGTAAACCACGTAATTCTTTAGGTGATCCGAATCCAGGACTAGGCAAAGCTGGCTTTCCTTTGTGCATCTGTCTTACTTGGCTGTGCATTCCTCTAGGGAATCTCCATCTTTTCTTAACACCAGCAGTAAACTTGGACTCTTTAACAATAAATTGTTTTTTTCTCCTTTGTGCTGCTTTCTTTTCTGCTAATGTTTTTCTGTCTGCCATTTTTTTATGCCTTCTGTGTAATATAAATCCCGTCTTGGAAAATTCTTAAATCTTTATTTGTAATTTTACATAACTGCTCAATTTTAGCTGCAGTTTGACCTGTTGCTTCTTTTGAACATCCAACTACTTCTACATCTGATCCGTTTACTTTAACAGCAACTCCTTGAGGAATTTCAAAAACTCTTGGATGTTTTTCTCCAAGGAAGTTTTTCACGCTAAAGTTGTTCCCTGAAACTGCAACGTTCATAGGGAAGTGACCTGAGCAAATTTTTAATTTGTATTGGAATTTTTCTTGAACTCCTTTAAACATGTTTTTGATATGTGCTTGGAAAGTACCAACCATTCTTTTTTCTCTTTTGCTTCCATTTTTAGCAGTTAATACTATTTTTCCTGCTTCGCTTTTAAGCTCAATTGTAGGGAAAAAGAGATCTTTGCTCACTTCGCCTTGTGATCCTTTAACTGTTAAAACTCCGTCTACGTAACTTACAGTTACTCCTTCAGGTACAGTTAATTCTTTAGTGATGTCTTCTCTCATTTTCTCTTCCTAGTAGCAAAATGCTAATAATTTCCCACCGATTCCTTTTTCTTTAGCATCATAGTGAGTCATAACTCCTAATGGAGTTGAAACTACTAATACACCAAAGTCTCTAGCAGGTAAATACCTTTTCTCCCACTTAGGGAAGGTACTCTGTTTTGTTGAAAATCTTGGTTTAATAACATTACATTTGTTAATGTTTCCAAGTAAGTTAACTTTGAGTAAAACGTGATTTCCATCTTGAACTTCTTCAAAAGTTCCAAGATAGTTGTGTTCGTTCATAATTGTCAAGATTTGTTTCAAAAGTTTGGAGGCAGGCCTAATAGTAACTTCCTTTTTTCCTACTTTTTCAGCATTACTTATTTTTGCTAATGCCGCTGCAATTGGGTCGTTTAACATTTTCTTGAATCTCCTTAATTATACTTTTTGAAGCCTAATTTTGTTGCCATATCTCTAAAACATTGTCTACACAAGCTTAATGAGTATTTTCCAATGTGTGCTCCATTTCTTCCACAGTTTTTACAACTTTTTAGTGCCTTTCCGCAAGACCTATCTTTTGGCTTATTGAACTTGATGTATTTAGCTTTCTTAATTGGTTTGTTATCCAATTGTTTGAATACTTTTCTATAATCGCTAGTTGTCATTTTAAGCCTCTACCTCAATACCAAATTTTTCTTGAACAAAGCTAATTGCTTGGTCTTTTGAAATTAATTGTGATTTTCCCACTTTATTGCTTCCTAATTTTCTCTTTTTGATTCTGTAACCAGGTCTTTCTAAAGTAACAGCTACTTCTAATCCCATGATTTTTAGGTCTGGATCATATTCTAAGCCAGGAATATCGATATATTCGTGAATTCCGAAAGCAAAGTTTCCAGTTCTATCAAAGTTTTTAGCAACTAATTTATTACTTTTAGCTTCAAGTAATCTTTTTAATAATGCTTCAGCATCTTTTCGTACAGTTACTTTTGCTCCAATTTTCAGACCAGGCCTTAATCCCCATCCAGGAATTCTTTTGTTACTTGAAGTTGCCACAGGCTTAACATCAGATAATTTTCCTAATAGCTTTAATCCTTTTTTGAGCATTTCTTCACTTTTACCTGCTCCCACATTTAGGGTAAGCTTAGTTACTCTGATTTCCTTCATTGGGTTTTGTTTTTCTGTACTCATTTTCTAACCTATTCGTTTACAACATAAAGGTATTTTTTACTTGTCTCAATTTCTTGACCTTCATTGTCAATATATCGGGCAGTGTTTCCTTCAATTGATTTTAATTTTCCGTGTGAACCAGCGTGTTTTCCACCTAATAGGAAAATGCTAGCCCCTTCTTTTAATGATAATACCCTCTTAACTTTGAAATCTGGTAATGAAAGTACAACTGAATCTCCAACTTTTACATCTTTTTCAGCTGCAATGTTTTTACCATCGTATAAGTTTAATTGTAATTTCTTTTTAGCCATCATTGTTTTACCAGTGACACGAGCAACTTTGCTACTCGCTTCTTCTGCACTGATTTCTTTAACAACTAATCTTCCTTTATTATCTAATTCTACTCTAAAATGTTTTGATACTGAAGGAATGCTAATAACATCGAATAAACCCACTAAGTCTCTTCTATCTTTTCTTCTTACACCATCAACTAATACTTCGTTGTTGTGTAAAAGTTTTTGAGCTTCTGCTAAAGTAGCACCCAATCTTAAGTGATCTCTTAAAACAGCGCCTAAAGCTAAACCAAATTCTAAACTGTGTCCACCTGCGTGAGGCCTCACAGTATATTTTTCTGATTTTCTGTTTAGTAATCCCCAAGTTCTTGGAGCCGCGATTCTTTTTAGATGATTTTTCATTTTAGTATAACCTTATTCCTTTTTCTCTGCTGCTTTTTTTGCAGGAGCTTCTTTTTTCTCTTCAGCCTTAGCTGTTTTTTTACCAGATAACTTAGCTTTTCTTTTCTTATCAGAAAGTTCTAAGCTAGTGATCATTAAGTTTGATGCGTTTAAGGGGTAAGCTACTTTGCTTCCATCTTTTTTTACTAATTCTACGCCTTTTACGTAAATTTTTTCTCTTTTAAGATCAACTTTTTCAACTAAGTCTTCTTTTTTCTTGAATTGACCACGTAAAACTTTTACTTTGTCGCCTTTTTTCAATTGAATACTTCTTCGTGAATGTTTTTTTCTTAATTCTGAACTTAAGTGTGCACTTACAAACTTCTGTTTAGTATGGAGACTTGCATTAGCACGAGCTTTTCTTTGTTTTCTTGCTTGAATACTGCTTTTTTGATTTTTTAACGCTTTCATCTTCTTCTTTACCTAAACTACAATTTTTGCAATTTTTGCAACTGCTGGCCATCTTTCAACTACTTCTTTAGCAATTGGACCTTTGATTAAAGTTCCTTTTGGATTTCCTTTCATATCTTTTAATACAATTGCTGCATTTTCTTCGAATTTCACCCTTGTTCCGTCAGGTCTTCTGAACTCTTTTTTCTGACGAACAACAATAGCCGGAACCACAGTTTTACGAATGTCAAGTTTACCTTTTTTTACTGAAGCTAAGATTAAATCTCCAACACCTGCTGCAGGCATTCTTCCTTTTACAGTTTTATGCCCTTTAACCGAAACTACTTTAAGGATTTTAGCTCCAGAATTATCACATGCAGGGATAAGTGCTTGTGAGGGTAATGCCCGTGTTACTCTTGATTTAATAGCCTTCATTTTTCTATTCCTCTAATACTTTTAAGATAACGTGATGTTTTGATTTACTAATTGGTCTTGTTCTAGCTACTAAAACGTTTTGACCAATTTGTGCATTCACACTGTTGGGGTTATGTACCCTCATTGTGCTTGTTTTCATTTCACGCCTTTCATATTTTGGAATCATTACTAAACGTGACCATTGAATAGTTGCACTACCGTGAGCATCCCTTTTGATAACTTTACCAATGAAAGTTTCGTTTTTCACAGCTAACTCTCCGTAAAAGGGGCAGTTTTTATCGTACTGTTCTGGTTCTTTTGGTGCTTTTACGCCCAAAACTTCTTTTTGTTTTGTCATATTAAAAAATCTCCTTGATTTTTTATACACAAATAAGCAGTTTGCACTTATTTTGTGTTTTTTTATCCTTTTAACCTATCCTCTGGCCTTCTGGCAAGTTCTTTGCCTTCAATGATTTTGTCTGTTTCTTTCACCTTGATATCAACTTGTGATTTCATCAGTGTTTTTTGCTCACCCTTGTACTCAATTACGAGAGTGTTTTTTGTTTCATCAACAACTTTTCCTCCCAAATCTAGCAAAGATGGATTTGTTGCATTTATTACAACAATTTCCTTCCCGATAAGTTCATGTGGAAAGATTTTTTGTCTCATTGTGTATTTTGAGCGAAAGATTTACTTAAGCTCAATTGTTTCTACCGAAAACCCTAAATCAACTAGGGCTTCTTTTATTCTAGACTTGTGATCCCCTTGGAGTTCCACTCGCCTGTTTTTGCCTGTGCCACCACAAGCAAATTTGTTTTTGAGTTTTTTGGCTAAATCACCCACGTCAACTGCACTATCAAAGCCGCCCACAACAGTATATTTTTTTCCAAATTTTTTCTTCTCAATCTTAACTGTAATTTTCTGTTGTTCTCTTACGATCACATCACAGACACAGAGGTCTTGAGGTAATCCGCATTGATTACATACGCCAGCCATTGATTTATTCAACCAGCTCCTTTTCTTTTATTTTTAAGAGAGTTAAGATTCGAGCGATTGTCTTCCTGGTTTGACGTAATCTGCCTGAGTTTTCTGGACTAGTTCCAGCGCTTCTCTGTGAATCTAACTTAAAGCGTTCTTTTTTAAGTTCTTCCAACTTCTTTTTCAAGTCGGTTTCAGATAAGCCTCTTAACTCCTTATTGATTTTCATTCTTCTTTAGCCTCTTCAGCTTTCTTTTCAGTTGGAGAAGTTTCTTTATCTAACTTCCCAGAAATCTCTGATTTCTGTGATTCAGCAACAGCTGCTTCTTCTGCCTTAACTTCAATTGATTCTTCAACTTTTGGCCCTTCAGCTGCTTTTTCTGCTTCTACTACCAGGGCTCCTTCCTTTACTTCAATAGTTCTTTCCTCAACTTTAGGGGCTTCAGTTTTTTCTTCCTTTTTCTTAGCTGTTTTCTTTTTTGTTGCTTTTTTCTTAGTTGCTTTCCCCTTAGCAGGAGCTTTTTCTTCTTCCAAATCTTTTACTTCTTCAACTTGGATTGGCTCTTCTAAGATTTCAATGTGATCAGGTAATATGATATTGTTAGGCATAATTCTTACTTGAATCCCAATAACACCAGTTTTTAATAATGCACTTGCGTAAGCAGTCCTTACTCCACTCACCGAGATGTCGCCACATTTTTTCAAATAACCTTGGTAAAATCTCCAACTTTTAGCTCTTGCACCAGGGATTTTTCCAGAGATTTTAATTTCAATACCTAATGCTCCAGCACGTAATACATTTTGAATAGACTTGTGTCCAGCGCCCTTGAATCTTGAAGACCCGAATCTTTCTAAATTGCTTGCAATTCTTGATGCAACAACATCAGCGTCAAGGAATGGGTTTTTGATTTCTTCAATTTCAATTCTTGGGTTCTCTAATTTAAAGTGAGTTTTTAAATAAGCAGTTAAAGCTTTGATATTAGCCCCCTTTGAACCTACAACTAAACCAGGTCTGCTGGTTGCCACAATAATTTTTTCCCCTAAAGGAATTTTCTTTAATTTGACAGATGATATCTCAGCACCTTTCAGTTTCCCTTCAATGTACTGACGAATGTAAAATTCCTTAGTTTTCTGTGCTACAAATTCTCGTTCAATCATTGTGTTTCACCTGCAACTTTTTCTTCTGATTTTGATTCTTCTTTTACTTCAGCAACAGGGGCTTCAACCTTAGTTTCTTCCTTTACCTCAGTGGTTTTTTCCCCAACTTTAGCTTCTGTCTTAGGGACTACTTTCTTAGCTTCTCTTTTTCTTGGAACAAACTTCTTTTTCTCTTTTGGAGTAAATTCTTCTACTTCAATTTCTAAGTGGGTTCTTTTAGGTGAACCGCGAACTCTCCCACCGGATTGTGGAATTGAAGCTTTGTTTGCAACAATTTTTCTTATTCTTAGATTACTAGCATCTAAACCAAGATCTTGAGCATTTGATTCTACTGAATTTAATAGTTTAAGGAATTGAGCTGCTGCATTAGGAGCATATCTTCCCGGACCAATACCTTTTTTGTGACCTAAGTCTCTGTGGTGACGTACAAAAGGAATAGCTTTCTTTAAAGCAACAGCATCTTCTAAGATTTTTTTAGACTCGCTAAGAGTTTTGTAACGTAAGTGACGACTAATTTCAATTGAATGCTTTGTAGAGATTGGAAGAGAGCTCATTTTAGCACGAGCCATATGTCCTTTTTCCACATTTGTTTTAGTTGCCATTATTTATCCTTATCTTGCGGTTACCGCTTTGCTTGATCTTGTTGAACCTACACCTGCTGAACTATGTGTAACCATTTTTCTAGATAATGCAAACTCACCTAAACAGTGACCAAGCATTTCTAATGTGATTGTGATAGGTTGGTAAGCCTTACCAGTGTACACATGAATTGTTTCACCAAGCATAGTAGGAGTAATAACCATATTTCTACTATGAGTTTTGATGTTACTCTCTCCTTTAGCTAATTTTTTCATTAAAGCTTCTTGATCTTGAGTAAGACCTCTTTGAAGACTTCTTCTTCTTCTTGCGGGAATTAACTTTAGGAACTCTTCGACACTAAGTCCTTTGACTTCTTCTTCAGTCATTCCTCGCCATTTCAATATTTTAGCCATTTTGTATACCTTTGATTAGTCTATTTATTCTTTCTTCCAGTACGCTTAGGAGCGATCTTACCTACTTTTCTTCCAGGAGGTGCGCTTCTTGGACTTTGAGTAGGTCTTCCTTTACTATGAGATGAACTTCCACCGAATGGATGGTCCACTGAGTTCATAGATACCCCACATACTTTTGGATATAATTTGTTTCTTGCACGCATTTTCTTGAACTTTGTACCAGCTTTCAAGAATGGTTTTTCTGTTCTTCCTGAACCAGCTAAAGTTCCGATTGCTGCCCTACATTCAGGTAAAAATAATTTTTCTTTACGTGAAGGTAATTTGATTTTGATTCCTTTTTCAGTTTTTGAAAGTACTTTTGCAAAAGCACCAGAAGTTCTTACAAACTTCCCTCCATCACCAGGCCTTGCTTCAATATTGTAAATTAAAGCCCCTTCAGGAATGTTTTTTAATTCTAATACATTACCAGTGTTTAATTCTGCTCCACCAACTTCTACAACATCGCCAACTTTGATGCCCTTAGGAGCTAAAGATAAAGCGAAATCACCTGATTCGAATTCAACAACCATCAAAGGTGCGCTGTGACCAGGACAGTTGATAAAATCTACCACAATACCTTTTCCTTGAGAATCATAATGCTTTGCAGCACCCTTGAATCTATGTCCAGGTGATTTGTAAGGCCCAGTGCCTCGTCCACGTCTTTGTTGAATTAGTCGTTTACCCATTTTTTAAGTCTAAATAAATCCTAAATCTGCACTTACATCAGATGCAAGGAATTCATCAGTTAATTTCACATGTGCTTTTTTCTTTCCAGTGAAAGAGTTTTGCACATTGACACTAGCAACTTTAACTTTAAATAGAGTCTCAACCGCAGTTTTAACATCTTTTTTAGTTGCCCTTGGATGTATAGCAAAAGTCAAAATGTTGTTGTACTCAATATCACGAATACACTTTTCAGTAGACAAAGGAGATTTTAGAACCATGTAAGGGTCTAAAGGTTCTTGAAGTAAGTTTTCTTGCTTCTTTTCCACTAATTTTTTTGCTTCTGCCATTTTTTATGATTATAAATATAATTTTTTCTCAGCTAATGTATCAATTGCTGCTTCTGTCCATAAAGTAACTCTTCCAGCTTGTGCACCAGGGGCTAAAACATTACAGTTTAAACTGTTAGCTTTAACAACATCTAATCCAGCAATGTTTCTTGCTGACTTCTCTAAGGCACAATCATCTGAAACTACAACTAAAACTCCTTTTTTTCTTTGGTATTTTCTTGCCCGGCTTTTTCCTCTTCCTGCTCTGACTTTCTTTTGAGCTGATCTTTCTAACTCTTCAGTAAATCCTAATGAAAGTAAGGTTTTTTTGATTTCAGATGTTTTGCTTAAAGTTTCTACATCTGAGCCGATAATGAAAGGATAAGCTTCAGGAACTTTGTGTCCACGGGCACTCACTAAACCTTTGTCAACTGTAGCTGCAATCGCTGACCGGATAGCTTTTCTGTTTTCTTTTTTGTTAATTTTTTTATCCCATTGTTTTTCTGCTTTAGGAGGATGTGATCTTCGTCCACCTCTAGTTTGAGGTGAAAATGCCCCTACCCAGAAGAATCTTGTTCCCCTTCTTGAATGGATTTTTCTATTAACTCTACTAATTCCAAAACCATAACATCCACGATACTTTCTTCTTCGTTTACTTAACTTTGAAGAGTGCCTCATACCAGCTTTAGGATCAGCACCATAAGCTTGACGTGCTGCACTGTGCAGAGCATGGACTGCTCTTTTGATTAAGTTTGGCCTGTATTCCTCAGTAAATTGAGCAGGTAAACTCTTTTTCCCAGTTTCCTTGTTGTCTTTTGCTAGTATTTTTAGATCCATTTTTGATTCCTTTATTGTGAGATGTAAGTTACTTCGAGTGCACCTTTGAAAACATTTGCTGCTTTAGGCCTTGGCCTGATTGCTGCAGTTAATAATACTGGGGCCTTTCTTGGTCCAGCAACGCCACCTTTGATTAATACATAAGTGTTTTTTACTGCACCATATTTGTGAAGTCCAGATTTAGAATTTACTTCTTCTGGATTTTCGCCTGATTTTAAGATTTGTTTATTATATTCAGTTCTTTGGTGGTAACCCATTTTACCTGGTTGAGCTACACGATAATCTACTCTTTTAGGAGTCCATGCACCTAAGTTACCAATACCACGTTGACCTTTCTCGGACTTGTGGTGTTTTAATGGTGTTCCGTACCTTTTAGTTGTACCTTGGAAACCCTTTCCCTTAGTTACAGCGTGTACGTCAACTAAAGCCCCATCCGCAAAAACATCAGAGGTTTTGATTTCTTTACCTAAATTTTCTTTAGCGTAAGATAATTGATCGTCTTTGCTTCCACCAATTGCTAATTCGGTTACTTTTGCTTTTTTAGCACCGGTACTTGTTTTGCTCGGATTTGAAACTACCAATAACCTTAGATAGTCAAATTCTACACCTTCTAATGATCCTGAGGCTGCGTTCGGTAAACTCAATAATTTTGATAATGATTTTTTAGTATCTTTTGGAATTTCGCTAGCGAATACTTGGCCAACTTTTTTAGCGCCACGTGCGCCTTTTTTGTATAGAGAAACAGCGTAAACAAACATTGGAGGGCAATCAAAGATTGTTACAGGTAAAGCAATTTTCTCGCCTTTAGTTGCTGACTTTGCTCTGTTGTCAACAGCCATGATATGAGTCATACCTGCTTTGTAAGCGATAAAACCCAAAGGTTTAGCATCCTTGGTATTAGTCCAGGATCTCACTCTAACAAAACTATGCCTAGATCTCTTTCTAGGCCAAAATTGCATACTTCCCCTTCGTGGACTTCCTGTTTTTCCCATTTTATGTTAAATATCTCTTGTTTTATTGTGATCTTTAATAATATCTAACTCTCTTTTGCAGTCACAAACAGCCATTTCGTGCCTTTCATCGAGAAACTCTGATGATTAGCTTTTCAGGCCAGCTTCCTCCACGTTTATTTACTTATTTGTATAAGCAGTTTAAGCGTGAAACCCACATATTAAGCTTGATACAGCATGGGAACGCGGTTCCTTTATAAAACTTTCTAGGGTTTAAAAGATAAATAAGAAAAAAACACTATTATAAACTACTAACTCTCAAAAACCTTCCTTAAATTAGATTCTACCACCACCCTATTCTTTTGAAAAACACGAACAGAGTCAAAACCCAATAAATCTATCTTCATCCAACTCTTAGAACCACAATTACAGTCGTGAACAACATAATGCACTTCACCATC
>CAYWPT010000001.1:29405-30569 GCA_964460605.1 uncultured Methanosarcinales archaeon
GTACAATAAGAACAAGTTAACTTTTCTAAACCCTCAGATAGAGAAAAGTCATCTACCTCCTCAACCATATTATGAGAAATGTACAGAAGCTTTTTAAATATATCTCACTCTTGCTCGGTTAAGAAAATGGTATATGTATACACAAACTTATTGGGGTCTTTCGTTTTCGACGAGAAATTCAAGGTGATTGGAGAAAAGAGGTTCAAATCTGCTTTTGATTTCCTAGAAAAAGAAAAATATGAAAAAGATCTACTAAAAAAACACAAAAAAGCAGAGTTAGCTAAAGGAGGAGCACTCAAAAACATCCTTGCTTACTTTAAAGATAAAAAATATGCTAAAGAATTCTATCAAAGAAATTTACAATTAACTAGATTAAAAGTAAAAGAAAGCGTTAACGAAGATAACTTAATATTCCAAACTATCGCTAACATTAACGATTTAGACAAAACTAACAATTTACTTGTAAAAAGATTACGAGATTGGTACAATTTATACTTGCCAGAATTAGACAATGCTATTGGAGACCATGAAACTTTTGTAAACTTAGTACTTAAGAAAGATAAGAAAGCTTTACTTAAATCATTAGCAATAAAAGCCGAAGACAGCATGGGAGCAGATTTGAAGAAAAGAGACATTGATGAAATGATTATGCTCGCTAAACAAGTGGAAGGCCTTTATAAGATGAGAAAAACACACACAGAATACTTAGAAGCGATCATGAAAAAATATTGTCCTAACTTCTTAGACGTTGCTGGGGTGACCATCGGAGCAAAATTGTTCGAACATGCAAAAAGTTTGAAACATTTAGCTTTATTACCTTCATCTACAATACAACTTCTAGGTGCAGAAAAAGCATTATTTAGACATATGAAAACAGGGGCACCATCACCTAAGTATGGAGTACTATTTACACATCCTAAAGTACAAGGGGCCCGTCGTAATAAACAAGGTATGATGGCAAGAGTAGTAGCGAGTAAATTGAGTATAGCAGCTAAAGTTGATTTCTTTAGAGGAGATTATTTAGCTGATAAGTTGAATAAAGAGATTGAAGAGAAATTTAAAACAGTTTCTAGAAAATGAAATTGAATCGTCAAAATACTCGTGACCATTACTGGTGGATTGAAAAACTAAGTAGAACTAACAAGTAAGACTAGTTGATAATAA
>CAYWPT010000001.1:30579-136525 GCA_964460605.1 uncultured Methanosarcinales archaeon
TATGCATTTTGTTGCAGTAACCTCGTTTAGGAACCATATCTCGGTTGTTGAGTTTATTTGATGACCACGAATTCTATTGAGTCTGTAAAAACAAAATTTGTAAAAATAATTATTTAAAATATTTAGACCAACACTTAGACAGTTGATCTGTCCTATTTGGTTAAAGAGATTAGAAAAAAGATGTTTTGTAAATTCTTAAAAGTTGCTGAATATGAACCAGAGATTATTTAGAAAAAAGTGAGAATCTATGCCCGCTCATCAGTTACTACCGTCGGCTATAAGGAAGCCATGGTGTTCACATAATCATCGCGAGATGCACTTCTCAATATGTTGATAATAACACTAATTTATATACTTAATGTTCAGAAGTTTCAAGAACTATTTCTTCCAAATAAGAACCCTTTAAATTCTTTTCACCAAATTGATTTAATAAACCATATTGATAAGAGCAATAAATTGATAAACCAGAGAATAATAAAACCAAAGAAATTGCAGAACAAAATTTTCTTTCAATTGGACTGAAAGATTGAGATAGAACATAATATGAGCGTAATGGATGCTGAAGTTCAGGCTCATAGTTACTTTTCTTACCCAACAATCATCTCCTCGTCGTCATCTTCTAAACGATAAACTTTCTCAATCGCTTGTACAATATCCTCTTGAGTAACAAAATCTCTTTTTCCCCTAATTGCAAAATAACCAGCTTCTGTGCACACTGCTTTTAACTCAGCACCAGAAAAACCATCAGTAAAAGCAACTATTTCTTTCATATTAACACCTTTCAAATTCATTCTAGCAGTATGAACTTTCAAAATTTCAGAACGCCCTTTATCATTTGGTAAGCCAACTTCAATCAATCTGTCTAAACGTCCAGGACGTACAATCGCATGATCTAAAATATCTTTACGATTTGTAGCTGCGATAACTTTAATCTCCCCTAAAGGATCGAAACCATCTAATTCTGCTAATAATTGCATAAATGTTCTATTAACTTCTCGTTCACCTGATGTACCAGTTTCTGTTCGCATTGCAGCTAAAGCATCAATTTCATCAATAAAGATTACAGCAGGTGATTTTCTTTTAGCTAATCCAAAAATTTCCTTAACTAATTTGCTTCCTTCACCAATAAATTTCTGTACTAATTCTGAACCCACTATCTCAATAAAAGTTGCATCTGTACTATGCGCAATAGCTTTTGCTAAAAGTGTTTTTCCAGTCCCAGGAGGGCCATATAATAATACACCTTTAGGTGGAGTTATACCCACCTTTTCGAATAATTGTGGTTTTTTTAAAGGTAATTCAATAACTTCTTTTAATTCTTGAATAACATGCTTAAGACCACCAATTTCTTTCCAAGTCTCGCTTGGTTTTTCCATGATAACATATTTTTCAACTTCAAAATTACTTGTTGCATGAATCTTTTCTACAACGTTCAAAGATTTTTGTTCTACAAGAACTGAATCTCCTGCTTGAACTGCTTCAAGACTATCAGAGATATATGAATAAAATTTGTTTCCGTTACTTAATTTGATTACAGCTTTATTGTCGTAAACATTAACAATTTCTGCTACAAGTAGTGCTGGCTTTTTGAAATTTTCAAGTTCACCATGAGTTTTGTTAAACAATGCACGTAATAAGGAAGTTTCTTCTTCTAATCTACCTAAAGTTAAATTAAGCATTCTATTTTCTTCTTCTAATTTTCCTAAATATGCATCTTGTTGAGATTTAATCTCTGATGTATCTCGCTCTTCAACAACATTTTTTGAAAAAAGCTCTTGCTCCACTGGACTAACACTTTTCAAAGAACTTCCTTGGTTACGCTTCGCCATTATCTTCATTATAATAACTTTATCTGTTTATAAAACTAATGCAAGAAATTTAGCTTAAAATATTTTTGTAATTGCTCCAGTCAATACCCCAAAAAGATCATTAATAGAAAGATCAAAGAGCAAAACAAGCAAAAAAGCTATGATTAAGAATGCTAAGCTAAAACGCATTACATAAGACATCACTTTACTCAATGAGAGTAATAAGATTAAAATGACAATAACGCCAACTATAGTTGTGATATCCATATAATCTTAAGAACTATAGAATTATATAATCTTTTCCATATTTAAAAGAAAAATCACTTCTTCATATACACAGTACTGGTAGGGAAAGGGATATCAATCCTAGCTTTATTTAAAGCATTGTAAATAGCTTCAGTTGCTTCTACTTTTTTAGAATATGCATTTCTCCAATCATCAACCCAAATGTAAGCTTTGAAGTTTAATGCAAAATCACCCATATCTGTAAAAATAACCGCTGGTGCTGGATCTTTCATAATGCCTTCTATTTTCTTAACGGAATCTAAAACAGTTTTTTGTACTTTTTTCACATCAGTTCCATAAGCAACGCCAAAGCTCACTGCAGATCGAATTTTAGAATTTGGCTTAGTATAATTTTGTATCCTAGAATTTGCCATATAGCCATTAGGAACATTAAGAATCTCATTGTCATAAGTTCTTATTTTTGTGCTTCTTAAAGTTATATCCATCACTTGACCAACTTCACCAGATTCTAATTTAATCTTATCCCCTACTTTTACTGTTCCATCAATCATGATAGAAACCCCACCAAAAATGTTTTTAAAAATGTCTTGAAGTGCCATACCAAGTACAATACCTAATATACCTGCGCCTGCTAAATAGGGGGTAATATCAATGCCCCAAATGTTTAATCCCCATAAAAGTGCAATAATAACAAAAAGGATCTTTGAAGTTTTATGAAATAGTGGCAATAAAATTTCGTCTAAATCTGTTTTCGTTTTCTTTGCTAAAGCTATCCCCCATACATCAATAACCACATCTAATGCTCTTGCAATAATAAAAATAAAGACAAAAGCAGTTAATGTTTGTACAATACTAGTTATAATTCCATTCCACCCAAGATATTCTAATGCTATTTGTAATCCGAATATTAAAATTAAATAGAATATTGGCTTTTTTGTTCTCTCAAAAATAATATCATCAACTTTTGTTTTTGTTTTGTTTGCAAATACCTGTAGAATATTCGCGAAAAGATACTGGAAAAGCTTTGCTAATACCCCAGTAAGCACTAAAATTGTAAGAGCTACAAGATAGTCATTTTGGAATAAAAAGATGTGCTGGTTCAAAGCTACAAAGTTACTGATTGTCTCATTTAACATGATAAGTCAAGAATTGATTCTGTTTATAAAATTAATTAAAAAAATCTTTCAAACTAAACTTTTTCTTCTTCTTGGGAATATTTCGTTTATGCTTTCGAAGCATTACATCAATTTCTTTCTCTACTCCAAGCATATCTGGATACATTCGTTCAGCTTTTCTAAATGCAGTCGAATGATATGAAGCCCTCCCGGCATTATGTTCAAATTTGAAATGCTTGTGCAATAATTCATGATACATCAGAAAATCTAATACTCTTTGTGAAGCATCTTTAAAAACTGTACTCACCGTCACTGTATTATTTTGAAAATTATAGCAAGCTAATTTACGAGTAGAAGCCCTACCCCAAGTCAAATTTGGAATATCCATTGCATTTGAAAAGAATTGATTATTCACACGATTAAATGACTTTTCCAAATGAGGGTCTTTTTTATTCACTTCAACAAATTCGTGGATTCTTTTCAAAAAATTATTATACAGATCAATATTCAAAAAAGAAATCCCACTTTTATCTTTAATTTTAAACACTCTAAGAAGTAAAGATTGTACTAGACCAATTTTAATCTCATCATTAATATTTTTCCACTGTAAGTTATATCGTAAACGAATCTTATAAGGTGTCACAAAAATATTAGCATTAAAATCCTTAAGTCTCAAAGAATACTCTTCCTCAACTTCATAATTAAATTTACGATTAGGAAACAACCTACGAAATGACTCTTCGACCACCATTAAAAATAAATTATTTTTGTAGAATAAAAACTTTTCCAGCTTAATGAATAGGGAACCTAAGAATTGCAGCAAGACCACCAAGATTTTTCAACTGTACTCCTTCACGAGTATCTGTGGAAATAATTTTCATGCTAGAGCCACCATCTTGTGCCTTTTCTTCATAAGCAAATACTTTTTCTTCAGGTAAACTCTCACTTACCAACAATAAATCAACTGCGCTCATCTCTAAAGCTTTTGCAACTTCAGCTTCACCATAAGCAGCTTTGCTAGGATTATTGAGCAACATTTTCAAAAATTTCTGCATGGCTTCTTTCTCTTGTGCAACTTCTTCGGCAGCTAATAAATCGGAAGATTTCTCAAGTAATTCTTGTAAACCAAATTCACCAGTATAAGATAAATCCTTAGTTCCAAGAATCTTTTTCTTAATATCTCCAGTTAAGTATTCATAATTTAAAAAACTTTGAACAGTTGTTCCCGGACCACCCACAATTATTCCTTTCAAATTAGTTCCAATTGGTAAAAATTGTTCTTTCATATATTCTGCAATCTTCTTAAAATGTTCTTTGTATGCCCCTTCACGAATACGTGCGAAACGCTGAGCACTCTGCCCACCAGCTTTTGTTTTTCCTGGAACTTCTGAATGTGTGGTTTGTAAAATTTCAATCTTCTTACCTTTAAGCAAAGCAATTGAAGCATCCCTTCTATCTAAAACAACTAAACCATAAGTAGTATCATCAATTAAGTATTCCTCTAAAATGTCAGTTTTGAAAGCTTTATCACACCTATAGATTCTCGTGTTCAAAGGTATCTTAGGTTCATAACTCCACACTTTGAAATCTTGTTTTCCTTCAGAAGCTGCAACGTTCCCACAAAAAACAGCAATACCATTTTCAGGAGTCCTCCCAATACCTTTGAGATGCACTAACATTTTCTCTAAAGCTGCTTGCACATTTTTTCTGGTCACAGCTGATTTAATATTAGAAGCAGTACCCTTTTCATCAGATAAATGAGCAATAATTTTGTCCATGTTATATCCTGCTGGAACGTAAACAGTAACAAACTCTGTGTGCATAGCCCTATGAGATTTTAATTCTTTTAAGAGCTTCTTTAAGTACAATCTGTCCCTACTATTCATTATTGCCATAATATGCCTTTAGTATATTTTGGCTTCCAGTCATCTTTGATTACTGATAGCCATATTAAAGAACTAATATTGATGTGCTTTTATAAAGATTTAGATATCATTTAAGACCTGGATTTCCCATAATTAAATTCTTAATTTGTTTTTCTATTACACTACTTTGTACAGAATTTGAGATTGGACCTGCAATAGCCCCTAATTTTCCGTTTAACCCCCTTGCAATGAGCCTAATGTGTTTTTTGTTTTCATTAGATAGATCTAATTTTTGGTACAATTCCTCCACTTCAGGAAGTAAATGTTTAGAAATCTCCTGACTAAGCTCATGCGCAAAAGATAAAATTTCTTGTTCTAAAGCTGCCGCGTTTTTTAATGCATTTAAAGCCCTTTCTGGATAGTCATAATATAAAATTTCTGAAACCCTCATTAATTTATCGTAATTCTTTCTCTTTTTTTCAATAAGTTTAATTTGCTTATGGAGCTTTACTAACTCTTTTCTAATTTTTTTCTCAAGATCTAATTCATTTAATGCTTCATCTTCAGCCAAAGAAATATCCCTTAACATTGACATAAAAGCCCTTCCGACATTTCTAATAGGAATATCTTTAGCTTTAGCTTTCTTTTCTTCACCCATTCTTCCAAAACCAATTTTTCCCATAGTATACCTAATAAATTAAATATTTATATAATCTCCCTTAATCTAGAGCTTGCTTCACCCGAGCAACGATATCTTTTTGCTTCAAAGTTTTAGCACTATCAAAGGTAATTATATCCAATTTCTTCTTCTGAGCTTCCTCTAAACAGGTTTCAAAGATTTCAGCATCCATATTATCTTGCACTTTCCCTCTAGAATAGCCACGTTCCTGAAGTCTTCTTTTCAACTTTTTCAAATCTGAACAAGTGATAATTATTGCAAGAGAAATCATGGGCTTAGGTAACAAGTGCGCGACATGGCTATCAAAAACAAATAATTCCTTATCACTTTCCTTAACAAATCTCTTAATTCCTTTAGCTAACTCTTTCATATCCAAATCATAACTTTTTTTTGAACGATTATAACCCAAATTAATCCTTTTATTCTTCCTCATCAGCTTGTGCCAATCAATATGCGTAAAACCTAATCTCTTAACCAGAACAGAAGTGAGTGTAGATTTTCCAACGCCAGGTGTTCCAGAAACAATAATTAATTTCTTACTCATTTTGAAAGCTTATGAGCCACCTTTTTTGGTTTAGCTTTACTTTTTTGTTTTATCTTAAACAACTTCCCTTTAAGTTCAGCTTTTTTCTTTTGCACTTTGCTCAACTTCTTCCCACTTGCAACTAAAGTGTCCATCATCAATAATATGAAGAACAAGAAGATACCATAAGCAATCAAAATACCAACATCATCTAAGATGCCAATAATGTTTACACCAAAGATGAATACTTCACGAATTAATTTTTCTGTAATAACAAAAGGATTCAGTGAAATAAATTCACGAAGTCCAGGAGACATACCTTCAATTGGTAAAATAATCCCTGATAAGAATAAAAATAAGCTACCCGTGGAGATACTAGCTAAAATCCCTGTCTCTTCTGTGGTGAACAGATAACCAATGATCATACCCACTAAAGTAAAAAGTGTTGCCGATAATAAGAGTACAAAGAATAATAATGGGAATTGAGCAATAGAATCATAAAGAAAGAAAACAGAAATTATCAAAATAATAAATAATTGGAATGCCAATAATAATACGTTACTCAAAAGAGTAGCTAAAACAAAAGTTACCTTTTTTACAGGGATCAAAAAGTTTCTTACATACGCTTGAGAGGTTTTTTCCATCATTACTAAAGTATCACCAAGCATGATAGCTAAGAACATAACAATTAAAGCCAATAAACTTGGGAAGACATAATTCAAGTTAGTTTTTTCTTCACTCACTGTTTCAATTTTTGTAACTAATGGGTTTGTGATAGTCCCAGTATCAGACACTGAAAATGCACTCAGTTCTGTTTTAATACCTTCTAAATCATTTGAAATTGCATCCAAACTTGCACTCATATCAGTCAGAGTTGTACCTACTTCAGCAACATCAGCACCTGCTTGATCAAGAACCACATTAGCTGAACTAATTTCTGCTTGCAGAGTATCTAAAATATTTTTCACTGCTTGATAAGTAGAAGTACCATTGTTGCCAAACAATGCCAAAGCTTCATCTAATTCTCTTTCAATATCTCCTAATTCTGAGAGTGCAGTTGTTTTTCCGGAACTATCATCCAGACCGTCAACAGCTGTTTGTGCAGCTTCTACAGCAGAAGAAGCAGTCTTAATCTTATCTTCCATATTCGCTTGGAAGTTGTCTAAAATCCCTTGATCATAACTTGAATCAAGAACGACATCAGTTAAACTTGAAGATACAGTAGAAGTTGTGCCTGCCGCAGTATCACTATATTCTCTAAGTGTTCCTAATTCTCCTTTTTCAACATCAATGCTTCCTTGTGCAGTACTAATTTGAGTAAAGATATCAGTTACAATATCTTGAGAAAGTTCTTGTGTTTTCAAATTAAACTCATTTCCTAAAGATTCTTGGATAATCCAAACTAAATTAATCCTACTCTGATCAATATAGAAAGTTACCTCCTTTGGCGTATTATCTGTGACCTGGAATGAATTCGGTACAGAAACACAAGCATGTACAAAATTTGTAGCAATATCACTTTTACAATCGTTTAAATTAACATAAGTAATCACTTTGAAGTCTTGTTCTTGCAAAGAATCAATTAATTGTGTTACATCGTCTCCAAAACTGTCTGCATGAATTCCAATGTTTAATCCAAAAAATGCTGAACTATTATAACTCAGACCGATTAAAAGAATAATAAGTAAAGGAGCAAAAATAACTATGAGTGCTGAACTCTTCGCCCTTAACAGTAAACGAATGTTTTTCTTTACTAATAAAAATAATTGTCCCATTTTAATTATTTATCCTTAAAATGGGGCTCAAAAATTTCTTAATTTTTGTTTGTCCCATCTTTTACTCTTCTTGTGTAACCGCTTCGAAAATAGTTTTCAATTTCGGTTGTGATACATCTAATGTGTTTAATGAAAGATCATTTTGGTCTATATATGATAATAACATTTCTGCTGTTTTGTTAAAATTACTTGTCTCAAGAAGGATATGATTTCTTCTATCAATAATTTTGCTTACCGGAAGGTTCTGTACAAACCCTAACATTTGTTCATGATTTTTCCCAGTTTTTACTGTAATCACACTATCTTTATGCAAATAAGGACCTCTTAAACTATCTAAAGAGCCATTTTCTTGCAACTGACCTTTATGTAAAATTGCAACTTTATTACAAATCGCTTCAATACTCTCCAAATCGTGTGAAGCCATAACCACAGTGATTCCTTGTTTGTTTACTTCTTTAATCAAATAAAGGATTTCTCTTTTCAGATGTGGGTCTAAATTCATCACTGGCTCATCTAAAACTAATAATTTTGGTTTATGGATTAAACTACAAGCAATATCTAAACGCTTCTGCATACCACCAGATAATTCTTCAGCTAAATAATTTCTATAAGCGTACAAATCTGTAAATTTGAGAAGGTTCATGGCATTTTCTTTAAGTACAGATTTCTTTAAGCCATACATTTGTCCAAAATGCATAAGGTTTTCCATTACAGACAACTTAGGATAAAATGATAATCCTTGTGGAGTAAAACCAACTTTCTTTCTAATATTAAAACCATGATCTTTGAGATCTCTTTTTTTTCCAGTAGAAGTTGTATACTCTACCCTACCACCTTCAAAGTCTAAAAAACCGACAATTACATTTAACAAAGTAGATTTCCCACTACCTGAACGTCCAATAACACCGTAGATGTCACCCTCATCAATACTCAAATTTACATTGTCCAAAATTTTCTTATGAGAGAACCTTTTAGACAAACCATTCACTCCTAACAATTCCACGACAAGATTAAGCTTTTTTTGTTTATAAATGTTTTTACATAGCTTATTGATAAAATAACTCTTATCCTCCACAATCTTTAAATACCCTTCAAGAAAAATATGCTCCAATGTTGAAAAATATCAAAAAGTTTTACGAAAGTAAATACAAAGCACTTTTAATCATACCATTCTTAGTATTATTACTGGCTGTTGGACAAATCGCTTTGCAAACTTCAACTACAGGAGATTTTGTAAATAAAGGTATCAGCTTAAAAGGTGGTTCCAGTATTATTTTGTATGAATCTTTTTCAGTAGATGAATTATCTAGCTTAGAAAATGCATTACACAATAGGTTCCCTTTAGCAGAAATTGAGATTAGAGAATTGAGCTCTGCTGGGCAACAAATTGGTATTGCTATTGATGCAGATGCTCAAGAAACAAACGAAATTGAAGCTTTGAGTGTAGCCATCTCAGAGATAACAGACATTGATACAGGAGAATTTAGTATTGAAGTTGTTGGTTCAAGTTTAGGTGAGAGTTTCTTTACACAAACTATGCTTGCATTATTAGTAGCTTTTAGTTTAATGGGAATCGTAGTATTCTTTTACTTTAGATCTTTAGTTCCTAGTTTAGCAGTTATCTTAGCAGCTTTCTCAGACATCGTAGTTACCTTAGCTATTTTCAATATGACTGGAGAAAAACTAAGCACTGCTGGGATTGCAGCATTCCTTATGTTAATTGGATATTCAGTAGACAGTGATATCTTATTAAGCACTAGAATGCTAAAGAAAAAAGGAGACATCATGGAAAGAGTATACAGCGCTATGAAAACTGGGCTTACCATGTCAGCTACAACCCTCTCTGCTGTTTTGATTGCTTTCACACTTGTAAAAAGTGAAATTGTGAAACAAATTATGCTTATTTTATTCATTGGTCTTTTAGTAGACCTTATAATGACCTATCTTCAGAATGTGGGAATTTTGAGATTGTACCTTGAAAGAAAGGAGAAAAAGAAGAAAGAATGAAACGTGTTGAAAAATTATTAAGAAATGTACGAGTAATAATTTTAATCATCTTTTTAGCACTCTCTTTGGTAACAATCTTTTCAATTGATCCTGGAAACTGGACTGCAGAAGGTGTTTCTATTAGAGCAGTAGAATTTAACAGCTCAGCTGCAAACGCTGGTTTAGAAAACCCATCAAATACTGATCAACCCTTAGATAGAGAAGTAATTGAAAAAATTGATGGAAAAAGAATAACAAATCTTGACGATTATTATAATGCAGTTAATAATTTAGAAGGTGGCCTTACAGTGAGAATAAAAACTGACAAAGGCGAATATATCTTAACTTCTGATAAAGTAGATGAAAATAACATTACTTATTTAGGAATTAGTGTAGAAGATGTTCCACATAACAATTTGAGAAAAGGTTTAGATTTAGCCGGTGGAACAAGAGTATTATTAGCTCCTGAAGAAAAAGTAAGTCAAGAAGATTTAGATTTAATTGTAACAAATTTACAACAAAGATTGAATGTATACGGGTTATCTGATGTTGTAATTACTACAGCAAAAGACCTTGCCGGGAGTAATTTTATTCTAGTTGAGATTGCTGGTGCAACTGAAAGCGAAGTCAGAGAATTATTAGCACAGCAAGGTAAGTTCGAAGCTAAGATTGGAAATGAAACTGTTTTCAATGGTGGAGACAAAGATGTAACTTATGTGTGTAGAAGCGCAGATTGTTCAGGTATTGATCCACAAAGAGGTTGTTATGCCAATGGTGGCGGATACGGTTGTTCATTCTTCTTTAGTATAAGTTTGAGCACAGACGCTGCACAAAGACAAGCTGACGTTACAAGCCAACTGAATATTCTCAGAGAAGGCACCTATACTTATTTGAGTGAACCACTTACATTATTTTTAGATGATGTTGAAGTTGACTCTCTGCGAATTGCTGCAGACTTACAAGGAAGAGCAGTTCAAGAGATCCAAATTACTGGATCTGGAGAAGGGATTACCCAAGAGGATGCAGTAAATGATGCTCTAAAAAATATGAAGCAATTACAAACCATTTTGGTTACTGGGAGTTTGCCAGTAAGTTTAGAGATTGTAAAAATGGATACCGTAAGTCCAAGTTTAGGTGATGAATTTTTGAGCAATATGATGCTCGTAGGACTTTTCACAATCCTAGCAGTAGTGACCATTGTATTTTTACGATATAGAAAAATCCAAGTTGTACTTCCAATGATTTTGATCGTACTCTCAGAGATCGTTTTAATCTTAGGATTCGCAGCACTCTTTAAGTGGCAATTAGATTTAGCAGCTATTGCAGGGGTAATTATTGTAGCAGGTACGGGTGTAGATCATTTAATCATTATTACAGATGAGACCATTCGTGGTGAGAAGATCCATAGTATGAAACAAAGAATCAAGAACGCCATGTTTATTGTAATTGGCGCTTACTTGACAACTGTTGCTGGAATGGTACCATTATTATGGGCTGGAGCAGGATTGTTAAAAGGATTCGCTCTTACAACCATTGCAGGTATTTCCTTTGGAGTATTAATTGCAAGACCAGCTTATGCAGCTATCATTGAAGAACTTCTAGAAGAAGATGACGAGTTAGAAACATCAAGTAAAGAAGAATAAGATTATTTTTTTCTCGCTAACTTTCCAATAACACTAGGAGATAATAAGAAGATTGAAAAGATGATAGCTAGTAACCAAGGATTATGAGTTTCATTAACAATTTCTAAGCTTGTAATTAAACTATTGCTCACTAAAACCATAACCACAATGTTTACAAAAGCAATTACTGGGATTGCAATCATTGCTAAGATATGATGTTCTTTATCTAAGTGCCCAATATCTAAAATTAAATAATTGTATAAGAATCCCATTACTAAAGCTAAGATTACTACAAACAAATAGAGGAGCAAAGGACTGATTAAAATTGAGATAAACATCAAAGCAAAAGCTGACATTATATTAGCGAATACTATCAATAATAAAGCGCTGTAGAAGACAATTTTAGAAAAATGTATGTCATGTTCAGTAACACGCTCAAGGCTCTTCATAGCTTGTTTTACTTCCTTCTCATGCCAACCCTTCTTTTTCAAAGTTTCTCGTAAATTCTTCTTCATTTTTAATGTACATTACACAAAAATTCTGCTAATTGTTGGTATTGTTTAGCAGATCTGCTTCTTGGATAGTGAAATTGTAAAGGCACTTGATTGTGGACAGATTTTTTTATTTTATTATCTCTATACACATTTGCAATTACATGTGCTCCTAAAATTTCTTCAACTTCTGCTGATGCCATTTCATGACTTCCAAACCAAGAACTCATATTCAATAAAACTCCAGGGATAGTATTATGCATAGAACGTGCTAATTCAATAGATTTTACAGCTTCCATCAAACTACTATTAGTTGGGTTTACCACAGTTAAAGCTTCGTCTGTGTGCTCTAAAATCTTTTTGAGATCTTCTCCTAATCCAGAGGGAGCATCAACTAAAACAAAGTCCGCAAGACCATTGAGATGGTCAAATATTTTTCCCAATTTTTCTTGATCTGTGTTTTTGAAAATATTGTATGAACTTGAAGCTGGGATAAAAGCTAAACCAGAATCATGTGTATGGATAATCTCATGAATAGAATTTTTCTTTTCTAGAAAATGATTAAGACTTGTCTCAGCATCAATTAGTCCTAAGTGTAAACCAATATTTGGAGTTACAAGATTAGCGTCAACGATAAGCACACTTTTTCCATGATTCATCAAAGCATGCGCCAGATTGATTGTAGAAGTGGTCTTTCCAACTCCCCCTTTACCAGAAATTAATGCAATAAATCTTGTCATCTATCTTACCTCAAGAATAATAGAAACAATATCTGTATTTATACTTTACTATAACAAAGGATTACTCTTCTTCTTTTACAAATCCAAGAAGCTTCTTAGAATAATGGAAATATTGATGTACAAAATATTCACAAGTCTCTAAACTATCAATGTTGATCGCACAGGTCCTATCTTCTAGATGAAATAACATGCCCACATGTCTTCTATATTCATTGATTTTCTCATAATCTTTTTTAAGAAGATCTTTAAGGAAGAAATAAAAGTTTAAGAATTTCAACATTTCCTTATCTTCTTCAAAAACTTCAGATAATTTTGTTGCTTTGAGAGCTGGACTTTTTGGAATTCTATCAATTTTATCATTCTCTTTAGCTCTAATCATATGTGAATGAATAAGAATGTCATAAAAGCTTACAAAACGTAAAACTGCATTTCTTAAAACGTCGGTAGTCCTCGTATATTTTAGACTTACATAAATAATGTGTTCAACACGCTTCAGTTCTTCTCTGCTTTCAAAAAAATACTCTTCTACTGTTGTATATTCTTCCATTGATAGTTTATCCCCATACACCCCTACTACTACACTGTTTTACTTCCCTAATGATTGTTTTGTAGTGGCCAACGTATTTAGGTAATTTTGAAGTAAATCTACAGAAAGTACTTGAACTTTATAATTGTTTTTACATATCACATAAGATTCTCCTCTTTTGAAGCTGAAAAGGTCGTTATCTTTCGCATATTTGAGTTCTTTGAGTGATGTAAATACTTCTTGAAATTCCGAAGATTTTTCGGATAATTTAGGCACTGAGGAATCTTTGATTCCTTGTGCAGAAAATATTTCATTTTCTTGCACTTCAGAGAGGTCCCTACTTGCAGCTTCTAAATGGTTAATTATTTCCAAAAATAACTTCACTTCTTTGACTAAAGGATAGGTTTTGTTCAAAAGATAATCAGCATAAGCTAGCCTCTTTTCTATCCTTTCATTAATGGGAAGATCATCCATAGTGCTTAAAATAAGTTAATAGATAAAAAGAATTAGGCTATAAATTACTTATTGGAGTTTTGATCAAAATGCATTATTGCTTCTGCTAAATCACCGTTATGTTCCTCGATAGCGGTTTTAGCTTCTTCTTCGGAAATGTTTGCTTGTTCCATAACAGTTTGCACATCATCTGCTGAGATTTCAGGCCTAGTATCTAATGATCTCTCTTGAGCTTCTCCTACAATTTGGTAGGTATGTTGACCCATCATATTTACTTTAGAGACTTGAGGGTTTAAAATCACTAATTCTTTGTCTGCAGTCCTAATGATTACTTCAGTAGCAGGGATTTCTACTTGTTTGATACCCATCTGTTTCATCATTTGTTGAACTTTCTTTTGACTCATTCCTGGAAACATTTTTTTCACCTACTGAAGAAAAGACCCACCAATGTAATGAAGTAAAATGACTACTACCCCAACAACAATACAAAGAATAACCACAGTATTTGGTGAGAATTTAACCTTTGATACTGAATCTTCAAAATATCTTGTAAGTCCACCTTGCCCTGAAGGCATGTGAATTCTGTTATCTTTTGCCATAATTGCTTAAATTAGTATTCTGTTTATATAACTTTTGGAGCCTAAAGTTTAAAAATGGGCTTGATTATAAGATAGTGTTAGTGGTAGTAGGGAGCTCACGGGCATTTATGTCTGAGGAAAGTCCACCCACCGCGAAAAGTGACTTTGTGTAAGCAAAGGGAGAGAAATCTCTGGCTCTGGCGAAGAAACGACACGTCCTTTGAAATGGTACTTAGAAATCTATGATCTCTTGTACCCTAGAAATTTTTAATTTCTAGAGGAATGATAATAATGGCGAAGCTTTTTTCAATGAAAAGCAAGTTAAATTTTTGACGTCTTCAAAGGGATCGATGAAACGGCGAAACCTCACTGGTGCAAGTCATTGTGACGCATAGTAGAATGCTTCCACAGCTTATCGACAAGTTTTACTTGTTTTGGAGCTGACAGAAGGTGGCTTATGCTGCCCTAACACTTTTTACTTCAATAATCGCAACATTTCTTTTTTGTGCCCTGCACCAACTACAGCCAAGATTGATTCCTCGGGATATTTCTCTCTTAAAGCTTTCAATTTCTTCACCATATAGACATTTCTATCAGCGATTATCGTCTTATAAATTGATGGATACCTTTTTTCAACATGTTCAATCATTTTGTCAATAAGTTCATCTTCAGGAACTTTGCTTAAGTCAAAATTCATGTCAAAACCAAGATCACTGACGACTTTTTTACGTCTAAAAACACCATTGAAAATATCAACTACAAATCTCCATCTCTCTGTCCAAGTTAAACGTTTAGAAAAGTTACGCAAAGTGATTTCAATAGGTTGATCAATGAGCATTATCTTTAATTTGTGTTTATGAGCAGTAGCTAAAGCCATTTTCATCTCTGAGCCAGGTTTTACACCAACCATCTCGCCGAGTTTCTCTTGTACATACTGTCCAATTTTAGCAAAAATAAATCCTTTAAGTCCAATGTAACGAATCTCACGCAAGCCAATCTTTCTTTTTTGTTTAGAAGTTAAAGCTCGAGCCCTATTCATATCTAGCTCTACCGCTACAATATCTGGTAAATTCTCTTCTATTTCTCGTTTTATCTTACGAACGCTCTCTTTACTGATGTGGGATGTTCCAAGGATTTTTATGATCATTTGAGCTTAAATCATGGAAAACTATATAAAGCTACTTCCCTTTTCTTTTTGCTGGTGAGGTGGAGTATATGCTAAAAATGAAAAAAATATCCCATACCTATGACTTAAAAGTCTTTACAGATAATGGGGAATATTTCGGTGACATAGAGGATAGTATCATCCAAGGAAACAGAGTGTTTGGTTGGAAAATTAAATCTACTAAAAACTCATTCTTAAGCAAAATTTTAGGAAATGCAAAAGGAGTGATTGTCCCACATCAATTAGTGAAAGCTGTTGGTGATATCTTAATTATTTCAAAAACAGCAATTCCAACAGGAAATAGAGATGCTGGTGAGGAATAAGAAAAAATGAAATTTTGCTATGAAAAGTGTTATAAAGATTTGTTGCAGTTTAATATGCTACAAGGCAACATTGGTGAAGAAGAATTACCTTTTCGTTTAGCTGCCTAGATTTTTTTTAAACATCTTTATTTCTTTTTTTGAATTAAAATGAAGAACATGTTTCTGATTTTCACTTACAATATAAGCACCAAGTAAATGATGATCAAAAGAACTTTTCTTGACATCCTTTAAATAAACTTTTTCTTTTTTAACTTTACCATTAAGATTTTTGTGTATATGTAAATGGCTACCCTTGATGTGATAAGCTTCTTCAAATATAAATATCTTTTCGACAAATGCTCTTACAATCAAATACAAAGCCAAGAAACTTAAAACAACAAGAAGTGCAGGGAATACTTCTCTTTGAAAATATAAAAGCATTAGAAAGAAGATTAATAGTGATAATAATAAAACAATATATTCCTCTAAAATTCTCATTGGATTATCTTTGTGAGATATCTTCCAGGAATAAGCCATTCGCTTACCTCCTAACTACTCTAATTGGTGCTTTAGCCATACTAATTAAAGCCGCAAAGAACATTAACAAGAATGCCAGTAAGAATGCCATCCCAAATTTAAGACTTTGAGGGAACACCCAATAAATAGTAATCAAAAGTCCAAGAATTGCAGTTAACATGAAGCTAGTTGGTAATTGTACTGCTTGCCAATCTGTAAATACTTTTCTTGTATCTCTTCTTTGACGATGGGCTGCTTTTTTCAAACTGCTTTTCCTTCTTGTAGCTTTTCTCTTAATCAGAGATTTTCTTTTAGCAGTTTTCTTCTTGGCAACTTTTCTTTTAGAAGAAGATTTTCTTTTAGTTGTCCTTTTTTTAGAAGCACTTTTTCTACTAAATTTCTTAGCTTTACGTTTAGCCATTTTATACCTTTATTTTTAAAATAGGCACTGAAAATCTTTGATTTTCATTAGCCATACTGGAATGATTATTTTTCAGTATAAAAACTTATCGACTTGTTTAGCTGCTTTTGCACGTTTCTTTTGGTGCTGATCCAAAAATGTGTTTATTTGTTCAATAAGAATAGCTTTTAATTCACCAGACAATAACTTTCCTTTTTTGTAATCATCATGAATATTTTTTAACTTTTTATCATCTTCTTCAAAATAACGTAACCATTGGTAAGCAATATCAATATCTGGGTTTCCTCCTTTCTTTCTATGTTCTTCTACAGTTACTTGTCCACCGGAGAAAGCATACTTATTGATTTTCTTTTTCACAGTTTTAGCATTATCTGTTGTTAAGATTGCTTGATGCGCAGTGCTTGAGCTCATTTTTCCTTTCATACCAACTAAAGGTGGCATAAATTTAGAATGTAAAATCGCAGGTTTATGGTGACCTAATTTTTCAATAACATCTCTACTAATTCTAAAGTGCGGATCTTGATCTACTCCAAGTGGGATTAAACAAGGTTGTTTTTTCCCTGAGATTACATTTGGTAAAAATGCAGGAACTGTTTGCATTGCAGTATAAAAAATACTTCCAATGTTATTTGAATCTTTAAAACCAAAAGCTGATTTAACTGTTGAAAAAGTGATTTTTTTTGCGACCTTAATAGCTTCAGGATAAAGTAAATTTGCATGCTTAGTATCTACAATAAAATGTGTTTTTTTAGGGTTAAAACCTAGAGCGATTACATCAAGCATATTTTCGTGTAACCATTTTTGAATCTCACCATAAGACTTATTTTTGAATAAGAATTTTTCATCATCAGTAAATTGGAACCATACATCTACGTCAAACTTTTCTTGAAGCCATTGAGTAAATCTCCAAGTTCCGATATGCCCAAGATGAATTGGTCCTGAAGGTCCACAACCAGTGTATAGAAAGAATTTGTTGCCTTTTTCATATTCATCTAAAAGCCATTTAATGTCTCTATGTGCAAAAAAAATACCTCGTCTGAGATAAGGGTGTACTTCACCTGCAATCTTCTTTATTCTCTTTAAATCAGAAGGAGTGAGTTTTTTTATTCCGAAGTCTTTTATGAGCTTATCATAATCAACATTCCCTTCAACCTCATAAGGATTCACCTTTGCCACAGTAATACTTATAAAATGACCTTTATATTTCTATCGATATTGAGCAAAATCAGGAGTGGAGAGGGGGTTTAAGCCCTATCACTAATTAGTAACAAAAGGGAGAGAGGATTTATAAATAGGTGTTATATTGAGATACTATGGTAGCTAGAGAGGTAAATAGTGGTACAAATTCTAACAGATCATTGGATTCAGTTACAAAAGGCCCATACAAAGTAATGCATTATTCAGACACACATAATGTAAATAGAATTAAAGAAGCTGTAGGCACAGCCCTAGCATATAATAAACAAGAAGGTTTAGATGCATTTTTCCATACAGGCGATTTTATAGAGGGAACTGTTGGTGAAGGTGGCCTAGTTGACAGAGTTTTATCAAATACAATTAAAGATAATATCAAAAGTGCAGCAGTTGAACTTTCTCAAAGCTATGATGGGGCTGAGACAGAAGATATAATGAAAGCTGCTCAAAAATATGGGTTAGCAAAAACTGCAGAAGAATTGGACATCACAAAAATAGTTAATGAAATTAAAGCTGAATATCATGATAATGCTAAAGAACTAAATAAATTAGTAAAAGAAGGGGTAAAAGTATGTGTAACTTTAGGAAACCATGATTTTAAACTAGCAGTAGATATTTTTTCTCAATACGGTATTGAAGTTGTAGATTATAATAAAGGAACAAAATTAGGAGATTTAACAATTAAGGGCGTTACTAATACTTATGAAATGCCAGCACTACAACAAATTATGCGTGGTGCTATGGAAATACAAAAAACATATGAAGACACATATAAAGACATTTTTATTAATTATAATGCAGGACACAGTCTAAGCGAATTGAAAGAAAATGCTAAAAAAGGAGAAAAAAGTCCAGATTTAGAAACTATGATTGCAGAACTTGAAGTAAATGAAACTAAAGAGAGAGAACGTCTTGGAGAATTAAATGCAGATATCTTACTAACTCATAAACTTCCAAAAAATCAACACGGAACAAATGATATTGTAAAAAATATTGAAGCAAGAACCATTCTTGGCGGACATATTCATCAACCTGAAAGATATAAAAATAAAAAAGACCCTAGTATTGTTGAATTAAATCCCGGAAACACAGGCGGGTATCTTTTAGAGATTGATGCTAAAACAGGTCATGTAAATCAAGATAAAATTGGATACATTCCTTTCCAAGATTATGCAAAAGAAATGAAAAAAGAACAAGCAGCAAATAATAATAACAATTATGCTAAGGAAAAAAAAGTAACTAAAAAAGAAGCATAGCTAAAGATCAATAGTAATCTTTTTACTCTTCAAATCAATACCCTTAATTTTACTTTCTTTTTTCAATTCTGTCTTAATCTCTTGCCATTCTTTACTTTTACGCATCTTTTTAACTATATCTAATAATTGTTGAAGCTGAGCATAGTTCTCATATACTTTTTCTCCTTTTTCTGTATTAAGTTTAATCTTATCTTCAATCAATTGGATGGATTCCTTTTGTTGTTCAATAATTTTCTTAGCATTGGCTATTTTCTGATCATAAGGGGATTGTTTTTCAAAAGGATCAACAGTATCTAAAGCATCATTGTAAGTCTCACACATCTGGTTTACTTCTTTTCCCTCTAATAAAACAGGGGACATACTCTCATCACTAAAAATGAAACCTTTAGTACCACTTAGAGATTTTACTAATTCGTGCAATGATTCGTGTAATGCTTTAATCTCTTTTTCTTGCACTTCAGCTATCTCTTTTTTGGGGTAGACATCAGCTTTTGCGCAAATTTGTTCAGCGAAGATCCCACCTAAACTCAATTCAGTTGCAAGACATGTAGCTAAATTTCTCTTCTCACTTTTAGTAATAATTTCTTTTAATTGTTCCAAGCTTGTCTCTTTCCAATTAAATCCTGCAGGTGGCAATTCATATTTTTCCCTAGCTTTAATAGTTCTAGATTCCCAAATTTGATTGCCTAAGGTCCCAATAATTTCCCAATCACCATCTGTAATCAACAAATTCCCTTTTGAAAAAAATTCTACAACTAAATTATAAATTCTAACATGCCGTATATTATTTTCATAATAAGCAGTCTCTAAAACAAAATACATAATTCTTTCTGAATCAATTTGTTTGATTTCTCGAATAAATGCCCCATTGAGATATTTTCTCAGTTGCATACAAAAACCACTTGGTCTAAGCACTGATTTTTTATCTTTTGTAATATTAAGAAATTTTCCAGGAATAATTCTCAAAAGTCCCTTGCCTTTTCCTCTAGCATAGTACTGGATAATTAACTCACCCTTATCTGGATGATAAATTTGTGAGATTTTCCCATCTACTAAGAATTGTAACTCGTTTACTAGTGCTGCGAGTTCTACAGAAGAGATTGCTTTTTTTGCCATATTCTAAAGAGTATGTATGTATTTAATAAACTTATCAGAAAATAAGAGCGCCTACCCGGATTCGAACCGGGGATACCCGCTTTGCAGGCGGGTGCCTTAACCACTTGACTATAGACGCAGATAATAAAGCCTCTCTGGAAGAGATGTTCTAGGCATATAATATCCTAATTTCTTCCATAACAGATATTTAGTTCTGTTCTTAAGACTACTAAAGCCTATTTCTTTAATCCACTTATTTAAACTTTTCTCGCCACTCATGTAAATTACCAAAGAACCCCTATTTTTACGAGCATGCACATTAAAACCATTTTTCTTAAGAATACTTACTAATTGTTGAGCTAAAGACTCACTAACAGTAGAGAATTCAAGTCTTGGATATGAGGGATATTTAATATTTTTTTATTTTGAAAAATAAAGACTTCCATCAGTTTCAAAAATACCCCTAATAATATGTTTACTCTTTTCCCAATCTGTTAACTCATCTTTAATATAAGTGTTATAAGTTTTATTTCTTTTTATCCCATACCCCTTAAGAGATTTGACTAATTCTTTATTGTATACTTTAAGTTTAATAGAATTGCCACTTTTATCTTTTCTAACAAAAATCCTTGGCTTGATATTAAACTCCTTTTCCATAAAATCTCCAAGTCTATCATAATAATCTGTTTCTTCTATATAATTTCCAGTGATTTCTATGCCATAAATTCCATGTTTGGGATAATCTAACAAATAGCCATCACCCATCATCACTCCTATGAATTCATATAAGTTAATTTCAGACATATTTAATCATAAAAATAGAAGTTAATAAACTCTGTCCGCACCTGTCCAGTAGACCAGTTAGATTAAAAGAAAAAAGTGAGCCTAGTGGGATTCGAACCCACGGTCCCCGGCTCGCTTCGTAAGAAGTGTCCAGAAGGAACACTTCTCGTATAGAAGGCCGGTGCCCTATCCAGACTAGGCTATAGGCTCGTGTAGTGAACTCAAACTAGAATTGACTTTTAAACGTTTCTATATAAATGGTCTGTCCAGAAAGGAATAAAAGTGTATACTGACTTTCGTCAGTTATGACACAAACAAAAATACAGCATACACCAAAGCATAGCTTTCTGACTGAATTAATAAATCTTTACCATGAAATGGACTTCCCATTACATGACAACGACCTCGGTCCCAGAATTTACTCAGAGTTTCATAAATTCTCATTGGTCGTCTTGTTCAGACGATCAAAGAAAGTTCTGCGTGATTTTATCGCAGAGCTTTATGAGACAAAATGGCCTTCTTGGCTTGATTTACGCCAAATTCCAAGTAAAAGTGTTCTTCATAACTGGTGCAAAAAGTACACTGTTGAGTTCTTGCGTGAGCTCAACAGAACTTTTCTTTTAAAAAAAAAAGTCCAAAATTAATGGCAATTGATGCTACAGGAGTAGATGCACATATACGAAGTAGGCATTATGAGAAGAGAATCAAAGAAAAAGCCAAATTCAACAAATTGACCATTTTTATTGATGTAGAAAATATGCTCATTTATGATCATGTCTTGCAAATGATACCAAGACATGATGTTAAAGCTACGGAGACAATATTCCGTAGAACACACCTTCGTAAGATAAAATCTCTGGGTGATAAAGGATATGATAGTGAGCCACTTCATGAAGTGGCTCTAAGTAGGCAGAATACTTTGTTTGCACCAGTTAGAAAAAGCTCACGAGCTAACCCAAAAGGTTGGAATAGAAGAAGATGTGCTCAAGGAGATGAGGATTATAACAAAAGAGCACATGTGGAAAGCTGTATCCACAGCTTAAAGAGAAGGAGAATACCAATTCTACGTAGTAAGCTCCACTATATGAAGAAAAGAGAAATGGCTCTTCAGATACTCATTCACAATATTGAGAAAATGAAGAACATACTGAGAATGATGTTCTACATCATTCTGGACAGACCACAAAAAAATAGCCTTAACTATTATTTATAGTCTTCATCAAAGAAATCAGTCAATCTAGTTGCAATAGTCTTTCCAATACCTTTTATTTTTTGCATGTCTTCGGAGCTAGAATTTACTAGATTTTTTACAGAACCAAAGTGTTTGAGCAGAGTTTTTGCTGTACCCATACCAATATTTGGCATAGCTGCTACAAGATATTCTTGCTGTTCTTTTGCTGAAGCCGGTTTGCTTGTATGTGGGTTGAAGAATTTTGAGCCTGCCTTTCCTTGCTCACGTTTTGCCATCACCATAAGAAATTCCGCAGTATCTCTAGGATTCTTAGTATGAATAATTGGAATATTGTAACCTAAAACGATAGAGGCCATTGCGCCTCTGATTGCATTTGGATGCACATTTCTTTGTTGGTACAAATCTTCTTCACCTTCAACAATAACCAATGATTGTTCAAAATGTTCTTTCATCTGTTTCATCTGTTGCATTAATCTTCCATCTAGAATTGAATTGACAAAATCTGGCACTTTTTTTAGCTCAACTGCAACCTTTCCTGAAACAATATAATCTGCGCAGTTTAATTGAGTAGATTCTGCATGCACGCCCATGCTAAGAAGTTCTTTGAGAATTCTGTTATCTTTTTCTCTATGATCTACAAGGATTGCTAGGTTTTGATTCTCAGCTTGTTTCTTCTCAACTTTAGCTTCAGGAAGCTTTTCTGGAATGAGTTGCTTCTTAGGCTTATCAATCTCTTTTGCTGTTGAGAATTTGTCTAAAGTAGTATTAGTATCTAAAGCGGAGAGATCTTTTTTGAGTTTGTCTAAAACCCTATACATTGTCTTTTCTTTGTGAAAAGCAGCCCACCTGTATGCTTCATCACGAGTTCCTTTGACATACATAACTTTGACTGCTCCTTCTTCGAGTCTACCTGTACGTCCTCTTCTTTGGATGTTTCTAATAGCGCTTGCTGTTGGTTCGTAAAAAATAACTTGGTTTACCTTGGGGATATCTAATCCTTCTTCAGCTACTGAAGTTGCAACAAGAACTTGGAATTCTCCTGCTCTAAATTGATCCAAAACTTCTTTTTGTTGTTTTTGACTCAGACCAATACCATTCTTCTTTGCTTGACCCACAAAAATTTTGTGTTTGATGGCCAAAAGTTCTAAGTTTGCAGCAATTTCTTGTGCAGAATCTCTAAAGTTAGTAAAAACAATAATTTTTGTATCAGGAGTAGTAGCAACTTCTTTGAGGATTAATTCGTTGAGCTTTTGAGTTTTAGGATGTTGCACTTGTCTTTCAATTAAACTCTTTGTAAGATAATGCGCAGCTTTAAAATTAGGATCTATTGCTAAATTTTTTACAGCTTTAGTTTTACTTTTGTGCGCTTGCTCAAATAATTTGTTCATGTAAATATCTAAAGGTCTGATTCCTTGGCATTCTAATAATTCTAAAGCGTGTTCAGCTTTGAGTGCTTCTGCTAAAAGTGAAAGTGATTTGAGCGCATCATAATTAACCGCTTCTCTTCCTAATTGAGATTGAATTAATTTCTGGATTCTAAGCAATTGGCCTTTGTTCAAATTGATTGTCTTAATGAAACCTAAAGATTTGATTTGTTTAAGCTTTTTTTGAACAACTATTTTAAGTTCATGATGCACTTTCTTTAACTCTTCAGGGAATTTTAATTCGATCCATTCAGTTTCTGTTTTTTGCACGTAAGGTTTTACATCGGGATCATTATTTGTCCTCACTTCAACCTTTTCGATTTTAAGATTCTGACAGATCTCTCTAATCTTTTCTGCATCTGCTCCAGGTGATGCTGTTAAGGCGAGGATTCTTTTGTTTATTGCAGTTTTATCATAATGTTCTGCTAGCCAAACATAAGAGTAATCTCCAGTTGCATGATGACATTCATCAAATACTAATAATGAAACTTCTTTGAAAGTAATTCTTCTGTTAATCACATCGTTTTCAAAACCTTGTGGAGTTGAGATAATAACTTGAGCATCTTTCCAGAGTAGTTGTCTTTTTGCAGAATTGATTGCTCCCGTAAAGACTACAATGTTTTCTTGTGGAATGTCTAAGTGTTTGATGAATGTAGACTTATGTTGGTCGCATAGAGGCTTTGTAGGTGCAAGCATAAGAATTTTAGAATTTGGATAAGTTTTGAGTCTTTGAGTGGCTAGCAGAAGTGCTATTGCTGTCTTTCCCATACCTGTTGGAAGTACTGTTAAAGTGTTACTTTTTACAGCTGTACCTAAAATTGTTTGCTGGTATAATCTTGGCGTGAAATCTGTGAGCATATGGTTTTAAGAGAAAAGAAGTATAAAAAAGCTTAGTGAGTTTGACCAGTGTGGGTAGTGGGAGAAATTTGATTAATTATTAATTCTTACGAGTATACTCTACCCTACCAGCAGAAAACTCATTACAAGTTTCCCCATCAAATAAAATTGTATATCCCCTTCTTGTACCAGGGTTAAATAATCTAGATCTAGAATCAGAACTATCAAGATGAGTATTTAATCTTTGGATACCAGCCCTAATTGATTGTTTTGAAGCGCTTCTACCTACATATTCACCATATGCTTCACATAATTCATCCACAGATACTAAATTTCCGCTTGTTTCTTCTCTTTTGGATAAAATATGATTATAAATAAAAGTAGCAAGGCCCTTTGGAAGATTTAATTTATTTTCTTTTGACCTTCCTTTTTAGAACTTTTCTTAGAATCTTCTTTGCTAATTTCTTTTTTCATGAATATCTAATGTAATTTGTTATTCTTAATAAACTTTTCACTTTTTTTATTCCTTGAGAAATTAATATAAATTTTATGAAAATTATTTAAAGAAAATTAAAATTCTGTCTCTTTAAAGGTTGTGAAAATCTTTTAGCAAAGACAATTTTGCCAATTATTCTCTTCTCTAATGTGCATGGCCATGACCAACTTCAAATAATAACAAGGCTGCCATCACAGTGATACCTAAAACAAAGACAAACAATTGCATTAAAGATACTTTCAAAGCGCCCTCATGTTTGAGTTCAGGAACTAAATCCGCCATTGCAATGTAAATGAATCCACCTGCCGCAAAAGGCACTAAAAATACTTCTACATGCTCAAAAACATTCTGTAATAATAAAGCGCCAACTGCGCCGATAACTGCTACTAAACCGCTTAAGAAATTGTAGAATAATGCTCGTCCTCTTGAATAGCCACTATGAATTAAAACCCCAAAATCACCAATCTCTTGTGGAATCTCGTGCAAAAGTACAGCAACAGTTGTAGCAATACCTACAGGAATGCTTACTAAATAACTTCCTGCAATAATAATACCATCAATAAAGTTATGCGCCCCATCTCCAATCAAATTCATTTTTCCAAAACTTTCTGCATGTTTATGATGTTTTTCATGATCATGATCAGTATGGTGACAGTGGTGCCACTGAATAACTTTTTCTACAAAGAAAAATGCCACGATACCTAACAATAAGCTCATTGAGATTTGTAGAGTAAAACCACCTACTTCTTCAACAATCTCAGGTAATAAATGAATAAAGGCATCACCAATTAATGCGCCTGCTGAAAAGCTTACTAGATATAATAAAAATTTTCTTAATTTGTCTAATTGCCAAGATAAAGTGAAAATACCAATAAGAGAAATTGCACTTACAATAAAAACACTCGCCAGAGTATAAATCCATACTGTTGCACTAATCATTAAGAAAAGAAAAGCGTAAAGTATTTATAAAAGTTGCTGATAACCATTATCAATAAGCATGGTAAGGATGACTAAACAAAGAAAGGATTTGTACTCTAGTTTGGAGGGTTTTAGCTCTTTTTTCAATGCTGAAGAGCTTTTTGAAAAAGCTTCTAAAAAAAATGAGAAGATAGGCATTGCAACTGTCTACAGGTTTCTTAAAAAGTTGGTAGAAGATCATGAGTTACATTCTTATACTTGTGAGGGGAAAACAATTTATTCAAAAAATAAACATAACCATTGTCATTTCATTTGTAAAAAATGTGGGAAGAAAGAACACATTGATGTGAAAAAGTTAGATTTTCTAGAGAAAGGAAAAAAGAAAGTTTGTCATTTTCAAATTGATATCACTGGAACCTGTGAAGATTGTGTTAAGCGTTAGTTTGCAATTCTAAAAACTTCTTTAGATAATAAGCATCTCTTAAAATTATGAATTTTCCAGCATAGCTTTCTGGATTTCCATTTTTTACTAAACTGAGTGCTTCTTCTGGTTTAACCCAAACTACTTCAAATCCTAAAGAGAGTTCTTTTTCTGTAAAGTTGGGTTTCCCTTCTTCTAGAAGTTCAGCACTAAAACAATGAGATGTTTGTACTAATTGATGATGGCTCCTGTGTTCAAGTATCTCACCAATTTCACTATTAACTTTCACTTTTGAACCTACTTCTTCAAGAATTTCTCTGTGAAGAGCATCAATGATTGTTTCTCCTTCATCAACACCACCACCAGGGAGTTTGTAATAATTATCTTTTGTTACATGCAGAAGTGCAACTTTGTTTCCATTTTTGATTACTGCTCTAGCTGCTGTCCGAGGTTTATTTTTTACATCACCTTTCACTTCTGCGCCAACATCTTTATCACTGATCTCAAGAATTTTTTCCATTTTACACTAATAATTTAACTCACTTTTAATTATTTCCTTCAAATCTTCCACATTTCTAATCTCTTTAAAGAACCGACCGGAAGGATAGACTACAGCTACACCGCCTTGAGCATGACAAAAACCCAAACAATGTGTTTTAGTCACGTAAACTGCATTAGCCCAGCCTTTAGAAAGTACCCATTGCTTCAATTCATGTACCAAAGAAGCATCCACGCCATGAGCGCAACTGTTGCTCCCCACAGAAGATCTATTGTTTATACAAACAAATAAGTGTACTTGAGGTTTTGAAAAAGAAATTTTTTTCATTTTTAGAAAAAGAAAAATTAAAGTTCTTGCTCACCAGTCAAGGTAACAATTCTTGTGTTTTCATCAAAATCTACAACTAAGTGTAATAAATTGTTGATAACTAAATCATTACCCATTAGATAAAAACTTACATTTGCTAAATCACGCAGACGAAGCTTGACTACATCTTCAACTTCTACAGTCTTAAAAGGTACCTTGGCTTTTAAGTGCGGGTTATTGGTCTCGAACAATGCAATTACGGCAGTCCAAAGACCATCTTTGTCTTTTCCAGGTTTTCTACTTAAAACCACACTTTTTGCTTCGTATTTTTCTGCCATAAGCTACTTGAGGAAGCTCTCACTTTTAAAGATTACTAAGTATTCTTTCATATGGAGCCAATAGCTTAAAAAGAAAAAGAAAAGGAATAAAAGTATCACAAATATCCTACTATGATTAAAACTCCCGGCAACAAAACCGATAATAAAAGCTAAAATTGCTAAAACTGAAGCTAAAATTGATTGTGTCCTTCGCTTAACATAGTAAATTCTTCCAAAAAGAAAAGCAAAGAGTGAAATTACGAAATAAGCAACAAAAGGATATTCTAAACGAAAGGCAACAACAAAACCGCCAAACAAAAGAAATAATGCAAAAAGTTCCCCCCAACTCTTGTGAAAGTTGAGCCCATCAATATGTTTATCTATCTTTGTATTAAGAAACTTTCTTATCATGCCCGCCATAGTGTAGTTATAACTCCTGTGATTCCACCGATTGCAATCAAAATGATTAAACCAATTTTAGTTCCTGATAATAATAACAAACTTGTCAAAGCTAAAGCAATCCAATTTACCCCATACAAAAAGCGTGAACCAAAGAAAATTTGTATACCATCAAAACGAGGTAGTGGTAATAACATAGAAACACCCATGAATAAATTCATCATCATTCCTGTTCTAAAAAAGAAACTTTCTTGGAAAACGTATAACAAAATTCCAAAAGCTGTAGCTAAAGTTAAATTAGCCCATAAACCCCATGATGCAATTTGAGCGTTTTCTTCAAAATTAAAACCATAAAAGAATTTACCAATACGTTGCCTAGTCATAAAAGTACTTGTTGTTCCACCTGCAAAAATAAATGGAAGATAACCAAAACTAAGCAAGGATAAAATGATTGAGGCAATTACTCCTTCCCACCATACTTGGAAACGTACAAGATAGCCTAATTCAATCCCTACAATTTTTTGTAATGAGATTCTAAAAAAGAAAGTCAAGAATGCTAAAATAGTTGCTAAGAAGAAATATCCTATCCATGAAAGTACCCGGAAATCCTCTCCAGGAAAATTGATTGAGAAAATAAAACCGAAGGCTAAACAAGTTAATACTAATGGATAAAATTCAGATTCCCTGAATCTAAAAAATTTCTTTAACTTTGCGCGACTTTGATAGCGTCCTTTCATAAGCTAAAAGAAGTATTATAGCATATAAAAAGATTTAGTTTTTTTCTATAAGATAGAATTTGTATGCACTCTGCCCTTTGTGCAATTCTTTGTCCTTAATTATCTTAAATTTGCTTCCTACCACTAAATCAAAAACAGGTCTTGTCAAAAAAGCAACTTTCCCACCTTTTTTCAAAACTAAAGCTAATTGGTAATATAATTCATTTAATCTTTCTTCATCCCTTCTTCCCATTAAGACAAAGATCTTATCAATACTCTCATGCTGAATTTTTACTTCTAAATCATCTAAACGCACTTTCATTATTTCTAATGCTTCAGAAATGCCTGCAATCTTCGCATTATTTTTTGCAGAACGTAAATTCCCCATGGACTCTTCAATAGAATACACTTTTTTCTTAATTTTTTTCTCTATCTCTTTACCTTTCTCTAAACAAAATCCTTCCATTCCCCTTAGAGGAAAATCATTTTGATGAGCAGCTGCTTCAATTGATAAAGTTGCATCCTTAGCAAACAAAACTAAACATTTTTCATATTTATTCAATTCAGCTTCACGAATTAAAGCGTAGGCAAAATCTCCCCTAAATGAAGCTTGATGCGCATAGACACGATATTCTCTTTGGTCTAAATCTTCTTTGTGTACACGTAAAGAGAGTAAATATTCTTCACCAGTAAAGTATAATTGAAAAACAAAATCATATTCTTTGAAATCAACTTTAAGCTCTTTTCCTAACTCTTTACGAAAGCTGTTTCCAATAATTGGATACAAATCTTTACCTAAAGCAATTCTGTTTTCATTCCCTTTTACATTCAAGTATTTGATAGTAAATTTTGCTTCTTCTTTTCCAAGAACATCTTTTAATCCAGATAAATCAATTTTCAAATCTTTTGCTTCTTTTGCTTTTCCTAGAAAAATTCCAAGAGAAGTTGAGGATTGTAGTCTTTGAAATAAAGTACATAATTGAGAAAGTTTAGTATCAAAAAGTACTACATCACTAATCAATTCAGCATCTTTTCCTAGAATTTCTTTAAGTTCTTCTAAAGCGTAAGTTCCAAAGCCAGTATGTGCACAAGCAATTCCTTTAATTACCATTCTAAAAAATCACCACCATGATTTTTTGTCGACAAATAATATTTTTATTATTTGCCATTTTGATTGAGACCTTCGTTAAATTCTTTATCCATCCTATAGGCCTCTTCTAATAATTCCGCAGTGATCTCTCTTGGAAGTTCCACATCTTCTTCTTCAGCTTCTTCTTCAGCACCGATAATTGCTGCTGCTGCTACAATATCGCTCTCTTTCATACGCATAACACGTACACCTTGTGTAGCTCTACCAATTTTAGATACATTTGCACAAGCTACTCTGATTGCAATACCATGTTTGGACATAACCATTAAATCTTCTGAACCATCAACTACTCTTGCTACAACAGCAGGACCATTTTTCTCAGTAGTTTTAATGTTAGTTACACCCTTACTTCCCCTATTACAAAGTCTGTATTCACTAATATTTGTTCTTTTTCCATAACCTTTCTCAGTAATAGTTAAAATTTCTTTAGCATCATCTGCTGCAAGTAAACTGATTACAGAATCACCTTCTTCTAATCGCATACCACGTACACCACGAGCTGTTCTCCCCATAGGACGCACATCGGTTTCCCTGAATCTGCTCGCTCTCCCATTTTTACTTGCTAAAATAATTTCTTGATCGCCAGTTGTGTAACGTACACCAACTAAACTGTTCCCTTCTTCAATATCAATTGCTCTAATTCCACCTTTTCTTGGTCTTGAAAAGAGTGCTAAATCAGTTTTCTTTACAGTTCCATTTTTAGTAGCCATGAATAAATAGCCCTCTTCGAAATTACGTACTGGAACAATTGCAGAGATGTTTTCTCCTTCTTTTAATTCTAATAAGTTTGCAAAATGTCTTCCTTTAGCTTGTCTGCTTCCTTCAGGTATTTTGTATACTTTGAGCCAGTGTAATTGACCACCATCAGTAAAGACTAATAAATAAGCATGGGTTGAACAGATGTATACTTTTTCCACAAAGTCTTCATCTTTCATTCCAGTAGCAATTACTCCTTTACCACCACGGTTTTGAGTTCTATAGGTATCTAAAGGTAAACGTTTCATGTAACCACCATGAGTTATGGTAACTACTTGATTAGTTTCTTCAATAAGGTCTTCAATATCTAATTCGTCGCTTCCACCAATAATAATTCTTGATCTTCTTTCTCTAGAATATTTCTCTTTGATTTCTACAGTTTCATCTTTGATGATTGCATCAATTTTCTCAGGTGATGCTAGAATCTCACGTAAACCTTCAGCAACAGTGGTAAGTTCGGCATGTTCATTCTTTACTTTTTCTTGCTCTAAAGATGCTAATTTTTGTAAACGCATCTCTAAAATTGCTTTTGCTTGAATTTCTGATAAGGTATAATTTTGCATTAAATGAGCTTTAGCATCATCAACAGTTTTACTATTTCTAATCGCAGGAATAATAGCATCGATATTTACTAAAGCTACTAATAAACCATCAAGAACATGTAATCTTGCTTCTGCTTTCTTTAAATCATAAGCAGTTCTTCTTTTTACAACTTCTCTTCTATGGAGGATATGTTGTATTAAGAAATCTTTTAACCCTAATAGTTTAGGTTGATTATCAACTAAAGCAAGCATGTTGAGACTAAATGATGTTCGTAGTCTGCTGTATTTGTATAATTGGTTTAATACAACTTGACCATCAGCGTCATTTTTTAGATCAATAACAATTCTGATACCATCTCTATCTGATTCATCATTGATATTTCTGATACCAAGAACTTTTTTATCTTTTACTAAATCTGCAATTTGAATAATTAAGTCTGATTTGTTTACTTGGTAAGGGATTTCGCTTACAATTAATTTTTTGTCTTGTACATCAACTACTGATTTCATGATCACTCGACCACGCCCAATTTCATATCCGTGTGCTAATTCGCTCCCTACATAGACTTCAGCACCAGTTGGAAAATCTGGACCAGGCACTAATTTATGTAATTCAGAAGTTTCGATTTCAGGGTTTTCCAAAATTGCTACAGTTGCATCACAAACTTCCCCCAAATTGTGTGGAGGGATGTTTGTTGCCATACCAACAGCAATACCAGAACTCCCATTAATCAATAAGTTTGGTAATTTTGAAGGAAGCACAGTAGGCTCTTTCAAACTTGCATCGAAATTATCTCTAAAATCGACAGTATCCTTTTCAATATCTTGGAGCATCTCCGAAGCAATCTTTTGGAGTTTTGCTTCAGTATACCTCATAGCAGCTGCATTATCACCATCAATTGATCCAAAATTACCTTGACCATGTACTAAAGGGTATCTGAGCGAGAATCCTTGCGCCATACGCACTAAAGAATCATATACTGCAGTATCACCATGCGGGTGGTATTTACCCAATACTTCACCAACAATTCTTGCACACTTTTTAGAAGGTTTATTGTAAGTCATACCCATATCATTCATAGCATAGAGAATTCTTCTATGTACTGGCTTTAATCCATCTCTTACATCTGGAAGAGCTCTGCCAACAATAACAGACATTGCATAAGTTACGTATGCTGTCTTCATCTCATCCTGAATCAATTTTGGGATGATTTTATCTGGCTTGTCCTCTTGTTGTAGTTCTTGGATTTCAGTCGACATTTTAGCTAATTATTTTTGAGAATTGCGATCTAAATAAGGCCCCTTTTTCTCTATAAAATAGGATAATTCCAACTTTATAAAGCTTATGGTGATCTTTTACAACAGTAGAAAATAGATAAGAAAAAGTGACTATTTTACTCCACTTTTCCCATAGCTTCTTTGATAGCTGACTCACTCTCTTCTGTCTTTTCCTGCTCTGCTGCAAGACGTTCGGCTTCATCAATTTCTTTATTGATTTCTTCAGCTTCACGCAAAATTTCTTCAGGAATTTGTTTCAAGAATGCATCTTTAGCTTCTGCGCTTGGCAGATCAAAATATGCAAAGAATTTTGGAGTTAATTTGATTTTAAAAGTTCGACCAAATTTTTCTTTAGCGATAAAACCTTGTTCCATAAGTGCTTTCATATGCTCGTATGCAGCTGCACTTCGCAATTTAATTACTTCACTTTGCACAACTGGGTATCGCCAAGCGATAACTGCGAGAGTGTCCATTAATGGTCTTTCTAATTCTGTGGATGAGACAATACTGCTCACCAATGGAATAAATTGATCTTCTACTGTTAATTTCCAAGAATTTTCTTTTTGAGTAATTTGTAAGGAGTTGTCTTGTGAGGCGTAATCACTTTGGAGCTCTTTGATAAGTTTCTCAGTTTTCTTTGCATCAAGTTCACATAAACTTGCTACTCTCTCAGTAGAAATCTCTTTACCTACAGCAAAAAGGATTGCTTCTACTTTTTTCTTACTCACACCAACACCTTCTTTAGTCATTTTATGCAATTTCCCCACTTGCTTGTTTAATGGAATATAATTCGCCATTCAAGTCTACTTTGCCTTCATCGATTAATCTATCAAGATAATCTCCTAGCTTTTCTTTTTCAACACCAGTTAACTTAGATAGTTGGTTTAAGTTTAAATCACTTTTGCCTAAGAGTACTAAAAGATAGTTTCTTAAGAGACCCGCCATATTTTTTTGTAAAATCTGATTTCTCATATTCAGCTGCTTAGCAATCATATCTACTTGGTGTAATCTTGCTTGTAGATCGTTTAATACATGTGAGAATTCCCTATCGTTTAATGTAAGACTTTTTGGTTCAACAATTTCGATAATACTTGGCATGTAATCAAAACAAAAAGACACGATATTGTCAATTTTTTCTGTGCTAAAATCGAGTTCTGCAAAAGCCACCCATAAATCTGTATTATCTTGCTTTTTTCCTTCAGCGAGTTCTAGATTTTCAAGTTTATAATTCTCATCTTTTTGGAATTTCTCAAGATATCCCTTCAAAGAATTTTCAACATGTTCTTTGGGCTTTCCCATTACTTCAATTAATGCTCTACATACTACTTTTGTCATAAGATATCTTTGTGAGAAAGGAGTTTTTAAGCTTTTTGGAAATGTGATTTTATTTCTTTATAATAAGGTAGGATAAGAGTAAAATAAAGCTTAAAGCAAAGAAGTAAGGAACTAAGTGAATTGTCTTGGCAGCGCTACTCTCATAGACTATGACTCCTGAGCGATTCATGACTTTTTGGTCTTTTTTAATACTTATTTTTTCTTGATAATTATTTTCGCTTGCTTCTGCCTGTGTGAGAGTTTGTATAGTATCATCAACAATAAATTCTTGGACAATGACTTCTTTTTCAAAAGTCTCACAAGTTTTTTTGCTAATATCATCGATGGAAAATTTTTCTTTGATTTCTTGACCAAAACCTTTAATGTAAAGGGTGGCACTTCCATCTGCAATTTTTTCATTACAATTTGGGGTAAGCTCTAATGGTACTGTAAATATTCCTTCTGAAAATTTTTCTTGCATGTCTACTTTAGTTCTTTTTGTAATACTTTTATCAGATTTTTCAGCCCAGAGCTCAATAACATTTTTTGTCTCATCCCCTTTGTAAGCTTGGAATTTTACCCTGAATGTATCTCCCCAAGAAACTTCTTCATCTTTTCCAAAATCATAAAAATCAATAAAAAATATTTCTGATTCATTCTTTTGATACTCAGGATTTACTGCAAGAAGTCTTTTTACAATATCGTTCTTTTCATTATAATCCTCACAGGAATTTTCCTCTATCCAAAACGCTAATTGGTAAGAACCTTTTTTCAAATTTGGTGAATAAGATTTACTTTGACTAGTTGTGATTTCTTTATTTGTCCAAGGAGAATAACTCTCTACTTTTTTACCAAACAAATCTTGTATCTCCCCTTTTACACTAAGATTACTTTTAAGACCATCCAGTCTATTTGTTTCTATTGTAAAAGAAAGATCGTCACCCTGAAAAATTGCGTCTTCATAGGCGATATCTAAACCCCAATCACATTGAGGGTTGTACTGATTTTCTGCATTTGGCGTTGGAAGAGTTTGGTGCCAAATATCGTCAATTAAAGACCAAGACATCCCTTCTGTGCTTCCTGCAAAATTAGTGTAAGCAATCTTAGCGTCTCCAACATAAAGAGAGAGTTCTTCGAAGTCATAATTATTCAATGAAAAATCACTATCTCCGTCTTTGTAAATTACCTTATAATTATTTGGATGGATTAAAGTAGAAGCGCCCATTGTTTTTGTTTGTGCAATAATTAATTCGTTTTCTTTTTTTATATCGGTAAAATAGAGGCCTTTAAGGTCTATAGTTTTTTCACCATCATTGTATAATTCAATCCATTCACCATTTGGTTTATCTGCCCCATCTTCTCCAAAAGGGTTTGCTAAGAATTCTGTGATGAAAATATTTTCAAATTCAATTGAAATTTCAGATATGCTATTCTCTTCTCCTGGGCTTCCACCTTGCGTGAGAGATTCTCCCCATGTTCCATCACTTCTTCTTTCTAAAGTTAAATTGTTATTATTTGCTAATTTATCATTTGTTAAATAGGTATAATCAAAAGAAGTATTACACCATTCACTACCATTGAGAATAAGCTCTTTTCCAGAATTTACTAAACTAAAAGTTATTTCCTGATAATTTTCTGGTTCTTTAAAATAATATGAAAAATTTTCATAATCTCTTAAGATAATTTTGTAACTATTTGCCGAAATGTTCCCTTCAAGTTCTTTGCCCATCAAACTACATTGACTAATATCTATTATCTCATCCACTCCATTATACAATTCTATCCATTCGCATTGTGCATCTGGACATTGTCCTGGATCATACATGACTTCATTAATTAATATTTGTGCAGAAACTAAGCTTGAGAAGAGTATGAACATGAACGTGCCTAAAAGGGATAGTTTCATAAAGAAAAAACAAGACATCTAGAATAAAAAACTAATCTAAATACACTATTTACTCTGTTATAGGTACTTGGATGACATATGCTTACTTATGGTGATTTGGGCGATTTTTAGATGATTTTTATAAAAATAGATTAAAAATGAGATAATAGAGGTAAAGTGAGAAGATTAGAACATTATGGGCTTTCTGGCCCTGATGCCTTTTGACACATTTATCGTTACGAAATTTCTCTTGATAATAAAATTATCATTACAAGAAAAGATAGCCAAAAACCATTAATTAGACAAATACCTATTGCAATGGTTGTCTCTCGAAATTTGTTTTTGAAAAGTTACTATTCTAAAATACTCAAGAAACTTTAAAAGCGAAATTACTTTGTTTTCTTAGATTATGGGATTATTTTTTAGAAAGAAAAGGCCAAGCACAGGGATACCGGCACCAATTAGAAAATTTGGTGACTCAGAAGCACTCAAACTTCCAAGTAAAGATGGAGCTGAGAGAGTGATTACCCCTAAGGCTAAACAGTTCAAAAAAGCTGCAGGTGTAGAAGGTGGTTTTGATAAGCAACTCAAAGATGATATGATTCCTATGCCGCCGAGTAGACCTCCTAGAGCTGCTCCACTTCCAAGTCGTCCAAGTCCAAAACTCCCAGATTTAGGTGCTCCTTTACCTGATATGCCAGAGAGACCTCTTGTTTCAGTTAAGTTAAATAATCAGGACGGACCAGTTTTTGTTGGAATGGAAAATTATAAGATGATACTCAACGAAATCAAAGATGCTAAAAAGGAACTAAACGATTTAGCCGAGATTAGCAGAAATTTAGAAAAATCAGAATTTAGTGAAGAAAAAAGTTTTGGAGATCTTCGATCTTCAGTAAAAAGTTTACACGATAAACTACTTAGCGTAGATGAAGTGTTATTCAAACAGTAGGTGATTAATGATGGAAAAAATGCCTGTATTTGTACAAGTTGAAGATTACAGAGACGTATTAGCACTCTTACGTGCAATTGAAAAGAAGGTTGATGATGCAAAAGATACCTTATTGAGAATTAACGAATTAAAAAATGAGGAAGATGAATTAGTTGAACATTGGCAAAATGGACTTGCTGAAGTTGAGAAAAAGATTGAATTTATTAATCACTCATTAAATGAACCAGAACATTTCTAAAATGGCTCGAAAGAAAAAGAAGACTACACGAAGAAAGAGTACAAAAAAACGAAGCAGAAGCACTCGTAAGAAAATAGTAAAGAGTCCTCCAAGAGATAAACAACCATCCTATATGGTAAGAGTTGGGGAACCAAAATCTGTTCGAAAAGACGTATTAGAATCTTTACGTGAGGTTATCTTAATTATGCAAGCATATGAAGAATTTAAAAGAATCCAAGCTGAGAAAAAAATTGTTTTTGCTCAATTAAAAGACGATGTAAAAGAACTCAACAATATGATTGATAATAGGTTACGTTTCTATTTACCTAAAGGAAAGTTAACATTAGCACTTAAAAAAGAAAAAATTCAAGAAGATCAAAGAGTAAAATTAATGCGTGAATCAGTTGCTAAGGTTACTCCAAAAGTTGTTGGGTTAAAAGCTAAAGCCGTACCAGTAGCTCCAAAAAAGAGTGAGAAAGGCCTAGAAGACCTAGAGATGCAATTAGCAAGTATTGAAAAACAATTAGGCGACATGTAATTATTATTTCTTTTTTCATATAAACAAAAAGCTACTTTTTGAGATAAGAAATTAAATCTTCGTTTAATTTCATATAATTTTATAAAAGACTTCTAGCTTGAGCTATTTAATGCGAGTGTGCCGGAGTGGTCAAACGGGGCGGACTCAAAATCCGTTAGCTTAGTGCTTACGCAGGTTCGAGCCCTGCCACTCGCATTTTCTAAAACAAAGGATTTTTAAATCAGGTTAATAGTTATAGTTTAAAATGGGAATTGAAGTATGCACAATTGGCGGTTTCTCCGAATGTGGAAGAAATTGTACAGCAGTGAGAGTTGATGACGAAGTAGTTATCTTAGACATTGGTTTAGAGATGGAAAACTATATTCGTCATACACAAAGTGAACGAGAAAATTTAGTAAAATTAAACTACAAAGATTTAGTCCGTGTTAATGCTGTTCCTAATTTAGATTTAATCAATGATTGGAAAGATAAAGTTGTGGCGATTGTTCCTTCACATGCACACTTAGACCATATTGGAGCGATTCCTTTTGCAGCCCCCATGTTTCCTAAAGTTCCTATTATTTCTACACCTTATACGGTAGAAGTTATCAAAAGTATTCTCAAAGACGAGAGGATTAGATTAAAAAATAGATTAATTGGACAAAATCCAAATTCTAAGTATAAATTATCTGATAAAATTACTATTGAATTTGTAAATATTACACATAGTATTCCACACACAGCAATTGTTGTTTTACACACACCTTATGGAAAAGTAATGTATGCAAACGATTACAAAATTGACCTTACTCCAACTTTAGGACAAAAACCTAATTTTAAGCGTCTTAAAGAGTTAGCAGAAGAAGGAATTGATTTACTTATTAGTGAAACACTTTATGCAGATCATCATTCAAAATGTCCATCCGAAGCAATTGCACGTCAAATGCTCAGAGATTTAATTGCAGGAACAGACCATACAGGCCAAGGTATTATTGTAACCACCTTCGCTTCACACATTGCTCGTTTAAAGAGTGCAATTGAAATTGGGAAAAAATTAGATCGTAAGATTGTCTTATTTGGTAGATCACTTAAGAAATATATCACTGCAGCTGAGAATATTGGGATTATAAACTTCTCTAAAGATGTCAAAATGTATAGTAGACGTCATGAACTTGAGAAAGTTATGCGACAAATCAACAAAGAAGGTATGGATAAGTATATGATTATTTGTACCGGACATCAAGGTGAACCTGGTGCTGTTTTATCTCGTATCTCTGATGGTCGTTTACCTTTAAAATTAAGTAAAAGAGATTTAGTTGTCTTTTCATGTTCAGTAATTCCGGTTGAGCTAAATATTCAGAATAGATTAGAGTTAGAGCGTAAATTAAAAGGAAAAGGTGCACGACTCTTTGTAGATGTACACGTATCAGGTCATGGACACAGAGAAGATTACCGTGAACTTATTGAAATGATTAAACCAAAACATGTCATCCCTGCCCATGCTGGACACCAAAAAGCTGAACATATGAAAGAATTATGTTTAGAGATTGGTTATGTGGATAAGGAAACATTCCATATGATGGAGAATGGTAAACGTTTATTACTATAATTTTATTTTGCTTTACGATATTTTCCTTGACTAATCCATCTTGTTTTTACGACTTTGGGCATTCTATCATGAACAATAAATCCCTTTTTTTGTGGTTCTACATAAAATATTTCTTTATACTTGAATTTATCAATTTTTTTTGCTTCTTCTTTTCCATTAGAAAAGCCAGGAGGAACTACACCAGTTGCTAAAGTAGGCAATGCTTCTGCAGTATAACAAGAAAAATCTCCTGGAGCCATGCTCGCAGTGCTAACTAGAAAAGTGCGGGGCATATTTGGGAGAATATAAATTATTTGATCTCTTCTTGTTACTTGTTTTATTTCTTTAAGATGTTTTCTTGAATCAAAAAGAATATCTGCGAGAGTGTTTTCTGCAGTGAGTTTTCTTACTCTTCTCCAAGAAGGGATCCTAAAACTATCTTCAACAGTGAGAAGAAGATCCCCTAACCATTTATCTTGACAATGTGAATTATCTTTAAGTGATTTTGCCTCAGGAACAGCTAAAAATGCTTGTGTCCTTCTTCCAAAAACTTTTGGAACATCTTTTCTAAGAATTTCTTCAAGTTCAGAGATTGAAGTATCTTTACTCGCTGAGAGTGTATTACTTGTTTCTGCATCAAAAGTTGTAGTTGTTAAATCAGTATCATCACCTAAAGTTTTCAAAACTTCTAATGAAGCACCATTCCACTTATCTGAATATACTGCAATCGCTGAAGCTGCATGATTATCTGAGTAAGCGATACCTGTTTGGATTTGGGCATAAGCCATAAATGAAGAAAAGAGTACTGAAAAATCTTCACAATCTCCATTACCATCCAATAAAGTTTGGAATGGATATTTAGCAAAATCTGCTTTTGGATCATTTTTGCTCCCGTCCGCCATCCAATCAAAAAACCAACCAGTTAAAGGTGCATGATAGGCATATAAATCTGGTTGATATTCTACATTATCATTAATAAATTCAAGAACATTGACAACATAATCTAATTCATCTTCTGAATTATCCCATAATGCTTTAGCCATAGGTGATATTTGTTGTTGAACTACAAAATATTCTGCTCCTAATCCTGCAAATTTTTCTGAATCTTTGTACATAACAATTACATGATCTTTCAGATAAGAAATTCCTTTTTCTTCCCCATCTAAGGTGTAAGTTGTAGTTATTATCTCTTCTAATCCTGATTGAAGATAATATTCACCACCCATAACTACTGTAGTTTGGTCTAAAGCATATTGCCCTGCAGAGAATACTCCATAAGCTAAAAGAACTGAAGCTGCTAAAGCTGGCATTAGCATATCTTCTTTTCTTCTTTCATCCCAATAATCTTCATTATCCATACTATTTGTTCATATTTGAGTATATTTTTAAACTTTAACAAAAATTCTTAATATATTCTAGAGCACACATGAAGTCTTAATTACAGCAAATTTTATAAGGAACTTTACTTGAATTAAAGCTGAGGGTAAAAGACTATGAAATTTGTTTTAGCAGACGTACGATTTTTTAAAGATAGCATTTCAATTGCTTCAGAACTTGTGAACGAAGTTACTTTTAAAGCGAGCACCGATGGGCTTGAAATGGTTTCAATGGATCCAGCAAATGTTGCTATGATTATTCTTAAAATCTTAAGCAGTAGTTTCGTGGAATACAACATTGAAGGTGAAGAAGAATTAAGCGTAAGTTTAACCAGTTTAAAACAAATTTTGAAAAGATCTAAAGCTGATGATGTCTTAAGTTTTGAGACTACTGAAGATAGTAAGTTAAAAATTCAGCTAAAAGGTAAAACTACCCGTTCATTTAGTATTCCTTTATTAGAAATTGATGATAGGGAGCAAAGAGTACCTGAATTAAGTTTTCCAGTATCAGTTACCATGGCTTCTAGTACATTAGGAGATTCTATTGAAGATGTAAGTATTGTAGCTGAATCAGTTACTTTTTTAGGTGATAAAGAACAATTACTTGTAAAAGCCCAAGGTGATTTGAGTAAAGCATTTATCGAAATCAAACCTGATGATAATACAGTTATCAAAACAGATTCTGAAGAGAAGTTTAAAGCTAAATATTCTTTAGAATATTTGAAAAAAATGATGTCTGGAGCTAAACTAAGTAATGATGTTACTCTACGGTTCAACACTGATTATCCTTTACGTTTAGATTATACTGTTGTAGATAGATTATCAATGAGTTTTATTCTAGCTCCTCGTGTTGACAATGACTAAGCAATTAGTTTTACCTGGAATGGAAGAAGCATTAGCCATTCCTCTTGCTGAAACTCCCACTCGTTTTTTAGCAATTTATTTTTCTTTAGGTCGTTACACAGAAGATGATAGAGCACCTGAATTAGTTAATTATGATTGTCCTTTTGATGACTCTCCTGCTTTTGAAGCAGATTCTAAAGACGCCTTAGTTGCAATGATAACTGATCTTTATAATGGAGGGGATCAAAGAAATTATTCTCATGCAAGACCAATAGGTATGGACTTTGAATCAGTTATGCCTGATATCATTGTTGATGGAAATGGAAAGATCTTAGATGAGCTTTATGATAGTTTAGCCATCGATCTTGAAGTAGAAGGTGCTAGACATCCAAAAAGAAAGCCACTGAGTGAAACCCTTTATTCTTTGGGAAGAGAGAGTCTTGCTGATCTTTGGGAGAGAGAAAGCCATAGGTGGGTTAGTTAGAATGAAAAAAGTCACCCTTACAGTAATTAGCTATGATAACAAAATACTTTTAGGTATGAAAAAAAGAGGTTTCGGAGCTAGAAAGTATAATGGTTTTGGTGGAAAACCAGAAGAAGGGGAAACATTGTACAGCTGTGTTCTTAGAGAAACTGAAGAAGAAGCAGGGATTAAGTTACATGAGCCTAAATTATTTGGTGTTCTTGATTTTTATTTTACACATAAACCTGAATGGAATCAACAAGTGCATGTATTCAAAGTGAGTTCTTTTGATGGTGAAGCAAAAGAGACTGAAGAGATGAAACCAGAAGTTTTTGCTCATAATGAAATTCCTTATGATAAAATGTGGGTAGATGATCTTCATTGGCTACCAAAAATTCTTGAAGGGAAAAAAGTTCGTGGAAGTTTTTCTTTCGCTGAAGATGGAAGTATTTCTGAATTTGATTTGAATGAAGTTGAAGAACTTGAATGGAAAGCTAACAAGAATTGAAAATTCTTGGAAGCTCCCAGAAAATTTTTCATTTTCCGATAGCTATATAAGCAAGTTCTTAGTATTTTTGTTTTATGACAATTTACGCAGAAGGAATTATTTGGTATGTCTTATTAGCAGATTGCATTACGTATAACATTCTTACTTGGTCTAAAGGGAAAATGCACGATAGGGTAAATCATTGGATTAGCGATTATTTTCCATTAAAAAAAGCAATTGGGCTTTGGTATTTAGTAATGATGATTTGGTTGGGATCTGCATTATATAGGATGCAAATCATAAAAATCTGGTAAAAGCAGATTTTTAGATGCCAATAAAGTATTTTCTTTATTGAGCATCATCTTCTAATTCTAGAAAATATAGGACGGTTAAAGGGAAGTCTTTTATAGGGGTGACCCTTCAAAGCTCTCATTAACATATCGAGGTGTTATTATATGGAAAAAGAACATAGTCACGAACATGGACATGATCATTCTCATCATGACCACAGCCATCATGATCACAAACACGATCATCACAAAGCTACAAGTTCTAAAAATAAAGATAATGAAATAGTGACCATTAGTAAAGTAAGTTTATGGCAAGGAATCGCTGGAGTATTAGCAGTTCTACTTGTTATCTCAATTATTACTGGCGGTTTTGGAGGAGGCTCAGGTATTGCAGCTCCTACTGGAAATGGTGGAAGTGCTCCAACCGGAAACGCTGGTGCAGATACTGAATTTTATGCTGCGGACGATCCTATGAAAGGAGATCCTGACGCTCCAGTAACCATTGTAGAGTTTAGCGATTTTGAATGTCCATTCTGTGGAAGATTCTATTCACAAACTTATGGTTTAATTGAACAAAATTACATTAACACAGGAAAAGCAAACATTGTTTTCAGAGACTTTCCTTTAAGCTTTCATCAACAAGCTACTCCAGCTGCTTTAGCTGCTGAATGTGCAGATGATCAAGGTAAATTCTGGGAATATCACGACTTAATTTTCGAAAATCAAGGGGCTTTAAGCGATGCAAGTTATACCGCATGGGCTCAACAACTTGGTCTAGATATGAACGAGTTTGACTCCTGTTACACTAGTAGAAAACATTTGGCTGAAGTACAAGAAGACTTCCAAGAAGGAGGAGCCTTAGGGATTACTGGAACTCCTGGATTCTTTGTTAACGGAAGACTGATTTCAGGTGCTCAGCCTTATAGTGTTTTCGAAGCTGCTATTGAAGCTGCTTTGAATGGCTAGTCATTTATTTTTTTTCTTTATTTTATTGTTCAAGCAAAGTTTTAAAACCAGATACTTGTTTCTCTTACTGTGAAATTTTTAGAATATAGGGATAATGCCGTCTCAGCTTTAAAAGAAGTTTATAGTAAACCATTGAATGGAGTTTTTAGTGGAGCTTTGTTCTTGAGTTTTCTTACTTTGAACTTATTTATCTTTCAATACATTCAGTTGGGATCTTTAATCATTGAGCAACCATTAGTTTTTTTCAAAAGTTATTTGTATACTTTGACTAATTTGCCTTTCTTGTCTATTGTTTCTACACTTTTGTTATCATTGTTATCAGGAGTTTTGATAGTAATGCTTATCTATGGCTATAGAAAAAATATGGCAATGAGTGCTGGTAAAAAAGGTGCTGCTGGAGCTTCTGGCAGTATTTTAGTTGGTTTATTAGCTCCTGCTTGTCCAAGTTGTGGTATTGGTGTTTTATCTGCTCTTGGGCTTGGTGGACTTGGTGCTGTGCTTCCTTTCGGTGGCCAAGAGATTGGAGTATTTGGAGTAATAATATTAATAGCATCCATTGTTTATGCGAGCAAACAGATAGTAGCTCCCGTGTGCAAGATAAAAAAGAAGCGTTAAGTTTATATTTGGGTTCTGATTTACAATTTTTATGCTTACTAAGAAAAAATTATGGAAGTTTGTCATTGCATTAACTTTTATTGGAGCACTCGCTTCTGCATATTTGATTAAAGTAAAATATACAGGAAGTGGCTTTTGTGAAATTAATGCAAAATTTTCTTGTGATGTTGTAAATTCTAGTAAGTATAGTGAAATACTTGGAATTCCGGTTGCTTTATTAGGTGTAATTGCTTATCTCTTTATGGGACTAAGCGCTTATTTTAACTTGACTGTTCGAAATTTTAAGAATAAATGGATGGCTAAGTTGTTTAGCTTTGAAGTATTGTTATACTTTGCTTTGATTTCCTTAACATTTACTTTGTATTTGAGTGGGATTGAATTTTTCGTTTTGAAGGCTTATTGTATATTATGTTTAACATCACAAGTTGCAATGCTTGGTATTGTTGGTAGTTTAGTATATATGAAGAAAAGATGGAAATGAAAAATGAAAACATTTTTCGTCCCATTAGAAATTTGGAGAATTTTAAATGGAAATAAGTAGAGAAAGAATGATTTTAGCTGAGTCTATCTTTTGGGCTCATGTATTGATTGTTATTCCTATCGTAGGATTATTTTTTGTTCCATTAAAAATTATGCCTGCACGTGATATTATTCATCTCTCTTATCTTGGTTTTATTATCTTCACGCAAGCTGGTTGGGGATTATTATTATTTGGTATGACAGGTCATTTTATGAACACTTGTCCGGTAACTACCTTTATGCAAAGTATACGTGGTTATAAAATAAAAGATGTTGAGAATCATAAACATAGTTTTGTTGCAGAATTCTTTTCTCGTTATGGGATTACAAGTTTGAATAGTAAACGAGTTAATTATATGATGTTTACTGTGTTATTCTTTGCTACTATTCGGGTTGTGTTTTAGAGATCTACATCATTGTAGATAATTACATCCACAACATCTCTTATTGGTAAGACATGTTCTTTATACATTGGTTCGATTGTTAAATCCCATTTTCTACTCTTCTCTACTTCTTCCAGCTCTAGTAACATCTCTTACAAGCCTTCTTTCTTTTCTCACAGCTTCAGGAGCATCAACGAAAACAAGCAAATCGATTACATCTCTCCACTCTTCCCTATGTGCGACAAAAAGACCCTGGGTTAGAGTAACAAATTTTGCTTGAACTGGCACATAGCCTGTTCTTTTGCCTTGTTTAAAACAATATTCTGGTGCCATAATATCTCTTCCAGCACTTAAATCTAAGAAGTGTCCTCCATAAAGGTCAAGATCAAGAGAACTAGGATGATCATGATTAGTTATTCCTTCTGGACCGGGAATTCCTCCCAAGAAATATCCATCTTGAACATGATAAGTTAGTGCAGCATTTGCAAGTCTTTCAGAAAGAAAATCTTTTCCTGATGCTGAGCCACCAACAATAGCTATAGTCTGCCTTGTACTAGAGGCTAATGCTTCTCTAATGTGAGCTTCAAGAAATCTATTACCTTCTACAAACTGGAATTCTCTTGCCATAAAATTTTGTGGTAAATATCTTTTTTAAAGCTTATGAATTATACAAAGAACTTAGGTTTTTCTTTTTTAAGAAGTGTTATTTGCCACTTTCTTAAAGCTGTTTTATCCTTTTTTACTATCAAAGATAACATTTGTTCTTTATTGATGATTAAGTGTCCTGGGATCTTTTGTTTCTCTGCAACCTTCTTTTGAATATCTTGTAATTGTTTAAATTTGAGCTTTTCTTCAGGGGTATGACGTTTAGATTCCTTTTTCTTTATTTCTACTGGATGTTTTCTTCCTTCCTCTACTGCTTGCTGGAATAAAGAAGCTCTTCTGTAAATAATTGGATGTACTCTTTTGATACGTTTCCAAACGTTTGGTGGACGTTGCGCAATTTCAAAGAGTCTTTTAGTTGAAATAATATGATGCACAGGCTCGTCCAACTCTTTTGCAATTTTTCTTCTTAGTTGGTATAATTTTTTAAGAATTCCAAGTTCTTTTGGGTTAAGTGTGTTCAATTTTTTAAGATCTTCAAACTTTTGTATCCTTAATTTGAACTCTTTGTGTTCCAAAGAATCTAATTCTTGCTCAATCCATGCTAAACGTTTCTTTTCTTGTAGTTCTTTTTTGAGAATTTTGTATAATGGAATTAAATATGAAGTATCTTTAGAAGCGTAAGAGAGCATTCCTACTGAAAGTGGTCTTCTAGTCCAATCTGCCTTTTGAAATTTACTCTCTTTATTTACTTTAAGATATTCTTCAAGTAATGAACCTAAACCAATGCTTTTTTTTCCTAACAATGAAGCTGCAATTTGAGTGTCAAAAAAATTTTTAGGTTTACAATCAAATTGTTTATCTAAAATTCTAAAATCAAATCCAATATCATGGAAGATTTTTTTGATGTTTGGGTTATGGAAGATTTTTATCAATTCTGGGATATCTTTTAGTTTGAGAATGTCAATAATCCAGTTTTTCTTTTCAGTAGAAATTTGTATTAATGAGATGTATACTCCAAAATGGTGCATATTGTTCTCACATTCTAAATCGATTGCTAGAATTTTAGCTTTTTCCCAATCTTTAACTGCTTCTAAGAAATCCTCTTTTTGATCTATGAATGTGAATGTTGTCATATTGTAAATAGTGAAAGAAATGAGCTTTAAAAATCTTTACTAGATTCTATCTTTGTATTTCTCTAAAAAGTGAGGAAATTGTGAGTGAAGAGGTTCTGGGAAATTATCTAAAGTAAACCAACCAATTTCATCACATTTGTGAGGCTCGCCAATCTTTACTTTATCCTTATCAATAAGAACTTTAAAATCTAAGGCAATCCAGTGAGTTTTTTTGCCATCATGTTCTCTATGTACATCTCTAAATCCAATATGTTCAATTTCTTTTACTTCTGTACAATATTCTTCTTCAATCTCTTTTTTGATGTTTTCTAAGATAGGCAAACCATGCTCTAGTGCTCCTGCACCTGGATCCCAAGTGCCATGCTCGTCTCTGCATTGCGCTGATCTTTTGCTCAGAAGATAATTACCTTCACCATCATGGCAGAGAAATACTGTAGTAACACCAGGATAATCAATGCCTTTTTTCATAGAATTCTGTTGTAAGAACTTGTTTAAATGTATTTCTATAATTGAAGATATTAAAAAAAAAAGAAAAAATTGGCTTAAAACTTAGCCTTTCCAAAAACTTTTTTACCTAAAGCTAATTTTCCTGGACCGTAAGCACTAATCACTAAGAACACAGCTAAGTAAAGTAAAGCTGATTCTCCACCATTGGTGAATGGGTTAAATCCGTTTGAAAAGTGCACATAAGGGAAAGTTCCAATCATAATGATTGCACCAATAATTGCTCCAGATCTTGCAAAGATTCCTAAAACGATTGCTGCACCAACTAAGATCTCTAAAACTCCGATAATCCACATAAAACTCCATGCTGCTTGTGCTAACTTAGGTAATCCATGGTTAAAGAAAAATGCTCCAAAAACTAATCTTAAAAATACCAAAAAACCGTCAGCAGTCTTTTTTTGCCAATTGTTAAAAAATTTCTCACATACTTCAAATGTCATTTTAATATACCTCTCAAAATAATTTATAAGAATGAAAAATTGAAAAGAATTTAAACTTATCGTTATTAGAAATAGTTTTCTACTAAATATTTCATCCCTTCATATTCTCCTATTGTGGCCATGGCACCTATAGCTAAACCATAAACAAGACCGTTTGCATAGCTTCTAGCACTATCATCGTATCTCAATACAATGTCAGAAGCACTTTTTGCCGCTATCCCCATTTGTACTGCTCCTGCTACAACCAATGAAGGGTTGGTCACCATAGGATCTATTTGTAATCCTGCTCCTTCAGCTATACCAATACCCATTGCTGATATTGCAGCAGATGGTAATGCGAATTTTGCTAAAAGCTCTAAGGGGAAATTTTTGTCTCCCGGAGTTCTAACCATTATACTATCTCTTCTTGTCTCTCTAACTCTATTCATTTATTTTATCACTCCATTTATTGAAGCAATGCACAGAAAATACTCGATTTATAAAACTTCTTATTAACGCTGAAGGTACAAGTAAATAAAGATAATAATACCTAAAACTAAGAGAAAATTTGCTGCAAGCATTGCAAAACGTGCAAGAAGAATTTTATCACTAGCTTTCACTTTGGACTAGCCTCTCCTTGGTTTTTTTCAAACGAATAAAAGATTCACGCTCCATTTCAGCTAATTGTGCTTTAATGTTTTTCTCTACAGCTACTAACTCTGGAATTTTGATATATTCTAAAGCATTTACTCTTCGTTTTGTTTTTACAATTTCATCAGCTAACTTGAAGATTGTGTTTTCAATCTCAGCTAATTTAAGTAAAGTGGGGAGTAATTGCACATAATTCTTTCTTGCATTCTCAACATATTGAGATAATCCTAAAAGTGAAACGTTTAATCCGTTCTCTTTTTCATCAATACTCAATTCTGCTACTTGCACGCCCATTAAATTCCTAGTAGTAAAAGAAACATTGCAAGTCTCATTAGTACTAAATGCTAAACTTTTTACTCTGTTTACACCACTTACCGCCTGAGCTACACGAAGTTCTTCGTAAGCTTCATCAAGACTTCTTTGCACATCTGCTTTAAGTGTTTTATAATCTTTGATAAGCTCAAAGAAAGTTCTAATTAAAGAATCTCTTTTCTTTTTCAAAAGTCCGTGGCCTTTTTGTGCAAGTTTCTTTTTAGCTTTAACACGTAATAATTCCATACGTGTTGTAGGGTGCCCAGTCATGCTTGAATTGTCCTCAAATATTTTTCGATGTGTTCTTTTTTCACTTTCTTAAGCTCAGTTTTTGGTAATATGCAAAGTAATTCCCAAGCAATTTTCAAAGTTTCTTCAACTTCTCTGTTCTCATAAAATCCTTGGTTAACAAATTCTCCTTCAAAAGCTTCTGCAAACTTCAAATATTGTTTATCAGTTTTGCTCAAACTACTTTCACCTACTACTGAGACTAATTGTCGTAATTCTAAACCGCGAGCATAAGCAGCATAAAGCTGATCACTCACACCACCGTGGTCTTCTCGAGTTTTACCCTTACCAATTCCTGCGTTCATTAAACGAGATAAACTAGGTAATGGGTTTACTGGAGGGAACATCCCTTTTTTAAGCAAAGCTTTGTCTAAAACAATTTGTCCTTCAGTGATATACCCAGTTAAATCAGGGATTGGATGTGTAATGTCTCCTGCAGGCATGGTTAAGATAGGAATCTGAGTTACAGATCCTTTTGCTCCTTGCACCATTCCAGCTCTTTCGTAATTAGCAGCTAGATCTGTATACATGTAACCTGGATATCCTCTTCTTCCAGGAACTTCATTTCTTGCTGCAGAAATTTCTCTTAAAGCTTCACAATAGTTTGTGAAATCTGTTAATACTACAAGTACATGATAATCATGTTCGTAAGCCAAATATTCAGCAGTGGTTAAAGCTGCTCTTGGAGTAATAATCCTCTCAACACTTGGATCATCTGCCACATTCAAGAAAAGAACCGCGTTATCTAAAGCTCCTGTTTTTTTGAAATCGTCTACAAAAAACCGTGCTTCTTCATTAGTAATACCCATTGCTGCAAATACCACTACAAAATCTTCTCCTTTTACTTTAGCTTGCCTTACAATTTGAGCAGCTAATTCATTGTGTGGTAGACCTGATGCACTAAAGATAGGTAATTTTTGACCACGAACTAAGGTGTTCATACAATCAATAGTACTAATACCAGTTTGAATAAACTGTGAAGATTTTTTTCTACTCGCTGGATTAATGGCAGCGCCGTTTACATCCAAATGTTTTTCAGCTACAAATTGTGTGCCATCTTTTGGATTTCCTAGACCGTCAAAAACTCTTCCGATCATTTCTTTAGAAACTCCTAATTCTGCTGTTTTACCAGTAAATTGTACCTTAGCGTTCAAATCAAGACCCATACTGTTCTCAAAGAGTTGTACAACTACTTTATCTTGAGCTGCGTCCAATACTTGACCGAACAATTCTCGATCATTTGATTTAATCTTACAGATTTCCCCGTAAGCTACATCTTTTACTTTTTCTACAACAACCAATGGTCCTCTGATAGAACTTGTTGTTTTATACCAAGCTTGTGTTTTCATTGTTCTGCCTCCGCTACTGCAGCGCCAATTGTCTCTTTTGTTTTCGCTAACTTCTTTGAAGTAAATTCTTTATTTGGCATATATTTTAATCGAGCAATAAATTCTACAGATTCTGAAACTTGTAGTGCTTCAAGATCTAAAGTGTCTATTTTTCCTTTACATTTTTCATAGAATGCAAAGATTGCTTCTACCATTGCTAACTGCTTTTCAATCGGACAAAACATATCCACTTCATGGAAAGCATTTTGTTGCAAAAAGTCTTCTCGAATCATCTTTGCTACAAAAAGTAATAATTGCTGTTCTTTTGGTAAAGAATCTAAACCCACTAATTGTACAATTTCTTGTAATTCTGCTTCTTCTTGTAGAAGAGATTGTGTTTTCTCTCTAAGTAAATTCCAGTTTTTGGAGATGTTTTCTGAATACCAATCAGAGAGAACATCTTTGTATAAAGAATAAGACTCTAACCAATTGATCGCCCAATAATGTCTTTTATTAGCAAGACTAGAATCTAATGCCCAGAAACATTTTGCTATTCTTAAAGTATTTTGAGTAACAGGTTCTGAGAAATCTCCCCCTGGAGGACTTACTGCACCGATAACAGAAATACTTCCTTCATCACCACCTAAAGTTTCAACAATTCCTGCTCTTTCATAAAATTCTGCAAGTCTTTTTGCTAAGTAAGCTGGATAACCTTCTTCACCAGGCATTTCTTCTAATCTTCCTGAAATTTCTCTCATAGCTTCAGCCCAACGACTTGTTGAATCTGCCATTAAAGCTACTGCGAATCCTTGGTCTCTGAAATATTCTGCTAGAGTAATTCCAGTATAGACACTTGCCTCACGTGCAGCCACTGGCATGTTCGAAGTGTTTGCGATAAGAATAGTACGCTTCATTAATGCTTCACCAGATTTAGGATCTTTTAGGTGTGGAAATTCTTCTAAAACTTCAACCATCTCGTTTCCACGTTCACCACAACCAACATAAACTATAATATCCGCATCGCACCATTTTGCAAAAGATTGTTGTGTAACTGTTTTTCCACAACCAAAAGGTCCAGGAATTGCTGCTACTCCGCCTTTTGCAACAGGGAAAAGAAAATCAAAAACTCTTTGTCCAGAAATTAATGGTTTTGAGATTCCTAACCTTTTTCCGGTTGGTCTTGCTCTTCGTACTGGCCATTCTTGTGCTAATTTAATTTCTTTATCGCCAACTTTTCCGATTACATCTTTGAGAGTAAATTCTCCTGGTCGTAATCCTGAAATTTTTCCACTGAATCCAGGTGGGACTAAAATTTTGTGAGTGATTACTGTGTTTTCTTCAACTTCTCCAATAATTTGTCCTTGTTCAACTTGAGTATTATTTTTCACAGTCGGTGTAAATGTCCAGACTTTTTCCATATCTAGCGAAGGTAGATCAATACCTTTCTTGATGAAAATACCACTTTTTTCTTTGATAACTTCTAATGGTCTTTGTGTACCATCAAATACTTGTGCTAGTAATCCTGGGCCTAAAGTAACTGAGAGTGGACTGTGTGTGTTTACAATGGGCTCACCAGGTTTAATTCCGGTGGTTTCTTCATATACTTGTACAACTTTTTCTTTGCCACGTAGCTCAATGATTTCTCCTAAAAGAGCATCATTACCTACCTTAACTACATCATTTATTGCCCCATCTACTTCAGCGTAGACAACAGGACCTGAAATTCTTTTAATTATACCTTTGCTTTTCTTCATTGTCATTCCTCATTACTATTCCTAATGTTTCTAAAACTAAATTATCAATCTCTTTATTGCTATCTCCCACAATTTTTTCTGGGATGCTCACGAAAAACTTTCCTCGAGCTAAACTATGATTTTTTACTTTTTTGTGAAGGGACTCGTTCACTAAAAGAATACTTACATCACGCAGATGTTCCAATGCTTTTGTGATTTCTTCATCTTTTGCTTCTCTATTTATCTCAGCTATGTGTTTTACACCAGCTAAACCAAATCCAATAATATCATCCTCATATCCAATGATTCCTATTTCTTCTTTCATGCGAGCACCTCTTTGATTTTCTCTGTGCTAAAATTATGATATTTCATCTTCAATAAAATGTTCAAGTTTCTTGTATTATTAGTTTTAAGAATAATATAACCAATAAGTGATGCTTCAGATAAAGGGTTACGCGCCATGAAGGCTTTCCCATCTGCTAACAATCTTCTATACAAGTCTCTTTCTACACATTCTTTCTTTTTTGAATCTATTTTGTAGCCTTCTTCTTGTAACTTTTTTACTAATTCTTCTACAGACATTCCTTTTTGAAGTTCTTCAATGTGTAGATAACCACCGGGAATGATCGCTTCTTGATGTTTGAGTATTAAACCTACATTGTGTGAGTCAATAAGCATTTTCACATATTCTCTTGCTTCTCTACTTTTTGCATAGTAGAGCAATCTTTTGAATAAAAGTAAATCTAAATCTTCTTCAAAAGCTTTGAAATGATTCTTTTGAATTTCTTCATAATGTTTTTTGAGAATATCGTAATAGATACTCCCTTTGAGTTCATTTTCTAATTCTTCTAAAGTGATTTGACGTTTTGCTAAAAATTCTCTAGAAAATACTTCAGAGAGATGATAAATGTCTTGTTTGTTGTACAATTTGAGATTAATTGAACGTACTACACTTTTGATCAGACTAATGTCATACCTTGATAAAAATACAGACAAAAATTTCTGTGATTGTTCTGGGCTGATTCTTTTTACTTTGATCAATGTCTTTACTAATTCTGTTCTCAGGGCAGTATCAACACTTGCGTAAGAAAAGTCTGCTGCTAAATATTTCCCTAAACCTTTGAAAGTCTTTTTTTCTAATGAATAAATAATATCGTTGTAAGGTCTGTTGAAATATTCATCGAACTCTTCAATTTTTACTAATTTAGATCTCATTGCTCGAAGTCTTGCGTTAGTGTAAGCATAAGGATAAATACCAACTAGTGTTTTGAATACTGGGATAAGTGCAGCTATAAATAGTACAAACAATCCTGCTAAAAGTACCCCGATAAGCACTAATTCATCAACCATTATATCTTCTCACTAATCTTTCTTGCAATGAAATCTTTCATTTCTATTAATCTGTTTTCTAAAGATTCTTCTAAAAAAATCTCTTTACTCTCTGCATGTACTGCTAAAATGTTTAGGTTAGCCTTCATTTTTCCCTTAAGAAAACCTTTTGGCATACCATTCCATACAGAAAATTTGAATTCTTTTTTCTCTAAAGACAAAGTCTTGATTTTTTCCTCTACATCTTTGTACAATTCTTTTACAATAGCCACTTTTTTAGCTTGAGACAAAGAAACAATTTCGTCTTTTACTTGTAAAAGTACTTTGTTGTAGAGTAGATCTTTCTTTTGAGCAAGGTCAACTTTTAGTTGCGTGTTTACTTCAGCAATTTGTGCTGTCTTTTCCGCTTGAGCTTCCCTTTCCGCTTGAGAGAGAAGTTTTCGTGCTAGACCTTCTGCCTTTTGAGTTTCTTTTTGAATAATAGCCTCTCTTTCCTTTTCTGCATCTAGATACAAAATAGAAAGCTCACGCTGGTATTCTTGTACGATAAACTCTTCGAGTTCTTTCGACTTGTCAATTACTACCTTCATTATCTATGCTCCGAAGACGAAGAGTAGTAAGATTGCGATTACGAATCCATAGATTGCCTGTGTTTCAGGTAATGCTGCGAATACTAACATCTTTGCCAAAAGTTTTTCGTTCTCTGCGGTCGCTCCTGCTGCTGCGCTAGAAGCAATACCTTGTCCAATACCGGAACCGAGTGCTGCAAATCCAATCGCAATTCCTGCTCCGATAGCAATTAATCCTGTTGCTAATTCTACCATTATTCTTTACCTCCATGTGTCTTTATTTTAAATGGTTTGAATGGGTGACCTTCTCCATCGTAGAAGAAGGAAAAAAATTCTACATAATGTAACCTAGCTGCGTGAATACTGCAACCCAAAATGTTCAATGCGAAATTGAAGGTGTGCCCAAAAATGATGATTAAAATGCTTAAAAGTAAACCTGGGATCCCAAAAGCTAATGTTTTTTCTGCCATTACATTAACCGCCAAAGCTACTCCACTTGTCGCTAAAGAGAGTGCTAATAATCTTGCATAAGAGAACCAGGTGCCAAAATAGCCACTAATATCCATGATACCAAAAATTGATTTTTCTTTGAGTAAAATAAGCACCGCTAAAGTAACAGTAATAATTGAAACAAAAGTTTGTTCTAAATATATTGCAAGCACAGCTATTTGTACTAAAGGGAATGGTGCTACTTTAATGAAAACCTCTTCTAAACCCTTTTTATTAGCAAACATTTGATAGATATTTAATCCTACAGCTAAATTCAAATGAATGAGTCCGATAATTAAGCTTGCAATAAGGATGGTGAATGATGCACTGAAACTATCGGTGTAGAGTGCAGGGATCTGTACAAGGTTCCCAAAAAATGAGCCGAAAATGAATCCGAAGAACATTGAAGAGAGTGCTGACCAGAAAAATATTTTTCTTGCGATAGCTGATTCTTCTCCAAATTTATATTTAAGAAGTGCAACTAAAGCTAAAAGTGCAATCCCGTAACCCACATCACTGAGCATAATCCCGAAAAAGAATGGGAAGAAAAAAGAGATTAATAATGTTGGGTCCACTGCCCGATAACTTGGCATTGCAAACAATTTTGTAATCAATTCATAAGTTTTTGAATAAGAGTTGTTACTTAATTTCGTAGGAGCATTTTTTACTGAAGGCCTTGCAGTAATCATTAACTCTGGAAGAGCTTGTTTTACTTTCTTGATATCTTTACCTTCAATGTAGCCTTCTAAAGCAAAAAGATGTTTACTTTGTTTGAATAAACTTGAAACTTTGGCTTGCTCATAATAATTTTCTAAAACTGCTGTAAAAAAAGCTAATTTGCTTTCCTTTCCATTTAACTTTTTGAATAGTTCTTTTTCTAATTCTTTTTGTTTCCTCTTTCCTTCATTAAGTAAAAGTTTAAGTTTATTTTTCTCATAAATGCTTGATCCTAATACGAAAGAAACATCAATCATTTTGAGAGGACTTTCTTTAATGTATTTGAGAAATTTTTCCTCTTGCTTTTGAGCAATAGTGATAGCATAATAATGTGTTTTCTTTTTGAAAATGTGTCTGATATCTGCTGAAAAGTTGATATTAATATTTTTTTGACTTTTGAAAATGAATAATTTAAGCTTTTTTGATTGTGGAATCTTAAAGGAGAAAGGAATTTTGTTTAAGCTTAAAAGTTGGCCATGTTTTTCTTTAAGATAGGCTTCTAAATCTTTTTTCTCTTCAGTGATTGATTTTACCTTACTCAAATGTCTGTCAATAAAGTCTTGAGCTTGTGTTTTAACTTTCTCATAATCTGGAAGACCTTCTAAGTGAAAATCCTTTTTGAGATTTCCTTGTTCCATTAAGAAATTTAAATGTAAAAGTAATTTAGAAATTTCATCGATTTCTGGGAGTACCGTATCATTAGTGAAAGGTTGCGGTAAATCTGCTTTTCTTAAGTGTAAAACACCTAAGTGCTGAAGCTGCGCAATAATATCTTTTTTGTCCTCTTTCTTACCAAGAATCCTTAGTACATGTAGTCGTTTTGTGAGCATTACCTGTTTACACCATGTTCTTTAATACTTCGGGGAAGATATCTTTGCTCACGGAGTTAACATCCACATTGTTTAACCATTGTTTTCTTAATTGAGCATCTTGTTCAAGCTCATTAATCCGATTCGCTGCCTCTTGAAGGAAAGCCTTTTTCTTGTTTTCAGCTTCCTTCTGCGCATCCTTTAGAATAGAATTGTATTCTTCTTCAGCCTCTGTTTTGGCTTTAATAACTATTTTTTCTGCCTTTTTTTGAGCAGATTTTAACCTTGTTTCCCATAATTCTTCTAAAGCTGCTAAAACTTCAATATTTCTCTCTTCCATTTACTCTGGGGTGATGTGTTCCCTTTAAAAAGTTAATGGATTTCAAGGCTTTATTTTTCCGAAAATCTTGCGAGATTTCCAAAATCCTAGGATTTTTACGGCTGTCAGGGTTCCTGCGAAAAGTGCTCCTGCAACACCTGCTGTAAGAATGTCTTGTCCGCTGAGATAGAGATTTTTAATATGAGTTTGTGGTTTTAGGTTCTGATTGTTGAGTCTTTTGCTAGAATGTTGTAATCCATAAATTTCTCCTTGATTATATTTTGAGAAATATTTTGTACTCAGTGGTGTTGAGAGCTCATAGTGTGTGATATTATCTTTTGTTTGAGGGTGATGTTTGTAGAGGGTTTCTAAAAGTCTTTGGCTTAATTGTTCTTTGAGGGCTTCATAGTCTTCTGGCCTGTGTTTCCATTCAGAATCTTCCCACTTTTTGAAAAATTGGTAATTGATAGGTACAATAATTTCTATAGTAGATTTGTTAGGGTATTGTATATCCCATTGTGGATCTTTTGTTGATGGGAATGAAATGTAAGTTACTGGGAATGGTTGGGTTATGTCTTTTTGTGCTTTTTCGTAGAGTTCATCGAAGTTTTCGTTATCATATATCCATAAGTTGCTTTGTTTTAGGTTTAATTCTTCTTTTGATTTGTTTAAACCAATGTAAAGACACAAATGTGCTGGTGATGCTTCTAAGGTTTCTGTATTTGGTATAGGCGTTCTTATGAGTTTGTTTGTGTTATGTAGTCCTACTGTTGAGATAACTCTTTTTGCTTTGATTTTTTTATTTTCTAGTTGTATTCCAAATGCTTTGTTGTTTGAAACTAGTATTCTGTAGACTTGCGCTCTGGTAACTACTTGTCCACCGTGTTTTTCAATAGTCTTAGTAATTTGTCTTGCAATTTGTGATGCTCCACCAACCGGATAATATGCTCCTTCAAAATAATGTGATGTGACCATGGAATGGATAGCTAGGTTTGATTTTTTTGGTGGGAGACCATAGTCACCCCATTGGCCTGTTAAAACCGCTATAAGGGTTTCATTTTTTGTTAATTTTTTGAGTGTTTCATAAGTGTTTAAGTTGTTGAAATACTTTGCATCTTTTGTAAGGTGCTTGTTTAGAAATTTAGGGAGGATTTTTGCTAAAAAATTATCTTTTCTTGTTGTCTGGGCTAATTCTAATAATTGAAAATATTTGTTTACTGCTTGTTCTTCTTGAGGGAAGTTTTTTTTGAGTTCTTGCTTAAGGTTTTCTTTTCCTTTGATGTATTTGTAATGTTTGTTGTTGATTATGATAGTGTCGTAGTTGTCTTCTAAAAGGTTCCATTTGATTTGCTTTTCTGAGATGTAGTCAAACATTTTTCTAAAAGGTGAATCTTTTTGTAAGTTACCTAAATAGTGTAATCCTACATCCCATTCAAAACCTCTTCTTCTAAAAGTATGTGTGAATCCTCCTGCTGTGTGGTGTTGTTCTAATACGAGAACTTTTTGTTTGTGTTGTGCGAGAATGGATGCTACGGTAAGTCCGGAAATTCCAGAACCAATGATGATAGCATCGTAGTGATCTTTTAATTCTGCTTTGTTTAATGGAGTTCCAATGAGCATATGTTTTTGTATTGATGGTAGTTAATAAGAATTTGCTGTTTTTAGTAGAAGTTTTTTTAAAATATATTTAGAATTGAGTTTATATGGATGATTTAAGAGAAATTGCACTGATGACTTCGAGAGAGTTTGCATCGTATCTAAGTGCTCATGAAACTAATAGAGTTGCCTTTTGTAGAGAACACCATCCAAAATTTGGAATAAGTCGATCAAGTTTACAAATTATTCTCAGAAATCTTGAACAGGGACACGCATATACATATTTACCAAAGGGAAATGGCCAGAATGGTCCACGCCATAGTAGGAGCAGCCCAAAAGAGAGAAAAATAAGACTAAAAAGGTTAGCAGTCCTTTATGAAACTCTAGGGCTTGAAAGTGATAATGAGTTGGTAGAAAAAGTTGCTGAGCGTTGGCCAGAGTTTAATGATTATTATTCTCAAGCAAAGTAGCTTTTTTTATCTTCAAGTAAGCTGAATTGTTATCTTCTACAATTTCTGCTTCTTCTATTTTGATTTCTTTTTTGAATAATGGGCAGTTTAAGGTTAATGATTCGAACTCTCCCCCTTCTCCGGCGATGTTTACTCCTAGGTCTTTGTTGAGTTGTTCTAGTTTGTTTACGTCTTCTTGTGTGATGACTTTGTTGAGCCAATCTTTATTGAGTCCTTCTGCTGCAACTACTGTTAAAATAATTTTGTAATTGTTACTTAGTACTTCTTGCATATGTTGTAGCTGAGATTTATGCCATAATGGTGAAAATACTTTGAGGTTGAGGGATTCTGCGATTGCTTCTATTCGATCTCTTTGGTATCTTGAGAAAAGAGCACCAGTAACAATACCACCAATATTGTAATGCTCTTTTGCTTTTTGGATTGCTTTTTTTAGGTCTTCGAGTTCTTCTTCTTTGTTTCCCATTGTTGTTTGAGTGATAATAGGAATATCCATAGCTTCTGCTTGTAAGTCAGTTAATTCAGTTCCTGCAGTTTGAAACATGTAAGAAAAAGGGTTTTTGCTTTTCATAGTAATAAGACATGCTAATTGGTAATTTTGCTCTTTCATGATTTGTGCAGCTCGTGTTGAGTCTTTTCCAGAAGAGAAGAGTACTCCTAATTTGAGATTGTGTTTTGGATAGAAGGTTCTCAGGTATGCTGATTTGCTTGAAAAGTCATTTTGTTTTGCTAACTTTTGGATTGCACTATCGAATCTTGATCCATATTGTGCAGCTTTCTTTTTTCTCCAAGCGAATTCTTTGCTGATTCCTTTTTCTTCAGCAATTTCTCTTAGAATGACTTTTCCAAAATCTTCGTTGAGTTTGTATTGTTCTGGAATTTTTAAAGCGTATTCTACTAGTTCTTTATCTAAGAAAGGTAATCTTAATTCTAAGTTATTATCCATGGTTAAGACATCATCTCGATATAAGTCTCTTTCATAGATTTTTCTCAAACCAGCTAAGCATTCTTCATTAATATGATTTGCTTGTCTGTGCCTTTGATAGCCTGCGAAAATTTCCTCACTGCCTAAGCCTGAGAAGATGACTTTGTTTCCGTCTTTTTTAGCTGCTTGAGCTGCTAGGTAGAAGGTTAATGCAACGCCAACTTTTACTACGTTACTATCTTCAATTAAAGGGACAATGTGTTTGAGGTATTGAGGTATTTCTTCTTGTTTTATCTTAATTATCTTATGATTAAGCTTGAGTTCCTCTGCAACTTTGATTGCTGGCGCGAGATCTGCTGGTTCAGCATGTTCAGTATCTAAAACTGCAGTATAAGCTGTGAAATCTACTCCTTTTTCTTTGAGAGTCTTAGCTATGAATGTAGAGTCAATGCCTCCACTGAAAAGAAGAGCCACTTGTTTTTCAGGTATACGTTTTTGGATTGCAGAATCTAATAATTCTTTAGTTTTAAGCTTAATTTCTTCTTTTTCTTGACTGTGTTCTGGTTTTGTTGTGAAGAAACCTTGTTCCTCTTTTTTGAGGGTTTTAGCTTGAGTATCGTAGTATAAAATAGTTCTTGGGTTTAATTCTTGGATATCAAGGTAATTTAAAGATTCTAAGACTTTAGCTTCTGAGCTGAAAGCGAAAGTGTCTTTGTTCCATGAGAAATGAAGGGGTTTAACGCCGATAAGATCCCTTGCTAAGGCTATTGTATTTCCTTTCCAGTAAGCGAAAGCGTAAACACCATCAAGTTCGTTTAATTTGTTTGTGTAGAACTTGTCTAAGAATTTAAGCAAAAGTTCAGCATCGTTTGTTGCTTCTAGTTGGTATTTTTCGGCTAATTCCTTCCAATTATAGATCTCGCAATTGGCAACTAAAGTTCCTTCTCCTTTGAGTGGTTGCGGGCTGTTTCCTACCACTGCATGCAAGGTGTGTCCTAGGATTGTGTTTCCACTCAATGTGTGTAATTCATTTGAACTTTTAGCTGTGATTATTTCAGTTCCGTTGGTGAGTCCACAGGCATCTTTTCCTCTGTTTTGTAATAAAGCTAAAGCTTCTTTTACTTCTTGTTTAGCTTTCTCTTTTCCAACAATACCAATGATTCCACACATAAGTATGTTTTAGAGAATGGGTTTTATAAAAGTTTAGATAGGAATAATTCCCTAATCAAAAAAAAGATTATACTACTGATCACTGCAATAAAAACACCAATTAAAATCTTCTCAATTAACTCCTCCCTCTTGTTCTTAAGAGACTTCTTTGAAATTGGTTTTCCTTTTGAAAGGTTAATTAACTCACTCCTATCAGTAAAATCGAAGGCATTGAGTTTTATCAACCTAAAAAGAACTGCGTTTTTCTTTCTTCCAAATTTTTTTGCTAAAAAAGGTATTGTTTTTCTTTCTGAGAATAATTTTAAAAGAAGTTTTGAGTCACTTTCAGGCCATATCCTTCCATGATTAATCGTATCTTTCTCTTCAGGAAAACCTAAGAAACCGCTTTTTATCAGCCTATAAGTGATTGCATCAAGATTTCTGTCTAATTTTTTTGCTATATGCTCAATTGATTTCCCCCCTTCATAGAGTTTTTTAAGTTTTAATAAATCCTGTTTGGACCATGGCCTTCCTAAATTTTCTCTATTAACAATCCTCATCTTCTAATCCAAATGAACCTCAAGAACATCCTCATCAGCCAGTTTATGCCCAAGCATCAATTTCTGTCCTGGATGCTTAGCTGATTTACCCCAGACTCGAGCATACTTGAATCTTTTAGGAAAATCTCTATGTAACTTATTACACACATCTTTAATAGAAGCAGGTTTAGGAATAATTAAAGGCTCTTTCATGTCAGCTTCTTTACGAGGTTCTTTCAAATAGATCCGCATGAAATTCATTTTATCAAAAATCATATCTTTCAATTTTACAATATTGATATCTTCATGAGCTGAAATTGCAATATCAGCTTTTATCTTCTTAGTTACACGACGTAATTCAGCTTTTGATACTAAATCACACTTAGATAAACAAATAATAGCCGGTAGATACTTTTTATTTCCTTCAATACAATCAATAAAATCATCAACATCTATTTTACTACGAATCAAAACTTCAGCATTGTTAATACGAAATTCCTGCAAAACTCTTTTCAAAGTATCATCAGGCACATCTAATCGAACAGTTTTACCAATTAATAAGCCACCCTTACCTTTTTTCTTGATAAACACTTCTGGCTTGCGCTTATTAATACGAATTCCAGAAATGCGAATCTCCTTAAGCAAAGCTTCATAATGTACAGGAGTTGTTACATCAACTACCATTAATACTAAATCTGCATTTCTAATTACAGCTAATACTTCTTTCCCTCTACCTTTTCCTGTAGCTGCTCCTTCAACAATACCTGGAACATCTAAAATTTGAATTTTAGCTAACTTATGGTTCAACATACCCGGAACAACAGAGAGAGTTGTAAAAGCATAAGCACCAACTTCTGATTCTGTACCAGCCAATTTATTCAATAAAGTACTTTTACCAGCTGATGGGAAACCTAATAACAAGACAGTACCATCACCAGATTTACGTACTGAATATCCGTGATCTGAAGAACCTGTTTTTTTAGAAGTACGTGTAGCTTCCTTTTCTCTAAGAATAGCGATCTTAGCTTTCACTAAACCAATGTGATGTTGGGTCGCCTTATTGTACTTAGTTTTCTTGATCTCGTCTTCGAGCTCTTTGATTCGCTCTTTGTTTGAAGCCATAATATTTACCTGTAAATGTGGTGGGTTCCAGAAATCAAAGATTTCTGATAGCCATTTAGGTATAAACACCCAATCCCTCTTAAAAAGCTTTAGGTTAATTATGTGATTGGTAAGATATATAAACAAGAAAACAATTATTCTAGGCGGAGATGGCAGATTATGTTACATTGAGTCTATTAGGTATTAGTTTAATTCTCCTATTCGGATTCTTCTCAGAATTTGTATTTAGAAGGTTCGGAATTCCGGATGTATTATTCTTAATTGCACTAGGTTTTGGATTAGGTCCTTATGCATTAAAGTACCTCTCTCCAGATCAGTTTGCAGGAGCTGCACCCATTTTTACCACTTTCACCTTACTCTTTTTATTATTCGATGGTGCCTTTAACATAAATCTAAAATCTTTGATACGAGAATTTTCTCATTCTTTCTTACTAACAACTTTTAATTTTGTTATCTCTTCATTACTCATTGCAGGGATTATGTATTTTTTTCAATTTCCAATTTCATCAGCACTCTTCACAGGTTTTGCATTAGGTGGTGTTTCTTCAGCTTTCGTGATACCAGTATTACAAGGAATGGATGTAAAAGGAAAGATTTATTCTCTCTTAGCTTTAGAATCTGCATTAACAGATGTTTTTTGTATCGTTTTTGCAATCACTGTTATTGAAGTGATTCAATTAGGAACCTTGAGTGCGCAAACATTATTTTCATCAATCGTTTCTTTATTCGCTATTGCAATGCTCATCGGAGTTATTGCAGGAATTTTATGGATCATATTAGTACTCAAAGTTTTCAAAGAACACAATTATATGATGACTATCGCTTTTCTTATCTTAATCTATGTGGTTACACAATTCCTAGGTGGGAACGGAGCGATCGCAACTTTATTCTTTGGTTTAATGTTGAACAACTCAAAACAACTCACGCATCTTACCAAAGAAATCTCTGGTGAAAATAATAAGAAGAAAACTAAAAAACAAAGGAAAGAAGATGCACCTACAAGCGTTACTACAAAGAACGAACAATTCTTTTACAGACAAATTTCATTTTTCTTAAAAACATTCTTTTTCGTGTACATTGGAATTTTAATTGATCTGAGCGATATGAAAGCTTTAATGATTGGTATTATTCTCTCCTTCATTTTAATGGGAGCAAGATATGCATCATTTATTCTTACCAAAGAGTTTGAATCCTTTAACAGAAAATTAGTAAATGTGATTTTCGCTAGAGGTTTAGCTGCAGCAGCTATCGCTCAAATTGCAATCTCTAACGGAATTGCTGGCGCTGACTTTATAGCGAAGGTGATTTATGTAACTATTACTGGAACAATTATCTTAAGTTCACTGAGCGTATTTGTTATTAAAGTTCAAAAAAATAAAGCTGATTTATTAGTTAAAGCTCCTAAAAGAAAAAAAGGGGAAAAAACACTTTCTTAGATGCAAAAGATTTAAAAGACTCAAGATAGATATAAGCTTATGACGCCATTTATTGAGCTCATTAAAAGTTACTTTTACCAAATCATTGTAGGATTTATTATGCTCCTTATTGGTTTTGGATTAGGAGTATTAGCAAAAAAATTCAGTAAGAAAGGACTCAAAGAGTTAGGTTTTAATAGAATTCTAAGAATTATTAACCTTCCTTATAATGGAGAAGAAATTATCAGTTCTTTATTATCTTACATTATTTATTTGATCACTGTTATCTTTTTCCTACAACAATTAGGAATCACCAGTATTGTACTTTACTTAGTTTTAGGAGCTGTGCTTATGATTATCACTTTAAGCTTTGTAGTAGGACTTAAAGATGTGGTTCCAAACTTTATTGCAGGATTAATCATTAAGAGTAAAGAACATATGAAAGCGGGTCACAGAGTAGATGTGAAAGAGATCCATGGACGTATTGAAAAGATTGGTTATTTGGAAACTGAAATTAAAACAGTACATGGAGATATTTTGTATGTTCCGAACACTTTATTCATTAAATCAAAAGTATTGCTTAGAAAAAAGGATTAAGCACGCATTCCTTCTAAACTAGAAATAACATCCCATAACATTGTTTTAATGTAAGAAGGTACGCCTTTGTTGTTGATATCTTCTAATTCTAAAATTGCTTTTTCAACACGTAAAGATTCTTCTTCTTCTTCTTTGAGAATTTTAACAACTTTATCAATATCTTCTTTTAGTTTTTTACTAGCATCTTGATCTTCTTTGATCATTTGTAATGCTTCAAAAATTTCTTCGTCAATTTGCATCTTATTTAATTTTCTTCTCTGGAATTGCATCTTTTTGCAAATCAGTGATAGATTTCTTTAAAGTTTCTTCTTGTTGCTCAATAGTCACTTTTCTTGTATCAAGAACTTTTTTTCTTTCCTCTAAATCTTTGATTAAACTTTCCTTATTTTTAGAGATCATTAATTTTCCCACAATTTTGTAAGTTTGAGTGCTTGATGGAAGTTCTTTTAGTGCAGAATCAAGTTCTAGAATTTCTTGCTGTACTTGCTGCTTTTGCATCATGTACTGCTGAAGATTTTGTTGCAATAATTGTAATTGCATAATACTATCTGACATATTAAAAAATTCCCGTAATTTTTTATGTGCAAATAAGCCTTACCTGCTTATTTTGCATCTTATCTTGCTTTTACCTTAGCAGACGTTGATCTTGTCTTATGGACCATCTTGCCACCGCAGTAAGGGCATCTAACTCTTGTTGCAGTGTATTCTTCGTCCACTTTTTTGTCGCAATGAAAGCATTTATATTCCATTTTATTTAACTGTGTATGCCTTACCAGTAAACTTGTTCAAGCATTTTCTACATTCCCAAATTCCAACTGCTAATCTTTTAACAGCATCTTTGTTACAATGAGGACACTTATGTTTTCTCCTCTGTTCAGCTTCGATCTTAGCAAAAGACTTCTTAGGTCTTCTCCCATATCTTGCTCCAAATCTTTTTACTGATGACATATTTTTCTCCTTGAATATAAAATGGTGGGGCTGCCCGGATTTGAACCGGGGTTATACGGTCCCAAACCGTAAGTGATAGATTGCCTAAAGGCATTTTAAGCGTAAAATAACCCTTACCAGGCTACACTACAGCTCCACAATGATTCATTTATAAAGATTGTGTTGATTTTCTCTTGAAATCTTTATAATTCGACAGGAAGCCTTCCTGTTTAAAAGATTTATGGTAATTCTAGAGTCTTATGAGCCCTTTAGGGAATTTGGTCAGAATCTTAGGCTTTTTCTGAAAAGCTATAGTATCTTCTATTCGAAAACCGAATTTTTTAGGAAAATAGACCCCTGGCTCTATTGTGTAGACATGATTTTGTTCTATTTTCGCTTTTGATCCTGGACTCACTCGTGGCGCTTCGTGCACTTCAACACCAATTCCATGCCCTAATGAATGGAAGAAGTAAGAGGAGTATTTTCCTAGATTTTTTCTAGTCGCTTTGTCCAATTCATTGTAGGATAATCCTTCTTTACTCATGTTGATAGCTTTTTGTTGTACTTCGTTGAGAAAATCCCATTTTTCTTTTTCTTCTTTGCCCAATTTTCCTACTGCTAATACTCTCGTCATATCAGAACAGTAGAGATTCCTTTTTGCTCCAATGTCAATTAAGAGAGTTCCTGTTTTGAGTTTGTTTTTTCCAGTAATATGGTGAGGAATCGCAGCGTTTTGTTTACTCGCAACAATTGTTGGGAAGGATAATTCTGCCCCTTGCTCTTTGATGTAGCGTTCTAAGTGGAATGCAACACTTGATTCTGTTGTGAATTTTTTTGCTGAATAGGCATCAACAAAACTTTGTAGTGCATCATCTGCTATTTTACAAGCAGCTCTAATTTTTTTTATTTCTGCATCTGTTTTTACAGCTCTTAGAACTGAGAGTTCTTCATGGAAATTGTGAATCTTCACTTTTGGATATAATTCTTTGACTGTATCTAGAAAAGCTGCAGTTAATGATTCTTTATTGATTGCAACATTTTTTACTTTAAGATTTTTGAATTTTGTTTTCCATTTTTTGTCTATTGTTTTAACAGTCATGCCTAAAACTTTGTCCACATGATCCAATTTTGAGATATAAAAATCAGCTTTACTTGGCGTTATTAAAAGAAATGAATAGCTCGTATCTTTTTGTGTAAGCCAAGTGATATGTGGGTCTGGATGTACTAAGAATAATAAATCAATATTTTTCTTTCTGAGAATCTTCTGTACTTCCTTGAGTTTCATCTTCTTAGAGAATTATTTGATGTATATAAAGCTGAGTATTCACAGGGTTAAGCCTATTTTATACGAATAAGAAAGCATTATATAGCTAAAAGATATAGTTTTTACTAATAATGAAACGTTACATTTTGCCAAATGGTTTAACAGTACTCTACTCGAAAAAGAAAGGAAAAACAGCAGTAGTGCAAGCAATGGTCAAAGGCGGATCTGTAATTGAGAAGAAAGGGCAAAAAGGGATTTCACATTTAATCGAACATTTAGCTTTAGAAGGTACTGAGAAAAGACCAAACGGGCAAAGTATAGCAAACGAGATTGAAAGTTTGGGTGGAGAGTTTAACGCTTACACCGCTTATTATCGTACAGCGTTTTATGCAAAGATTTTGAACAAACATTTTGACAAAGCTGTGGAAATTATAGCTGACGTTCTACAAAATCCATTATTCCGAGAAAAGGATTTCAAAAGAGAACGAGGAGTTGTTCTCAAAGAAATTGATATGGTCTTTGATGATCCACGATATTATCAATGGGTCTTATTTCAAAGATTAATGTACAAGAAGCACCCTTGTAAAACGCCAACCTATGGTGATAAAAAAGAATTGATGAAAATGACTAATGAAAATGTCAAAGAGTTCTTTTACAAATATTATCATCCTAGCAATATGGTTATCTGCGTAGTAGGAGATTTACGTAATTGGAAACGAGTGGTTCGTAAATATTTTGGTAAGGTTAAGAAAAGAGATGTTACATTACCACGTATTGCTAAAGAGAAAGTTTCAGCTAAAAAAACAAGCCTAGTTGAGAAAAGAAAAACTGCTAACAGTTATTTAGTGATGGGTTTTCCTACAGTTACTCGTGATCATAAAGATAGTTACGTTTTAGATGTGATTCAAGGGATTTTAGGTCGTGGACAGAGTGGAAAAATCTTTGCTGAGCTTAGAGGTAAACATGGATTAGCTTATGAAGTTGGCGCAGAAAGTGTAGCTGAGAAAAAACACGGTTACTTCGCAGCCTTTGCGAGTTTTTCAAAGAAAAATCGGCGTAAGGTAGAGAAAATTATGCTTAGCGAGTTTAAGAAATTGTATAAGGTTTCTGAGAAAGATGTGGCGGAAGCAAAAACCTATTTAGAAGGAGAATTCTATTTAACCTTAGATGATGCTCAGCAGTTGGCAGACACATTATTATTCTGGGAGGGTGTTAGTAGTGCAGATAATCTAGCTAAATATAACAAAGAGATAAAAAAAGTTACTGTAAGAGATGTGCGTAGGGTTGCTAAGAAGTATTTTACAAAACCTAAAGTTGCTTTTTTAGCTGGGCGTTAATGACTAACTTGAAAACTTTGCACTTTTTCTAATAATGCTTTTGCTTTCTTATTTGTGCTAAAATGTTTACGAGTTGGTTCTAATAATTCATTAATTGCGGCCGCGACTCCTGATTTCAAATCAATTGATTTTAGTTTCCCAGAACTAAAAGCTTTTTCAACTTCTTCATAAGAGTTAAATGATAAGTTTCCACCATATTTCTCAGGCCTTTCAATATCTAATTTGTCCATTCTCTCAAAAACAATGTACTTTGCGTATTCTAAAACAGGATTATCTTCAACAATACCATCAACACAGTGCGCTTTTTTGAACTTTCTTTGCACATCTTTTGCTGAATCTGTCATAAAGATTGCTGTGTCTGGTTTAGACTTAGACATTTTCATGGCAATCTTTCTGTCAGCGCCTTCTAAACTGCTTTCTTTGAATTGTAATCCTAAAAGCATGTGATGGTGTACTGCTACTGGTTTTTTGAAACCAACTTTAGGAAAAATATCACGAGCTAACATGTTTACTTTTCTTTGATCTAAACCAAGTTGCGCAATATCTGCGTCTAAATGATAAATATCGGCTGCTTGCATTAAAGGGTACAAAATCTGTGCTGCTGGGTTTGAAGTGCTTTCTTCTCTCCCCATAATTTGTCCACATTTAAGCACACGAGCAACAGTTGAGTGCATTGCAAGTCTCATTACTGTTTCCCAATACTCAGGATGATCTTTATAGAATTGTGATGTCCAAACAAATTCAACATTGTCCATATCCATTCCGCAAGATTTCCACACTTCGATAGCATAATGGCCAACAGTTTGAATTTTTTCTAAATCTCCACCATATTTATTATTGAGCATGCCAAAATAATCAGCTACCCAAAATTTGAAATGGATACCAGCTTTTGTTAACTTGTTTACATTGATGGCTCTTAATAACCCTTGAGCAATATGAATTTGACCAGAAGGTTCAAAACCGTCATAAGCAATAGGTTTTTTCTTTTTTGTTAACAATTCTCTTAAATCCTCTTCAGTGATAATTTCTTCGCCAACTTCTTTGATTAAAGAGATTTTTTGCTCAATGGATAGTTTTGCCATAGATGAGTTTGGGTTTAAATTCTATTTAAAACTATTGTTATTTTAGCCTCAAAAGGAGAAAAGTATATAAGCTAAGTTAAACTTATTCTCTTCGGGGTGTACAGTGAAAAAAGTAATCATTTTTGACTTTTGGGGGACTTTGGCAGAGAATGGAGTATGGAGTCCTATCAAACAAGTACGAAATGTGCTTGGTTTGCGTGTCCCTTTTTCTGAATATGTAATCACCATGGAAAAAGCTATGATGATACAAAAGCATGAAACATTAGGTGCTGCTTTTGATAATGTCTGTGCAACCTTTAACGTGCAATGCGATGAAGAAAAAAGAAACAGATTAATTGGTCTGTGGAACAAAAACTGGATGCTTGCAGAACCTTATGCTGAGACAAAAGAAATTTTGGAGAAATTGCGTGAAGAGTTCACTTTAGTTTTGGTTTCTAACACGGATCAGTTTTCTATTAGTAGTGTTTTGGACAAATTTAATTTAAATGATTTGTTTCACCACAAATTTTTGAGTTATGATGTGGGTATGATCAAAAGTGATCCAAATTTCTTTGAAAAAGTTGTGAGTGAGTTAGGGGTTTCTAAAGGAGATTGTGTAATGGTAGGAGATAGTATTCAAAGTGATATTATTTCGGCAAAAGCAGCAGGTTTATCAGCAGTATTGGTTGATAGAAGAAATTCAAGAGATTATCATCCTAAGATTCAAAGCCTGAATGAGTTAAGAGAAGTTGTGAGTTCTTTGTAGGTAAAGTTTAAGTAAACAATTGTGTTTTCTAATAGTTATGCTAAATAATCTAAGATTATTTGCACAGAAAAACTGGGGGTTTTTCTTGTGCCAGAAGTGACATTTTTAGGAACTACTTGTATGCAACCGACTAAAGACCGTAATCATAGTGGTATCCATATTACACATAATGGCACAGAAGTTCTTTTTGATTGTGGAGAAGGGATTCAAAGGCAAATGAAAATTGCTGGATTTAAAAATGCCCGATTAGCACATATTTGTATTAGTCATTGGCATGGAGATCATGTCTTAGGTTTGCCTGGTTTATTGAGTTCTATGGCAGCGAATGAGTATTCAAAAACTTTGCATATTTGGGGTCCGAAAGGGAGTAAGAAAAAATTTAAATATATGCAGAAAGCTTTTGTCAGTCATCAAAAAATTAAGATCGAATTGCATGAAGTTTCAAAATCAGGTGTGATCTTTGAAGGAAAAGATTTCTTTTTAGAAGCGCAGAAATTAAGTCATAGTGTTCCTTGTTATGGTTATGCTCTGCGAGAAAAAGATAAGAGAAGAATAAAAGTATCTTTAGTAAAGAAATTAGGTCTTAAGGGTCCGATTCTAGGATTATTACAAAAAGGAGAAGACGTAGTGCATAATAAAAAGAAAATCAAATCAAAAAATGTAAGCACCTTAGTTGTTGGTAAAAAAGTTGCTTATGTTGCCGATACTAAAATGTGTCCAGAAGCTGTAAAACTGGCTAAAGGGAGTGATTTGTTAATTTCTGAGAGTACTTTTCATAGTGATGAGAAAAAGTTGGCTAAAAAAATGCATCACATGACTTCACTCGATGCAGGTAAAGTTGCTAGGCGAGCAAAAGTAAAAGAATTGATATTAACACATCCGAGTTTACGTTATAAAGATGTTTCTCAATTAGTAAAAGATGCTAAAAAAGAGTTTAAGAAAGTAAAGTTTGCTAAAGATTTTATGATAATTAAAATTTAGCACTGGTCTACTGGACAAGTTCTGAGTAAGTATATAAGGTATATTTCATTTCTGTTTTCTATGATTAACACTAAAGCTAAAGGAACTAAGGCTGAAAGAGAACTTATTCACGCTTTGCACAAAGATTCTTGGAGCGCAATTCGTGTTGCAGGTTCCGGAAGTTCAAGATATCCTTGCCCAGATATTCTAGCAGGCAATGGTTATAGAAGATTAGCTTTTGAGTGTAAAGTAACTAGAGATAAGAAAAAGTATATTCCAAAAGCTGATGTTGAACAATTGAAAATATTTGCTCGTAATTTTGGAGCAGAAGCTTGGATCGCTGTCAAATTTCCTTCTGAAGATTGGTACTTTTTCATGATAGAAGATCTTGAAGAAAAATCTGCTTCTTTTGCAGCTACATTAGAAGGCGCCCAGAGGAAGGGGTTTCGATTGAGTGAGTTATTAGAGAATTCTTAGTAAAATAAGCTTGGTTTAATCGAAACATTTAAAAGTGTCATTACTCAAAGTTAATAATATAGTAAGAAGGGTTCAAAGGTGTTCTAGAGATAAGATGAGACTAACTAAAAAAAAAATTGACGAAGTTGTGATCAGGATCCTTGGAGAAAATGGATTACCTTTAGTAGAATTACTCAAAGGTAAAGATAATATTTCTGAGTTTAATCTTGCAAAAAAGCTTAATTTAGACATTAAAGTAGTACGAAAAATGCTTTATCTCCTCTATAATCATAATTTAGTTTCATTTACAAGAAAAAAAGACAAACAAAAAGGTTGGTACATTTATTACTGGACCATAATCAATGATAGTATCAAATTTGCTTATTTTAAAAGAAAAAAAGAACTTCTTACAAGACTCGAAGAAAGCTTAGAGAGAGAAAGCTCACAGATTTTCTTTGTATGTCCTGAAAATTGCGTACGTTTAGATTTTGATGCTGCAATGGATTTTGAATTCCATTGTCCTGAGTGTGGTAAACTTTTAGATCAAGAAGATAATGCTAAAAGAGTTGTAGATCTTAAACAACGTATTGAAAGTATTTCTGATGAAATTGAAGAATTCAAAGCTACGCGAAGAGTAAAACGTAAGGCTAAGAAAGTTGAAAAGAAAAAGAAAGAAGTGAAAAAGAAAGCTCGAGCTAAAACTGTTAAGAAGAAAACAACTAAGAAAAAGGTAGTGAAGAAGAAGGTTGTAAAAAAGAAAAGCACTAAGAAGAAAAGTGCTAAGCCAAAAACTAAAGTTGCTAAAAAGAAAGCTAAGGTAGCAAAGAAAAAAGCTGTGAAGAAAAAGGCAGTAAAAAAGAAAGCACGAGCAGTTAAGGCTAAGACCACTAAAAAGAAAACTGCTAGGAAGAAAGTTGCTAAAAAGAAATCAAAAAAATAATAAAACTATTTTCTCTTACGTTTTTTAGAAGAAGATTTTCTCCCTTTAGTTTCTGCACGTAAAATTTGCATTGCAATTCTTTGGATGTTTGCTTCCATACCAGCTACACGTCTTTCTAAAAGAATTAATACGCGTAAACTGTAAACGATGGCTGCTAGAGTTCCAATAATAACTGCTAATACTACTTGCATTAAAGTTAAATCCGCCATTTTATAATACACCTCAATTAATTATGATATCTAAATCATTGTTTATAAGTATATAAATCTTCTCATAGTGCGAAAACCTTATATAAAAACCTTTGATTTTCCTCTTTAATGGATTACGAAGCATTATTGAAAAAAGCACAGGACGAATTACCTGTGCGTATGCAAGCTGGCGAACGTTTTACTATTGATAAAGTAAAAGGTCATTTAGAAGGGAGTAAAACTGTGATTTCTAATTTAAGAAAAATTGCTAAAGATTTAGGGCGTAAGCCAGATCATTTATTGAAATATTTATTACGTGAGACTGCAACAGCTGGAAAGTATGTTGGTGGTCGTGCAATTTTTGCTGCAAAAATCTCAGCTAAAAGAATTAATGATAAAATTGCTAAATATGCAAGCGAGTTTGTCTTTTGTTCTGAATGTAATAAACCAGAGACCGAATTGCAAGATGATAAAGGAATTATTTATCTCAAATGTAATGCTTGCGGTGCTAAAAAACCTGTGAAAAATATCAAATGAGTTCTGAGAGTTTTATTTTCAAGGAGAAAAAAACTCCACATGGATTAGTTATGATAATCACAGATACAGAAATTATTGGTAAAAAGTTTGAGACAGATAAATTACAATTAGATTTAAGCAAAGAGTTCTATACAGGTATTGAGAAAACAAAAGAAGAAATTAAAAAAAAGCTAAAAAAATCCTATGTTGTGCACTTAACTGGTAAACGTGCTGTTAATTTAGGTATTGAGATTGGCATTGTTGATGCTGGACGTATTCTTATTGTAGATAGTTGCCCACACGCTGAAGTATGGTTGGGTTAAAAGTTACACAATATAATTTACCTATTGCTTCAATCAATGTCTTATCTATGAGTTCAGACCTTTGCCAATGCGATCACTCTGTATTAATTACTTTATCAGTATCTACACCTAATTGTCTTTTTCTACCAATCATAACTACATTTCTTCACCCAAGTTCTGTATAAGTTGCAATAAAATTAGAAATAAAAAATATTGCTAAGAACAATATTAGCTTGTTTACTTCATAAAAACGCCCAATCCCACTTGTTTATCCTTCTCTTTCCCAAATACAACATAAATATTATGTTTTAATAAATTAATTGTATTTTTCAAATATGGACTAAAATCATACTCTCTAGCCAACTCCAAACTTGGCTCCAAATATTTTACCACGGAACCTTCCGAAATTGTAAAAATTATTTTTCCACCTACGCAACCGTGACATTTGTTCGAAATCGGAGGCCTACGATATTTCGTATTACATTTACCACATCTAAATCCTTGCATGGAAAATTTTCTAAAATTACCTTTAATATCTGCTAAGAAATGTCTTTGAATTACCATTCTTGCTACATCACCCATGTCCACTGCGCGAATTTTACGGGCAAGTTCCATTTGACCGAATAATTTCTCTTTCATACTAGGCAAGGTCTTATAGGCAGACAGATTTGGTCCGGCATTAAAATCATCAATGTGATGTGTAAAAGCGAATCCTTCATACTGGCCAGGTGTATCCAACTTATGATCTAATTGTACAATCTTTTTATCATCACCATAACGCACATCCCATGGCGCTTTCATTTCCATTGCAGCTTCAAAAAATTCTAAGGGATATTTCCATTCCATATCTATACCTAATACTTGATCATCTACTTCTGAAGGAGATAGAATTGGTGTCAATACTAAAGGAGCATCCATTGTAGATCCACGAGATGAAGGCAAAAATTTCTTTGAAAAGTTTAACAAACCATCTACCATTAACATTACTGCAGCTTCATCCCCATCACAATCTCTTCTCAAACCAGCATGATACATAGGATGAGCCAGCATTCCTTGTGTTTGTGAAAATCCAATAATTCTTCCAACTGTTCCAGCGGAAATGTGTGGCGCTAAGCCAATTACTAAATGACCCGCTAAATCTTCTGGTTTTTTTGCATTATAAAATGATTTAAATCCATAAAATTTTACTAATAATTCATCAATGTATTTACTCACTCTCAATAAAACATCTGCAGCACTTTCTTCAAGTAAGTTCATTCCAGGTAAGATTAAATCTTGAGGTTTCATTTCAATTAATTGGTCTTTATCAACAATTTCTTTACCATGGACATCAAGAGAATAGCCTAATTCTTTTATTTTTTTAACAGAAATGCCAATTTCTTTCAACTTAAAATGAGTTAAAGGTAATTCAGTCATATCATAACGTGTGGTTCCATCCTTGTTTACGTAAATATTATGTTTTGCTCGCAAGATTCCTTTAGCTAAATGTTCAACTAAGTGTTCACGATTAGAAGTTCCGCGAATTCCTTTAATTAAATCTGGATGAATCCTTTCTCCTAAACGTTTTTTTGCATGTTCAAAGATTTCATTTATTTTAACATCTTTCATTTTGTGCCCATAAGCTGGGCCGTGTTTACAAGTCTCTTTTTCTAGGTCTCCACAAAATCTACAATGATATTTTAATAAGCATTTAGCATTACAATAATCACATCTAGCATAAACACTTTCTTTATCACAAGCATCACAATGAAATAAGGGAAATGATGAACGGACTTTCCCTATCTCCATTGCTGCTTGAAAACATCTTAATCTTCCACCCTCTTCCCCAACAGGAAACATTACATGAGGTTTACCAGTGAGTGATCGCATTTTTGCTTTCTCTGGTCGCCCCATACGTGCACCGACAAAAGTGCCAGATTTATCTCTTTGCAAAATCTTAGAATTATTATTTAGCCAAGCTAAAGCATTTCGTTCTTTACCCTCAATTTCTATTTTTGCTAAAGATTCTTGATCTTTAAAATTAAACAGATAAGCTAAAGTTTCTGCATCATCTTTCTCAATTACCACGTGTTCTTTGTTCACAAGCCCATGTGGGATTCCTAATAATTCTAAAATTCTTTTTTCTTTTTCATACTCTTCACTAAAAGGTAAAATTAATTTTTCTACAGAACCTTTTACGCGAGCTTTTTTCAAATATTTAACAAATAAGTTGAAATTATCGAAATCTAAAGTTTTCCAAAAGTAAGTATATTCTGGATGTAATGGAACTTTATACTTTTCGCTCAGCTCAATTGCTTCTGATAGGGTTGGAATAAAATATAAAGGGTCTTCGACACATTTTTTTACTAAACTGCCCATCTCGCTACTCACTGCTTTTTCTAATTCTAAGGCCCACCATTCAGGGCAATAACCTGGAGGGACTAATTTATGACCATTTTCAGAAAAATCCCCATAATTAGTAAGAATATCTCCTAAATAAATTACTTCATCAATATCTTTGTTCAAATTTACTGCTTCTTCTTGAGTTTTTATTTTTATCAAAGAACCGTTTTTCATACGCACAATTGGTCCTTCAATAGTATCACACAAAACAGTGGTAGTCGCTTTTCCCGGACGTTCTGTTTTTAGTTGTGTTCCAATTGCAATAAATTTGTCAAGAACAATCATGGTCGCTGGGTGCAGAGCAGATGTTGAGAAACCAGTATTTCTACAACGCCCATAACGTAATCTAAAACCGCCATCACGAACTGGGTGCGTTAAAACAGGACGACCTGCAACCATATCAGCGATAAAAGTGTCGTTTGCTTGGACTTTTATTTCCTCTTCTTCGCCATCTTTTTTTTTCTTTTTTCCATGAGATGCGTGAATTTTGTTCTTAAGATCGATAAAATCTTTCATAAATTCCCATTCTAAATCAAAATCTTTTCCCCATTTAGACAAACGTTTCCATAATTTTGGCGCTTTTTGACACAGTCCTTCAGCTACTACCAAACACATACCACCACGAATTAAATTTGTATCAATTCTTGGTTGATCTTTAAAATTAGAAACTTCAATTTTCTCTGTTGGGTCACCATCCACTTCTACTGGAAGGTGTGATAACATAAATTGTAATTCTTCATCTCCTGGATGATACTGTAGATTAGTTACCCTATCATGATAATCGTGTACTTCTGTTACATAACGTTTTACTTCAGTCTCGCTTGGGTCATATTTAGCATAACCCATTTTTACACGCACATAATCTGAAAGAATTACACTTGTTGATGATGCTGTTCCACCTGCACCACGAATCGGTCCTGCGTATTGTAGAGCGAAATATTCTTTTCCATCTTTTCTTTTTTTTATTTTAATACCAATAAACCCTTCTAATGGTGCTGCTACAATTCCTAAAGTCAAATAAGCGAAACCAGTTCTAATACCAATTTCGATTGCTTCTTGTTTATCTTTAAATTTACAGAATTTTTCTTTAGCTACTTCTTCAGCGATTTTAAAACCTACACGCCAATCTAAGTTTCCATACTCTTTTTCTAATTCAACTACACGTTCAGGAATAGTGGTCTCTAGAATTTGTGGTGCTACCATACTTACTAAACCTAATACTCTATCTGCCATAGTGTTTGCTAGAATAATTTCTGGTTTTGGAGCTGGGTCTAAATTTTTTTCTCTCGCTTTATTTGCTACATCATAACAATGGGCAACATCTTTACGAAGACCTTCAAAGTACTTTTCTATTGTAGGAGAAGCAATAACCATATATTTTCAGATCTTTGTTGCTATATAAGCCTTATTCTTGTCCAGTAGGCCTGTGCTAAGATTCAAATAAGAATATATGTAAAAAGAAATAGAAAATAAAAGAGTGGGCCTAAACCCAAACTGCTAAAATTCCACCAAATAGTGCTGCAGTAACTAACCAATGCGCCCCGTTAATGAAAAATAAAGATTTATCTCTATTTTCCCATAAAACTGGACTTAAAGTAAGTGGTACCATAAACCCTAACCAAGCCCAAAAGGCAACTGTTGCACCGTCCAAGAAACTTACCGCTCCAAAAGATGCATTCAACATAGTCAATACATAAGCCATTAAAACACTCCCTAAATAAGCTAAGAGTGTTTTTACTGCCATATCTTTTGGTTCTGGTTTTACATCCTTGACTCCGGTAGCTTTCATCCAAGCTTTTCCAAAAAGTTTTGGACTATACCAAGTACTATTCCTAAAAGTGCTGTTACAAAAATTGCAAGATAATTCATTTTTAATTCCTCTGTAAAAAATTTTAATTGTCTTAAGAAAGAAATTTAAATATAAAAATATTCACTAAAATTATGGATGGAAATATAGCTGCATGGGATAAATGACTAAACAAACTTCATTACTTTTACTTCTCTTGTTCTTAAATTAACAATTGGTACTCTACCTGGTTGCGGGTCGTGGCCTAACTTTTCTTGAAACTTGGTACAAGCTTGCCAACACGAACCAGAAATCATTGTCACGCCTTTATAATTGGCTACAGAAGAATAATGGATGTGTCCTGTGATCATAATGTCTGGAACTTTTTTTATCAATAATGGATCTTCTTCATAACCTGGCACATAAGGTGTTGATTTGAATGCAGGAGCTAAGTGTCTTCGCTTCAATAAATATTTCATAATTAAATCTGCTCTGTGATAACCACCACTATTACGAATAGAATCAACATTAGCCACATAAAAATCAAAACTATAACCATGATACATTAATACATCAATGCCCGAAAATTCTTCAGTTTTTGCAATGGTAATCATCGACGGGTTACTCACCAAATGTACATTTTCCATTTCGTGCAAATCTTCAGTATATTCACGATAAAAAACAGGCTGTGGTTCTGCTAAATGTACTACGTCATGATTTCCCGGACAAATAAAGATTTGTTTTTCTGTAGGAATTTCTTTAATTAAATCTGTGAATGCTTGGTATTGGCCTTCGATAGTATCAATAGTTAATTCTTCTTGTTGTTTGGGATAAATACCTACACCGTCAACTACATCACCTGCGATAAAGATGTACTTAATTTTATTAGCCATCGCTTTTTGTTCATTGGTGCCCACTTCTCCAGCAACCCACTGAATAAATTTTTTGAATTCATCTTCTAAAAAATTATTACTTCCTACATGTAAATCAGATAAGAAAATAGCAAACTCATCTTCTGGCGCCTTTTTCAATTGACGACCTAAAGGTAAATCTGGCCATACAATGTCATCAGAGAAAATGATACCATCGCCTGAAGTTCCTGAAATACCTACAACTTCATCAAATATGAGATCTTTAGCTTTCTTTGAGATGTCTTCATTGGTTTTATTTGCTAAAACTTTGATACTTCCCGTAGTATCTTCAAGTGTGAAAATAATGTTTCCATTTCTTGTCTCTGCGATTTCTGTGACAAGACCAATAATAGATATTTTTTCTCTACCTTTTTTCTGTGTTAAACGATGGATGCTCGTTACATTTTTCATCTCTGGTCTTTGACGAATTATTCTCTCTAAGACTCTATAACGTGATAAAAATATTTTTGAAAAATCTTTTACTGTATACTTTTTAGAAACTGTCTCAAAGGTGTAGACCACATTAAAATTCTTTTCTTCTTCTAATTTTTCTAAAACTGCTAGATCTTCTTCTGTATTCACTGAACTTGTAATACTCTCTTTTACTTCTAATTCTGGTTCTTGAATAGAAGCGCTAAGATTTTCTTTGTCAAGTTCTGCTTCTAAACTAGAAATTTTTTCTTCTTGCGCAATGCTTGGAGCCACTTCTCCGCTAATAGAAATGTTTGCACTCTGTACATCTTGAAGATGGCTTTGGTATTTATCAATATCGCCTTGATTTTCGAAATCAACACGATACTTATCCATTTTTCTCCAATTGATTGGAGAATCTTCTTTAGCAATAATATCAGAATAGTCTTGATTGAGCACTAAAATATCATTATTAGTATCAACGTTCTCTAATTTTTTAAGAAGGTCTTCACCAAGGCCATTTTCAATATCTTGCATCATATCTTTGTTTACAAGTACACCTTTTTCGAATAACTTTTCAATTATTTCTTCTTTTTCCATGGTAGTTCGTGATAGAATAATTTCAATCTTTCAATTGAATGGATCGTTCAATAAGTTCTTTCAGTTTCATTTTAATATTTTCAGCTAAAGATACAGAAATTTCTCTTGTCCTTCCATACCTTCCTTTTGATACAATTTTTGCATTAATAATACCAAGCATATCATATTCTGCTAAAATATCTGAAACTCTACGTTGAGTTAAAACATTAAAACGTACTTTTTTGCATAATGTTTGATATACATCATAAATCTCCCCAGTATAAATGGTTTTCTTTTTAGGAGCTAATAATAATATTGCATATAATACAGCTTGGAACTGTTTTGGTTGACTCACTACTGCATTAATGATCTTATCACTTTCAATTTTTCTCTCTGCTTCATCTAGGTGTTTAATTTCAATAGTTTTAGAAGTGCCTCTTTCTGCTAATTCTCCTGCAACACGTAATAAATCAATAGCTCTTCGCGCATCGCCGTGTTCACGAGCAGCATAAGCTGAACATTTTTCGATAACTCCTGCTTGCATTGACTCTGGTCTAAATGCTTGATCTGCTCTTTTCCTTAAAATATCTTGAATTTGTAGCGCATTATAAGGGGGGAAAATTAATTCTTCTTCACTCAAAGATGATTTTACTCTTGGATCTAGGTTTTCAGCAAAAATAAGGTTGTTTGAGATACCAATCAAACAAATTTGTGCATTTTTTAGTTCTGAATTAATCCGAGTTAAATTGTAGAGAATTTCGTCACCAATCTTCTTAGTTAATTGATCAATTTCATCTAATACTAATAAAATCAACTTTTTTTCCTTATCAACTAAAGAATAAAAGATATTGTAAACTTCATCTGTTGGCAGACCTGTTGCTGGAACTTCTCTTCCAAACTCTTTGATTAATTGAGCAACAAGCCTATATTCAGTATCTGCAATTCTTTTGAGTTTACAATTAATATAAATTGGTTTTAAGGGAATATCATTCTTTTTTGCTATCTCATTCATAGAATTGAGAATATACTTTATTGATAATGTCTTTCCAGTACCTGTTTTCCCATAAATGAGTAAGCTCGATGGTCTTTCCAAACGAAGAGCAGGAGCTAAAATGTTTGCTACTTCCTGTATAAGTTCCTCACGAAATAATACTTCATCAGGAACGTATGATGAAAGTAAGAAATCTTTACTTAAAAAGATTGAGTCCTTTTTCAGAAAATTTTCGAAAAAATTGCTTATACCCATGTTTTTTTCCCCTTATTCTCAAATGAGATTGGAATTAATATAAAGATATCTAAACTAGAGTTAAATGTCGCCCACCCCATGGTTTCCCATGGAAGTAGCTTATTGATTTTTTTGACAAAAGATTTGAAGCTTTCTTTAAGCTTAATTGATTACCTTGACAATCAATTTAGCACTTTAAAATTCTTTTGCTCTTTGATACCATGATTGCTCTTGAAAATTAATATTCAAGCCATAGTCCTTCTCATGGAAATAAGCTAAAAGGAATATTGAGAACTAAGTGAAGTAAAACAGCCATTCGCATTAAATGTTGCGTGCACTCACACTCTTCTTCTCTTCTTTTCTTTCTATCTTTTATTATATATATCATATATTTATTTTCAATATAGCAAATAATAATAATAAAGCTAAATAAGAAAGAATTTAGAAATGTTGCAAAACAAAAAAATGCAGATTAAATTGCATTTAACGCCTTAAAAATTATTAATTTAAGCTTAATTCTTCATTTGATCTGTTTTTGTATAGATCTAAAAATTTTGATTTTAAGCTCTCCATAGGAAGTCATGGGGTATGAGCCTAATTCACTCATTGATAATTACTCCTTGAATAATTCATTATAATTCATTTAGATTTATCATATATTACTATTACTTTACTAATAAGACCTGGAAAACTTTATATACAGAATTGACTTATTTTTTGTTAATGGTTCTCGAGGCACTATTAAACCCCTTTTCAGTAAAGCGTAAGCCATGGGAGATGGCTTTTGCAGGAGCACTCTATTCAATAGTGGGTTTATTATTGTCTTATTTCGTATTTAGACAGCTCTCTGGTTTATTGATGGTTTTTCTTATAACCATTGCAGCTATACCAATAGTCTATAATACAATCAAAAAAGAAGAAGAAATAGATATGCAGATTAAAGGCGAATGGAAAATCTTAAAAGAACATAGTAAGGTTATTTTCTTTTTACTCTACTTTTTTATTGGAATCGTTATAGGACTCACTTTAGCTTATGTTTTATTGCCAACAGCAATGGTTGAAGAGGTATTTTTTATTCAAGCAAACGCAATTCAAGATGTAAATGATAATGTCTCTGGAAACTTAACCTTATTTGGACTTTTTAAGGCGGTTTTCTTAAACAATCTTAAAGTATTATTTTTCTGTTTGATATTTTCGTTCCTTTATGGAATGGGAGCTCTGTTCATTTTAACCTGGAACGCTTCGGTAGTCTCGGCAGCTATGGGTAATTTGATTAAAAGTAGGTTGGCTCTTGCAGGTGAGAGTTTAGGATTGAGTAATATTGTTTTATATTTTTCTGCAGGTACTTTTAGCTTTTTTAGATACATGACTCATGGTATTATTGAGATTTCAGCATACTTTGTAGCGGGTTTAGCAGGAAGCATCATTTCTATTGCAGTAATTCGTCATAATTTAGAAAATGAACAAGTCTTATACGACGCATTAGATTTAGTTTTTATTAGTTTAGCATTATTATTATTCGCAGCGATTGTAGAAGTGTATATTACGCCACAACTGTTTTCTGTAGCTTAAAGAATTTTTACTCGACCAGGTAAGTTTTGAAAAACATCACCAGTCTCTAGCATTCTTTCAATAATCTTTTCAACATCTTTATTGCCTATTTTTTCTATTAAATCGTCAATAAAAACACCTTCTCCAGAATCAAGCTTTTTAATGAGTTCTAAAACTTTTTGAGATAATGGTTTTTCTTGTTCACCTTCAAATTCAGCAAAAACTTCTTCTTCATTTTCTTCCTTTTTTGCTTCATCAATTTTGTCTGCAGAAGTAAACTTTACTTCTGCAGTAATATTTTCCATGTTTATCTCTTCAGTATTTTTAACTTTATCTGCAGAACTTTGTTTTTCCAAAGGCTCTGATTCTTTTTTAGCTTCTTTGACTACTACTTTTCTTTTCCCTAAGCTTACATTTCTTACTTTTAACCATAAAGGGTCAACTTTTTTACAAATTTCAGGTGCAACATACCTTTCATTAGCATACATTCGTAATTTTCCAATACAAAGCATGGTATCACCAAGTTCTATTTTTTCAAGAAAATCTTGTTCTTCAAAAAAGCGTAAAACAATGCGCTCACTTCCATCATCTAATAAGAAATTAGTAATTGAACCTGTTTTTGAGCTGCTTACAATAATCCCAACAATATTTAGCCTAAAGACTTTTTCATTCTGCTTGTTGAGAATATAATCTGCTTGACCATCTTCTCCTTTAATGTACTCTCCAGAGAGTAAATCCTGAACAGAACTTTTTACTGCGATATGTCTGCTGAAATCTTCTGCCATTGTCTATTTGAGAACAAATCTTATTTTAATAATTACTTCACTCTAATCTAGAGTTCATAGTCTTTGAATGAATCCTTTCTTAGGTTCATAAATGTCTCCTGAACGACGTAGTTTTGTTAATACTTCATCAACATCATCCTCTTTTACATTCATTTCTTGTGCTTTAGCAACAATATTTTCAATAGGAACAATTTTTCCTTCTGCTTGACTCTCTAAGCTATGGATAATTTCTTTGATAATTGAAATTTTACTTCTCTGTGATGCTGTAATTTTACTACTAATTCTGTCAATATCAATTTTTCCAGTCTCACTATCTTTAGCGATTTGATTTAGACTATAATCAATCAAACTAATAGCTCTTTGTGCATCTCTTTTACTTACAGTCTTTGCTAAACGTAATTTTGCAGAAGCTTCTGAGAGACGCACTAAAGCTTCTAATTGCCTAGGTGAGATTGGGATACTTCTTATTCCTCCTTCATCTTCATTACCCATATTTCTCATGTTAACATAATAATCTTGGATTTCTGCGATTGCAGCGTCACTGAGTTTAGGATTAGCTCGAGCTCTAATATATATGAAATATTTTTTTAAAATATCTGAATCTACTTCTGCATTTTTCTTACCTGGGTTTTGGTGTAATTTTAAAATGAAACCTGCAAGAATTTTATCTTTTTCTTTATTAGGTAAATCTTTTACTGGGAAAATGAGATCAAACCTGTTAATCAAAGCTGGTGGCAGGTTAATCTGGTTCGCAATTAAATCATAAGGATCAAATCTTCCAAATTTAGGGTTTGCTGCTGCAAGTAAAGTTGTCTCACAACGTAGGGTTGCTTGAATGTTAGCTTTGGAAATACTCACAGTCTGCTGCTCCATCGCCTCGTGCAGAGCGGACCTATCTTCTTTACTCATTTTATCCATCTCATCAATTACCGCGAATCCTCTGTTTGCTAAAACTAAAGTACCTGCTTCTAAAGACCATCCGCCTAAGAATTCATCTTTTACAACTGATGCAGTAAGACCTGCAGCACTTGCTCCCTTACCACTTGTAAACCTTGCTTTTGGTGCAACTTTAGTCATTCTTTTGAGTAATTGTGAATTATGTACCATAACTCCATTTGCCACGAAATTATGCACAGAATCAATTTCAAGATCATAAACATAATTTTCCTTACTTTCAACTTCTTCAACTGATGCAATTGTGTCATAAAATATATCTGAATTTGCTTGTTCTTCAAGAAGAGTTATGAGAACATCTTTTATTCCAAGTGATTTATATTTTTTAACAATCCATTTTAATTTATTAAAAGAAGGATTTCTATCTCCACGTTCATAATGTTGATAACTTGACCTTGGGATCATAAAATCAGACTGCCTAAGTCCATGTTTTTGCCTGAGAACTTTTAAAACGGTCGCTAAATTTGGGACCACATTAATATTTGTGTTTATTTTTTTATTAGATTGAAAAATTATCTTGCACTTTTTTTTCTTTTCTTTAGAATTAAAGTCAATTTCTTTTATGAATGTAAGAACATCTTTTCCAGATATTCTTAATCTGTAATATTTTCTTCTCTTTTTCTCTTTTGTGTTTGTAGCATATTTCATGCTTGAACTTAATTGTGAGATAATTCCAAAACGAAGTAATAGGAGTCTCAATTGTTCAATAAGATCTTTGCTTTTTGAGCTCAATTCAATCTCTCTTTTACTTTTGTTAATATGGGCTTCACAATCAAAAAGAGCAGATAAGAATTCCTTAAGAATGTGATTTGGTGACTTGCACACAATTTTTGGAACATGCATATCTCCAGATTTTGAGCTTATTTTTTTGCTCATTTTTTCAAGGACTCTTACTATCTCTATGGAACTAAAATAATATTCAAAACACTCTTTGTGTTCTTTCGGAGAATTTTTTTTCCTTTTACTCACTGAAAGCCCAAATAGTGAATTCACTAAATATTCAAAGTCTGCTAGTAGGCTTAAGTCTGTATTTGTAAAACTTACAAGCCCAGTTGTTTCCCTCATTCTTACATAACCATCACCAACAAGATAAGCTAAGAACCTGGAAAATTCTTCGTTAAAAAGTGCTTGCTTTTTGTATTTAACTTTGTTGTTAGCTTTTGATGGAATTACTTTGTAATTAATTCTCTGGATCTCTGTATTTACATTAATTTTAGATGGAAGTGCAAGATAGTCTCCTTTTTCAAACTCATCCGCCCTTTTTGCAAAAAGTAAAGCGTTTTCACTTGTAAATAAAGGATGTTCTTTCGTTAAAATAAGTTTATTCCCTGTTGAAGTTATAATCTTAAGTAGCTTTTCTGGGCTTTTTCTTTTCCAAAGTCTTGTTGTTTGTCCACTGAAGTTTATTCCCTGTTTATTGATTGAGCTTACTTTTGAATGTGTTATATTTTTAGATTCATTTTCTTGGAACTCTTTAATAGAAATTATTTCTCCATCCTCTAAAATAATTTTTGTATCTCCTGAAACACATTTTCCTGCTCCGGGATCTCCGATGAGTAACATATGCATGTCTCCTCTTGTAACTACTCCATCTGGTCTTTCCTTTTTACAACCGCCTGCAAGTTGTAAAATGAGTGCTTCTTTGATTCTATCATGTCCATAAATTGAAGGTGCAATACTCTTAGAAAGATAATCTAAAACTTCTGGGTTTTTTGCAATTTCTTTGATTTGTTCAACATCTTCAGGATCCATTTTAATATCGTTGGGATCATCTTCCATTGGTTCAACATAATTCGCTTCTAGAATTAAATCATATTTAGTTGATTTCCCACCACTTCTCATAGTGATAGGCACTTCGCTAACCCAACCATATAATTTTACACGTGAGCCTGGAGAAGAACGTCTCTCAGGAATTGGTGAGACTAAATCACCTTTGAGAAATACGTTAATTCTTTTTGGTTGCGCACCATCTAAATTGTCTGGTGATTCTTCAAGTACTAATCCTTGTCCATCAACTAACTCTTTATCAATTTCTTTGAACTTTCCTTTCCTTCCGCAAGAACATCTACTTGGTTCTTTGAACTTTTGATCTAATTGTAACACTTTGAGAATGTTACCACAAGAAGGACACTCAAAAGTAGCTCTGCTTACGTGTGGTCGTACATCACTTTTCTGTCTTACGATACCATCGCACCAGATAAATTTTCCAAGATGTTTACTTCTGATTTCTGAAATGTTTACTTTGAGCGATTCTGGAAGATTTTTAAGACGGATTTCGAATTTGTCAACCTTTTTTGGCAGATCAAATTCTTTTACAGCAATCTCTGCTGCTTTGAGCAATTCTTCTGGTTTTTCAATAATCTCTTCAGTGAGTTCGGTATTGAATCCAAGAAGTGAAGAAAAATCTAATACTAATGATTCTTGACCTTTTCTTACGGATTCTAATAAAGGAGCATGATAATGCTGTTCAATAAAATCTCTAAAATTCTGTATTTGTTGATCTACTTCCATTTCCACCCCAAAAGGAAATAATCTCTCTTTTGTAAAATATTAAGAACAAGAAGACTTAAAAAACTTTGGCTGGACCCAGTATATGCTTTCTGTTAAGAACAATAGAGAATATAGAAAATAAATAAAATTACTTATTTAACAACTTTTTCAAGTTCTCGATAAGTTTGTCGGTTGCTTCGTGTACTTTACTTTCGTTTCTACATCCAGTACATACGATTTTACCGTTACTAAATAACAAGAATGTTGCTCTTGTGCCTTTCAATTTGTGTACTAAACCTGGGAATTGTTCAGGTTCATACTCTGTGTTAGGCAATTTTAATCCTAAAAAGTTAAGATTGAGAGCCATACCAATACTTCCTGAAGCCACAATGTTTTGTACATTGATTTCGGGCTTGATAGTCACTTCAATATCTAGTTTTTTCAAACTTTTAATGATACTTTGGATACTTCTATCAACATCTGCTAGGTTTCTTGCTCCAGTACATACAATTTTACCGCTAGAGAATATTAAAGCTGAAGTTTTAGGATCCTTAATTCTAAGAACTAGTCCAGGAAATTGTTCAGGGTTGTACTCTGTGTTTGGTAGAGTAGCAGCCATTTTCTCTAATGGAATATCTTTTTCTAATGAACTAGATACTACAATATTTACAATTGTGATTTCTTTTTTTCCGCTTGCTTTTTTAGCCATTTTAATTCCTCGCTAAGTGATCAAGATTCACTTTAAGCTTAATTTACTGGAGACTATTTAAATATTCCTTTTATAAATAGCCTATTTTGGCAGTATCGTTTCTTTAGGATTTTCACTTTAAATCTAAGACCCCTTGATTTCCTGTAGAGATTGAGCCTATTTTTAGTAAAGATTTAAATAGAAAATAAAGTAAAATCTGCTTATGAAATGGAGTCATTTAATCTTAAGGTACGGAGAAATCTTTCTTAAAGGTAAAAATAGGCGATCTTTTGAAGCTCAACTCGTAAGAAACATCAAAGCTATAACTGAGCAGAAGGATATCATGAATTTAAGGAGCAGATACATCTTGCCTTACTTTGAAAATTATGCTTCATTGAAGAAAGTCTTTGGTTTGGTATCTTATTCTTTAGCTCAAAGGTCTGAAAAGGACGAAAATGCTATTGCTAAACTGGCAGTTGAGCTTTTGAAGGATAAAAAAGGCACTTTTAGAGTGTCTACACAACGTTCTGATAAGAGTTTTCACATAAAATCTCCAGATATGAACAGGTTGGTGGGTGAATATATTGAATCTAAGACTGATTTAACATTTTTATTAAAAGAATTTGATCACCATCTACATATTGAGATTAATACAGATGGAGCTTACCTTTATTTAGAAGCTGAACAATGCTTTGGTGGACTTCCTGTAGGTACTGGTGGTGAAGCTGTAGTGATTTTAGATGATTCAGATGCATCAGTTTTAGCTGCACTTTTAGTAATGAAACGCGGAGTTGTACCAAGAGTCTATTATTCCGGAAATCTTCCGAAAAAAAGTATTGATTTGTTGGCAATATTCTCAGCTAAAGAGATTCAAAGTGAAGAATTTAGCTCTCAAAGTGATTTGCTTGAAAAAATGCAAGCCAAACATTTGAAGGTACTCGTATCTGGTCAAGATTTTGCTGGATTGAAAGAATTTGAGATTGAGCAAGATATTGTTGTACTCAGGCCACTTATTGGTTTTTCTAAAAAAGAAATTGAGCAACTACATCACAGCTTTAGCAAAGTTTCCTAAGGTTGTGCCACGTTTGAGCAAAGTCAAATCACCAAGCGCGGTGTTGTTTAATATTGCTCTATACACTTTGATTTCCTGAACTGCTTGTTCTTTTTTGTTCCAATAATCTTTGTGTAAGAATTCTAAATAATAATTTTGCATACCTTTAGCTTTTAATCGTAGTGCTTTATCTAAAAATGCAATTCTTCTTGAATAATACATTTCAGTATTTTGTGCAGGTGTTACTTCTAAAGGAAAAGTCATACGTTTTTCATCAGTCAGTTTTTCTTCTTTACGTTCACCTTTGAAATTCATAACTATGGGTCTTCCATGCACAAAAACCATGAAATCTTTGTTTGAGAACTCTGCTAATTCTTGAGCGTTTAGTTCAATGGAGATGATTGGCTTAATATTATTTTCTTCCATATATTCCATCCCTAAACCATTGAAAACATTGAGTGTGTAAAAGCCATGTTTTTCTAAATCAAAATCCAATTCCTTATCAACAGAGAGTAAACCTTGGTTTCCAAACATCACCCCATCTGGTTTTTCTTTAGCTAAAGTTAATTTAATTTTTTGAATATCGGTATCGCCAAGAGCCATATGGGTAAAAGCAAAGAATTTGATATTAGGATTCAACTTTTTAGCTAATTGCATTGCTTTTCCAAAATCTGTTTCGAATAAATCGTAATATAATACGTCTGCGAATGGAGCTAATTTTTCAACTAAAGATATTTCGTCTACTCGCACGCAGAGTTCTTTCTCAGATTTTTTCTTTTCTTGAATTTCAATATTTTTTTTCTCAATAATTCCTGGAGATTCTCTTTCTACTTTTGGCAAAAAGCAGTTTTCTAACTCTTCTCTGATTTTTGAGATCATTGAGGATGGCATAAATAAGTCTGATTCTAAATCTCCTTTAACTTCAACAATAAAATACTTGTTTTTGTTTAATTTCTCTGATAATCCTTCAACTGATAATGAACTATTCTTTGCTTTTTGAAAAGGAACTTCACTCACAAAGCTTTTCTCAACATTTCTAAACTCACAAGCTAATTCTAAATGCTTATCAACACCTGAAGAGATAATTTCCATAAGAAGTGGATATTTCTTAGTTTTACCAACAAAAGATTTTCCCCCACTTTTTGAGGTTAAATATACTAAACGACCATTTCTAAAAGACGTATCATTAATTTTTACTAATTCTCCTTTCTTAGCAGAACTTACTTTTTCCTTGAAAGTTCTCATGTCTGTAACAAATGCTCCATACATTTTATTATCATAAGAATCCCAAAGTCCAACACCATCATTTTCTACTAAGTCATGTTCTAGTTTTACGTAACCACCACGTACTTCTCCTAAAAAAATTCCTCTGTGTGTTGGCAGAGTTGTACTGAGTACATGTTCATATCTGTTATTCATAAAAAAACCAGTAGTAAAATCACGATTAAAACCCATTCTAATTTGGTTTAGATCTTCTTGAGTAAATGGTCTCCAATTTCCAGAATAATATCTATCAATGGCTGCTCTGTAATATTTCGTAACAATTCCCACATATTCTGGAGACTTCATTCTTCCTTCAATTTTAATGGTATTAATTCCTGCTTCAACCATTTTAGGAATTTCATTGAGTAGAGCCAAATCTTTTGGACTGAGCAAATAGCCCTCTTCATTGTATTCTTTTCTACAACTTGAAGCGCAAAGCCCTCTGTTCCCTGATCTATTTCCAATAAGTGAGGAGATTAAACATTGCCCTGAATAAGATATACATAAATGTCCGTGCGCAAAAACTTCAATTTGAATGTCTGCGCGTTCACTTACATAACGAACCTCATTAAAATCCATCTCACGTGAGAGTACAGATAAATCTGCAAATTCTTGCCATTCTTGTAATCCTGCAAGATTCATGATACTCGCCTGTGTAGAAATGTGTACTTTCAAATCAGGATACTGTTTTTTCACAAAAGGTAATAAGTATAAATCTTGAATAATTACTGCATCAGCACCACTTTGATAAACAGCATCTAAAGCTTTAAACCAGACATCAACTTCTCTATTCTTAACTAAGGTGTTTAAAGTTACATTTACTTCAACACCATGAAAATGTGCAAGTTGTACTGCTTCTTTAAGGGTATCATAAGTGAAATTTCCTTTATTTTTTCTTCTTGCGTTAAAATTTTTAGTTCCAAGGTAGACTACATCCGCACCATTATTGATAGCTGCCTCTAGCGCTTCCCAAGATCCTACCGGTGAGAGTACTTTCATTTTTTTCTGTGTATTTTTCATTTAGTTACCTATATATTTTGAATACAGTGATTCTGCTTCTGCTCTGTCTTTCGCTTTGATTAATGCTCTGCCATCTTTAAAGATAAGCATAGAAAAACTATCTCCTTTTACACTTAAAACAACATTATCGTAAGAGCTTTGAAAACCTTCTTCTTCTAATTGAGATTCTAATTTTGTTAAATCCAATTCTTTTTTTCCTAAAATTTGAAAATTCCCTGAAGAACAAAATTGTTGTGTATCTTCTTGAACTTTTTCTAGGTGTGTGTAAGTTCCTGCGCAAGTTTTGCAAGTTTCTTTTTGAGTAATTGTTAATTTTCTTTGTGTATTGTTTGTAAAATCAAATGAAATTAATTCTTTTTCAATTTCTTTTCCTAAAAGTATTTGCAAAGCTAGATTAGCTTGATATGATCCAATTATATGTGTAGTAATGTTTAGTACGCCAGCTTCTGAGCAAGTCTCGCCTTGCGCATTTTCAGGTAAAAAACATCCTAAACAAGGTCCACCATTTACTACAAAAACTGCACCTTCATTCCTAATAGCCCCTGCGTAAATGAAGGGAATATTTTTTTTCTTTGCAAAATCATTTAAGAGGAATTTTGTGTTAAGATTGTCAGTACAATCAATGATAAGATCATAATTATCTAAGGTAGAAATTTCTTTTCCACTTAAATGCATATTCTTCACTTCAATTTCTACATGAGGGTTCACTTGTGTTAATTTTTCTTTTGCGCATTGCGCTTTCAATTTTCCAATATCGTTTTGATTAAACAAAGATTGTCTTTGTAAGTTAGACACTTCAATCGTATCTCTATCAACAAACAATAATTTTCCAATACCCGCACGTACTAATAAATCTGCTACAACAGTTCCTAAAGCGCCAAGTCCAACAATTGCTACTTTACTATTTCTTAACTTTATTTGCCCATCTTCAGCAATAAGCTTAATCTGTCTGGAGTACAATTCTTGCTCTTGATTATTCAACATTTTTTGCCTCCAGTCTAGCTTTCATAGTATTTTGTAATTTACAAGCGTTACAGATTTTTCCATTACTCGGTTCTGCACAGAGTTCACATTTTTTTACTGTTGTTTTTTTATCAGATAATCTTGTCAATTCTTTTTCTTTTAATGTAGGAAGTAAATCTAAGAATGAATTAATGATACCACTTTTGGTTCCAGGATACTTAGCTTCAAATTCGTTGAGAAGATCTCTTACTTCTCCTCTGTAGCTTTGTACCACATTTGGACATTCTGTGTACTCTACTTTGAAACCTTTGAGGAAGGTGTAGAGCCTTGTTTCTTTTTCAGAACATAAGTATAATGGTTTTACTCTACGCACAAATGCTGCGTGATCTTCAACACCAGAGATAGGACCCAATTTAGCAGCCAATTTTGTATTTGCTTTGAACATATTCATAAGCACTGCTTGTGATTCATCATCTAAGTTGTGACCAGTAACTAATTTTGTAGCGCCTAGTGCTCTTGCATGTTTGTTTAAGAGGTATCTTCTCCATACACCACAGACATTACAAGGTTTTTTCCCAGTTTCTTTGTTAATGATAGGGAAAGCTTGATCTAAAGTTTTACCAAAACTCTCTTCAAATGAAGCGATGGTGAGTGGAATTTTGTAAGTATCACAGAATTCTTGTAAGTCTGCTAAAGTTTTTTCTCTGTAATCAGCAATACCTTCATCAATGATGAGAGCGTTTAAGTTGTAGATAGGAAAATTGTTTTTTTCAAAATATTTTTTTGTTAAATATAATACTGTTAAGGAATCTTTTCCACCAGAAGCTGCTACACAAACTTTGTCATCTCTTGAGAATAATTGGAATTTGTTCATAGTTTTGAAGACTTTATCTTCAAAATAGCTTATGAAGTGCCCTTTACATAAAGTTCCGTGCTGGAGTGTGATTACCCCGTTTTCTTTACAATTATTTTTTCCACAGTCCATCTTAGCCTCCAGAGATTACGCTTAAAAGAGTAATTAAGTCATTATCCTGGAGTGCAACATCTGCTGTAAGAATTTCATTATTTCTAGCAACAAGCACAGTTTCTTTGTTTACTTGTACTTGTTTGAGAAGTTCAGCTACAGTAGTTCCTAGGAAATCTACCTTTAGCTTTTCATTCGTTTTTTCATTTATTACAGTTATGTTCATCTTCCGCTCCAGATCGTCTCCTAATAAGCCAATCATTTGCTATGTAAGCTCAGTTCTTAGCTTATTTATAAGGGTTTTGTTGGAAAATTATATTTAAATATAAAGAGAATATAATTTAGATAATGAAAAGAGAAATTGAGAAAGAGATTATAGAACTTCACAAAAATTTTCAAGATTGGTATAGGGGGGACATCTCTAAGACCACTTCTTTTAATAAATCAATAGAGAATCATTTTGATAAAGATTTTCATATTGTTTTTCCAGATGCAACTCAGAAATCAAAAAAACAGCTTTGCACAATGATATTCAGAGATTATAAAAATTCTTCAGATTTTTCTATTGTAATCAAAAAAATAAAACTGAAAGAACTTTCAAAGGAGATTTATTTAGCTCGTTACGAAGAGTGGCAAAGTTGGAAGGAAGGTAGAAAGAAAATTAAGAAAGGTATGAAAACTGCAAGTATTCTTAAAATAAATTCTAAAAAGAAAGTAAAATGGATTCATATTCATGAGACTCTAATTAAAATTTAGCCTAAAATGTTTTAAAGCAAGACTTCTTTTCTTCTAAACATGAAGGCTTATTTCCTTGCACAAGAAAACTCTGAACTCAAAGAACATGCAAAGAGCCTTGGCTATGAGAAAGCTTTCTTTTTAGGAAAAGATTTTGCCTATATCAAAGCAGAACAAAGAAAAGACCTCATAAAAGAGATAAGAAAAGCTAAGAAAAAGAAACTGTTTACAATAGCACATGCAAATACTGAAGAAGATTTGAGATATTTAGTTGAGCGTTCAGAAGCAGATATGATTATAGGTAGCGAATACATTCACCAGAAAGACAGTATGCATTATCCAAAAGGAGCAATTGATCATGTAATAGCAGAATTAGCTCGAAAAAAGAAAAAATTGTTGGGATTTAATTTAGCTCAGATGTATGCGCAAAGAACTACGAAAAAGAAAGCACAAGCTTTGCGAAGAATTAGATTCTCATTAAAAAAGCAAAAGCAAAAACAGTTCTTACAAGTTTAATTTCTAAAAAAGAAGACCTTTCCTATGTGGAAGAAATGAAAGCTTTCCAAAGAGTTCTGAGTAAGAGTTAGTTTTTTCTTTTTATTCAACAGATTTATAAGGCATTTTTCATTACTGCGTTCTGTATGTTCCAAAAAAGAGGTCAAGTGACCATATTCGTAATAGTTGGTATTCTCATCTTCGTAGCAGGTACCTTCATTTTGATGCTTGCAGCCTCTGTAGAAAAAGCGCAATTGCAAGAAACAAACGAAGCAGTTTTTACTAAAGTTTTTTCAAAAGAAGGAGTACGATTACTCATTGAAGATTGTATTGAAGATGAAATTGAAGAAGGCTTGCAAGTTATAGGGAAAGAAGGAAGGTTATGGAAAGAAGCAAAAGATGGTACTATAACTCCAGGAACGGTTAATTTTGTAGAGGGAGAAACAGGAAGGACATTTCATGATCAAAGAGTAGCATTTGGCATTTCTAATAATCAAGATGAAGAATTTCCAGAAACTTATCCTTGCGCTTCAAACGATGAAGTGTGCACATGGGAAAAAGGAGATTTAGCATCTTTTGGTGAGCGAAGAAAGTTAAGTATTACTACAGTAGAATCTGATTTGAAGCGTTATGTAAAACAAGGAGCAATTGCTTGTATGGAAGAATATTTTGATACAGAATTAGGTATTGACCTTCCAGTAGATGAAAAAGTATTAGATTTTGTTTTAGATATCGAAAATTCTGGAATTTTACTTCAAGCAAGTTATCCTTTAACATTTACAGAAGAAGGTAGAGAAGTAGTTCAATTGACCAATTTTGATTTAGTGTATAAATCACAGATTAGGGATTTTTTATTAGCAGCAGTTTCTACTCCATTGAATTCTGAAGCAAGAGATAGTGGGTATGACATTAAAACGAATCTTGTAAATTCTCCTAATTATGTTGCTTTGAATATTGAGTATAATGAAGAAGAAAATGAAAATGGAGATTGGTTATACTCATTTAGCTTGCCTTCTGGGATTATTTTAGCTAATGAGCCTTACACATTTAGTTATGTGGTACAGAACAGACCACCTGCTTTGAGTTATGTACAAAGAAATGCTTGTGGCGATTATGATGTTTTAATTGTAAAAGGTGATGAAGATCCAAATTATAATTTATTTGAAGAAGTTTTATCTGTGGTAGATCCAGATGGTGATGAAGACCTTAGTATAAGTTTAGCTAATGATCAAGGAATTGCAAGTTTAGATGAAGAAACTTTAATAATTTCTGGTGATGTTGATGCCAATTATTATAGTTTTGATATTATTGTTGAAGAAAGCCCAGGATCATTTGATAGTCAAACTGTGAGAGTTTTAGTTGATGAAAAAGAAGTAACAAATGAACTTGATTGTTTTGGATTTTCTACAAGAACTGAGGGAATTCCAGGATATATTCTTGAAGAAAAATCTGTCTACCCTCGTTTAGAAGCAATAGAACAATGTGATTCTTTCCACCCGTTTAGAGATTCTGCAGATTTAGTTGCTGGGGAAATGACTTGTGGTTTTAATAATAGGGAAATGTGTGCAAATATCCCACCCCAATGTCAAGGTAAGCTTGCTTGGGATTATCCTCAAGATGGTTTATGGTGTCATGGAACTTTAGGTTGTAGTGATATTTGTACAGAAGCTGATGGCGGTTTAGTGTATTTAGGTATCTCTGAGAACTTACTAGAAGCAAATGGGATTCATGAATTAGCTAAAGTTTCAAGAGCAACAAAAGATGACCATAATGATAATTTTAAGTTCTCTTGCCAGTTTTGCTCATCAGCTACAGAAGGAAACTTGTGTGATAGTAATTTAGACGGTACTTTCGGAACCTGCTTAAGAAATAGGTGTAATGATTAATTATCTTAATCTAAACAGATCTAATTGAGCATTATCTAAACCTAAGTAAATAGAATATTCTGAACTTGGAGCTCCATCAAAACAATGTTCTGTAGCTAAAATAGTTGAACCATTCAATCTCATTTCAATTCCTTGCCCAGGATTATCTTTTCTGATTTCAAATCGTTCTTCACCATTTGGTCGAGTAAAGTCTTCAAAAATATCTGCAGAACCATCTGAGCAAAGAACCACGCTTCTAGAAGATCCACCTGTAATGCTCAAAGTTTTGTTACTATCAGTATCACTAATGCTTATGAAATAACTATCATTTGTTGTAAACTCAAAATCTAAAAGATAAACACTTGGGAATAAAGCTCTTGCAGAAACACTACAATTTCCATTAAGGGAAAGATAACTTGTGTTTACGTCATTACTTGTGCAAGAATTGTTTATATTCCAATTCTCTCTTAAAATGTCACCTTCAAAATCATCACAGAAAGTATCAGAATTCCTACATCTCCCATCAATTACTTTATCTTCTGTATCATTATTTGTATCACCTGTGTCTCTTACACTCGGGCCATCTAAATCACTACAGGATTTACTTTGACACACAGCAACCATGTGTCCAGAAGTTGCTAGATTCTCTGGAATAATTCCAAAGTATTCGAAAGAAACACAATCTTTTGGATCCGCACGCACATTTTCTCCTGTAAATAATTCAGAAAGTCTACTGAGTGCTTGATCTGCAGTATTAATTACAGAACTTACAGAACCTATAATTGGAAGCTCTTGACTCAAATCCCACAAACCTGTTGCAATATTAACCCTTGTTCCAATATCTTCCCTATCTTCACATCCTAAATATGGCAAACCAAGGTCACTTTGAGCCCATGTGCTAAAATGCCTAGCAGATTCATAATCTTTTTTTCTTGTCTCTCTATCATAAACATGACCAGTCCAAGGAGCAGTTGAAGTTAAAGTTAATACATGGCTACTATTGTGAGGAAATACTTGCAAATCAGATACAAATCCTTTCTTTTCTGCTACAAACCCTTCAAAACCATTTGCATCATAAAAAGTAACTAATGCGTTTTCTGTAGCAATACCTTCAGTGTCTCCAACATAAATGTCTACCTTTTCTCCATTACCATTATCAAAGAAAATCGCATGTCCTTCACTATTTGTGTAAGCAGTTTTCACTTCTGTTGCATAGTCTGGACTAGAACAAGCTGAGAGTGCGACACCTAAAACCAAAGGCACTTTTCTCATATACTAAGAGAATACTTCTATCTTTATAAATTTTACGTTCATTTTTTCATGAAAAGGTTTAAGAGCAAAAACAGATTCACTTTCTCTAATGGCGCTTACTACAACAATAATTGTTGGAACTGGAATTTTAATATTCTTTTTTCTCATCACGTATCTGTTAAGTGAAGCACGTTATGCTAAAGATGATTTTAATTATCCTTTACCTGATTACGACTTTGAAGAAGAGCCAAAAAAGTGGTTTCATTTTAATCCTTTCCGTATCAATGAAAGAGTTAAGGGAATAAAAAGAAGACATCATGAAAAAGTGAGAAAAGCTCACATTGAAGAAGAGTTCAACAAATTTACACATAAGAAGTTTTCAACAAGTTCTGTTGATAAGTTGGGCCATGTTATCAATTCTCATGAAAGAAAAAAAGGCAGAAAAATAAGAAGAGAACATCATTTAGCAAAAATTCTTAATAGAAAACTGAAATTTAAAAAATCTAAAAGAAAAAGACCGTTAAATGAAATAGAACATATTGCGGCAGTCGAAGGTTTACGATCATTAGTGAAAAAGAAAAGCCATAAAATTAAAAAAAGTAATAAAAAATAGTTTTTTCTCCTAATTTAATAGTCATTTAAAGAACATTTATAAACAAAAAGTGTTTATTTCTTCTATAAAAAAATGGTGTATAGGACTAAAAAGAGGTCTATTGTAGATAGTTGTCTAGCTCCTGCTTTTCAAAAGAAACTTTTAGTCTTATTTTTATTAAGCATTTTGATGATTTCGCTTAACGCTTTCTCCACTTTAGCAATAGAAGGTTGTTATCTTCTTCCAAGTGGAAGTCCTGACTTTTTATGTCAATCTGTAGAAGAAGCAGATGCTGAAGCAGATTATTTAGATATTGTTGGTGATACCAATAATTTTAACGCATTCTTTATTCCAGGAAGTTCTAATTGTGAAACTGAATTCCCAGATATTTGTGCACCTGTAACTTGTAGTACTAGTTGTGCTACTGAATCTATTGCAGCTTGTGAAGAACAAGGAGGTCAAGCCATCCCAGATGGGGAATTTAACCAATGGTGTAGTGCAGGTTGTTGTACTGTTGGGAATTTCTGTAACTTTGTCTCTACAAGACAAGAATGTATTCAACAAGCAGCTAATCAAGGGGTTAACTTTGATCCTTCAAATTATATTAGTTCAGATACTGGAGAGGTAGACGCAACTTATTGTCTGCAAGAAATTTGTCTTCTTGATTTACAAGACGCTCAATTGAGTGGATTTGTAAGCGCTGAAGATGGAAGCCCAATCAATGATGCAAGAGTACAATTAACCTCTGAGAATTTTGATCTTACTGAAGATGGGGCTTATTCAATCTCGATTAGTCCAGGATCTTATGTTGTACAAGTAACAGCTAATGGATTCGCAAGCGCTTCTGAAACAGTAACCTTAACTTCAGGAGAGACAGAAATAAAAGATTTTGTTTTGAGTGAAGCGGGAGATTTTGTAGAAGTTTCAGGAACAGTTTTTGATGAGGCAGGAGAGACAGTATCAAGTGTAAGTGTTTGTTGGCAAGGGGTGAGTATTGGTTGTACAACTTCAAACAACCAAGGCCAATATACTGCAACAGAATTAGTTGTGGGTGATTATACTTTTACTTTAAGCAGAATTGGCTTTACAACAACTCAGGAAAGTTTTACTGTTAGTGGAGATGATCCAAACAAGAATTTAGTAATTGAAGCGAGCACTCGTGGAAGTGTGAGTGGTGTGACTCATTTAGACATCACTGATAATGGGGAATCAGATGGAGAACAATATGGGGTAAGCATTTTTGCAAATGGTATCTATAAAGGAAGTTCTTCTTTCCCTGGTGCAGATTTTGATATTGAGTTAGAACCTGGGACTTATACAATAACTGCAAGTTATCAAGATTTTTCATCTGATGAGCACGAAGTTAGCTTAGTTCAAGGTTCTTCAGTAGATTTAGGTGTTTTACTTTTAACAAGAGAAATTGGCGAATGTAGTTTTGATGGACCTAACAATGATAAACCGGTTGCGAGTTTAAGCGCGCAAGCTGTACAAGGAGCTCCTGATGTCTTACTCAATTGGCCTAAACCTTGTCCGGAAGTGAGCGTGTATAATTTATACCGTGATGGAGAATTATTAGAAGTTTTATCACCTTTTGATATCAGTTATGTTGATGAGGACTTAGAATGGGGCGCGACACATAGTTATGAAATAGAAGCAATTTATGGAGATGGCCCGACAACAAGACCTTCTCGAGAAAAAACAGGGGCAACAATTACGCTAGGTGATGCCGCTTGTGAGAGAAAAAGCGTAGGCGAATTTTTCTGTTTATTAGATCAAAGACAAGGTATTTTTGCTTGTGATGCAAGCAACAATTTGCAAACAAGTAGTGATTGTGGGAATTTAGGCGACTCATGGTTCTGTAGTGAACCTAGCCCAGGAACCGCAATTTGTAAAGATGCTGGTATGTGTAGTGCAGGACCATTATTAGCACAACCTTTCGGATTATATTTTGAAGAGAGTTCTTGTTATGGAAACTTTTTAGGTGAGAATGAAGGTTATGAAAACTTTTGCTTCTTTGATTACACAAGTGGTGTAAGTAACCAATGTGACTCTTGTGCAGAAGTTGAAAGTTGTTTTAATTATAAGAGTGAAGGGGCTTGTCAAGTAAACAATTGTCTTGGTCAAAGTTGTGAATGGGTTGAAGCTACAACAAGCACAGGAGAAGGCCCAGTGGATGATTTAAATACGCCATTTACTGATGAAGGATATTTATTCCCAATCACTGAGCAAACCGGACATGGATACTGTATCGAACCTGAATATGAAGAAGACAAATTTTGTAATTTATGTGGGAGTGATGCTCCTTTATTAGAAAACAATTTCTGCACACCTGAAGTTTGTACAGATTTAGGCGCATGTTTCTCAGAAGAAGATCTTACTCAGTGTAATACTTGTGGGGAAGAGAGTAGTGTTATAGCTAATTGTTATACTTATAATTCAGAATTAGAATGTACAAATGGACAAGATACAAGTAACAATAATGGAGAAATTTTACATTCTGGCGATAGCTGTGGTTGGGGTGCGTGTAGGTGGCTTCCGGACGAAGCAACTCTGAGTGGGGGATCTTGTGTTAAAGATGGTGATGCAGACCTAAGAGATGATTGTTTAACTTTTGGTGCGGGTGAGAGAGCGACATGTGAGATTGATACTAATGCTCCGAGCACAGTTGTAGTAACAGACGACCTTACTAGTATTAGCACAATTGCAGGAGAAGTTACTTTCAGAGCAATCGATCCTGAAGAAAATCCTTTAGGAGAATTATTTTATTGTATAGATGCAAGTGATGCTCCAATTTGTAATAACTTTGTTTCCAAAGAATTCTTTGGAATCGGATTTGATCAAGAGATCCAAATTGATTTAATCGGAAGCCAATTTTTAGAAGGAGAAATTATTGATGGAGAAACATATCGTTTACGATTCTTTTCAAAAGATAAGTATTTTAACCAAGAATCTGTACAAGAAGCATTCATCTTTGTAGATAATGAAGTTCCTGAGTTTACTATAGCTAAAAATGTTAATACTGTGGGAGATACTAGTACCTTACAAATCTTTTTAACAGATTTAAATGAGGCAATGTCTTGTGATTTTGATCTTCAACAAATATTACCCTCTGGTTCTACATTGAGTGCTAGTGTTGGAAGAAATGATGATAAAGAACATTTATTCGAAAACCTTCAAGGAGTTCGTTATGATTTAAGTGTTACTTGTGCTGACGACCATGGTAACGAGAATACTAAAGATGAGAGTATTATCTTTGATTTAGAACAAGATATAACCTTAATTAATCCTGCATTCGAAGGGGCTGTTGATACTACTAGTATAGCTTTTGAAGTAAGCACTGAAGTTTCTGCAAGTTGTTCATTATACTTACAAGACGAAGCGAGTTTAGCATATAGTTTTGTAGCTGATTTTAGAACTACAGATGCTGAGAATAAAAATCATATTACGGACCCGATTGGTGGTTTCTTTGAAGGAGAATATCCTGGGACCGTAAAAGTTGTCTGTCAAGAATCATTTACTAGTGAAATCTTGGAAGATTATTTTAACTTCATGGTAGATTTCACTGCACCTGAAACACAAATTATCTTAAAAGAAGGTAATCGTGAAGAAAAACCTACTACTTATGGTTGGGAAGAATTCTTTGTAGATATTGTTGAAGTAGATTTCCTCTGTAATGCTGAAGGTTTTGATTGTGAAGAAACGTTTTATTGTTTAGGGCCAGATTGTACTTATGCTGCAGCGCCAGGTTATCAAGCTTATACAGAAAATGTAATTTTGAATGATACTACAGAGATTTGTTATTATTCTACTGATACTGGGAGCAGTATTAGTTTCCCAACTTGTGGAAAAATTAAGGTAGAAGGGTTTGGTATTAATTTAATTCAACCGGAAGGATTTAGTTTTGAAGGAGAATTATGGGGTGTGAGTAATGAACAGATCTTTGATTGGGAAGTGAGAAGCAGATTAGATACAGAAAGCTGTAAGTTTGATTTCGCTCCAGGATTTGATTATGATCTACAACCACTTTACAAAACTTTTGAGTTTAGTGATAATGGAGAAAATTTCTATCTCTACGACTCTTTCCCTGGAGAAGTGCTTCCACCTTACCAAAACAATGGTGGAGTAAAAATATTACACGTACAGTGTGAAGATGTCTTTGGAGAGTTAGGACCTACACAAAAAATGAAATTAGAATATGATCCAAGCGCTCCGGTGATTAGAAGAGCTCATGCAGAACCTGATTTTGTGACAGAAGCTATAGAAACAAGCATTTTTGTAGAAACTGATGATAAAACAACATGTAGATATAGTGATAATTCAGATGGTGACGGAAGTACTGATTTTGATACCATGGAATTTACTTTCCCTGGTGGAGATGAAGGACAATATAATATTGAACATAGCGATAGGTTCAGATTTAGTTTTACTGGGGCTGAAAAAGAGTTTAGTTTAAACGTGCAATGTAAAAATGGTGCAGGAGATTTAAGCGAAGTAGAACAAATTGATTTTACAGTAGATTATTCTGTAAGTGGTAACATTGTTTCTTTAGCTCCAAGTGGATTTGTTGGTGGAGCAGATATTAGTTTAGAGGCGGGTACTAACAAAAACGCAATTTGTAATTATGACGGCATTGAATTTGCTAGTACTGGAAGTACAAGTCATAGCGAATTTTTAGGCACACTCGAAGAAGACGATTATCATTACTTAGTGAGTTGTCAAATAAGTGGAGATGTGCGTACTGGAGAAATTATCTTTACAGTAGATAACACTGCTCCTACTGTAACTTCTGTTGATGATGGAACCTTTTCTTGTTCATTAGAAAGCACAACATTTAGGGTGTATACAGATGAACCAAATATCAGTCATTACAGTTATGAGTTATACAAAGGAAAACCCGAAAGACAAAGTGATAGGCTCAAAGAATTTTTCAATAGTAGTAATGTGAGCACAGGAAGTTCAAGAGCAGCAACATTAATCTCTTCTGGAGTTTTATCTGCTAGTGAGGAGCTTATTATTACAGGAGTACAATTTGTAGAAGGTCAAGATTATTTCATTAAAGCAGCTGCAACTGATGCTGCAGGTAATATTGGCTTTTTAGGATCAAGCGACGGTTTTGTAGCCTCAACTGATAATTTAACTGAATGTGCTTCAGATGAAGATGCGCCAGGAGTTTCACTAAAAACTGAAAACTCTTGTACTGCAGTAGAAGTAGAATTATACTGTGATGATCTCTCCTCATGTCAAAATATGGTCTTTGGACAAAGTGGTTCTTCAGCTTCTTGTGTCCCTACAAGTTCTTACACTGGAAACAAAATTAGTTTTGATAAAAGCGGATGGGTTTGTTATAGTGCAACAGACGCGCAAGGAAATGAGAAAAACTCAACACAACAAGTATTATTTGTAGATTCAGATGGTGATGGTTTTGCAAACAGTTGTGATTTATGTTCGGGCACTATAGCTGGGTCTGACGTTGATAGTGATGGCTGTGCATCTGGCCAAGTACCGGATGGAACTGGACAAGAAGATAGAGATGCAGATGGACTTCCCGATAGATGGGAGGGTCTCTTTAACACAGTAGAATGTCCACTCAATCCTGATCTGGAAGATTCAGATGGAAATGGCATTGTTGATACAGAAGAAGATTATGATAATGATGGATTTACTAACTTAGAAGAATATAGGTCTAACTTAGACCCTTGTGTGTACGATGAAGTTGCTGCTTTAGAAGAGAGTGGTTTTGAATTTACACCAAGCACTGGTGGATCTGAGAGTAATCTAGTTGCTTGGATATTATTCATACTAGGAATCATCTTATTTTTCGGAGCGGGCGGATACTTAATTTATTTCTACCAGAAAGATCCTCGAGGAAAAGCAATCTTAAGCGGAAGAAGAGTTCGTGCTACAGGCCCTGTTAGTGCGAGTGCGCCAAGTCTTGGACGAAGAGTTAGTCCAAGGGCAGCTGTTCCAGCTCAACCAAAAAGCTATGATAAAAATTTAGCAAGCTTGCGAAGAGGAAGGAGAAAGAAAAGAAGAAGTTTAGAGAAAGAAAGTCTCTTCGGATCATTTAGTAAGAAAAGTAATGGCTTGCCTCACTTTAAAGATATTTTAAGTTCAAGAAAAAGTCATCATGCTAAAGTTGAAGCTATGGTTGATAGATATCAAGAACATAAGAAAACAATTAGACCTGGATTGCGCCCAAAAGAAAAAGCATTATTTAGTCGTCTTGATGCTATTGCTAAAGAGACAAGCAAGAAGAAAGTTTCTGTAAAAGAAGTTGTAGATAAAGGAGAAGCTAAAGACATTTTTGCAAAATTAAAAGAAATCTCTAAGAAAAGGAAGAATGGTGGACAATAATGATGGATAAAAAAGGAGTTGGAGTACAACAAGTCTTTATTTTCATTGTTGCGGCGATTACTTTCGCTTTAATTTTAATATTTGGTTACGGAGCAATTAGTGACTTTTTAGACAAAGGTGAACAAGTAGAATTTTTTCAATTCAAAACAGAACTTGAATCTAGTGTAAAACGTGTCTATGCAGAGTTTGGCGCAGTACGACAAACAGAATACCTTTTACCTGCTAAGTATTCACAAATTTGTTTTGTAAATTTAGATGCGCCTTATGACGCTAGTTTATGTGGGTTCGATCAAATTGCTTGTGATACTTGGGAGACAGCACAAGACCCTAATGAAGAAATTGTTGGTTATGATGCAACTGACGAAAACGTCTTTTTAAAACCGCCAGCCCCTGTAGCACTTAAAGTATTTCATATAGAAATAGATGGTGGTTCAGGTTATTATTGTACGAATATTGAGAAAGGAAGGTTTAGCTTACGTTTAGAAGGAAAAGGTTCATTGACTTCTATTGGTGATATGGTGAGGTAGCTTTGATGGATAAGAAGGCTCAATTAACACTTACTTTTAACTGGATTTATGTTCTGGTAGCAGGGGCAATCATTCTCTTATTTTTTGCGAGCATTGTTGTACAACAAAAGGCGTCTGCAGATGAAAAATTAAGTAGTGATATTACACAAATTTTAGAATCAATTTTAACAGGAGCTGGAGTTTCTGAACAAACTAAAAATATCATCCCAACACCAGCTCTTAAAGACTTCACACTCACTTTTACTTGTGAATTAGACAAAGGTGCAGGGTTTAAGGACATTTTTTCTGGTTACGGAGTTAAAGATTCAAGCTCTACAATCGAAACACCAGTTTTACCACTTTTTGCTCCTGCCGAAATTTTAAGCACAGAATTAGTAACTTGGAGTTTACCTTATGATTTACCTTTCAAAATAATGGATCTTTTATTTTTAAGTTCAGGGAGTACTCAGTATTATGTAATAGGTAATGATGCAACTGGATTTAAAGCAGAATTAGAAGAGACCACAGAAGAATTTAATTTTGCTTTTATCGATAGTTTTAATGAGATTAATGCTGCAGATAATTATCATGTGCGTATTATTGAATTTGCACCAGTTGAGAGTCAAACTTTAGTAACACCTGGATCTTTAGTACCAGGTCAATTACGTAATTTAGCAAACTCACAAGTCTCAGTTGTACAATTTACTTCGCGTGGAGGGGTGGTGTATTACGATAAGCAAGGAAGCCAGTTTAGAAGAACTTCACAAGAAGAAATCAAATTAGTGAGTATGGGTCCGAATAAAAGAGATGCAGCTAAATTTGCTTTAATTTTCGCTGGGAATGAGCAGGCCTATAGGTGCAATATGATGAAAGTGTTCAAACGCTTAGGAATTGTAGCTGAAGTATACCAAAAGAAGTTTGAAGATTTGCAAACCCATTATGTGCCAGGAGGCGAAAGTAATGTTGCAGCAACAGTAAAACAAACTTGTTATTCTTATTTAGATGGTGAAAATAGTGTTGATGTTTTGGCAAGCGCTGCAATAACTTGTGCGGTTTCAGGTGAATGTGCAGAAGATGAATTAGTTAATTTAGCCAATGATGTTGAGAATTTGAATGATAAATTGAGGGGAAGTGGTTGTATAACCTTGTACTAATGATATTTAAAAATTTTAAGAAGCAAAAGAAAGGACAATTACCTACTCTAGAGACTATTGGAGTTCTTTTTATCTTCTTTATTTTGGTCTTTTTCGGAATTATATTTTATTCTAAATTCCAAGAAGTTAATTTCAAACAAAAACAAACTGAATTGGTGGCTAAAAGGGCAATGGATACCACTTTAAAAATCCTTTTTTTACCTGAATTACAGTGTAGTAGGGGCGAAGCTGAACCTTTAGACAATTGTATTGATATAAAAAAACTTGAAGCCTTACAGACTCTTATGGATGATCATGGTAATGATTACTATTTTAATCTTTTTTCCTTCTCAAAGATATCTGTGCATGAGGCTTATCCTTTAACAAAACCTGCACGTGAACCTTGGGTCTTATACAATAAAGAAAAACCAGAATGGACAGCAAAAGAGCCAACATTTTTTGTAGTTGCTCTTAAAGATGAAGTAGATCCATTGTATGCTGATGAAGCAGAAACAAAATTTTCTTATGGATATGTACAAGTTGAGGTTTACTCATGAGATCTAGAAAAAAAGGTCAAGCAGAAATAATTGGTCTTGTAGTAATTGTAATCATGTTGAGTCTCGGTTTGTTATTTTTAGCACAATTTGCAATTAAAGATGCAGGAGAGAAAAAAGTTTTTACTCGTAAAGGTTTGGCTTATAGTTCAGTGAGCTCTATTATGAAAACCACTGTTTTATGTGAGAAACCAAGCGGTTCATTAGAAGCAGTTTCTTTAGAAAAAGATTTATTAGAGGATTGTGCAAGAAATTATTGTAGGGATGGAAGTTTTAATTGTGATTCTAAATTTCGCTGCTCAAGTACGGGAATAGAGATGCACAGTTGCGAATTTTTAACAAATGAAATAAGTTTTATGCTAGAAAATACCTTGGGAGCATGGAATAAAGATTATATTTTTGAATCGAAACTTGCTGGTGCTAATAATGTTGAGACGCTTTTATCTTTTGGAAGCGGTTCTTGTTTTGGAGATAGAGATAGTTCGGGAATTTTTCCTTTGAATGTAGAAGGGAGTGGTATAGTAGAGACCACACTTTTCTTATGTAACTAGCTTATTTTTCCGTTAGCTTTATATAGATTCTTTCTTTGTTATTAGACTATAATACTCTTATAGATATTTTAAAAAAGAGGTGGAGAGAGATGAATTTATTTAATAATAAAAAAGGTCAAGGACTTTCTTTAACAGTTATTATTGTTGCTGCCATTGCTTTAATCGTTTTAGTGGTGTTAGTTGCAATCTTTTTAGGAAGAATTTCTGGCACAGACACACAAATTGATGCAGCTGCAAACGCAGAGTTGGCAAAGCACAAAATAAGTTATGGGAATTGCCATCCAAGTGATGTTGCAGAAGAAGCTTTTAGTTTAGAATATTCAGCTGCAGAAGATGCGAATGACGGCTCAGC
>CAYWPT010000002.1:0-62434 GCA_964460605.1 uncultured Methanosarcinales archaeon
AAAAGAGAATTCTTTTTTTCATTTTGTAAATATAAGTTTAAGTCAGCTAAAACAACTTGTCCTTATTGTGGAAAAAATGATAGGATTATTGAAAGAAATGTGACTGTGGTAGAGTTATTGGGATAAAAAAAGAAATCAAAAATATAAAAATCTTCTGTTTTATCTATTTGGCCCCCTACTGGTGCCAAATCTAGAAAATAATTTCTCTATAGCTATACATTAGGTATTGACATAATTAAGCTGGAAAAATGGTGAGAAAATAGGTGAAATAATTTGATTTCAAAGAATATAGCTCTGATTTCATTATTTGATATTTGATTTCAGTAAATATTAAGTTTCTTTTCAACTTATGAAGTAATGAAAATGAAAAACGAATCATTTTCAATAACCTAAAAAAGTTGTTACTTTTTTTTAAGATAATACAAAGATAACGAGGTATAAAATATGAATTCAAATAAAAAAGTTTTAATTGGCATCTTTGCTTTACTAATAGTTGGAGTTGTTTTTGTTAGTGCAAGTAGCTATCTTAGTATGAATGAATTACATGAAAGAATGATAGCCTCTGAAGGATTTGAAGAGATGCATACTGCAATGATGCAAGGAGACTTTGAAGCAGCAGAGAAATATCATGAAAATCTTGATTTTGAATGTCCAATGCATGAACTAGTAAAAGAAGGAGATGTTTCTCTCGCAGAATTTCAAATAATGCATCAGTGGATGATGACTGGAGATTTTCCAGAAGAAAAACCATCTAGTTTAGGTGAAGCAGCATGGAATTTACATGAAAGCCACCACCTAGAGATCTATGGATAAATTTATTAACTTCTTTTTTATTCTTTTTTAATAGGGGGGATAATATGCAAATAAGGAAAAATAAGGTATTAATTTCATCTGGACTGATTTTATTATTGGCTATTTTAATCACAACTTTCTCTATGTATCATACAAGACATTTAGGTGGGACATTTTTCCAGTATCCTTTATTCCTTTATGGAACAACTATTCTTTCATTAGCAATCGGAGGATATATTGTTTATCTTTTTGAAGATAAGATAAATAAAGTTCAAATTGAAAAATTATTATCTATATTACCTCACGATGAAAGAATCATTATGAAATTATTATTAGAGAGGAAAGAAATCGAACAGAAAAAATTAGGAACCCTTTCTGAATTAAATCCTGTAAAAATTTCAAGAGTAGTTTCAATTCTTGAACAAAGAGGGATAATTGAAAAGAAAAAACATGGATACACAAATCTTATTGTGTTGAAAATATAGGGCTTTTTCGCTAAAGATTACTATAGTTGAGTTAATTTCTATTCAAGAAACAATAACCCTTACATAATTACTATACTAAATACGAATGAAATGAACTGTATTAATGAAGTTTTCAATTTGATTTTTTCCAGTAATATTTTAGGTGTTAAATTATCCTGCAATAGAAATAAATGCTCCTGCAGCAAATGGTATAATAAATGCCATAAACATTTCTGAATTTGAACCAATGAGCAGACCAATTACTCCTCCAAGAAATAATCTATTTAAGTTTCATAGACTTTCTATGGCCATGCTTTTGAGAACTTATACTAAGCCATAACTTTAGGGAAGGGCGCTTACAAATTGGTGTAAGTTTGCACCAACAAAAAAAAGCCATTTTTTGCTACAACGCTATACTAAAAAGAAAGCGCCAACGCCCAAGATCTGTGAATGGTCTAAGTCCGATAAGCCAACAAATTTTTTTACTGGCTTTTAACAGACTATCTCTTTAATTTTTACTTTTAGTAGTACTTTAATGTATATAATTCTTTTCATGCTTTGGGCCATAGGTGGTCCCAGAGACTTAAATACTTCTTTTCACAGAATAATCCATAGAAGTGGCCACTTCAAAGCTAGATGGAAGGTGATCTAATTGAAGTGTATATTATGTGAAAAAGAATGTCAGCGTAAGCTTTGCTCTACCTGCTACAGGTTCCTCAAAAAGAAGTATCTGAACTGGGATGTAGAAAAAATTGCTGAGCATTATGAAGAGCAAAGGGGTGAGAAAAATGGATGAGTACATTACCCTGCTCTTGAGCTTTAATTTGATGTTTGGAATTTTGTTCTTTGTAGTTCTTACGTATTTGCCAAGGCAAAGAAAGAAGCTCAAGAAAAAAATTGTCAAGGAAGAGCCAACAAAACCTGAACCAGTAAAGAAGCAACCATTCTCTGCACTTGATGCAGTGTTTAAGAAAAACTTTGGCCATAGCCAGGAGGTAATCTAAATGAAAAAATTACTAGCCATACTATTATTACTCTGCTTAGCGACCCCTTTCGCTTTAGCAGAGATAGATTTTAGCCAAGATCTTACAGCAGATGAACAAGCAACTGTAGATAGTATTCTCGCACCTGTTATGAGTATCTATAATGCAATTAAGTATGCTATGAGTGTTGTTGCTGTATTGGCATTAATGTTTGCAGGAGTAACTTTTGTTACTGCTGGTGGAGAGACTGCAAAGAAAGATCGTGCTAAGAATATGATTGCAGGAGTTGTAATTGGCCTTGTAATTATCTGGGTAGCACCATTAGTGGTACAATTTGTGTTCTCATGAAACACGTGTATTTGTGGGTTGTTGTACTGCTGTTAGCTGTTCCTTTTGTTTTTTCTTTTAATTGTAACAGCGTAAGCGATAGCTCTTATTGCTTAGAAGTACAGCAATCTTCCTTGAGTTCGCAAGAGAAAGATGTAGTGTATGCTAGTCTCTTGTATCAAGATGTTAATTATCCCAATCATGAATTCGTGCGAGAGTATAACCAAGGTTTGAATTTTTGGGGTGCTCCTGATGGTGTTACAACATACAATGCTCAATTTATCAAAAATGCTTGGTTTGCTCTAGCTTGGCTTACCCCTTCAGTGTATAATGGTTCTTTGCTTGTGCCATCTGAATTTACAGCGCAGGGAGTGTATCATTACACGGTAGATCTTCCAGAGAACTATCACGCTGGGAGTTATCCTACGCAGAGTCAAGGTGATTGCAAGCGTACCTATCAATTACAGAACCAGCAAACTAACATAGTGTATTACGTCAATGGCGCACAGCAAAGCAATCCATTAAGAGTTACTGGAGACTCTACTATCTCTTCTGAGTTAAATATCTTAGTTGAGGTGTTAGTGAAACATTACCACTGGCAAGAATACAGCAGAGGGAGGTATCGCTGTGTATACCATCATAGCGACACAGAACGTGGTACATCGAGTCTTAGTGATGAGAAAGATGTGGTGCTATATGATGTTGAACCTTCTGTGAATGTAGAAAAAGAGCTTGTCTATGGCAACACCACGCAACTTCATGTTGATGCACAAGACTATAGTTCTTTTACCTTAGCGTTTGATAATGGTTACTACACAGAGCGTGCGCAATCGTATGGCGTAACCTTTTCTTTGCAACCTTATCATGTGGCACAACTCACTGCATATGATACACGGACACAGCGTAGTCAAAATGTCTATGTGGATGACACTACGCTCTATGTCTTACGGGGCACCGATTGTTTGATTGATTCCTATAACCATTTCTATAACATAAAAGAAGATTGTAACTTAGATGAGAATGAGAGCGAGATTGCAAATTTATCTATTGAGAAGAAAGACCTTGACTTCTCTGTGCTGATGCAATTCTTAGTATTTTTGGGGATTATTTATCTGATTTACAAAGCACTCAAATCACAATGGAAGAAAGTTGTGCCTATGTTATTCTCAGTCTTACTCTTCATGCCAGGAGTTCTGGCAGCAGACGATACTTCTTGTGGATTAACTAATCTCTCAGCATGTTTACCTGACATCCTTTACCAATTTATCCTAGCACTTATCAATGCTCCCTTAGCTCCCTTGTTGATATTTGTTGAAAAGTTGCTCACAGGTAACGTAGGCATAGAGATATTTTTCTCATTATGGTCAATTGTTCGTATCTTACTTAGCGTCTTTTACTTGTTCTTCTTACTCTACGCAGGATATACTTTAGTAGTGTCTGGTGCTAATCCTATCAAAAGAGCACAGGCAAAAGAAATGCTCAAGAATGCCCTACTTATGATTATCTTAATTCAAGGATCTTATTATCTCTATGGTTTGCTTATTAATCTCAGTAGCGTAATGAGTTCTTCGATCATTCAATTAGTGCCACCGGAATTCTTTCTGCTCACTGCAAATAATTTCACCAATATCGGTTTAGAATTTGCTATGAGTAGTCTGTATTTTGGCACATTACTTGCAACTACAGTAATGCTAGTGATACGATATATCATTGTTGCAACTGGTGTAGTGGTCTTGCCAATAGGATTGTTTTGTTATTTTGTTCCGCCCTTGCGTGGCTATGGCAAGTTCATCATTAGTGTACTTGGTTTAATGCTATTCATTCCATTTTTGAATCTGTTGATTATCTTAGGGTGTTCTATGCTCATTAACGATCCTTTGTTTGCGAGTATGGAAATCATTGTGATGGTAGTTTGTTTTAGTATAGTGAACTTGACATTGTGGATTGCTGTGAAGTTTGCATTGAAAGGTGCAGCAACAAGCTCTGTAAAAGATGATCTCAATCAAGCAGTGAAATACTTAGCATTATTGGCTTAATATCAGAAAAGCCATAGTTTTTCTGGAACTTTCCAGACAAGCTAAAAAGGTTAGCTAGGCGCAAACTAGCTAGTCTTTAGAATGGTGGGGAGCTAACAACTCCTTTTTTTCTTTTCTCCTTCATGTACCTTTTCATTAGCAAGACGCTTTTCCATGGGAGAATCATTCTTTTCTCATTCTCAGGAAGAACACAAATTGTAAGATGATCATTAAACAGATTAATAAAATCATGACGTTTTAGCAAAAGGTCTGCATTTCCTGAGATGAATATTTTGAACTTTTCTGAACATAGCTCACGCTGGTATTTGTTCAGATAACATTTACGCATACAATGAAGTTTTTTGTACCACTGTACGTGAAACTGAACATTCTTTTTTCTGTTTTTCGCCTTCAAATATGCACGCACACACTCAATCTCATCAAATGATATTCTAGGATTAAACAATTTAGCTTTGATATCAGAAAGAGTCTCATTTTCTGAAGAGATCTGTTGAAGTATCTCTTGTGCTTTTTCACGACCAATAATCTTCCACATAGAAGTTTGGTTGTACTCAATAAGGTTGACAATATGCTTCCAAATGGTCCCTACCCCCATATTTCTGATTTCTGCAATCTCAGAGGTATTCTTTCCCTCATTCAATAGCTGCAATGTTTTTTGAACACTAAATTGTAACTCGGCGTTTGTTGATTTTTGTAAAAAATTTCTGTGTTTAGTTATGTCTTCTTTTTTGATCTCTTTCTCAAGAGGGAAGAAATGATTAAATTGTCTAACAAGATGTTTTCTGTATTTGAATGTGTTTGCGTTTGTTATGTAGGCTAACCAACCTTCAAAATGTTCCACAACCTTTTCTCTGTCAATTTTCCCTACATTATGTTTATAGCGTAATTTGAGTAACTTGCGTTCAAAGCGGCGAACATTTTTCTTCTTAATTCTTCGATGCTGTTCAAATAGCCGAAACCCAAGAAAACCAACACCCTGATTCAAATTATGAACTTTTGATTTGTCCGGATGCAATTTTAATTTTAGAGAGTCCAAAAGAAAATGCTCAATTTTCAGCTTATAATCTTCAAGAACCGCCCTATTTGAATGCACTATCACAAAATCGTCAACATATCTTATGTAATATTTCGCTCTGAGCGTATGTTTTACAAACTGATCTAACTCATTCAAGTAGACATTTGCAAAAAATTGAGATGTGAGATTGCCAAGCGGCATACCAACAGAAGCTTCTTTGGTTTTGTGGTTTTTCAAGATAATCTTAATCAATCTCAAAACTCTCTTGTCTGAAATTTTCTTAGACAATATTGATTGAAGAATGTCATGATTAACAGTATCAAAATAGTGTCTGATGTCTGCTTTAAGGACGTAACATTTTTTTGAATATGATTCTGATGCCTTGCGTGTGAAGGACTCAAACCGTGCAATAGCGTTCAGTGATCCTTTACCTTTTCTATTCGCAAAAGAGTCAAAGATAAAACGATTTTCAAACAGAGATTCAATAACATTAAATGTTGCATGATGTACTACACGATCACGAAATGCCGATTTGCTAATTTTGCGAGTTTTTGGATCTCGAAGGATAAACGTCTCTAATGGTTTTGGTCTATAAGACTGCAGTAATAATTCAGAACGAAGTAATTCTAAATTCTCTTCAAGCTTTGCTTCAAAGTCAATGACATAATGTTTTGTTGTTTTTTTCTTGCGTGCATTCTTGAATGCGAGTTCAAGGTTTTCTTTTGAACATAACTCATCAAAAAGGTTTCGGAGGTCGTTGTCCCCCCCCCCTTCGTAGTGAATTTTTGCATTTTTCATTGTCAAAATAAAGATGTCCCAGCACAAGAGCTTGTCTATTCCGATAGAGCGACCATTATTGTTAAGATTGTTATTACCATTAACACCATTGTTATTATTGTTAAGCACAACGGCACGGCCGCTCAAAGTAGCCATTTCACCTTTTAAAGATCACCACCCCTTCAGTGCAGAGCATCAAGTTGGAGTTGAATTTTATAACAGCAAGCTGCCATGGTGAAACGGCATGTAGGCCAGCTCTTTACATTATACCTAACATGTGCTAGGTGAGCTGGGACAAAGAAAAAAGAAACAAAGTTATTCATATAGTTTTCGTAATCCTTCCTCAAAATCTTGAAGGCCATGCTCTGAAACAAACGGCCGGGAAAACACTAATACTTGTTCTAATGATGGATGTGTACTTTCTACTCCTAGATCAGCAGCTGATTTAGCTGGATTAACTTCTGAAGGTACAGGGCCAACAATGCGTGCGCGCGCTTCAAGCGCCTCCGGCGCTACCCCGATAGAGCGACCAAGATAGTCAAGATTGTACTTACCACCAACACCAAACTCATTATCGCCAAGCACAACGGCACGGCCGCTATTTTTATTCCCATAGCCATCTGAGTGTGAACCAAACTGAGTCCATCCAAAGGACTGTGCTCTCTCAAGCATTCCTTTCAGTGGTTCTTTTCCACCAGACCTGATCTGTAAGCGTGGATTATTCATCTGTTCAGAAATTGCTTTGTAACCTCTTGATTCTGCTTGTGCAGCTTCAGAAGGAGTGATCACAACATATCCTGGTGTGTTACGTAAAAAACCATCTACATTAGAAGCTTCTGTAAATTCTCCAACATCATTGAAGATATAATTGTCTCCATCTGGGCCTTGCAACCATCCTTTTTGAACAAGTGCGGCAACATCTCCATCCCTAACATATGTTAGAAATTCGTTCACTTCATCTTGATCTAGTGGCATTGCACCATTTTGCAATCTGCCTTCTGTAATTGTATCGTGAACCCTATTTGGATCGTTTACAAAGATTCCACCACGTTGAAAATCTACAACATAAAGTTTCCCTGCTTCACCAAGGATTCCGTCTTCATCAAGCATAGTATCAACTTCAGCGTTGGTATCATTCCACTTTGACCATGTTGGATCTGTCTTTTCTGCTGTAGCCCTTGCAAGAGCAAACATATAAGTTGGAGCTCTCTGTAAACCAGCTTCCTGCGCAGCACTAACAGAATCAGCAAAGCCCGTTCTACCTTTCCTATAAAGTGGGGTCCCTACTACCTCAATAACGTTTCCTTCATCATCTACGCCTCTTTCAAAAACATAATTATCTGACATTAAGATCACCTTAAATTTTATTTATATACCTAGGTGAATCCCCATTTATAAATCTTTTGTTTAAATACTGACTATCAAGTGATAACAAAATGGCCTACGACATACCCCCACCACTACAGCATAAAGAGAAGATCATCTTCGGATTGACCTTCTCGCAGCTAGCGATAGCTACACCAGCACTGCTTCTGAGCGTCATCAACATTCTTCCCATTCATATGAACATAGGTAGCAGCCATTTTACTCCCTTGAATCCAACCAAAGAACTGATTCATTTGAAATTCTGTAAGAAAACCAGCATAATAGGATGCTAAAGAATGTCTAAATAGGTGTGGGTGTATTTTCTTATTGAGTTTTGCTCTTTTTCCAGCACTAATAAGTACTTTTCTTATAGCTGAATAACTAATCGGCTTATCCTTATTTTTGCCAGATGTATGAACCCAAAGGGTAGCCTCTCTATCTTTACCAAACGGATGATTGTTTAACCAATTAGTGAGGTATGGTACACTCCAGATTAATCTAACTGTCCTTGAACCGGTTTTACCATGTACAGAAAGCAAAACTCCATATTCATCAAAATGGACATTTTTAATGAGCAAGTTTCCTAATTCACTTACTCTAGCTCCAGATTCTGCAAGAGTTGCTATAATCGCCTTATCTCTACTATGGTCTGTAGATTTAATCAAGGACTTAATTTCTTCTTGTGTGATCATATCTCCAATTTGTTTAGTTTTTGATTCTGATCTACTAATCCTAATACAGATCCAATCTGCAATAGATGGAACATTATTCTCTTCTGCAATCCATTGAAAGAACTTACGTATAATCACTTTGTACGTTTGTTTAGTCCAAGAAGTAAATTCGCTTTGTTGAAGGTTGCTGATATATTTCTTTAGCTTACTCTCTTTTAGCTTGGTTATATCATCTTCTTTAAGTTCTTCAATAACAATTATTAGGTATTGGAGATATCTTATAATTCTTGACTTTGAAAGACTTTTTAGAACTAAGTTGTCCTTAAATGTCATTAGAATCTCTTTATTTTTCTCTGATATCTCAGACTTTTTTATTCTTGCAAGTGTTTGTTCCAACTTTTTATCGTAGTTGTGAATTCCCATAGTATATCCTCCAAGAAATAGACTATTTAAACCTCTGGGCCCTCTTATGACCCATGGATTTTGGACTTGGACTAATTCACAACTCCTTGTTGCGGCGCTTATTCTTTGGTGCAAGTCCGCACCTCAAAAACAGGGCCAAATTCAACACCGGCGTTTAACTAAGTAGAAAGCGCCAACGCCCGGATTTGAACCGGGATATCCAAAGGAAACTGGTTAACTCGACTTGCGTCGTGGACTTGCCATGAGCAAGTTTCAAGACCAGCGCAATATTCTCCGGCGCAGCTGGAGAGTTCAGTAGCTCTCTGCTACTCGCCACCAGATTATGCGACGTTGGCAAACTTAAATAAAAAATAAAGAACTTATTTATAAAGATTTAGCCATTATTTCAACCTAATGGTCTCAAGATTCTTTGGGGCAATAGTCTCAATTCTAAACTGTTTATGTATTGATGAAGCTAAATCTAAACATCGTGAAGCTTCACCGTGCTGTACAATTACACGTCTAGGCTGTGGATTACATCTTTTTACATAGTTTATTAATTGCCTACGATCAGAATGGTTAGTAATCTCAACTTTATGTACTTGTAAGTTAATGTTCATCGCTTGCATTTTACCATTTTCTCTAAATTGAATTTGTTTCTCCCCTTCTCTAATACGATGACCAAGACTACCTTTCGGCTGATAACATGAGAAGATCAAAGAATGTTTTTTACCTTCAGCAAAACCTTTCAAGTATTCAACTGATGGTCCACCAGTAAGCATACCTGAGGTTGCAAGAACTAAACAAGGTCCTTCAGAGGAAATAACCTCTTTACGTTCTTTATTAGATCCAACCCTGGTAAAAATTTCACTTAAGAAAGGATTGTTTTCTTTCTTAAAAATTTGATTTCTAATATTTCTATTAAGATATTCTGGATAAGCTGTATGAATCGCTGTAATATCCCATAACATTCCATCAATGTATACAGGTACTTTTGGAATTTTACCTTCGCGCATTAAACGCTCACAAGTGATCATCATCTCTTGCGCACGACCTGAACCTAGTACTGGCATTAAAACCTTACCACCACGCTCAAAAGTATCTTTGATAACTTGCGCTGTGTATTCATCTGCTTCTTGCTCAGCCATTACATTACTTCTCCCACCATAAGTACTCTCAACAATAAGAGTCTCTACTCGTGGAAATTGTGTGTTAGCTGGCTCGAGTACATTTGTTTTACCATACTTCATATCTGCAGTGTAAACTAAGTTATGTAATCCATTTCCAATATTAAGGTGAGTAATACAACTTCCTAAGATGTGTCCACTATTATAGAATGTAAGACGAACATCAGGTGTAATATCTGTTACGGTATCCCAATCAATACAAACTGCGTGTAAAACAAAGTTCTTTACATCTTCACTAGTATAAATTGGATCTTTACCTTCGTTTCTTTGAATTTTAGCCATATCTAATTGTAACAGAGCACTAACATCTCTTGTAGGTGCTGTACAATATACTGGTCCTTTGTATCCATACTTGAATAAGTAAGGAACGAGCCCACTATGGTCTAAATGTGAATGTGATAAAATCACTGCATCAATTTCTGAGATATTAAACTCAGGAGCATCCAAGAATGGATAAGATTCTGAACCATCTTGACTCGGATCAATACCACAATCCATTATGATACGTGATTCAGGAGTTTGTAATAATAAACATGATCTTCCTACTTGGCGCGCAGCTCCTAAAAAGCTTAAGCGTACCCATTGGTGTTTTTTAGATCTTGTCCAACCATCGTATACTCTGTGTCCAGCTTTTGCTAAGAACTTTTTACGATAATCAGCATTTTCATAGAGTACTGATCGAATACTCTCAATTAATTTTGATTTAATTGGCGGGTTTCTTTTAACTAATGGTACCCACATAGTTTGTTTCTTTAATTCTCTTAATAACTCGCCTCTTTTACCAATGATTAATCCTGGTTTATCAGCATGAATAATAACTTGTGACCTTGGTGGATCAAAAATAAGATCTTCAACACCAGCTTCTTTTGGGATTAATTCTCTGATTGTAGCTTCTGCTTTTTCTTGTACCATACAAAGGCTAGGGTCTGGACGAAGCTCAATTCTTTTCTTGAAGTTTTTTACTGCATCTTTGATAGTTCCTTTATTATCAAGGAAGAAATCTTTATCTTTAGTATAAAGGACGATGTTTGCTGCTTCAAATGTAGCTTCTGCTACCTTCCCTTCCGGGAGAATTTTTACAATTTCTTTTAGAATGTCTGCCATTTTATCGGTTTTCTCCATAAAGTGCAGGCTCAAAAATTTTCAATTTTTTTATGTCTGCCATTTTATTTAATGTAATTAAATTTTCTTAGAACTCGATGAACTATATCTTCGTAATTTGTTTTACTACCCCACATAATTAATTTTAAAAAAATAAATATAAACTTCTAAGAATGTTCTATAAGCTATAAACCAGCTCCTTTTTTAAAACTTTCTCTACTTTTTCAGAAGTAACAACTGCAATTTCAATCCCGTTTCCTGATGCACTATCTCTTTGTAGTGCAGCATTTACAGCTTTAAGAGCAAGTTCTTTTCCTTCTTCAATACTTAAGTTTGCATTCCAGTGGCTTTCTAATACACCATAAGCAAATACTGAACCTGATCCTGAACTTACATAATCTGGAATTCTAGTAACGCTTCCGTCTGGGAATAAATCGTAAAGATGTGAACCTGTATCATCTTTTCCACCCATTATAAAGTGAGCTACTGCTGGGAACATTGACATTCTTCTCAATGTGCTATAGAGTAATCCACCCAATAGGTTAGCTGATTCTTTGATGGTAGGCATCTTTTTTGTTCGTACTTCTTTTAATTTTAATTCTGCACGAATAAGTTTAATTAATAATTGTGCTTCAGAGACAGAACCTGCGATAGTTACTGCTACATTATCATTGATAATATGTAATTTTTCAGCCCTTTTATCCACGATCATATGACCTGCTGTTGCTCTTGTATCTGTTGCAAGTACAACGCCACCTTTACATACAATACCTAAAGTTGTAGTCCCTGTTTTTAACATTTTAGTTTCCATATATAACACCTGTATAATTTTGAGATAGAATAGTAGTTATCCTCACCAATTGAAAAGGAGAGGAATTATACTTTTAAAGCTTTCGGAACTTCAAAAGTAACTCTAGGCAATGATTAAACAAAATAATCATTGCTCACGTCGTCTTTTTCCTGGGGTGAAGAAAGTTTATATTCTAATTGGTATATCATATAATTACCCATATCGGGAGGCATAGCTTAGCTCCCTGTGAGCATTAAGCGCCCTCCAAGTGAGAGGCCATCGAAAGATAACAGCTCCCCTACCGGTGTGGGCCTTTTCTACAGCAATATTTATAAGGAGATTAGGATTTTTCTCATTGTTCAACTTGGGCATAGCTCAGCCCTGCATTTATTTGCACACCGAAAGCTTATGGTTTTTTGTGTCGTGGCATCTTATCCTCCTTTGTGGGAGGCCAAACGGATACTATAGCTCACCTGAGTTGGACGCCTTTGAAAAATATAGTTAACTAGTGTGCTTGAACAAAGTGAAACACACACTTTTTAATCAAATTTTTGGAGAAAAAATTTGCCTCAGTAGCTCAGTGGCTAGAGCACTTGACTTGTAATCAAGAGGTCGGGAGTTCAAATCTCCCCTGGGGCTCTTTTCTTTCATAAACTGATTAAACAAACCATTAAATTATTTTTCTATGAGATATTTTTTACCTGGGACAGATTATAAAACACCTGATACTTTAGATATCTTTTATGGTAGCAAGGGTATGCTAGATGAGGGAATGACAACTAATGCAGATGAATTTGCAGCTGGAAGAGCACCCGTTGGTGTTTTAGAGCGAGCAACTATGTCTTGGACTAGGTTTCCCGATGGAGAAAGAACTACAATAGATGATTGGTATAATCCTAAAGAGTTAGGTGGTGATTTATTATCACTTGTTATGTCTACAGATAGTTTAGAAAGATCAGGCTTAGAAAAAAGAAGAACACCTTGCTATTTAACAGAATTAGGGAATTACCACACAATCCATGCAGCAACTGTAGAACAAGCACAAATGTTTTTAGATAAACATTACAAAGATTCTGGATTTAGAATTGATTTTTAATTTTTCCATTCTTTTCGCAACATTCCAAATTTAATCAGATTTTGCCATTTCCCATCTCTAAAATGAGCATTACGTGCAACACCTTCTTCAACAAAGCCTAAGTTACGAATAATTTTTCCAGAACCAATATTTTCTTCAACATAACAGACACTTATTCTATGCATCTTTTTCTCAACAAATCCAAAATTAACAACAGCTTTTACAACCTTGCTCATAATACCTTTACGCCAATATTTACGACCAAGCCAATAACCTAAATCACTATAATGCTCTTTACCTTTCTTGTATACATTATCAAGCCCACAAATACCAACAACTTTTCCATCAACTACAATAGCAAAACGATAAGCAGAACCTTTCTTCCATTGTTTAAGAGAATCATCAACAAACCACTTAGCATCTTTCAAAGTATATGGGCTAGGTAATCTTTCTAAGTACATTGCTACCTTTTTATCATTAGCATGTTTAGCTAAACTTTTTTCATCGCCTTTTTTCAAAGGCCGTATATAGAAATCGCCAAAATTAATCTTCATAAATCTCATTTCTCCCTATGGTGGCTAGGCCAAGCAGAACTTGGATAGAATGATTTTGTTTCTTCGTAAGGTAGATACCTTTTTAATTTGAACCACTGCTTGATAAAATTTTGGAAAACATAAACTTCTCGATACAATTCCCTTTTTCTTTGATCGATGGTACTTTTGTAAATACGCTTGTTAAAAATATCTTGAATTGGTTTGAACCATCTTTTTCCACCTAATTCGCTTTTATATTTTTCTTCGATATAAGCGACCATTTCCATACCAATTTCTCCTTTATTTGCTTTGATTTTATTACCATCTCTAATAATCTCTGTATTTCCTAAAGCGATAATCTGTACGTTAAAATCAAAATGATAATGGAGCATACTCCCATCTGGTGCAGGTTTTTGTAATCTCCAATAGTAAGTGATGTTTTTTACTCCTCCTGGAAGATGTTGTTCGAAATAATGTGTTTCATACGCTTCATTGTATGTGTGCGCATCATCATCAGGACTCCCTGTTGTTGCATACCAGCCATATTCACGTAAAAAATAGAAACAAGCTTCATAAAATGCACTTAAATCAAAGATATCTTTGTACTTTAATTTAATTGGAGCATCTGGTACTTTAATGAGATTTTTTGTTTTTCTAGCTGGCACATGATTTACGAAGAATTTTTTGTATATAAAGTTTCGCAAAAAGAGCTTATTTTTGTGAACGTAAAAAAAGTATGCTTTTTTGTAAATCTTAAGCAGTAAGAACTAAAATTTAAGCTTCTTTTTCCACCAGAGATAAAATATAAATGCTGTTCCCAAAGCCATATCAAGAACAGACCTCCGAATTAAAGTAATTAATTCTAATTTATTTCTAATTTCTAACTGTCCGTATTTAGGCATGTACTCTAATCCATAAATAGAAAAGTACGTCTGCCATGGCCATAACCAAGGTGTTCCTGGATGCATTAAGCTATCTAAGAAAATGTGGATAAACATTCCTGCAACTAAAGCAAAACTATAACGATAGGCGTGTTTATTTTTAATAAAATAAAATATCAAATAAACAATTATTCCAGCAAGAAGTACAGCTAGAAAACTATGACTATATGTCCTGTGCAAGTGAATATCAAATATCTTATCCACAACATAATCTGCATCTGGCAAAATACCACCTAAAATAAGAAAAAACCATGAATAATGTCCTAAAGGAACATCTCTTACTTTTTCAGCAAATTTCCCGAAAAGCCAGGTTCCTACAATGTGTCCAGATGCAAATGGCATAGAAGGAAAAGCAAGCATTTTACTTTTAATACTTATGTAATATAGTGCAAATTTGTGCAATATTTATAAATGAGCTCTTTCCCCAAACTTTCTATGCAAATTGGAGTAGTAGGAAAACCAAATGTAGGAAAAAGCACTTTTTTCAAAGCAGCAACCTTAGCTGAAGTAGAGATAGCTAATTATCCCTTCGCTACAATCAAACCAAATGTTGGTGTAGGTTATGTAAAAAAGGAAGACCCTGCTAAACAATTTGACAAAAAATCAAACCCAAGAGATGGTTACGTGCTAGGGGACTACAGATTTATTCCTGTACAAATGATTGATGTAGCTGGCCTTGTTCCTGGTGCTTACGAAGGAAAAGGTATGGGGAACCAATTCTTAGATGACTTAAGACAAGCAGACGTTCTTATCCATGTTATTGATGTTTCAGGTTCAACAAACGAAAAAGGAGAATCAGTTGATCCAAACACTTACGATCCAGCAGAAGATATCAAATTCTTAAAAACAGAATTGGACATGTGGTACTTAGGAATTCTAAGCAAAGGTTGGACAAAATTCGCTAGAACTGTGCAACAAGAGAAACAAAAAATTGCAGTAGCTTTAGGAAAACAACTCTCTGGACTTATGGTAACTGAAGAAATTGTTGAAGATGCTATTCGAAAATTAAACCTGAGCGAAGAAAATCCTAACTCTTGGACAGAAGAAAATCTTAAACAATTAGCAACTCAATTAAGGTTAGTGACCAAACCTATGGTTATCGCTTGTAATAAAGTAGATATGCCTGGCGCTTGGGAAAATTTTCAAAGACTAAAATCTGAATTTCCCGACGAACTTTTAATCCCTACAAGTGCAGATGCAGAATTAGCACTCAGAGAAGCAGGAAAACACAACTTGATTGAATATATTTCAGGAGAGAAGACTTTTAATATCAAAGAATCAGAAAAATTAAACGAAAAACAGCTTACAGCTTTAAATTTCATTAAAGAAAACGTGCTTGAAAAATTTCCTGAAGGAACTGGAGTACAAGCAACATTAAACGCAGCTGTATTTGATAAGCTTAAATGCATTGCAATTTATCCGGGTGGGGAAAAGTTGGCTGATAAAGATGGTAATGTAATCCCTGATTGTTTTATTATGCCTGAAGGGAGTACAGCCTTACAATTTGCTTACAAATTACACACAGATTTGGGAAAAAATTTCATTAGAGCTAAAGATATCAAAACAAAGCAAACTGTAGGTAAAGAACATAAGCTCAAAGATCAAGATATAGTAGAAATCGTTGCAGGAAAATAAAGAAAAAAGAAGGGGCGGACAGATGTTAGTACAAAATATTATTGCTAAGTTTACAAATTTCTTTAGATCAAACACTAGAATAAAAAAAGTAGTATTTCTTCATGAAGTACCTGCTTGGCTAGGAACTAAAAGAAAAACAATCTATGAAAAGAAACATCTGGCTGAGCTTCTTGATCTTACTGCACTCTCATTAGCAAGAAACAGACAAAGTCTTGCTAGCCTTTTAGACATTTTAGAGTCAAAAGAAAATGCTTTTAATTTCTTAGATGAGGGTAAAATTTTAGCAATCTTTTCAACTGCAAGAAACATTCTAACAAAATTACAAGTACACGAAAAAATGAAACTTGATCAATTAAGTTATGTAATTGAATCATTTGAAGATGAACTGGGGGAATTATTATTATCCTTGATTGAAGCGAGGAAAAAGTTAAGTTCTGCAATGATATCTCAAGAACAAAGAAACGAAGTAGAAAAACACTTACAATCTTTTTCAGAACTCGTAGTGAGTCTTAAAAGAATTATTGACAATTATACTGAAAAATTACAAGAGTGTTCTTGGAACTCCTTAACTCAGTTAGAGAGAATTAGTAAAGAACTCGATCGATTACTCAATAAAGAAATTGAATTAAAAGAAAAAGAAACTTTTCAAACAGCAAGATCAAGACGTGTAAAAGAACAAATTGAAGAAAAAAACCTTGAACTTCTTAAAATTAAAGATAGTCATGATTACCAATTATTAGCAAATACAAAAACTGAAGAAAAACTGATGAAAAAACGTTTAGATGAATTAGAAGACGAAATGTTTGTCTATCTAACAAAACTAAAAAACAGTCTTTCTGATTTAGTTGATTTCAATTCAAATTATCGTCTTTTAGATATTATCCAAAGATTACGCTCTTTCCAAGAAAATCTTAACTTTCTATTTGATTTAGACAAATTTAATCATTTTGTCCATTCTTTGACTTGGGTAGAATCACAAATAAAATCGGGTAATCTTCAAGAGAAAGAAAGCTCTGAATATGGTTTTTCAAGAGCTTTTTATGATTTACATGAAGGTTCAATGAAACAATTAATGGATGAGTACGAAAAAACAAGAATCAAGTTACAAGTACTCCCACAAAAAAGGTTAGAAAGTTCTGCTCAAGATAAGGTGAATGATGCTTCCTATCGTCTTGAACATTTCAAAAACCAAAAATCAATGTTGGATGGAAATTTAAGAAACATAGAAATTGCTTTGGCTAAAAATAAAGCAAGCCAAGAACAAAAAAAACGCTTGTTTGAAAACTTGTTACACATTAGTTTTGATGTTTATGTAGAACTCTCTTTAATTCGACCAGAACCCGAAGTAAAAGTTCCTATAAAAGCTCTAGTAATAAAAAAGGAAGTCCCTCAAGAATTAAAAACTCAAGAAGAAAAGAAAGTTTTAGAAAGCACAATTGAAGAGACTATTAGAAAAGTACACGAAAGAACCCCCTCTTTTTCATCTCCTGAACAAGAATGATCTTTTTCTTTTAATTCGAAGCGCTTCAAGCGCGGGCAATTTTTCTCCAGAAAGATAAGTGAGTGCTGCACCACCACCAGTAGATACATGACTAATCTTTTTAGATAATTTAAATTTAAAAATCATCTCTGCACTCTCCCCACCACCACATAAACTAAACCCATTATTTTTTGCAATAGCCTTTGCAATATCTTTGCTCCCTTTTTGATATTTCGCCCATTCAGTGTAACCGAGTGGACCATTCCATACAACAGTTTCTGCTTTTTTAATATAATGGGAAAACAATTCTACTGTTTTAGGCCCAATATCGAGTGCTATTTCTTTGTGTTCAATTGCATCAAATTCTTTGATATGGGCACTTCCTTGAGTAGAAAAACTCTCTGAACAAACATAATCTAATGGAAATACAAACTTTTTCGCATTCCTACTTTTTAATAATCTTTTTGCAACTTTAACTGAAGCATCATTACAAATGGAATATCCAATTTGGTACCCTTGCGCTTTTAGGAATGGAAAAACAATGGCTCCACCTAATAAAATTTTATCTGCTTTTTTCAGTGCACTCTCTATTAGTTTTATTTTATTGAGTTTAGCGCCACCAAATATCCATACACTTGGTCTTTTTCCGTGTAGTGCTTTATTCAAGTTAAGAATTTCTGTCTCAACTAAAAAACCGCTCGCTGAAGGAAGAAAATGGGTGATAGCATCAAGTGATGCATGTTTTCTATGACTCACGCCAAAAGCATCATTAACATAAGCATCTGCTAAACTTGCTAAACTATGTGCAAAGGCTTTATCGTTTTCTTTCTCTTCAGAATAAAACCTAAGGTTTTCTAAAAGAAATATCTCTTTGTCCCTAGCATTTGCTATTCTTTTACGCACATCTTTTCCTATACAATTTTTGAGAAAAACAACTCTATATTCTGGAAGAAACTTTCCTAACTCTTTTGCAAGTGGTGCTAGACTAAACTTTTTGTTTTTTCTTCCATTTGGTCTTCCTAAGTGACTTGCTATTACAAGAGTGCAATGTTTTTCAAGAAGATATTTAATTGTAGTAAGACTTTGTTTTATCTTATAATTATCTACTACTTTCTTTTTTTTAATAGGGACATTAAAATCTACTCTAAGAAAAACAGTTTTGTGCTGCAAGGGAATCTCAGTGAGTGAATACATAAAGAAAAATATAATCTTAAGCTTTTTAATTTTTGCTAATAATTAACAGCGTGTATTTTGCTATCACTTTAAAATAGTCAACTAAATTTAAAAAGGAAAAAATAAGCTTTTTTCTCATCATGGCGAAAAAGAGGGGCTCCGACTTATTCAAGGTAGATCACTTATCAAAATTGTATGGTGATCGTTACATCTTCAATGACGTTAACTTCACAGTAAAATCTGGAGAGATCTTAGGTGTTATCGCAAGAAGTGGTAGTGGAAAAACAACTTTCTTAAACATGCTTGTTGGTTTAATTCAACCAGAAAAAGGTGGTGTGTATTTTAAAGATAGTCACCTAGTACAATCTGGTGATCACCAAGGAATGCGCAGAGTACAACGTTATAACAAATCTTTGAAAAGAATTTATGGTTTCGCAGCTCAAAATCCAAGTTTCTATCCGAGTTTAACTGCTTGGGAAAATTTAATGTATTTTGGATCACTCTATAATATCCCAAAAGAGAACCTAAAATCTCAAGCAGAAAACCTTCTTAAATTAGTTGATTTATCACAAGCTAAAAATATGTTGGCAAAAAACATGTCCGGTGGTATGAAAAGACGATTAGACATTGCTTGCTCATTAGTACATGATCCTAAAATTTTGATTTTAGACGAGCCAACTGCAGATTTAGACCCTGTTCTCTCTAATAAAATTTGGAACATTTTACGTGTAGTGAACCAAAAAGGAACCACTGTTATTTTAGCAAGTCACCATATCATTGAATTAGAACATTTATGTGATAGGATTATTATTTTTAAAGATGGTAGGATTGCAGCTTTAGGTAAACCTTCTGAATTAAAATCAAAGAACCTAGTTGAAGAGAGCATTTATGTGATGACTTCTCCTGGGGATTATGATACTGTTATAAAAAAGCTGAGTGCAAATGTAATGAAAAACATTGAAAAACACAAAGTTGTAGATAAAATGCTTGTAGTAGATGCAAGGAATACTAATCTAGTAATTAAGGAATTAATTAAAACCTTAGAGGCTAATGGAGAGAAAATTATTGATATTGAATTTAGAAAACCAACATTGGACAAAGTTTTCATCCAAATTGATGAAGGAAAGGTTGCTCCAAAGAAAACTAAAAAGAAAGCTACAAGAAAAAAGTCTGCTAAAAAAAGAACAGCAAAAAAGAAAGTTGTTAAAAAAACAGAAACTGAAAACGAAGAAGAGTCTAATGAGGAAGAAAATGAGGAAGAACAATGAAACTATTTACTATCTTAAGAAAGAATTTTAAGTTATTATTCCGTTCTAAATCTTCGGCTTTCGTGGTATTTGTAGGACCACTTCTTATTATTGCACTTATTTTAATTACATTCTCATTTTCGCATGATGCAGCATTAACTGTTGGTCTGTCAAATGCTGATCAGGCTGGAACAAGTGATTTTATTGACTCTTTAGCAAATAGTGGTTATGATACTGTAACTTATTTTAACCTTGATCAATGTGTTGAAGATGTTAAATTGGGTACAATTAATCTTTGTTTAAGCTTCCAAGATGGTTTTGCTCAAGTAGATGGAACAACTAAACAAGTCGAATTTTTTATTGATCAATCACGTATTAATATTGTAGAATCAATTATTTTTGCAATTAGTACTAATATAGATACTAAATCAGAAGAAATTACTTTATCAAAAACAAAAAACATTCTTAATTCTATTGGCGCTAGTGCTGATCTTATTATTGAGGAACAAGAAGTAAGTATAGGTAATATTGATGGTGGTATCCGTTCTGGGACAGCAAGCATTACCGCAAGTTCAGGAAAAATTTCAGAGAGTGTTGGTGAAATTACTATTGACCAAAGTAACATGGCAGGTGAGGTTGTTATCTTACAAGAAAAAACAAAGGAATTGGAAAGCAAAACTAAAGAACTTAAGAATGCTGCAGAAGATGCAGGCTGTTGTTCAAGTCAATTATCTGCATTAGATGACATTTTTAATGATGATAATGAATTAATTGAAGATTCTCTTGCAAATTTAGAAACAGCAATTGATGAATTAAAAGATGCTAACGAAGCTTTAGATTTATCAAGTGCAGAATCTGCATTAATTGAAGAAAAGATTTTATCGGTGACTGGCCTTATTGCAGAGATGAAAACTAGTTTAGAAAACATTAATGCTGAAGCTTTATCTATTAAGGACCTAAGTCAAGAAAGTGTAGAAAATCCTTTTGAGATTACTGTTAATGAAGTTGTAGCTAATTCAAACAGATCTTTATTCATCTTCCCTTACTATCTTATGCTTATGATCTTATTTGTAGGTATGATGTTATCAAGTAACTTAGTTGTAATGGAAAAAGAATCCTTGGCATTCTTTAGAAACTTCTCTTCACCTACAAGTGAGGGTGCTCATATCTTTGCAAGATTCTTATCAAACTTTACTATTGTAGCAGTACAACTATTTGCAGTATTATTAGCCGTATATTTCTTCATCAAAATTCCAATTTTAAACAACGTTTTCGTGAGCATTACCATTTTATTACTAAGTATAACTTTCTTTATATTCTTAGGTTATCTCTTAGGGTATATTTTTAAGACGCAGGAAGGAATTACTATTGGATTTATCTCATTGGGTGGATTGTTTGCATTTTTATCGAACTTGATTCTACCTGTGGAGAGTTTCCCTCTTTTTGCACAAAAGATGTTATTATTCAATCCTTACATGCTTGCTTCAGAAATGTTAAAAAAATCAATTTTATTTAGTGCAGGTTTTGGAATATTAAAAGCTGAATTTTTACTTTTGTTTGCTTACACAATTATCACGGTGTTACTTGGATTTACTCTACAACGTTTATCCTTTAACAGGTTCTTTATCAATTCAAAAACAAGAAATGCTATGAAGAGACCTCATATTACTAAGGACAAATTTTTCAGACTAGAAAATGATACTATCCTGAAGAGTTTACCTGATTTAGTTAAAGCTTTAAGAAAAATGAGTCAAGAGGATTTAAACACTTATGTAAGCCCTAAGAACAACGAATTTTCAATTTGGGTTTCAGATGCTTTCAAAAAGAAAAAGCTTGCACGAGCATTAAGAAAGTGTGCTGGTAAAGAATCTATGATTGATACTCTTGAGTATTTCTTATCTCAGAAAACTATAGCTCATGAACCTTTAATGACAAAAAGATGGTTTAAGATTGCTTTAATCTCAACTGTTACTGCTGTGATTATTGGTCTGATTATTACTATTCTTATTTTGATTTTCTAAGAGAATGTTAAGTTCTTGTTTTATTCTTGTCTGAAAATCATAAGACTTTTCTCCTTCAATTTTCTTTGTATTTAATGCTTTCAACAATTCTTTGCTTAAATTAAGTTCTACACCCTTGGAGAACAAGTTTAATTGCTGTAGGTGCTCTTTGATGATATCTTCTTCTACCTGCTCAGGACTAGTACCCTCAACATTAACCATGATTTGTTCAAACTCTTTGCTACTCAGTTTAGTTGTGTTTTTCATAACAAAGTAGGCCCCTTTTTCATAAAACTCTTTGAAGATCTCTTGAAAATTAATATCGCTTGTTTTTCCTTTAGCTAACTTTCCTTTGATACGGATTGTTATAAGGGAGTTATTTAAGTCTTCATTGAAATAATTGAGAATTTCACTTTTTACTTGTTCTGGTAACTTTTCATTTGCATCAATGATACACTTTTTGTGTTCTTTGATCTTGATATCTATGAAATTAATTTTATGATCAAATGAATCATTCACATCAATGATATAAAAACCACCGTGGCTATATTTCTCTAACTCTGCAAAATTGTTCGGGAACAATGCTCCTGTGTAGGTGAGAGTTCCGTATTCTGGGATTTCAATCAAGTTTCTATGGTGAATATGTCCACCTGCATAATAATTAAAGTGTTTAGGTAAGAAAGATGAAGGTTGTGAATCAAGCATTTCTAGGTGTTTTGGTTTAAGTTCTGTTAAAGTGGTGTGGAACATAAAGATTTTGTAACCTTCTTCTTGTTCTAATGATATTCTGTTCAAGTTTTCATAATAAGATTTGTCCAGCATTCCTCTTCTTCCAATAATGCCTGTTATTTTTGCTCCTGTTTTTTCATCTTTAGTGATTTTCAATTCTAATTGTTTAGTCTCTGGATTTACTGAACCTTTGCATACGTTAATGAGTAACCCTGCATTTTCTAGCACATCAAGCATCGTCTTTCCTGATGGTGAGAAATCATGGCTTCCTGCTATTGCGTAAAGTGGGATATCTCTTTTATTGAGTTCTTTGAGTTTTTTGGTAACGATTTTGAGTGTATCAACAGCTGGCATACTGGTGTTGAATAAATCTCCAGCGAATAAAACAAAATCAACATTTTCTTCTATACACCTATCAATAGCATTCAAAAATACTTGGGTTGAAACTGCTCTCATTTTTGGTTCACGCCATGATCCTAAATGTAAATCTGCTAAATGAGCGTATCGAAAAGCCATAACTTTTTGTTCTGAATTGTGTTTTAAATGATTGTTGTAATGCAGACTCTAAACAATAGCTTAATTAAGGATAAAATATTGTTTTAGTTGTGGCAAAGAAAAAAGAAGCTATGACTAAGTATTACATTTTTATGTTCTTAGCAGCTATGTGTATAGGAACTATTGGTGTTTTTGTAAAATTGATTGGTTCTGCACTTCCAGCAATGTCACTCAATTTCTTAAGGATCTTCATTGCAATGCTATTCTTATTTGTTACGATACCTTTCTTAGATAAAAAATGGTATAAGGTTGATAAACAAACCCTCAAAGAATATGCTTTTATTGGATTTCTCTATGCACTAGCACTTTCATTATTTAATATGGCTAATTTGCATGCGCCTGTACAAAATGTAGTATTGATTTTCTCAAGCTTTCCCTTCTTTGTTTTAATTTTTGCTTACTTTATGTTGGGTGAGAAAATAACCTCGACAAAACTAGGTTTATTGGCTATAGCTTTTGTGGCTTTAGCAATCATTAATCCATTTAATTCTGGTGCTAGTTTATTAGGTAACATTTTTGCAGTAGCTAATGCAATAGTTTTTGCTTTTTTAGTAGTACAAATGCGTATGCAAAATAAGAAACACAATATTGGTGATGTTTTGTGGTTTATGATATTTGCGAGTGTTTTCCTATTACCATTTCCATTCATCTATGGTTTAGGAGAAATAGTCTCTATCTTGCCTTATTTGTTAGTTTTAGGTATAGTATCAACAGGTTTGGCTTATCTCTTCTATAATTTAGCCTTGGAGAGATTAGAAGCAGAGGTAAGTTCGATTATTGTTATTTTAGTAAACCCTCTAATTGCAATTACTTTGGCTTATGTGATCTTAGGTGAGATGCTTAGTGTTCGTTTGATTGTTGGTGGTTCAATATTATTGGCAGCATCATTGTACTTAGCTTTGCATACTAAGAACATAGAAAAAGAATAAATTAAACTAACTTACTCTTCAAACCAGAAATACGTGTAACCAAACTCTGCGCAGCACCTTTACTCACAGTCTGCCTTTTCTCCAAATCTTGAATTGCACCTTGTAATAATATTACAACACTTCTATGACTCTCGGGTAATAATGGACTCAACCTTTGCACAGACTTTTTAATTTTAGCTAGCTCAATTTTTATGCTATTGCCATACCTGTGCTGTTGATTACGTGAATCATCACTTCTTCTCTCTTCTAGAAGTCGCGCTAAATCGAGAACTCTGCGAGCATCATCTTCTAAAAAACCTAACTTTGCTTTGAGAACCCGTTTTTCTTCAGCATCCTTCTCTTGTTTAGCCATAAAATCCATAAGATAAAGAAAAGTAAAAGAAGTATTTATACTTTTAGATACTTTATTCAACAGTCACTGACTTAGCCAAGTTACGTGGTTGATCAATTTCACATCCACGAGCTAAAGCGGTATAATAAGCAAGAAGCTGTAAAGGAATAGAAAAGACAATAGCTTGTAGATAATCAGGAACTTCGGGAACTCGAATAACATGATCTACAAAGTTAGCAACCTCATGATCATTTCTTTGTACTAAAGCCACTACTTTAGCACTACGGGCCTTCACTTCTTGCACATTACTCAATATTTTTTCATAAATGGGATCATTTTTAGGGATAATGGTCACTACTGGAAAACCATCTTCAAGCAAAGCAATAGGACCATGCTTCATCTCTGCTGCAGGAAAAGCTTCTGAATGAATATAAGAAATCTCTTTCATTTTCAAAGAACCTTCTAAAGCAGTAGGCACATTTATTCCACGACCTAAGAAAAAACAGCTTTTAGCATCTTTAAACTCCTGAGCAATTTTTTTGATATTTTCTTCTTCTTCATAACATTCCTTCACTAATTCTGGAACGGTAGTTAAAGAATCTAATTTTTTCTCCGTCTCTTCTCTTGACAAAGCACCTTTAATATAACCTAAAGTGAAAGCAAATTTTAAGATACTCAGCACTTGACCTGTAAAGGCTTTTGTTGATGCAACTCCAATCTCTGGTCCTGCACGGATATAAGTCCCTGCTGCAACTTCTCGCGCAATACTACTTCCTACAACATTGACAAAAGCAAAAGTTTTTGCACCATTTTTTTTTGCTTCATCTAAAGCAGCTAATGTATCTGCTGTCTCTCCACTTTGTGAGATAACTATAAATAAATCTTTAGGCCCAATAATTGGTTTTTTGTACCTAAACTCTGATGCATACTCCACATCTACTGGAATTCTACAATACTTTTCAATAACTGTTTTCGCAACTAATGCAGCATGCCAAGAAGTTCCACAAGCAGCAAAAACAATACGGTCTAATTTCTTTACAAAATCTTCAGGCAATTTTCTTTGTAATTTTTCAACTGCATGGTTTAAATTTGTTCTTCCTGCGATACAATTACGCAAACTCTCAGGTTGCTCATAAATCTCTTTGAGCATAAAATGGTCATAACCATTTTTTTCCATAGCGCTTAAATCCCATTCAATGTGTGTTTCATTTCTATCTAGACATTTATCGTGCCCTTCACAAAGGTTATGTAAATCATAGCTAGTACTACTCACAACTAAAACATCATCATCTTCTAAATATAACACTCTACGTGTATGTTCTAAAAATGCAGCAGGATCTGAAGCTATAAAATACTCTCCATCACCAATTCCTAAACAAAGTGGACTCCCTTTTCTAGCAGCATACAATTTATTCTCCGCTTTATTTAAAATCACGATTCCATAGGCACCGACAACTTCATGCAGGGCGTCCATAACTGCTTTTTGAAAATCACTTTGGCCATTTTTCTTATAGAAATAATCAACTACTTTGGTTAAAACCTCTGAATCTGTTTGAGAATAAAATTGGTAGCCTTTCTCTTGCATTTTTTTCTTTAATGAAGCATAATTTTCAATAATCCCATTGTGTACAAGAGCAATACTTTTTTCCTTATTCTGATGTGGGTGCGCGTTCGCTTCTGTTGGACTTCCATGTGTTGCCCAACGGGTGTGCGCAATACCAATAGAACCCGGTAAAACCTTATGTTTTAAATTAATTACTTTACCAACAGCTTTATTGATGTGTAGTTCATCATCAGAAAAAGTTGACACGCCAGCAGAATCGTAACCTCTATACTCCAATCTTTCTAAACCATTTACAAGGATTGGAAAGGCTTCTTTCCAACCTATATACGCTGTTATGCCACACATTTCAATGTAAAGAAACAAGAAAATACTTTAAGAATTTTATGGAAGTAGGGATTAGTCACTCTTAGAGACTAAAGATTTATAAATAAACTACATTCTAACTTTAATATTGCCAATGACTTGTTACTCGGTGACTTGGAGGCGAAACGAAATGTTTCATCTTCTAAATTGAGTAAATAATCAAGTTCTAGCAAAAATCAAACTAATTAAACTATAATTTAGTTTAGGGGTAAATATAAAATGGTTGATGAAGCAAAAGTATTAGAAGCTGTGGAAATCGCAAGAAACACAGGAAAAATTAGAAAAGGGTCCAACGAAGCTACCAAAGCTTTAGAAAAAGGGATCGCAAAATTAGTTGTATATGCAAGCGACGTAAGTCCTAAAGAAGTTGTAATGCACTTACCCTTACTTAGTAAAGAAAAAGGCGTAACATGCATTGAGATTAGCAAAAAAGAAGATCTTGGCGCAGCAGCAGGCTTACCAGTAAGCACAGCAGCAGTAGCAGTTGTAAAAGAAGGAGACGCAAAAGCAATTATCGAATCTTTAGCTAGCGAAGAATAGGTGCATAAGATGGCTAAAAAAGATAACAAAAAAGGCGGAAAAAAGGATGCTGGTAAATCAGATGGAAACACAATCCATTTTGCACAAGCATTCCCTGCAGAAGTAAAGGAAATTATCGCTCGTGCAGGTAGCCGTGGCGGATTAACTCAAGTAATGGCTTTAATTCTTGACGGTAGAGATAAGAATAAAGCAATCCGAAGGAACGTAAAAGGTCCAGTACGAAAAGGCGACATAATCATGTTACTTGATACTGAGATTGAAGCGCAACGTCTTGGTGGACGTAAGCGTAAGAAATGAGGTAACTAAAGATGGCAAAATGCAGTTTTTGTGGAAAAAACATTGAAAAAGGAACCGGAAAGATCTACGCTTACACCAGTGGTAAAGTTGATAACTTTTGTAGTAACAAATGTGAAAAAAACAAATTGAAACTCGGAAGAAAAAACTTAGTTACCAAATGGACAGAAGCATTCCGTTCAGAAAAGAGCAAAAAGGCTGGATCTTCAAAAAAATAGATCTTTTATTTTTATTTAGCTTTATATTTAACGGGGTATCATAAAATGATCGAAAGAAGTTTAGTATTATTAAAACCAGACGCTGTACAGCGTGGATTCATGGGAAAAATCATCATGCGTTTTGAAGATGCAGGAATGAAAATTGTTGGCGCTAAAATGGTCTGGATGGACAAAGATTTTGGTAAAAAACATTATTTTGATGTTGCTGACAGAAGAGGAGAAAAAGTATTAGAAGTTCTTCTCGGATTTATGACTCAAGGTCCAGTAATGGCACTCTGTGTTGAAGGAATTAATGCAGTAGAAAATGTAAGGAAAATGGTTGGTGGAACTGAACCAAAAGGAGCTGCACCTGGAACAATCAGAGGAGACTTTGCTCACGTAAGTTTTGCTTATGCTGACGAAAAAGGAATTGGTGTTAAGAATTTAATCCATGCTTCAGGAAATGTTGAAGAAGCAAAAATGGAAGTTGGATTATGGTTCAAAAATGAAGAATTACACACATACAAAACTGTGCATGATATGCACATCTTAGAATAAATTTCACGAGGATATAAAAAAAATGGCAGAAAAAATGGTGGATCAAGTAACCAGAATTATGGAAGATCCAAAACATATAAGAAATATTGCTATCTGTGCACATATTGATCATGGAAAGACAACATTTTCAGACAACTTACTCTCTGGAGCAGGTATGATGAGTGAAGCTTTAGCTGGTAAAGCAAGGCAATTAGATTTCCACGATGATGAAGCAGAAAGAGGAATTACAATTGATTCAGCTGCAGTATCTATGGTACACAAAGTTGAGGAAGAAGAATATTTAATTAATTTAATTGATACTCCTGGTCACGTAGATTTTGGTGGTGATGTAACACGAGCTATGAGGGCAGTAGATGGTGCAATTGTACTTATCTGTGCTTCAGAAGGAGCAATGCCTCAGACTGAAACTGTTCTTAGACAAGCTTTACGTGAAAAAGTAAAACCTGTTTTATTCATTAACAAAGTTGACAGATTAATCAAAGAGTTACAATTAACCCCACAGCAAATGCAAGAACGTTTTGTAAAACAAATTGCAGAGATTAACAGAATCATCAAAGGTCTTTTACCAGAAGGTAAAGCTGACGATTGGTTAGTTAACGTTGCAAACGGAACTGTGGCTTTTGGTTCAGCTTTCCATAATTGGGCTTTAAGCGTACCTTACATGCAGAAAAATGGAATATCTTTCGCAGATATTATTGCTGCTTACCAAGGTGAAGATGAAGCTTACAAAGAGTTAGCTAAAAAAGCTCCTCTGCACGAAGTTGTATTAGATATGGTAGTAGGACATCACCCTAACCCTGTAACTGCGCAAGCTTACAGAGTACCTAACTTATGGCATGGAGATTTAGAAAGTGTTGATGGAAAAGCTCTAACTACTTGTGATCCTAACGGTAAATCTTACTTTGTAGTCACTAAAGTTGTAGTAGATCCTCAAGCAGGAGAAATCGCAGCTGGTCGTCTTTTCAGTGGTAAACTGAAAAAAGGAGACGAAGTATTCTTGAACAGAGCAAATGTTCCTGGAAGAGTTCAACAAGTATACATCTATAATGGTGCGAAAAGAGAAATTGTAGATCATGCAGTCTCTGGTAACATCATTGGTGTAAGTGGACTTAAAGGCGGTATGCCTGGGGAAACAGCAACTGCTGGCGGACCTGCAGAACCTTTTGATGCAATCTCACACATTTTCGATCCGGTAGTAAGTAAAGCTATCGAAGCGAAAAGACCTGCTGACTTACCTAAATTAATTGAAGTACTTCACCAAGTACAAAAAGAAGATCCAACCATTAAAGTTGAGATTAACGAAGAAACTGGTGAGCATTTAATGCACGGTATGGGTGAATTACATCTAGAAATCATCGAGAACAGAATTAAAACTGAAAAAGGTGTAGAAGTAAAAACTTCACCACCTATCGTAACTTACAGAGAAGCTATTACTAAAACTTCATCTGAAGCTGAAGGGAAATCTCCTAACAAGCACAACAGGTTATACTTTACAGTTGAACCAATGCCTGAAGGAATTGCTAAAGGCATCAATGATGGTGAAATGCCTTCTGGAAGATTTAAGAAGAAAGATGCAGCAGTAACCGAATTCTTAAGAGAACAAGGATGGGATGCTAAGGCTTCAAGCAAAGTTCGAGCTGTTTTCGAAGGAAACATGTTCATTGATGATACTCGTGGTATTGTACACATTAACGAGATCATGGAAATGGTCTTAGATATGTTCCAGGATGTAATGAAGGCTGGTCCTTTAGCTAAAGATCCAATGATTAATGTAATGGTACGATTAAAAGATTGTAAACTACACGAAGATGCAATCCACAGAGGTCCTGCTCAGATGTATCCTGCAGTACGTGAAGGTATCCGTGCAGCAGTTATGCAAGCTGGCCCTGTATTGTATGAACCATTACAAGTTACAAGAATTGAAGGTCCTACCGAATACATGGGTGAGATGTCAAAACTTGTAAGTTCTCGTAGAGGACAATTATTGGACATGCAACAAGAAGGAGATTTAACTATTATCAAGGCGAGAATGCCAGTAGGAGAGCTTTTCGGATGGAGTAATGCACTTCGTTCAGCTACTGGTGGTCGTGGTAGTTCCTCATTAGTTTCACAAGATTTCGAGAAACTTCCAATGGAATTACAGGATAAGGTTAGGCAGCAAATTATCCAAAGAAAAGGTTTAAGCTCAGGAAGTTTAGGCGCTTAATTCTTTTTTATTTTTTAATAAGTTAGAATTATGTTAATACATTGCAAATAGAAAGTAATGTGAATAGAAGTTGATTTTTCTATTAGTGTAGCCTCAATCTTTTTAACTTATTAGGTATTCCTCTTATTTTAATCATTTTTAGTGCTTATCAAACTATATCTTTCTAAAATCTCTCCGTAGTCTCTTTTTTGTTCATTTCTCATCAACCACACATCAGTCATAAGAGATTTGCTTCCATCCTTCCACATTGGGTCTATACCAAAAGATTTTTGATAAAGTTTTTTTGCAATTCTTTTTCTTCTTCTTTGTTCTCTTTTATCTCCTTCGAGAAGACTAATTTCGTACTCAAATTCAGCTTGAACATATCTTTTAAATCCAGGATTAATTATCTCAATTATATGATTCAGTGTTTCATAATATGGTCTAATTTTTATCTCCTTGTATTTAGTGCCCATAATCCCATTTAATGCATCTCTAAAAAATCCGTCCGCATATCCCCCTCTTAAAACTTCTAATAATTCTTGAATTACTTGTTCATGTGTTTCACTCAATTTTTTAATTTTTTCAACTTTTTCACTTTGAACATAAGCTGATAAAATATCGTTTTGGATTATTTTTGAAAATAAACCAAAACAAATAGCTCCAAGATCATTTTTAGAATAATCTTTGCCGCTTATTTGTGATGATTCAAATTCTTCTTTAAATTCTTCGTCTTTACTAACATCATGAATTGATAAAACATAAGCATCAATAAATTTTCCAAAAATATTTCTAAGAACGAAATAATCTTTAAACAATTCTTTGTCTGTAATTGTCTCTAAATTTGGTCCATTATCTCTTACAACATAAACACCTTTTCGTAGATTTGATTCAATTTTTTCGCTTCTTCTTTTATTCCTTCTATCTCTTTTTCCCTCTTTAATATCTTTGACACCTATAACCTTTACTGGTTGATATTTTTCTTCAATTATATTCCCAAAATGTTCTCTAAGAATAAGCTCAACTTCATCTTTAATTGAAATATGTCTATCTGAACCATTTATCTTTTCCCTTTTTTTTTCTTTTTCACAAGTTTTTCCATTAGAAAAATAATTTGAAACTGCTTGTCTTAATGTAACGTAAACTTTATAACTATGATGAAATCCTTCTTCCTCTCCAAAACTATCATAAATTCCTTGAAACTCTGGATTAATTTCTGTGAGCACTTTAAAAATGTCCCAATTACTTGGTGCTAATGTTTCTCCTTTTAACCAACTATCAATACTTTGTCTTGATCGTTTTAAATCCTCTTCATTTTCAAGAATTTCACTAATAAGCTCATTCATTGTTCTATATTCTACTGTATCAAAGTCTTCTTCTTCTCCTAAAGCAATCTCTTTTAATCTTTCCTTGAAATCACTTTCAAAACCAGTGACTAAGAGGTGGCGCATTCTTGTAACTGGGTATTCAGCATCAACAATTTCATGAAGACCCCTTTCAGCTTCCTTGTACCTTTCACTGCTTTGTAACATTTCAAGAGTAAAATCTCCTTTAATGTGATTCCTTTCATATAAAACCAGGTCTTCTTTCCTTACCTCTTTTGCTGGAATTTAGTGATAAAATCCATCTCTTAATTGGACAAGAACATTAGCATTAGGCGGAAGAAGTGTTTGACCAAAATGTGTGTCAATTAATACACCTAATGTTCTTTTTTTCATAATACTTTATTTTTTTCTTTCATATTTATAAATATATTGTTGGTTTTTATCACTGCCCAGTAATATTTAATATCTGTTGGTAGAATTTTAGTGATAGAACTTTGATTTCATTAATTTCAGTACTTTTTTTAACAATTTTTTTCCTCATTTTGGCATATTTCAGCTATTTTACTAACTAATTAACTAAAAACAAGCATACTCTATCTTCTAACGTTTATTTGCCATTTAGTGACTAACGCTAAAATCCTAAAGGTTTATATGATTTAAATTTTATTTTTCTTAAATGAAGAAAATTTATATTATTTTTTCAGTACTTCTTTTTTTTCTTTTCACGGCGTGTACTATTACTCCAAATCAAGAAGAGATTCTTAGTTTAGAAGCTTATGGAGAAGATTTTGATATTAGTTCAATTAATATTGTTGATTATAAAGCAGAAACAAAAGATGGGATTACTATTTACAAAGATATTCCTTATGGAGAAGATGATCATTTTAGTTTTGATTTATACACTAATAAAGAATTTAAAGGAAAACCAGTTGTTTTTGTTGTGCATGGTGGAAGTACAGAAGTTGGGAAAAAAAGTAAAATGAAAGAAAGGGCTTTACTTTATGCACAAGAAGGTTATGTTGTTGTAAGTCCAGATTATAAATGGGGGTTTGAGTTTTATTCTTTAGGGATTTCAGGGTCACATTCAGTTGCCTGTTCAATTGCAAGTTTTAAAAAATTAGCAAGGCCTTTTGGTGTAGACATTGATAATTTAGTTGTACATGGCTACAGTTTTGGTGGATACATTAGCAGTTTAATGGTTTTTAATCAGGAAAATGAATGGCTTAAAGGATGTTCAGTACAAGACGAATTAATAACTCCTGTAGCTTATATAGGTGAAAGCTCAAATTATGGAAATATTCTTCCTACTGGTTTTACACCTGAGCTTGGTAAAGATGGACTTTTTATTATGGGACCTGAAAAATTATTAGAATTAATAGATATTTATAGTGATACTCGTGATCCAAGATTAGGTGCGATTAATTTTGTTGATCAAACTGATCCACCTTCATTGTTCTTTCATGGTACTGCTGATCCTAAATTTAATGAACAAAGATCTATTGATATGGTCGAAACTTTAGAAGATAATGGTGTAGAATCTCAAGTATTCATTGAACAAGATGCTGGTCACTCCATTGGTATTTCTCAAGGAACAAATGAAGATGTAATTGAACTTCTTTTAACCTTTGTAGCTCAGAATACTGAATCTGCTCAGGAATGATTATTTTAAGACTATTCTTTCTCTACAATTCAATAGAAATATTTATAAAGAAACTGCGTTGTCACCAGATTAACTGAAACTCAAGCTAATTAAGCTAAAAAAGAGGATTTTGGGGTTAAAAATCAATCTTATTCAATGTTAATCAAGATTGGGAGAAATATAAAGAATGGCAAGTGAAAAAGAACACATTAATTTAGTATTCATCGGTCACGTAGATCACGGTAAATCAACCACTGTAGGTAGATTACTTTTTGACGCTGGTAACATTGATGAACAAACTATGAGAAAGTTAAAAGAAAAAGCAGCTTTACTAGGTAAATCTGGTTTCGAATTCGCTTTCGTTATGGACAACTTAAAAGAAGAGCAAGAAAGAGGAGTAACCATCGATTTAGCTCACAAACAGTTCCATACTGACAAATATTACTTTACTGTAATTGACGCACCAGGCCACAGAGACTTCATTAAGAACATGATCACTGGAGCTTCTCAAGCTGACTGTGCTGTATTAGTTGTAGCGGCTAACGATGGTGTTAACGCACAAACTATCGAGCATTTAAGATTATCAAAAATCTTTGGTGTAGGTCAATTAGTTGTTGCTGTAAACAAAATGGATATCTCTGGTGTAGACTGGAAAGAAGCAAGATACAACGAAGTTGTAGAAGAAGTTAAGAAACATGCTGCTCAAGCAGGATGGAACCCTGAAGAAATCAGATTCTTACCTATCGCTTCATTACCTGGTGAAAACATTACTAAAGCAAGTGAAAGCATGCCTTGGTGGACAGGAGATAACTTACTGAGCGCAATTAATCAGTTTAATGTACCTCAAAAACCAACTGACTTACCTTTAAGACTACCTATCCAAGATGTATACAACATTACTGGTATTGGAGTGGTTCCTGTAGGAAGAGTAGAAACTGGTATCATGAAAGTTGGCCAAAAAGTTACTGCTGTACCTGGTAGAGAAGGTAAAGGTATCACTGGTGAAGTTAAAACAATCGAGATGCATCACGAACAGCACCAACAAGCTGGACCTGGTGACAACGTAGGATTTTCAGTTAAAGGCTTTGGTAAAAAAGACTTAGCTAGAGGAGATGTTTTAGGTGACGCTGGTAATGTACCAACTGTAGCTAAAGAATTCACTGCACAAATTGTAATTATGCAACACCCTAGCGTTGTAACTGTAGGATACACTCCTGTATTCCACATCCACACTGCTCAAGTTGCTTGTCAATTTGTAGAAATTGTGAAAAAGATGAACCCAGCTACTGGTGAAGAAATTACTGAGAACAAAGATATCTTGAAAAATGGTGACGCAGCAATCGTAAGGTTAAGACCTGTACAACCTTTAGTTATCGAGAAAAACTCAGAAATTCCACAAATGTCCAGGTTTGCTATCCGTGACTCAGGTGTTACTGTAGCAGCTGGTATGTGTACCGAAGTTGTTAAGAAAGAGATGTAAATCTCTTAATTATTTTTTTTAATTATCTTTATAACAAAAACAGAATACAAACATTTAAAAATAAATAACAAACCAAATAGTTTGTTAGTGCCCAAAAAACAAAAAGTTTCTTTGGGTGACATGGTGAGCAAAGCTTACTGTGTATAGATAAGGTAGGAAAACAATGGCACAAAGAGCAAGAATCAAATTAGCATCCACTGAAATCGGAAAGATTAATCAAATCTGTGCGAGCATCAAGGAAATTGTTGATAAGACTGGTGTAGGTATGAGAGGTCCAATCCCATTGCCTACTAAGAAATTAAAAGTAACCACTCGTAGATCACCTGATGGTGAAGGAAAAGCTTCTTGGGAACGTTATGAAATGCGTGTCCATAAAAGATTAATCGATATTGGAACTGATGAAAGAACCCTTCGTTTAGTAATGAGGGTACCTATCCCTGAGGGATTGAACATCGAAATAGAGATGGTAAACGCTTAAATCATCGCGAAGGCGTCAAAAATTTCTGATTTTTCTAAGCCAGAAGGTCTAAATATTGAGATAGAAATGGTCAATGCTTAGTTTTTTTATTTTCTTTAACTTCTTAAACTTTTAAACACATAATCTCTTTTATTCTTTATTTTATTCTTGTAACAAGCGAATATATTTATACAGATAAAAATAGTATTAGACCAGATACATTTTCAGTAAAAGGAATATTTAGGCCAACAAGTGCAATTGCTTTAGTTCTCTTAAAATTTGTTCAGTCATCCTTATTTATGGACGCAGTATGGTGATAAAGGACTAGAAGAAATCGCTGCTGTAAAAAAAGTACTAGATCCTCAAGGAAGACTCAATCCAGGGAATATGATAAAATACAAAATCTAATATTTCCAAGTAGAATGTCCAAATGCCACGAATAAATCAAAACCTTTGATATCTGGTGTATCACATGCTCCAAAACAATTTCCCGCCCAGAAAGTAATTTTTAAATCAGGATATTTTTCTAATAAATGAATTTGGATATCTTTTGCTTTTGGCTTTAGACCTGCTGGTAGTTGTATGATCACTTTTTTATGTCCATTTAAAGCAATCTCTTTTTCTACTTTGTCCAATTCTAAATCGTATCCAAATACATCCATTTGTATTAATTAAGGTAATCCTTTTAAAAAACTTATTGAATTTAATGTTAATGAAGGCTTATCATTATACTAATCCACATAAATGGGAATCAGTACAATTAGGTTTAGATCATTGTCTGAAGGCATTATTACCTTTAAGAAGGGTTGTTCTTCCATCTTGTGCTTCAGGTTTAGAAGCTAAGGCTTATAGGACAAATGCACTATTTTGTCTCTTAGAAGCTCAACCAAGTTCTTGGTTTGCCAATAAAGAATTTCCTTTAATATGGAAAAATTTATTGGAAAATATTCGTTCTTTTCAGGGAGATGTAACTCTTCTTAGCTTTAATTTAACTTCTGAAGACACTGCTTATGTTCTTGACAGGGCTCATGTTGAAAGATACCTTAATAAGAGTTATATAAATGATGACGTAAATAATTTTAAGAGAACTAAAGCTTATGGTGATTATTGGAGTTCTAGAGTTTCTTTTTCTGAATACAGTGGAGAATATTGCCTTCCTGAGCTAATTGTTCTAAATGAAATCCCTATTAAAAGAATTTCTGTCGAATGGTCTGGGCCAAAGATATCAGTTCTTGAAGATATGCTTTTTAAGCAATAGAAAAAGTTAAAAAGTCACTTAAATAAACTAGTGCTATGGAAGAAAGGGTGGTTTTAGGACTTACTGAGGAAGTAGTCTTTAAAGGAAAGAATGGAGAAGAACTTAAAATAATTGCAAGAATTGATTCTGGAGCAACAAGTTCTTCCTTGGATGAAGATTTAGTGGATAAATTAGGACTTGGACCTGTTATTAAACAGAAACTGATTAAATCTGCAAGTGGACAATCAATGAGAGATATTATTGAAGTAGTGGTTAGTGTAAGGGGAGAGGGGTATACTGGTGAGTTTTCAATAGCAGATAGGGATGGTATGAGTTATCAAGTTCTTATTGGTCAAAATATTCTCAAACAAGGAAAATTTCTTATAGACCCGTTGTTAGAAACTCAAAAGGGAAAATAAATGAGAGCAGCAATAATAAGTTTAGGTAGTAAAAGTTCATTAATGACAGCTGAAGCTATGGAAAAATATTTTACAACTGTCGATATGATTAATCTTAAAGAAGTAGAAGTTTCTTTAGGCAAAGATGCTGGAGTGCTCTATCAAGGAAGACCATTTCCCCAATATGATTGTGTTTATGTAAAAGGGTCTTTTAGATACGCTAACTTGCTAAGGAGTATCACTAGTATGCTCGATAAAAAAGTAGCATATCTTCCTCTTCCAAGTGATTCATTTACCATTGTGCATAATAAATTATTAACACATTTAGAATTAGAACGTCATAACATTCCAATGCCAAGAACATATATTGGCCCAAGCATTGAGAGTGCTAAAAAACTTTTAAAGACAATGAATTATCCTATTATAATGAAGTTTCCAGAAGGAACACAAGGTAAAGGTGTACTTTTTGGTGACTCTTATTCTTCAGCATCTTCAATGCTTGATGCTCTAGGGGCTTTAAACCAACCTTTTATCATTCAAGAATATGTTGAGAGTGGCGGAAGCGATTTAAGAGTTATTGTTATTGGTGATAAAGCTATAGCTGCTATGAGAAGAACTGCAAGTAGTGAAGAAAAAAGAGCAAACCTGCATGCTGGTGGAAAAGCAGAACCTGTACTTATCAACAGGGAAGTTGCAAACTTAGCTATTAGAACTGCAAAAGCCTTGAACTCAGATGTTTGTGGTGTTGATATTTTAGAAGGTCCTTTTGGTCCTGTAGTAATTGAAGCAAATATATCTCCTGGGCTACAAGGTATTACAGCAGCAACAACAGTTGATGTGCCTATGGAAATAGCAAAACACTTTGCGCAAATGACGCAGCAAATTCTTTTAGAAAAAAATAAAATCCAAGGTCGTTCTTTAATGAATGAACTCAATATAAATAGTATACGTGCTCCAGTTACATCTGGAGAAAAATTATTAAGTTCTGGTAAAGAGTTTATAACTAATTTAACTTTTAAAGGAGAACGTGTTGTTTTACCTTCTTTAGTTACAAGAATCACTGGATTTAGTGATTTAAAAAACTATAAAATTGTGGCAAAAAAAGGACAATTACATGTAGAAGAGTTTATAATCTAAATTTTTTATTTTACATAAGATTCAATAGTAAATCTGTGTATTCCTTTTTTAGCATTAATAAGAGCATTTTTAGAAACAAAATCTAAAAGATAATTTATGGCTTTGTATCCTTCAAGGATCATTTCATTTTTATTTAACATGTTTTCTCAGAAACCTTCTTTTTTAAAAAAGTAATATCTAAAAAAACCAAAATTAGTATTCAATCCCTCTTCTGGCCATTATACCCTTATCAAAATAATGTTTCTTCAATTTCATTTCAGTCACTAAATCTGCGGCTTCTATAATCTCATCAGGAACTCCCCGACCTGTTAAAATTAATTCAACATGTCCTGGTTTCTCACTAATCATTTTAAGAACATCTGCAATTGACAAATACCCTAGCTGCATAGCTACATTAATCTCATCTAAGACAACCATTTGATAATTACCACTCATAACAACTTCAAGTGTTTTTTTGAAAGCTTTAGAGATATAATCACCTTGGATGGCATCGTTTAGAAAACAATAACGACAAGTGCCACATTCAATATCGTCACGAATGTAATCAAATAACTTTCTGTTTTGATCTTCAGCACTCAATTTATGAAAGCCTTGTAATTTTAATTGCTTCTGTTGTTTAATACAAGGTCTTCCGAATTGAACAATTTCAAAATTAGGTAAATGGTTTTTTGCAGCAACATATTCTCCTGTATACGCTCCACCTTTCATGTATTGGACCATAAACACAGAAAATCCTTGTCCTACAGCGCGCATACTCAAACCAAGTGATGCAGTAGTTTTACCTTTACCATCTCCTGTATATACATGTACTAAACCTTTTCTCTCTTTCATTAAACCAAACCCCTTTGATCTATTTAATCATATAAATGTGTGTTTTTACTCATGTGCGGATGTACTTGGGTTTCTTTCTGAGTACTCTCACTACTTTCTTCTTTTTCTTCAACACTTTTCAAATTCATTGGTCGAGCCATCATTGAAGTTAAAACTTGTCTTTCATGACTTCCATCTCGATAAATGGTAATACCTTTACAACCTAAATCATAAGCCATTTTAAAGACATCCATTACATCTTCTACTGTTGCATAATAAGGGAAATTTACTGTTTTTGAAATTGCATTATCTACATGCTTTTGAAAAGCAGCTTGCATACGTACATGGTCTTCTGGACTCAAATCCATTGCAGTAACAAAGACATCTCGAATATGTTTTGGTATTTCTTCTATGTGTTGTACACTACCACGCCTTGCAATCTTACGCAATAATTCTTCACTATAAAATCCCCCCTCTTTAGCAATCTCTTCAAACAAGGGATTTACTTCTAGCATTTCAAATTGTTGGGTTTTACGTAGATAAGATAAAGCATAATGAGGTTCAACACTCTGTGAACAAGAAGCAATTAAAGAAATTGTTCCTGTTGGACTAATAGTAGTACGGCTAGCATTTCTCATGAGGTGGAATTCATTATTTGTATCATACAATGAAGAATAAAAGTTTGGAAAAACACCCCTCCTTTTAGCTAACTCTCGTGAAGCATCTTGCGCTTCACTATTGATAAAACCCATAACTGCATCAGCAGTAGCGAGTGCAGCTTCAGAGTTGTAAGGTTGACGCAATTTAATCAGAAGATCAGCAAAACCCATTAATCCAAGTCCAATTTTTCTATTAGCTTTTACTAACCTTTCAGTCTCTTCGAGTGGAAAAGCATTAATCTCTGTTGCATTATCTAAAAAGTGTACAGCTGAATGAATGGTGTTTTTCAATTTGTTCCAATCAATGACATACCTTTTACTTTCAAGATCTTTTACTGTATGATTACTAATATTGATAGAACCTAAAATAACGGCTTCATAAGGAAGTAATGCTTCTTCACCGCAAGGAGAAGTAGTCTCAACACGACCAACATTTGGTGTGGGATTACTTTGCTGATTATTCAATCTATCTAGGAATACAATCCCTGGATCACCATTTTTCCAAGCCATGGTTGCAATCAAATCGAAGGTTCGTTTAGCATTTAATTGTCCAATAATATCACCGTTTCTAGGATTAATTAAATTATAATTTTCATTTTTCTCAACAGCGTCCATAAACTCCTGTGTAATACCAACAGATAAGTTAAAGTTTTGAATAATATCTCTTCTTTCTTTACAGGTTATGAAATCTAAAATGTCTGGGTGATCAATACGTAAGATTGCCATGTTTGATCCCGGTCTTCTTCCACCTTGCTTGATCTCTCCGAGAGCCTTATCAAATATTTTCAAATAAGCAAGTGGCCCTGGGGCAACACCAAAAGTATTGTTTACTACATCTCCACGTGGTCTAATTTTAGAAAATGAAAATCCTGTGCCACTTCCACGCTTATGATAAATTGCAGCATCACGAAGTGCTGAAAAAATACTCTCTATACTATCTTCTAAAGGAAGCGCTACAATTGATGATAATAATCTTTCTTTTGTTCCTGCATTCATCAATAATGGTGAATTAGGCAAAAAATCTAATGAACATAATAATTGAAAAAACTTCTCACGGGCTTCTTCAACATTTCCTTTAAACTTTTCTTCAGCTGAAGCCACATGACTTGAAACGCGTTCAAGCAATTCTTTTGGACTCTCAATAATTTTTCCAGTATTGTCACGGGCTAAATATCTCTGTTGAAGAATCTTTAAAGCATTCAGACTCAATTTCCAATCATCTATAATCCCAGCAAAGGATTTTGCTTCACGAATCTCTTTTCTTTTGTGTCTGTAAAGAATAAAACTTTTTGCAGTTTTTGCATGCCCATCTTCAATGAGAACTTTTTCAATAAGATCAAGAATTGTTTCAACATGAATACTCTCTTTATCCATTAAGTAAAGATAATCTTGTACAAGACCAGAGAGAGCCTTAGCCATTTCATAATCTTCGCCGCCAACGGATTTAGCAGCTTCAAAAATAGCTTTAGTAATTTTTTCAGGATTATAATCCTCTAATTCTTCTGTTCTTTTTTTTACTTTGAATACCATTAATCTACTCACAACCCTCTAACTTTAAATGAGGCTCTTTTTATATAAATATTTAGTGATCTGAAGGGATAATAGGCAGATTTAAAAAGTAATTTTTCATCCTAGAATAAATGATTGAGATTTTTTTACAGGCACTTTACTTTTTCTTGCCAGCATACTTTGCGAACATGGCACCAGTTATGTTTAAGAAACTCCCAATCTTAGAAAAATCTATTAACAAGAAAGCTTTGGGAAAAAATAAAACTTGGAGGGGACTAATTCTAGGAATTTTTTTCGGAACATTTGTATTTTATTTACAACAATTGCTCTATGCAAAAGAGATTCTTATCTCATTAGCACTCATTGATTATAATGGACACCCATTATTATTAGGTTTAGCCCTAGCGATTGGAGCTTTACTGGGTGATTTAATTGAAAGCTATTTTAAAAGAAAAAATAAGATTAAACCAGGAAAACCTTGGATACCTTATGACCAATTAGATTTTGTAGTTGGGGCATTATTATTATCAAGTCTTTTTTATGTTCCAAGGGTTGAAGCTATTCTTATTATTCTAATGGCAAGTCCTTTACTTCATGTCTTAGTAAACCACATTGGTTTTTATTTAGGAATAAGAAAAGCTAAATTTTAAATTTTTCTTCCCAACAGATATTGTATTTGTAAAATAATAATATACAGGGAGAATGACCCATGTACAAGGTATGTGAGAGTTAGTGCAAGCTTATAGGACAAAATAAATGGAACCAAGGAAGTTACAGGTGGGATAAGAAATAAGGTAATTCCTAACCAAGTTCTTGAAAAAACCATTGGTGTTTTTGTCTTGCATGAAAAAAATACTAACTGAACTAGGATAAAAAGTCCAAGAATTATGATGACATAATAATCTAAAAGTACAAAGTAGATAGCAATGAGCAAAAAAAACTCTGCAAGTCTATCTGCTATAAGATCAAAATATTCTCCGAATACATTTTCTTTCTTAGTAGCACGAGCAAGAGTGCCATCTAAACTATCTGCTAAAAAGTGAAGGAGGATGAATATTGCAAAGAGATAATAGTGTTGAGCAAAATAATATGAAGCAAGAAATGCAAAGATAATCCCTAAAAAAGTAACCGCGTTTGGATGTACTTTTAATCTCACAAGAAGATTTGTGAGTGGTCTTAACTTTTCATCTCTCCACTTACGAGAATTATTTACATTTCTCCAAGTTAATTTATCCATGGTAAGATATATAAAGAAACAGTATAAAAAACTTCTTACTATGAAGCACTTGTTTTTAGAGGTACAGTACAAAGGAGAATTAGCATTCCCTAAAGAACTTTTAGAGAAAACTCCTAAAACATTAGTTCTAGCTGGAAGTATTCAATATTTAGATTACTTACCTCAACTAAAAACATTCTTAGAAGAAGCAGGAAAAGAAGTCTTTATGTTTTCAAGCAGACATGGACAACATCCTGGACAGATCCTAGGCTGTGATATCTTCACTTTCAAAACAGAAAAAGATTTTGACGCTTTTATCTATCTTGGTGATGGTATGTTTCATCCAACTGCATTATTATTTGGAAATGAAAAAGATGTTATTATCTACAATCCAATGTCTGAGAAGATAGAAACTTTAGATAAGGATATTTTAGATAGAACAAAAAAGAAGAAAAACGCATTATTAGCAAAATTTATCCAAAGTGAGAATATTGGAATGTTAGTTACTAGAAAACCAGGACAAAACCAATCAAAAGCTGTAGACCATTTTAGAAAAGAGATGGAAGGGAAAGGAAAGAATATCTTTGTTTTCTTAGCAGATCATATTGATACTGACGCTTTAGAAGATTTCAACTTTGTAGATGTTTGGATTAATACTGCTTGTCCAAGAATCGTACAAGACTTTACTTGTTTAAACTTAAGAGACTTACAAGAGATTAATTTTTTCTCTGGGACGTGTGCTCAATTTTAGGTTTGCTTAAAACTTCTAATCATCTCTCGTCGAGAAACCTTTGTCCCTTCGACGATAGAAGAAAGCTTTAAATACTCAAAAATTCTATTTTGCTTCAGTAGTCATTCACGATTACAAAATTCAAAAGAAAAAAACACTGAGGTGGTAGTAAATATGGCAAAAGTTGTTGCAAAAGTTGGAATTAAAAAAGAATCAGGTTACCTCTACTTCGTAGACAAAGATGGAGACATCTCCGCTGCGAAAATGAGTCGTGCTGGAAGAAAGAAAGGAAAAAGTAGAACCAAAAAAGTTGCTAAAGTTGGTCTTAAGAAAGAATCAGGTTACCTTTACTTTATCGATAAGAAAGGAAACATCTCCGCTGCTAAAATGGCTCGTGGAAGAAAAAAGAGTAAAAAGAAAAAAGCAACTAAGAAAAAACCTGCTAAGCGTAAAGCTGCTAAAAAGAAAACAAGCAAAAGAAAAGCAGCAAAAAGAAAACCTGCTAAGAAAAGGAAAGCGGCTAAGAAAAAACCAGCTAAGCGTAAAAAGGTTGCTAAGAAAAAGAAAGTGGCTAAGAAAAAGCCTGCTAAACGTAAAGCAGCTAAAAAGAAAAGAAGAAGATAAGTTCCTCACATTTTTATTTTTTTATCTTTATTTCTAAATCATATGCTCAAGACTAGAGTTCTTCTAAGCAAAGACTTTTTAAGCAGTGATTTTCTCCAAATTGTATGGATTTCCCAACTCAGTCAAGCGAAAAGAAACTTCTTTCTACAAGTTCTTGGTTTCAAGTGGAACGTTTCTCAACAAAAGAGAAAATTAACCTGAAAAAAGAACTTTTACTAGCATTTTCTGAAGAAGGAGACATTGTCTTTGATCCATTTTTAGAGAAAGGAGAAACTGTATTTGCTTGTCACAAATCTGAGAGAAATGGTATTAGTATGAGCAGTGATGGTGAAGCGATTAAAGAAGTTGAAGAAAAGATAAAACCAATGGAGGGCCAATTACATCTGAGTGAATATGGTGCAAAGCAAAGCTCTAAACAATTATTATTGTATGGAAAATTAAAAGATTTGGATTATGTTTGGCAACAATATTCATTACCTGAATTAGATGTTGTTCTCACTTTCTTACCAAGTTATCAAGAGTTAGAAAAAAATTATGTTGAAGGTTTAGGAGTGATTGAGTATTTAGAAAAAGTTTTTTTCTTATTAAAAAACAGAGTTAAATTTGGTTCTTATATTCTTATTATGGCAGAGAATACAAAGAATTCCCCCAATTTTGCATGGGATTTAGCAAAAGCTTTAGAAAATGTTTTTCAATTTAAAGGAGAAAAGATTTGTTGTGTTTCAAGCACACCTCAGCATGAAAACCTTGAGGATTTCTTAGTAACACACAAATATTTATTGATTTTTAGAAAGATAGAAATTTAGAAAGATTCAAATATTACTAAATTTACAATGAAACTTATGAAAAATAAACTACGCATCATTTCTTGGAATGTAAATGGAATCCGAGCAGCTGCAAGAAAGAATTTTCATGCATGGCTCTTAGATGAAAACCCAGACATCCTTTGCGTACAAGAGACTAAAGCGCATCCTGATCAATTAGATGAACATTTATTGAACGTTCATGATTATTTGTCTTTCTGGTCTTCAGCAGAAAAGAAAGGATATAGTGGTACTGCAATTTTCACCAAAGAAAAACCACTCTCAGTTGAGACTAAAGTTGGTATAGAAGCTTTAGATAAAGAAGGTCGTATGGTTTGTTTGGAATATGAAAAATTCTTTATTGTCAATGTTTACTTTCCAAACGGAAAAATGAATGAAACTCGTCTAAAATACAAGATGGATTATTATGGTGCTCATCAAAAATTTGTAGCTAAACTACGTAAAACTGGTAAAGCAGTTGTTGTTTGTGGTGATTATAATACAGCTCATAAGGAAATTGATTTAGCACGACCAAAAGCTAATGAAAAAATATCTGGATTTTTACCTGTAGAAAGAGCTTGGATTGATGGCTATGTTGAATTTGGTATGTTAGACACTTTCAGAGAGTTTTCTGATAAAGCTGCTATGTATACTTGGTGGTCCATGCGAAGTGGAGCACGTTCAAGAAATGTTGGCTGGCGAATTGATTACTTCTTTATTGATAAAGATCATAAAGATATCCTAAAAGATGCTTTTATTTTAACAGATGTTATGGGTAGTGATCATTGTCCTCTTGGTGTAGAGATAGAACATTAGTTTTTTATCATTAATTTATTCTTATCAATTTTAATCAAACCTTCCTTTTCCATCCTTTCTATAATCTTCTTTAAGAAAGATTCTTCTTTTTTCCATTCTTTAATTAAATTAGAAATTTCTAATTCTTCTCCAACAACAAGTCTTTTCAATATTTGTCCACGATACCAACGGTTACTTCCTTTAAATTTACTCTGTTTTGTACGTGCTTTAATTCCGGTTTTACGACTAGTAAGAATCTTTGATCCATAATCCATGAGAGCATTATGCCAATCCCCACTTTGGCCATAAGGCAAGACTTCTTCAGCTAATGCAAATAATTCTTTATCATTGGTTTTTTCATCTAGGGAAAATTCGTGAATGAATATCCGGCGAATGTTAGTATCAACAGTTGCTACATTTTCATTAAAAGCAAATATCAAAATACTACGGGCTGTATAAGGTCCAATGCCAGGAAGCTTCAACAAAGCATCCACGTGTGCTGGAAACTTTCCATCATAAATCTTCATAATCGTCTGACAAGACTTTTGTAAACGTAATGCACGGTTATTATAACCCAAACCTGACCACAACTTAAGTAAATCTGCAGTGTTTCCATCTGCAAGTGATTTAATGTCAGGAAACTTCTCTAAAAAAGCAAGATATTTTGGAATTACCCTATCAACCTGTGTTTGTTGAAGCATAATCTCAGAGACCATAATAGCATAAGGATCTTGAGTTTCTCTCCAAGGCAAAGATCTTCCATTCTCTTTGTAAAAGTTAAGCACTCTTTGCTGAAATTCTTTAAGATTCTTTTTCATATATTGAGAAATGCGGAAATGTTTATAAATTTTGTAATTCTCTCTTCTCTATGACATATAAATTAGTAGTTCCACCTTATTCTAATATGTGTGCTAATAGTTATTTAAAAGATTCATCATAGAGAAGAGAATTTTTAGTAGAGGGTTTGAAAGGATTTGCTGAAAATCCACAAGACTATTTGTTTAATCCTGAAGCTAATGAGTCTAAAACAAGATTAAGAAAACATCTTGTTAATGGTGGAGTAGATCAAAAAGGAATTCAAACACTTTCTAATCTTCTCAAAAATTCTTAAATTAATTATCTTTAAAATAAAATTTTGATGGCTATAAGGAAAGAAATAATTTTTATTCTTTCCAAGCAAGAGTTCCAGGTCCTCTACGACCAACCTTAGGCCCATCAACATAAGATAAACCTGCTTTAACCATATTCTCACGAACTACCCTAGCACAGCTGTAAGTGGCTAATTTAGCTCCAGAACGCATTGTAGAAGCAACATGCCTAAAAAACTCTTCAGACCACATTTCAGGCTGTGTTTTAGGAGAAAAAGGGTCAAAAAATACTAAGTTGAAATAGTCTTGATAAAGTTCCTTCACTTTCTTCTTAGCATCACCTACAATAAGCTTAATTTTCACATTCCCTTCAGAGATTTCAAGCTTATTCTCACTCAAGCCCTTCAAAAGAGCAAATGCCTTGATTTTAGGCTCAACATCTTGAATCTTCTTTACTATTTCAATATCACTTTCAAGCCCAACGATTTCAATCACACAATCAGGATTAGCAGCCAAAGCCACATCAATAGCCATAGCAGAATTATAACCCATGCCAAAACATACATCAAGCAATTTTAGAACTCCCTTTTCACGAGCAAGCTCAGCCACACCAGAAGGCTCACAAAATTTCTTCAAAGCTTCTTCTACAGCTCCAGTAAAGGAATGATAAGACTCGTTGTACTTCTCATTATGAAATGTTTCTGATCCATCTGCAGTGCTTACTTTCTCCATAAGTCTCTTAATTTAGATTTTAATTAAAAATCTATCTATACTTTTTCAGCACGTCCTTTACGGACTAACAAATCTGCAATCTCTGGAAAAATTTCACTCTCTTGACCTTGTTTAAATGGCCCATACTCTTTCATATCTTTCCAAATAAATTTTGGTACTGCATGTAAGAAGCGTACTTTTGCCATATCTATTGGATCTAATTCCTTCTTCTCTTCAGAAACTGCCTTTTTCACATCATTTGTTTTTTCAGCACTCACAGTTGGAGCATCAACGTTTGAAAACTTTTTCATTAGTTCTTTACTTTTAACTCCCTTCTCTTCAACAGGCATCTCTTCTTTTGGAATTGCATCATAATCTTCAGAATAATTTGTTAAATGTTCTTTTTTATGTGGTGTAAAGCTCTCATCAACTAAAGGAAGATCCCCTTTGAATAATTGCACAAGAACTCCTTTACGATAGGCATCTAAATGTCCAATTATTTCTTTGTAAAATTCTTTTTCTTCACGAAGCATTGCAGAGGTATCAATAATGTCAGATTTTGTTCTACTTTTGTTCAAAGCAATATCAATAATTTTTTTCTCACGCTTTTCATATATCTCTTTTAAGATTCTTTTAATACTACGTAATTCATATTCTAATTTATCTTTTTCAGAACTTGCAAAAATTTCATCTTCACTACTTTGAGCTTCTAAAAGGGCTTTTTTTTCTCGTAGATAGGAAACAACATCCAAGAAGAAAGTACTCTCTAGCTTCTGTAAATCTTCGCGTTTTTTTTCATTTCGAAGAATATCATACAATGTTCCTAATGTTATCTTTACCTCTGACATCTTAACCCAATAATTTTAAATGAGAGCTTAAGCTATTTCTCATTACCTATGTACCCCTAAACTCAAATAAAAAGATTTCTTACTTAAAAAACATACTATTCAGAAAAAGCTATGTTTGAGATTATTTTATCTCATTCATAAAATCACTTGGATAAGTCATTCTCCTATTGGCTTTATCTTTTTCAACTTTTATTCTAAAAACACCTACTTTATAAATCTCATCAATAGACTGAGAAAGTACTACTTTATCATATTCTAGTGCAGGCACTGTTTCTACTAATTGTATGTTTTGTGCATTCATATTTTTTTTGTAATTCTTTTATAAACTTTATGTCAAGAACATTTAAATATGAACCACATGTTTTCTCACCATGGCAGAACTTAGCTACGAGACTTTATCCTTCATGCAGAAAGGTGAAAATGTACAAATTACTCTATTAAACCTCTTCTTAGCAGAACTTCCAATACAAGAATTTAATTCAATTGGTCCGTTCAAAATTTTAGATCCCCATACCTTAGAATTTACAGGAACTTTCCAGAAGAAAGCAGAAGTAAAATTTGCGGGATTATTACATAAAGCATTTGAAAATCTAACAAACAAATTAACTGGTAATAAGGCAAAATATATTCATAGAAATACTGGTATCCCATTGTATGGTAATGTGGCTTTTGGAATCATTAACCGTGGAAGTTCTATCATTGAAATTAAACCAGTAACCTCTTGTAACTTAGATTGTGTCTATTGTAGTATTTCTGAAGGCCTGAGTAGCAAGAAAAATGATTTTGTCATTGAAGAAGCTTATTTAATCGAAGAATTAGAAAAATTATTAGATTTTATAGAAAAACCAGTGGAGATTCATATCGGTGTACAAGGAGAACCTTTCCTCTATGCTGACATGGAATTATTAATTGAAGATTTACAAAAGATGGAACAAGTGCATACTATCTCAATTGATACTAATGGTACTTTACTCAATGAAGCTAAAATTGATAGATTAGCTAAGAATGATAAATTACAAATGAATATGAGTCTTGATGCAATCGATGAAGATATTGCACGAAAAGTAGCTGGTACAAAAACTTATAATGTAAAACATGTAAAAAAAATGATCGCTTATGCTTCTGAAAAATTAAATAAAGTAATCTTAGCACCTGTTCTTACACTCGGATTTAATGAGGAAGAGATGGAAAAAATAATCTTATTCATTAAATCATTAGAACACAAACCAATTCTGGGTATTCAAAATTTCTTAAGATATAAAACTGGGAGAAATCCTGGAAAAGAAATGTCTTGGGAAAACTTTTACACACTTTTAGATAAGTTAGAGAAAAAACATGATATTAAATTAAAACTACAAAAAGAAGATTTTAATATTAAACCAATTAAAGAGTTAAAAAAACCATTTGTTGAAGGTGATGAAGTAAGTGCAATGCTAAAATGTGAAGACCGATTTCCTGGCTCTTCAATTGCTGTTGCAAAAAGTAGAACAATTTCTGTGCCTGGTATGCCTTTTAGATGGGGTAAAAAAGTAAGATTAAAGATCACAAGAGATAAACACAACATTTTTGTGGGTAAATTAGTTTCTAGATAACAAAAATGGTGGGTGGCTCATCTATATTAATGGATAATGGTCTAAATGACTCAATTTAACCACACCATTTTTGGAATGAAAAAATGCTAAAAACAAGTTTTTAGTGTTTTTTCTTAAACAAAACTTATATACAATTATTCATTACTTTTCTTTGTGAGACAATCATTAGCAGCTTTGATACAAGCTTATGAGTCTTAGTCACTAATTGGGGATTAATGTGGGTAAGATTTATAAAGGTTTTTGAAAAATACTATCTATATGGCATCACAAAGGGAAAAAAAAAGTGCTGTACAATACATAACAGACCGTTTAGAAGATTCTGGACTTTACCTAGTGCAAACCCAGAGTCCTTTTGGTGTTGAAGTAATTAGTAAAAATAGTGGTAAAAAAGCAGAAGTTCTTATTCCAAACTTTCTTGGTCCAGTAAGAAGATTTAATGAAGAGTACAGGGCTAATATTAGAGAAGAAACCCATACAGTTCCAATTTTATACAAAGATAGAAAAACAGCTTTTGTAAGAATGGCTGATAGAAACCTTTCTTTGAGAGCAGAAAAAAGTCTGAAAAGATATTCTTTAAAAGATATCAATTCCATGCTTCATCTAAGAGCAATAGAAAAAATTGTTTTAGGTTTAAATAGTGGAGGAACATTATTTTATATGCAACCAGAAAGTGATCGTTTACCTGAAGCTTTAGTTGAATTTGGTTTAGGGGATGTTACTCTAGATTATTCACATATCTCTCAAGATGATAGAAGATTTGATTTTGTAGAAGATAGGACGTCTATTGATTACAAATTGCCTACAAAAGTAGGAAACTTAGGACCTGCAATTAGAATAATGGAAAGACCTGGAAGAGCCTTAATTGCCCAAGCTCAATCTACTGAAATTGGAGATGATTTTGACTTAGAGAATTTTATTGAAAAATGTGCAAGGGAAAATCGAGAAACCGCTAGATCTATCTTTCCAGACTTTTCTGAAGATGAGGCTTTAGCAGCCCTTCATGGTACTTATTGATTTTTCTCTTTCTAAAAAACAAGTCATTAAAAATTATAAATTTTTAGGGCTTCCTTGAAATAAGACTTGATTTCCGGAAGCTTTTTAAACACTAAGGCCAGACTATCCTCTGTAAAGAGGGACTCATTGTGACAAAGATTAATCGATTAACCATTCATGGTTTCAAAAGTTTTGCCCACAAAACAGACGTGGAATTCGGTTCTAAATATAATTGTATACTTGGACCTAACGGTTCTGGTAAATCTAATGTAGGGGACGCTCTTTGTTTCGTACTTGGGAGAATTTCTGCAAAATCAATGCGTGCAGAGAAAGGTTCTAATTTAATTTTTAATGGTGGGAAAAAACACAAGCCTGCTAAAGAGGGAACAGTAGAGATAGAATTTGATAATTCTGGTGGGGATTTTCCAGTTGATGCTAAACACGTTGCAGTATCAAGAACAATCTCAAAAAAAGGTTCTAGTGTCTACAGAATCAATGGGAAAAAATCAACTCGAACAGAAATTGTAGAACTATTATCCCACGCACAAGTAAAACAAAATGGTTACAATATTATTTTACAAGGTGACATTACTCGATTTGTAGACATGCCCTCTGTTGAGAGAAGAAGAATTATTGAACAAATCAGTGATATCTCTCATTATGAAGATAAAAAACATAAAGCTCTATTAGAATTAGGAAAAGTTGATGAAAAATTAAATTCAGCTTCTATTATTATGAAAGAACGTAAAGCTTACTTACGTGAACTAAAAAAGGATCGTGACCAAGCTTTAAAGTTCAAAGAAGTAAAAGATAAAATTGATTCTTACAAAGCAGGATATATCAATATCAAAATGCAAGCTCGTCTTAAAGAAAAAGAGGACTATGAAGGCAAAATTGCTAACCTTACTGACAAAGTAAAAAAAGCAGATGCTGATGTGGATGCACTCAAAGTTAAAATTGAAGAAAAAAGAAATGCTATCAAAGAATTAAACAAAGAAATTGAACATAGTGGAGATACAGGACAAATCGCTATGCAAAAGGATATTGAAGCTCTAAAGACAGAATTAATCCAAAAGAAAACAAGGGTTTCTACTCTCAAAGATGAGATTAATAAAATTGAAGTAAGAAAGGTACAGTTTGAAAAAGAAATTGAAGACTTACGTGGCAAAAACTCAGACTCAGCAAATGATATCAAAGAAATCACTAAAGAAGTAGCTTACAAAAAAAGAGAATTGAGCGACTTTGAAAACAAAATAACTGAATTTAGAAAGAAACACAAGATTGGTTTGAGTGGTGATCTAGAAACTTCTTTGGCTGATAAAGATAAGTTTATTGAAGAGCAACAAGAAGCAGTACAAAAAGTAAGACTACAACAACAAGAGCTTTTAAGAGAAAAAGATCGTATTGAATTCCAATTAGAAAATATTGATGAGCAAATGAAAAAGGTAGCTCTTGTTCAAAAAGAGCATAAAGACCAAATTAAAGTACTCAAAAGCAATAAAGATTCTTTCAAAAATGCAAGTTTAAAATTAAGCAAATGTATTGAACAAGATTCTTCTTATGCTTCACAATTAGCTAATGCAAGAAAAAAGTTATTCACTTTGCAAGAAGAGCAAGCAAAAATTCACGCAAAGACACAAAGCATTCAAGCAAACATGTCACAAAACAACGCTATTAATTATTTACTCAAAAACAAAAACAAATTTGGTGGAATTCACGGGACTATTGCACAATTAGGTCAAGTAAAGAAGAAGTATGCTCAAGCTTTAGAAGCAGCTGCTGGTGCGAGAACCAACTTTTTAGTGGTTGACGATGATAAAATTGCAGCAGATTGTATTGCACATTTGAAATCAAACAAATTAGGTCGGGCTTCATTTATTCCATTAAATAAAATTAGGGCAAACTCTGTTTCAATTAATCAAAAATCTATGATTAACAAAAATGGTGTACATGATTTCGCTATTAATTTAATCTCATATAGATCAGAATACAAAAAAGCATTTGAATTTGTTTTCGGTAGCACTTTAATTGTTGAAGATTTAAGCTCAGCACGTTCAGTAGGTATTGGTAGAGCTAAGATGGTTACATTAGACGGAAACATTGCTGAAGCTTCAGGAGTTATGAAAGGCGGTTTTGCTGGGACTCGTAGAGGTGCATCATTCCAAGAGAAAGGTTCATTAGAATCCTTAGAGAAAATTGATGCAGAAATGTCTGATCATCAAAGCGTCATTTCAAAATTAGAATCTAAAAGAGCAGATAATGATTCATTAATAACTCAACTTCGTAAAGAGAAAGGTGAATTAGAAGGAGAGATTGTGAAATTAGAAAAAACTCTACACTTAGATGGCTCAGATTTAGACGTCTCTAAAGATGTGAAAAAAGATTTGGGTGTTAGATTAAAAGAAGTCGATACTGAATTAGGTGCAGTTGCTAAAAACATTGCTACTATTAACAGAAGTTTGGCTCAGGTTAAATCAGAAAAACAAATCTTAAGAAGTAAATTGACTGATGTAAACAATCCAAGATTATTAGCACAATTGCAGGCTTTTGAAGAAGGTAAACAAAAAGCTAGAGAACGTATTATTCGTGGAGAAAATGATTTGAAAAACTTAACATCTCAACAAGACAAATTAATCGCTCCTGAGATTGAAAAAATTAATGAGATTATTAAACAGCACGATAAAGAATTTAACACTTTCAAGAAAGAAATCGCTGATTTATCAACAGATATCACTGCAAAAGACAAAATCTTAGCTGTTAAGGAAAAAGATGCACAGGCTTTCTATGCAAAGTATAAAGGATTATTCAAGAAACGTGAAGAACTCAATTCATTTATTTCTAATAATGAACATAAAATTGAAAGAATTAGAGATGCTAATAGAACTGCAGAGAGGGAAATGAATTTACACTCATTAAAGTATGCTGAAATTAAAGCAAAATTGTCTGTACTTCAAGATGAATTTGAAAAGTATAAAGATGTTGAAATGGTAACTGGCAAGACTGAAAAAGAATTATATGCAGAAGTAAGTAAATTTGAAGCAATTTTATCACAAATGTCAGCAGTAAATATGAAGGCTTTAGAGGTTTATGATAAAGTTGAAAGAGAGTTTAATCAATTAGTTGAAAAGAAAGATTCTCTACATAATGAGAAAGGTGAGATTTTAGTCCTTATGAACGAGATTGAGACCATGAAAAAGGAACACTTTATGAAAACCTTTGATGAAGCAAACAAACATTTCCAAGTTATCTTTTCACAATTATTCAAGAAGGGTGATGCTTTCTTAGAGCTTGAGAACAAAGATAAACCTTTTGATGGTGGTCTAGGTATTAAAGTTAAGTTGACTGGCAAAAGGCATATGGACATCAAAAGTCTTTCAGGCGGTGAAAAAACTTTAACTGCATTATCCTTTATTTTCGCTATCCAAGAATATCAACCTGCTCGATTCTATATTCTTGATGAGATTGACGCAGCATTAGACAAAAACAATGCTGAGAAATTGGCTAAATTAATTGGTTCTTATTGTGATAAAGCACAATATATTGTAATTAGTCACAATGATTCTGTAATTTCAGAAGCTGACAATTTATATGGTGTTTCAATGCAAAACGGTATTTCTAAAGTAACTAGTTTGAAGATTTAAGCTTATATTTAGCTTTATTCATAGCAAAACCTTTATAAAGAGTTCGGGTTCTTTTAGTCTAAGATGGAAGTTACACAAACCAAATCCCAAAAAATGAAGAGATTTTGGAAAGAAACTCTTAGAGTTATGAGAATTACCAAAAGACCTAATAGGGAAGAGTTTACTACAACTGTAAAAGTTACAGGGTTAGGTATCTCAGTAATTGGTATTGTAGGATTTTTAATCTTTTTAATAAAACAATTATTTTTTTAAAATGGTATCAAAAATCAGAGATTTTTGGGACCATAAAAAAATCAAAGGAGATTTTTTGAATGGCAAGCGAAATTTATGCAGTAAGAACAGCAGCGAACAGAGAAGATCAAGTAGTTGATTTTTTAATTCCAAAGCTGGAGAAAGAAGGACAGTTAGAAGTATATTCAGTAATCAGACCACATGGTATGCGTGGTTACATTTTTGTAGAAGCTGGTAGTAAAACTGATGTTGAGATGGCTATCCAGCGTGTTCCTTACGCAAGAGGTATCTTGAAAGGAGAAATCCCTTACCCAGAAATTGAACATATGCTTGAGCAAGTAAAAGTGGAAATGAATATCCGTAAAGGAGATATTGTAGAATTGATTTCAGGACCATTCAAACGGGAAAACGCAAAAGTTATAAGGATCAACAAAGGTAAAGAAGAAATCGTTGTTGAGTTACTTGAAGCAGCTGTTCCAATCCCGATTACTATAGCTCAAGACGCAGTAAAAGTAATTCGTAGAGATTCAGATGATGATGAAGACGAAATTGAGTTAAAACTTTAGTTTTAATTTTTAATATTTTGCCCCTGTGGTGTAGATGGTGGAGCTTAGTTGCTTGCCAACACATTCCGGACTATCATTCTGCCCTTTCGAGGCAGCGACTCGGGTTCAAATCCCGGCGGGGGCACTTTCTTATCAACCTTTAGTTATTAATTTAGACGAACATTTAGTGAGTTTTATAGACGAGATAAGGGCTAGAAATTATTCTACTCATCATGAATGGAAAATTATTTGTTATGCCAAAAAATTGAGTAAATATACACACTTTTTTAATTACAAAGAGATCTATAAGATCAAAGATGTTCTAAGAGGTTCAGATGGTTATTATAAGGCAATAAGAAGCCTCTGTGCTTATTTTGAAGAGATGTTCCTAGATAATGATGATGTTCTAAAAGATCTTTCTAGGATAAGTAAATTGGTTAAGAAGCCAACATCTAAACCTGATATATATTGTCCTACAGATGAAGAAATTCAAGAGACTTTAGAGAAGTTGAAGTATTTGAATAAGAATATATATCATTTCTATATAGGTCTTATACATTCTGGTGTGCGTATACGTGAATTTGCTTACTATTTAGAAGATCCTTCAAGGTTTAAAGTAATTGAAAAGAAAGGGTTCAAGAAAGTTTTGCTTAATTACAAGAGAGGGAATAAATATTGCCAATACATCTATTTGCCTCTAGAATATTCTGAGGGGAAGTATGTATCTCCCAAGTATCTGAGTAAATTTCTATCTAAACATAAAGATTTGTTAAGGCCGAAATATATCCGGAATTGGTTTTATTCAAAGTGTCTAAGCTCAGGGATTCCTTCTCCTGTTGCTGATTTTTACCAAGGGAGATCTGCAGTTACTGTTGGTGATAGACATTATCTGGATAAGGAGAAAATGGCGGACGAGATGTATCTAAAGATTTGTGTCATAGATTTTATAAAATAGCTTCAATAATAAGGTGCATGAGAAAAGGGACCGTAGTAACAGGACTTGTTGCATTATTAGCTTCAACACCAGTTTCAGCTACGACAACTCCTTGTGTTACTCCTGTTGATGGGATGAGCATTACTCAAGACACAACTTTCTGCCCTGGAAGTTATTCTGTTCCTAATGGAATATCAATTGATGCAGATGGTGTAACGCTTGAATGTGATGGTACTGAACTTGTCGGTGATTATTCCTCTAATCCAGGACAAGGACCATCTGGGATATCAGTAATTGGTGTTGATGATGTATTCATTAAAGGGTGTACAGTTGATGATTTCTATAGGTCAATATTTATTGATCAATCAGATGCGTCCAGAGTTAGATTAAATGATTTGAATCCCACAGAAGGTAATACTGCTTTGTATTTAAGGGATTCAACAAATTCAAGAATTACTGCTAATACACTCAGAGGGACAACTTATGTTCCTGGAGATAGCTATGGGAATTTGATTCAGAATAATGAATTCCTTGAAAGCCCAGGTGCTGCGGTATTTCTTTTGAATGGTTCTCATCACAACATGGTGCGAAGGAATACTTTCTTGGGTACCACCGATGGAGTAGATTTACAATATGGATCACACCACAATAGAGTTGTGGATAATGATTTTTTAGATATTCAAAGATATGGTGTTGTTATTGTTAATGCAACTAATAGCCTTGTTTTTCATAACACTCTTGATGGAGTGGGTTCAGATGCTGTACGTGTTGCAGGAGAAGATACTGATGGCAACATGGTTGTAGTCAACAGGATTTATGATGCTGGCGGTGATTGTATCAGTGTTCAAGAATCAAGCAGGAACTTATTTGCTAATAATAGTCTAATTGGATGTGCTAATCCGGTTAGTGATGAACTCTCAAGCTTCTGGAACACCAGAAGAAGAGGTGGGAACCATTATGAGGAATATGATCAGCCTTCAGAAGGATGTCATGATACAAATTTAGATGGTTTTTGTGATGCACCTTATGTAATTGATGCTGATAGTCAAGATAACAAACCATTAGTTAGTCCTGTTTTCTGAGTTACTAAGATTTATTAAGAGTAGTTGCTTTTGTGACACAATGCGAAAAAGAAAGAAGCCTACATACTATTACATTGAAATTAGGTATTTTGGTAAAGCAAAACACCATATTAGAAGAATAATAAATGATGTGAACAAAACATTTGGTATTCGCACCAAGAAAAGAGCAATCCCGCACATTACACTTGTACAACCATTTACTACAAACAATCAAAAAAGAGTAGTCTCAGATTTCAAAAGGATTTGTTCTAAGTACAAAGGACTGATGAAGTTCACTGTTGATGGTTGGGGCGTGTTCCCATTCTTTGTTGTGTTTGCAAAAGTTAATCCCGATAAGAAGATAGTTAAACTTAGACACCACCTCTTGAACTGTTACCGCAAGTATGCGAGAGTTAAAGATGTAGATAGGGCATACCATCCACATACAACTATAGCGCTTAAGATGGGGCTTATTAAGTTCTTTAGGATCTGGTTCTACTTGAAAAGGAAACATAGGTTAGTGTTTACCAATCACGTTCTTAGGATAACTTTGCTGAAGGGGCAGAAGATCTTGTATGAATATGATATGATGACTGGCAGAATGCTTAACAGGTCTAAGGCAAAGAGCAGGAAGCAGCTGGCAAAGACTTTTAGAACTTTGAAGAAAAAGAAGTAGCCTCAGAAGGGCACTTATTTGCAGTAAATCCTTCTTTCAGATTGTTCTCCTTTCTCAAAAGAGAATTCAACACCACCTAGAGAAAGTGTTCTCTTTTCATCCGAAGGCGTGGATTGTGCAAACATTCTTTCATACACTTGCCATGTTGGCATTGAAGCATCAGAAAATAATTCATCTAACATCCTTGAGACAGGTTGCCAATCGCCAGCTCTTGTATTACCGGAAATGATAATCAATGGTGTTTCCGGATCTGATGCAGGGGAACCTCTATCTCCATGGTCTCCAACCATTACAGTTCTTAATTGCTCATAGCCCGTTGGTGAGATTAATCTTCTAGCCAGATGTAGGTCTTTAATAAAGGAGCCACTATCAATATTTGGATTTTGATAGATATTACTGTCATCAAATGGTTTTCTCGTTTCGTTGTGTAATAATTGATGCCAGTGGTGAAACCATGCTTGTATCTCTGTTTGTAATGCTTTCTTCTCATCACTCCCAAAAGGAAGTTCTCTCAGGCGGTCACTACGTTCCAAGGATTCAGCATCTAATGCTTCTCTTCGTTCTTCAGATTCAAAACTAATTCTCGTATCGTAATCATCGCGGATGCCCCTAATAACTCCATCTTCTCTAACATATAACACTACATTCCCAGCATCAATTTGTTGCCTACCAAAATATCCTTCAAATAAACTATCTATATCTGCTAAATGTGCTCTGCCTCCATCTCCTGCAGTTGTAGCAACGTATAATCTTCTTCCAGTTTCACGTTGGGCTTCAAGAAAAGTGGGTACGTTTGGATATAAACCAACGTTATCTCTAAATGATTCAAATTCTCCTAATGTACTGTCTTTGTCAAAGAATATAATATCGTTATCAATTGTCATTGTTATTCCATTACCAGGCCCACTTTTAAAGTTTATCAAGAAAATGTTCAAGAGGGTTACTTCAACCTCTTAACCCAATAAGCAAGACCGCCGTCTGGTTTACTATACCTCAGTTCAAATAAGCAATCGCTGCACTTGAGCCTGAACTGCCATCTAGTGTTCTTGTAAAACATATCAGCAGAACGGCAGAGTGGACAAGTGATCCAGACCATTGTATACAGGGCTTATAACTTTCTTATATACATTGTCCGTGGTTGGCCAGTGAAAGAGGGGCAAAATGCCCCAACAAGTTTTATCTCTTACGTTTAAAGTAAAGATACAAAACCTGTAACCCTACGCCAGATGAAAAAATCCATCCAGAGTAAGGCATTTGTGCAATCAAGCCAGCTCCGCCAATTGTCATTGCAATTGCAGGAGGAGTTGATGCAATAATTTTTGCTGTTGTATTCATGTTTCAGTCCTCTCACCAAACATTTAAGAATGATTAATCATTATTTACCTATAACGCGAGGTAGACCCTACTGATCGATCACTCTTTTGGTTTGGTTTACTTTTTTTTAATCAACCGAGAATTAGAGAATCGATAGGGTTATCAATTCATCTAACCTCTACCGATAAAGAATAAAAATATTTTGGGTTTTTAAAAGTTATTCAACCATCTCCTTACTACGTCGAGGGGGTAAGGAGAAACCAAGATTTAAATATACCAAAGAATATGTCTAACCATGGCAAAGAAAAAGGGCTTAGCATCATTTGGCTTTAACTGGTGGCAGTGGTTATTCTATGTGATTGGATGGTTTACTGGAGTTCTTAACCTTTTGTTCTGGGTAATAATGGTTATAGCCCATATCAAATCTGATTGGGGTGAAAAATTCTTTAACAAAAAGTTCCATAGAAGAGTCTACATCTGGGGAATTGCAGCTACTGTTGTTTACGCTATAGCACAATTGATATTATTACTTACGAGTTAAATCTTTCAGGAAATTTCTCCTTCTTCAACTTCTCTGCTTCCTCACTCAAAGGTAAGTTCATGAACAGCAGGTTCCAGTCAGAACCATCAAAGTGAGAGAAGAGGCCTAAAGACATGTCAAGGCAAAGCTTGTCATAGCGCTCCTGTTCCTTCTTATTCATTCTCATCACCTGCTAGTTGAAGTATTTGGTCCAACTGTTCGTCCGTAACCGTTTGCATCACGGCGTCCCGGAAACGTTCGTACTTGTGCAGCGGCACCGTCCGCGCGTCCGAGTTAAGGTTAAGATTCACATTAGGCAACATCTTCTGTAGCTGATCTATAAGACGTGCTCTAGCCTTGACAGAATCAGCTTCACTGAGGTTCCTGCCAATGAGTTCTTTAATTAATTCAATAAACTTAGAATCCTTGAGCAAAATGTAAAGGTGCTTTTCCTCAGGTGAAATGTTTGGATTACCAAGTAGCAGATTAATCGTAGATTTATGGAGCTTCCTAGGCGATCGACTTCTTCCACCTTTCGCACTTAATTCCAAATGATCGGGCCTCTTACTCAAATCATGAAAGACTTACTAAAAACCCCAAAGAATGGGAACAGTACCACGCATTGTACAGAAAAGCAAGAGAAGAGTGGGAGGTAGTACCTTTCAAAGAGATGATTAAATGGTGTAAAGCAAGACCAGACTTAGTTGTTGGGGATTTTGGTTGTGGTGAAGCAAAAATTGCTGAAGAATTAGATAACACGGTTCATTCATTTGATCATATTGCGATAAATGATCAAGTTATTGCTTGTGATATGTCAAAAGTTCCTTTAGATGATGATGATCTAGATGTTGCTATCTTTTCTTTATCATTGATGGGGAAGAATTTTGTTGATTATCTAAAAGAAGCTCATAGATGTCTTAAACTAGATGGTCACTTACATATCATAGAGCCAACTTCGAGGTTTAGTGATTTAAAGGGCTTTACCAGAAATCTGGAAAAGATAGGTTTTGACATTGTAACTGTTAAAGAAAAATACAAATTCACTTTTATTCGGGCCATTAAGAGTGAAAGAGTAGTAGTTGATACGGAGATTAAATTCTAAAGATAACTAATTCACCTTTTTGGAAATCCTCGAGCTTATCTCGTGCTTATGGTCTGAATTCCTCACTGTAGTCTCATTGTTATGCTTCATTGCTGGTGCATTGCTTTTCCACTGCTTATCCACCGCTTGTGCACCTGTTATGTTATTTTTAAGTCTCATATTCTCTTCTATATGACACGCCATATCTTACGGTGTCAAATAGGTGGGAAATTGAGAATAAACTTATAATGTGGTTACTCTATGCCAGAAACAGTCCGGAACTGTCTAAGAAATCTATTTAAGTATAATAATTTAGAAGTAATCATGGAAGAAATAAAAGTAGAGTTACATAAAATAGTGGTCCTTCTTAAGGAGATACGTGTGTTGATTGATGATTCAATACCTTAAGCTTCAGGGGCGCAATTCCATCCTTATCGCTCACGTAATTATTTTTAAAAAGTCCTGGAAATTGAGCATTCACAAGACAGAAATTATTCTTTGAAATATTTTCTCTCATCTTAGCAACTTCCATCTCAAAATTTAATCCAGCACATCTTTTCTTGTACTCTTTACAATTCTTGCAAACACTGATTAAATCTCTATACCATTGTCTTAAGCCATCTAACTTTTTGGAACCTTGCCATATATCCTTTAAATCATCCTCAAGCAAGTTTCCTAGCTTAAATCGAGTATCTTGATAAATAGTATATCCATGAGGCCAAACTGAACCGTCAGAAGCTAAGTTCAATGTTGTATTCCCATAAGGCACTCCACTTCTTATCTTATCTAAGTCAGACTTATCCTTAATAGACTGTTCATTGTAAGCCTGTTCAAAATGCATGATGTGTAAATTAGGATATTTTTCTCTCAAGTTAATTGCAGTCATAGCTGATTCAAAATGTTCTTCAAAATCAAGAGACATCTTCTCATGATGATAGATTGCCCTCCCAATAGGTCTCATGTAAAAGAAATTAATTTCTTTAACATATTTTGATGCAATGTCAATAATTGCTGGAATATCTCCATTATTCCTCTTAGTAATCACAGTATTGAACCTAAGTTTTATCCCCTTTTCAGACATTAATTTTATTGCTGTCATGCTTTTGTCAAATGTGCCTTTTCCCCTCATGAAATCGTGGTTCTCTCTTAGACCATCAATGCTGATTGTAACTTGATTAAGGTCAAGAATCTTTAATTTGTCGGTAATTTCTTCAGGGTTATCATAGACTCCATTTGTATTTACAGAAACCACAAAACCTAATCTTTTTGCATATGAGAGAATTTCAAACCAATCGTCTCTTGTAGTAAGTTCTCCACCAGTAAATCTTACATCAATCACACCATTTCTTTGGAGGTCATCTAAAATTTTTAAAATTGGCTCAGTAGTTAAATCATGCTTTAGTTTAGGATGAGAAGAAACAAAACAATGTTTACAGGCAAGATTACATTTCTTTGTGAGCTCAAAGTAGACTCTTACTGGTGCAGAAATTATGTCTGTTCTATTGCTTAACTGATTTTTAACTTGAATATCAAAATCCTTTGCTCCTTCTTTATCAAAGTGGAACTTTAATGTCTCAGAGTTATAATAAATCCCCCCAAAGTGTTCTTTCCTAAAGATTATCATACAAGCTTAAACTATCAATTTTTTATAAATTTAATGAGGCATTTTATGGAAGATATACGAAATATAGGCGGAAAACATTATAAATCCGGTTTAGATTTTAACTGTATGAAAGTAGTGATTCTTGCAGGGGGAAAAGGTACCAGGCTTATGGAGGAAACTCGATTTACCCCTAAACCAATGATATTAATTGGTGGAAAGCCTATAATCTGGCACATCATGAAATATTATGCTAGTTTTGGCTTTAATGAGTTCATAATTTGTGCTGGCTATAAGAAGGAGAAAGTTAAAGAGTTTTTTTCCAGCAAGAACTCAGGGAAAAAGTATCCAAAATCATGGAAAATTCAGACAGTTGACACTGGGTTAGATACTTTCACTGGTGGAAGAATTAAGAAAATTCAGAGATACATAAACAATGAAACTTTTTTAGTTACTTATGGGGATGGCCTATCAGATGTAGACCTTAAAGATTTAATCTCTTTTCATAAAAAAGAAAATTCTTTGGTAACTTTGACTGCAG
>CAYWPT010000002.1:62444-99738 GCA_964460605.1 uncultured Methanosarcinales archaeon
TGGGAACATTTCTATCCAAAAAGGTAAAGTGGTACAATTTTCTGAGAAGAAAGATAATTTGAATCTTTGGATTAATGGGGGATTCTTTGTTATGGAACCTGGAATATTCAACCTAATTAAAGCAGATATGTCTTTGGAAGAAGGATTACTTGAACCTCTTTCAGAAAGCGGAAATCTAGCTGGCTTTAAGCATCATGGTTTTTGGCAATGCATGGATACCATGAAAGATAAAAAAGTTCTAAATGAAATTTGGAATTGTATCCCAAAATGGAAGAGATGGGGGGCTAAATCAGATGCTAACAGCGTTTTTATTGAAACCTGATGGACATTTACATAGAGACCATATTGAAAGAAGATTATCTTTTGAAGGTCAAGTACCTTTGTTTCATGAGATAGAACTATCAGTTGGAGACATTAATGCTATGTATGGAAAAGTTAATGTTGGTCCAGAGGTAATGCTGGCTCTGAGAGAATATTTAAGTGAAAGACCGTGCATTTTAGGACAATTTGATGGGTCTGTGGACCATCTATTAGATGTTTCTGGCAGATATACTGACCCAGAAAGATGTGCTGAAAACACAATTAGGAGGATGTATGGTGGTGGTGTTGGTTTAACTGTTTCAGGAATTCCTGTTATTAGGAATGCCATTCACAGACCTAAGAACCTAAGACAAAATGAGGACCTCCTTAGAATCATTGATTCGATAAAAGAAAGATAGAATGATAATCAGTCATGACCACAGATTCATACTTGTAAAACCAGGCAAAGTAGGTGGTACTGCCGTTGAATTAGGTCTTGCAGGGAAACTTGGAGAATCAGCCATTATTACTCCTGTAAGTTCTTTTAATCCTGCCTGTGATGATGACTGGTATGATAACCTTGGAAGGAACAGTTATGGCTTCAGTGAACATATGACTCCGAGGGAACTAAGAAAGAAGGTTCCTGAATTATGGCACGATTATGATATAGTGACCATTACAAGAAACCCTTTTGATATGGTGGTTTCAAGATGGAACTGGGAAAAGTGGCTCTATGAACAGTTTGGAGCACCAGGGTTGCATAGTTATGCAACTATGTTTAGAAAGTTTAGAAGAGATGGTTGTTTTTCATTAGACCAAGTTTCTCGTAAGTTAGAATTTAATAAAGCAAGAAAAAGAGCAGCACGTGCTTTTAGAAATGAAGACCCAGCTTCTTTGGTAAATAACTTTCCTTACTGTTGGACTAATGACCAATATTATTTTGATGAAGAGGGCTTTGTACCTGACAGAGTTCTGCGTACAGAACATTTACAAGAAGATTTTGACCAATTTTGTAGAGATTACAGTTTAGAGCCTAGCACTTTGCCTCGAGTAAAATCAAAGCTTACTGAACAAGGGATAAAGCCAGATGATTTTTACACAAGAGCAATGGTTGCTGAAGTAACAAGAAGATTTACTTCGCAGTTTGCAAGGTTTGGATATCATGAACGTGTAAAGGAAGCATTCATAAAGGCGAGGGAATTAGAAGAGTCATGAGAACTGTCCAATTAGAATACATTGTATTTAGAAGAGTTAATGATACTGTAGAATATCTGTTAATGAAGCGTATACCAAAGAAAGGGGGCTTTTGGCAACCACCTTGTGGTGGCCTTGAAGAGGGAGATAATTCAAACTTGGATGCTGCTTACAGAGAGCTTAAGGAGGAGGCTAACGTAAATCGTTCTGATGTCATCAAGGTCTTTGAGAATGTCCATACTTTTGTTATTGACAAACATTATCTTACTGGAGAACCAATAACTCCAATCCACGAGTTTGTATTTGGTTTTGAGGTCAAGCCAGATATTGATATTTCTATTGAGGGTAATATTTATCCTGAACATGAGGAAGTTAAATGGGTATCCTTTGATGAAGCAATCAAATTAGTTAAATGGGATAATAATAAAGATGGTTTTGAAAAGCTAAACACTCTTCTCCAATAAGTCTCATATTCTCTTCTATATGACACACTATATCTCTCAGTGTCAAATATATAAGAAAATGAGACTAAAGTTTCCCTTTGGCTGCTAAGTTCTTCCTAATCTTGTAAAAAGTGGCTTTTGGTATACCACTTTTTTTGATTAATTCTTCGACTTTCATGCCAGGATTAGTTTTAATCATAGCCAAAACCTTATTTTCTTTTGTCAATTCATAAGAGCTATTCATATGATACTTATGGAGCTGTTCATAGAGTTGCAAATCATATTCACAAGTTTCCGTTCTTCCATTCAATAATGCATTTGACAACAAGAATATAGAGATATAGTTCTTTGCTCTGTTAGAAGACATTAAGTTGTAACAGTCAAATTCCATCGCTAGGTTATTTATCTTAACTCTCTGATCTTTTGATAAAATTAAATTGACTTGGTTCTTTTTCTTTGATAATGGGAGTTTAATTTTTGGAAGTTCAATATCTTTTGATATCATTTCATCCCTATGTTCCAAAATTTCTAATTTATTCTGCTCACTCAGTTTTACTGAATAAGTTGCAAAGCGATCTAAAAAAGTAGAATCTAATAACGCCTTTCTATGATTCTTAAAAGATTCATTAGCAATTCCGAAATGAGCTAGACAAAATATTCCATCTAATGATTTTTTATCTCTACCATAACACCCGTCAGATAATATTTGAGTAAAAAAACTAGTAATCTGATCTCTCTGCTTAGTTGTTTTTCCACCAAAAACAGAGATTAAATCATCATGTATTAAGACTTTATTATGGAAATATTCTTTAGGTTTTTCAAGAAGAAGAGATTCAAAGATATTTTTATCTAATACTGTAAAGAATTTAGGATTTGATCTTGCAAGAATATGTATCAAGAGGGTTGATTTTCCTTGACCTTTAGGACTGATTGTCAATGTGCTGTTTGGTCTTCGAAGTTGTTTAGGTAATTTTAGAGATAAAGACATTGTGTTAATAATAGGGATTAAAGAGGCTAATCCATTAAACCTTAACACTTCCTCTATCTTAGAAGCTATCTCTAAAGAAGTTTTATTAGCTTCTTCAAAAGAATCAGGAGGCATGGTCTTTACTCCTGTAATATCTTAAGAATGCCTTGCAGAGCTTGTAAACGGCGATAGCACCACCCTCTCTATTCCCTACGAAGATAATGGGTATTTGATATTTTATCATCCAGGAATATATCGTAGCAAATACTACTTCTGGTTCTATGTTTGCTAAATAGTTCTTATTCCTAATGTCAAAATAATCTGCCTCTATTATTACAGCAAAACAGCCAAACCTCTTAGCTCTTTCTAACTCTCTAGCGAACCTTGCTCTATTTTGAGTTATAGAAGATAAAAAATCATTTAGAGACTTTCTTTCAACTGCAAAAGAATTTTCATAACCTTCAACACTATAATCTCCTGTTTTTAATGTTCTGTTAACACATTCAAGGCCTAACCCTTCAAAGAAAGGTCTGTAGCTTAATTGTTCTCTTGTATCAATGATTAGTTTCATCTTAGTCACCTAAAAATAAAGGGCCCCTTATAGGGGCTTAACAAAATATTTGGTGCTTAGTCCGCTTCCATTCTTAGAAATCCGAACTCTAACCGTCTTGGTGTTGTTTTTCTCCGCTTCTAAAAAGAAAGGTTTCAAAGCTGTAGCCAATCTTTTAGAAGTTGTTTTTAGAACTTTCTCAGTTTTCTCACCATTAAGAGTCAAAACATCCATTCTTATTCCTGGATTTTGTTGACCTTGGTACTCTTCAATGGTTTGCCTAAGGTTTGTAAGTTCTACATCAACTGGTTCGTTATCTTCGATTCTAAGATATTTAGATTCAAATTGTCCCCAATCAACCTTGTTCTGTACTTCTTCTATTTCTGTCATTTTTTTGGTCCTCCAACTGATTTTTATTGAAGCAAGGTTCTTTGTTTATCCAAGCTTCAAATCTTATTTCTTGCTCTCTAAGAGCGTTCACACTACTTTCTTCTTCCATTTTATTCCTCCTCCAATTAACTGAAGAATCTTTTAAGGGCAAGTCTTATTGTTGAACCATGAGAACATTCGTGGTTCGAAGCATATGACTCAATTTCTTTATCAAGTTCTTCTGTTATTGAAAATGATTTAATTCTCATAAGAAAAAGGTGGCAAAACAATTATTAATAGGAATTCTGTACAGAACTATTAAATACTAATAGGTTCTATTAAATCTATGGCAAGACCACTTAAGCCAAGGCTAAGAAAAAATGGGACTACTTATTATGTGAATATTCCAAAAGAATTTGTCAAAGCCTTACGATGGGAAGATGGACATGAACTGATGATTGCTCCTAATTTGAAAGGAGAGGTAGTCTTGTCCTCAGTAGAGGATCTCCCAGTGAAAAAAGGAGTTATTCCAGTAATGTTAGCAACAAGATATTATCAGAAAAAAAATGTTAGAGAGAATGTTTTGAGTAGTAAGACATCAATACAAAAAGAAAGATGGAAGAAAAAACAAATTAGGACTGCTGCAGAGGAAAATTCAAAAGAAACTATTGAAATCTGGAAAAGGCTTTGGACTTCAAATGAAAGAGCATATACCAATGCAATAAAAAAGTTAGAAGAGAAAGGGAAGAATAAGTCTGAATCAATCATTCAGAAGCAAAAAGAGAATGTGTTAAAGGGATTTGTAAAAAAACTTCAAATAGAAGCAGAAGAATGGAAAGGATATTGGATGGAGGTTGCAGATGTCAAGACCAAAGAAGAAAGAAGAAGAAAGAAAGGTAAGAATTAACATCTCGTTGAGTAAAAGTGTGTATAAAAACCTCAAGAAGAAAGGTGTGAATATTTCTGGAACTATTGAGAGACTTCTAAAAGTGGCATATTTTAACGATAGAAACTTTGAAAACAATTTAGCAGCGACTCGGGTTCAAATCCCGGCGGGGGCACTTTTTCTTATTAATTATTTTGAACCTTTCTTCTCCATATCAGCCAAATCCTTCTCAAGCGCAGTCAAATAATCACGCATCTCTATTGCACGTTCAAAATCTAACTCATCCGCAGCCACTCTCATGGAAGCCTCAACCTCTGCGATCTTCTTATGTAATTCAGCTAAAGGCAAATGTTTTACACCTTTGATCTCACGAGTTTTTGCAGCAACTGATTTAATAACAGTCTGCGGAACTATACCATATTTTTTATTATAACGCATTTGCATCTCCCTACGAGCCTTAGTCAATCGACAAGCAGAAAGAATAGATTCAGTCATTTTATCAGCGTACATAATCACTCTACCCTCTGCATTACGAGCAGCACGACCAATTGTCTGAATCAACGAGCGTTCATTACGCAAGAACCCTTCTTTATCAGCATCTAAAATACACACTAATGTTACTTCGGGAATATCCAAACCTTCACGCAATAAATTAATCCCAACTAAAACATCGAACTCACCAGCTCTCAAACCTCTAATCAATTCAATTCTATCAAGTGTATCAATATCAGAATGCATGTACCTAACCTTAATTTCTTGCTTTGCTAAATGGTTGGTTAACTCTTCAGCCATACGTTTAGTTAAAGTAGTAACCAATGTTCGACCACCTTTCTTAACATTACTTTTAATTTCTTTGATCAAATCTAAGACTTGACCCTTAATTGGCCTAATCTCAACTTTTGGATCTAATAAACCAGTAGGTCTAATAATCAATTCAACCACCTGACCACTCTCCCTCATTTCATACTGAGCAGGAGTTGCTGAAACAAATACTGCGTGCTTAAAATATCTCTCAAACTCTTCGAATTTAAGTGGACGATTATCAAAAGCAGAAGGTAATCTAAATCCAAAATCAACCAAATTCTTCTTACGACTGTAATCACCCTTATACATGGCATTTGATTGTGGAATTGTCTGATGACTCTCATCAATCACCAAAAGAAATTCCTCTGGGAAATAATCTAATAAACAAAATGGTGGCTCACCTGGTGAACGTCCGTCAAAATAACGTGAATAATTCTCAATACCTGTACAATACCCCATCTCATTTAACATCTCCAAGTCATACCTAACTCTTTTCTTTAATCGTTCAGCTTCAAACATCTCAAGTTCAGGAGCCCAGGCAACTAACTCTTCACGAACTTCTCCACGAACTTTAGCAATCTTCGATTCAGGAACTACGAACTGTTTTGCTGCGAATAACTTAATCTCATCAGTAGTGCTACGAACTTCCATAGTTACTGGGTGCAATTCTTTGATTGATTCAATCTCATCACCAAACAATTCTACTCGAATAATATTTTTCTCATATGCTAAATAAATATCAATAACATCTCCACGTACTCTAAAGTTTCCACCTTCTAATGCAGCATCATTACGCTTATATTGCATATTAACTAAAGAAGTAATTAATTTACGTCTACCAAACTCTTCACCAACTTTCAAATTCAAAGAAAGGGATAAAAAATCTTTTGGATTACCTGCACCATAAATACAAGATATTGATGCAACTACAATTACATCTTTACGGGACAACAAACCAGCAACAGCTTTCAAACGCATACGTTCAATTTCTTTATTTACTGTAGCTTCTTTTTCAATATAAGTATCTGATGTAGGGATGTAGGACTCGGGTTGATAATAATCATAATAAGAAATAAAGTATTCAACTCTATTTTCAGGAAACAGCTCTTTTAACTCTTGATACAACTGCGCAGCTAATGTTTTAATATGTGCAAGAACCAGTGTAGGCTTCTGCACACCTTCAATCAAGTTAGCAATAACAAATGTTTTCCCACTCCCAGTTATACCCAAAAGGGTCTGCTTATCATACTCATCATAACCCTTTACAAGTTTACTAATAGCTTCAGGCTGCCCTCCTGCGGGCTTAAACTGACTTTGCAACTTAAAATTCATAACTTACTAACCTCATCACGTAACGCCATACTTCGTTTTTTCTTATTATACGAAAGCACATATTTGTGCACACTATCACGGATTTGACGCACTAATAACATCATTTTGCCATTACTATTAAAATTGTATGGCAGTAATTTCCCAGGAAAATAAATCTCTTCATCTTGCTTAGCTAAACCAATAATAGCAATATCTAAATTTAATTTCTCTAACTCTTTTTTAGCCACGCCCAATTGTCCAGGTCCACCATCAATAATGATCAAATCTGGAAGCATTTTGCCTTTACGCAAAAGACCAGAATATCTGCGCCCAATCATCTCAGCCATTGCTGCAAAATCATCCTGCGAACTAACACTACGAATCTCAAACTTACGATATGCTTTCTTATTTGGTCTTCCACCAACCCACTGCGTCATTCCACCAACAATGAATTGATCACCTAAATTTGAGATGTCAAAACACTCAATAACGTGAGGCATCACATCTAGCTCCAATTTCTCCTGAAGCTCTTTCAAGACACCACCAGAAAAGTTTACGTGAGCATTCTTTAAAGCTAATTCCAACAAACCTTTCTTTTCCCCTTTTTGAGGAACAATAAACTTTACCTTACGTTTCCCCATCTCACTCAAAGCTTTAGTAATCATCTCAGATTCAAGCAACCCCTCAGAGATTATAATCTCATGTGGGATATACTCTCTTGCGTAATAAGTACTCACAAATTCATCAAGCAAACCTTCCTTATACTCAAAGTAATATCTTTTCTTACCACTCATTACTCCACGTGACACTGAAAATAATTCAACAATTGCTTTACGTCCATCATGTAATAATGCAACAATATCTTGATCATAATCTTTTATGGTATCAACTTTTTGTCTTTCCTCGAGATTTTTAATAGCAAATATATTATCACGCGCAGCTAAAGCAATTTCATAATTTTTCTTTACACTAGCTTCTTCCATCTCATCCTCAAGCAACTTAATTACAGTCTTATTATCGCCTTTCAAAAAATTCTCAGCCATTTTCACCTGCTTAGCATAATCCTCTGAAGAAATCTTCCCAATACATGGTCCTGAACAAATACCCATGTGGTAGCGTAAACACTCTCTTTTAGGCAGAGAATGACAAGTACGCAGACCAAATACTCTTGCAGCCAAACGACGTACATGCACACGAGAAGTGCCACCAGTGTAAGGGCCAAACAATTTCACACCTTTTGTCTTACGACGAGTTGAATAAATTCGAGGAAACTTCCCTGGACCCAAAGCAATATAAGAATAGGTTTTCCCATCCTTGAGCATAATGTTATATTGTGGATTATGTTGCTTAATCAATTGATTCTCAAGTAACAAAGCTTCAACTTCATTATCAACAACAATAAAATCAACAGCATCAATGTTACGTACCAATACTTCAGTCTTCACAGAATGATTTTTAGACCTAAAATAAGAACGAACTCTTTTAGACAAATCCTTAGCTTTCCCTACATAGATAACTCTATTTGCTTTATCTTTAAACAAATACACGCCCGGCTCATGCGGGACTTGACTCACCTGTGAGGATATATCCATAACTATGATTTTTGCTCAAGCAAAGGTTTCAAAAATTTTGCAGTATGACCTACAGCATCCTTAACAATTCTCTCTGGAGTACCTTGAGCTACTATTTGGCCACCACCAACACCACCTTCTAGTCCAAGATCAATAACATAATCACAACACTTCACTACATCCAAATTATGTTCAATAACATAGACAGTATTTCCTTGCTCAACCAAACGGTTTAGAACAGTAATCAACTTTTTCACATCATCAAAATGTAATCCAGTGGTTGGCTCATCAAGCAAATATACAGTCTTACCTTTCTTCATTTTAGCTAACTCTCTTGTCAGTTTAATTCTTTGAGACTCACCACCAGAAAGGGTAACAGCACTTTGACCTAATTTAATGTATCCTAGGCCAACATCAAATAACATTTGTACTTTACGTTGAATAGAACGATGATTCTCAAAAAACCCTAAAGCTTCTTCAACACTCATATCTAAAATGTCAGCAATATTCTTTTCTTTGAACATAATCTCTAAAGTATCCTTGTTATACCTTTTTCCTTTACACTCTTCACATTCAACATAGACATCAGGCAAAAAATTCATCTCAATTTTGATAGTCCCATCGCCCTGACATGCTTCACATCTCCCACCAGGAACATTAAATGAAAATCTTCCTGCTTGGTAACCCCGTGTCTTGGCTTCTTTAGAGTTCGCAAAGATTTTCCTAATATCATCAAACATCTTTGTATAAGTCGCAGGGTTTGATCTGGGCGTACGACCAATAGGATCTTGGTCAATAACAACTGTTTTACGAATCTCTTTGGGAACAGTGAGCGATTCATGCTTACCAACCTTATCAGCTACCATACCTAATTTCTTTTTCAAAGCAGGAATAAATGTTTGATTCATAAGCGAAGATTTTCCTGAACCAGACACACCAGTAATTCCACATAAAACACCAATGGGTAAATCTATATCAATTTCATCAAGATTATTCTCAACAGCACCACATAATGAAATAACTTTATCAAACTTACGTCGAACTAAAGGCACTTCAATACCTTCTTTACCAGACAAATATTTGCCAGTAAGGCTTTCTTTGTTCCACATAATGTCTTTCATACTACCAGAAGCTACTATATGTCCTCCGTGCACTCCTGCACCTGGACCAATGTCAATAATATGGTCAGCTGCACGCATGGTATTTTCATCATGTTCAACAACTAAAACAGTATTACCTAAATCACGTAACTTATGTAAAGTTTTAATCAATTTACTATTGTCTCTTTGATGTAAGCCAATGCTTGGCTCATCTAATACGTAAAGTACTCCCATCAAATTTGCACCAATCTGTGTAGCCAATCTAATCCTCTGAGCTTCACCACCAGACAAAGTTCGAGCACTACGTGATAAATTCAAATAAGATAGGCCAACATCATTTAAGAAATGTAACCGATCACGAATTTCTTTTAACACTTGACTCGCAATAAATTTCTCCTTTTTACCTAAGTGTTCAGGTAAGACTTCGAAAAATGATAATGCATTCTCAATACTCATATCAGTAATATCAATAATTGATCGTTCACGAATTTTAACCGCTAATATTGTTGTTTTTAATCGTTTACCTTTACAAGACTGACAAGGTCGTGATTCCATTAATTTCTCGAACTTAGTACGACGATAATTTGAATGAGTATCCCTGTGTAATCGCATGGTTTGTGGAATAACTCCCTCCCAACCATTTTTCATTTGCATGTTTGCACCAGTACTCCATTTCCCTTTAATTACTTCATCAGTACCATACAATAAAACCTTTAATTGTTCTTCTGTAAAATTTTGAATTGGGGTAAATAGGTCATAATCATACAATCTACCTACAACTGCCATTTGCTGTGCACGCCATTTCAGATCCATTTTACCATAGACTATAAGAGCGCCTTGCATAATCGATTTACTACGATCAGGAATTAGTAAATCTGGAGAGATTTCCATATGTTGTCCTAAACCTAAACAAGTGCTACATGCACCAAAAGGAGAATTGAATGAAAACATCCGTGGTTCTAACTGCTCAAAAACCATTTTTGGATGATTTGGACAAGCACCAAATGTAGAATAAGTGGTTTCTCCTGCTCCACGTCCGATTTGTTTTTCTTCATACCTTTTATCTGGATCAAGTACAACTAATGTTCCTTTTCCCTTAATTAAAGCATGTTCAACTGCTTCTGATAAACGTAGTCTATTTTCTTCATTAACATTAACACGGTCAATAACTGCTTCAATCCAATGTTTTTCATATCTTTCTAATTTAATTTTAGTTTTATACCCTTCAAGTTTGTATAATTTAGCATTAACCCGTACTCGAGTAAAACCATCTTTTTTTAAATCTTCTAATATTTTCTCGTGTGTTCCTTTTTGACCACGAATAATCGGAGCAAGAATAATCAATTGTTTTCCCTCATCACTCATAATCAAAGAAGTAATATTCTCAGCGGATTGTGGCTTTAATTCTTCATTACATTTTGGACAATGAATAATTCCAATACGTGCAAATAATAATCGTAAATAATCATAGACTTCTGTTACTGTTCCCACTGTGGAACGCGGATTCTTACTCGTAGTTTTTTGTTCAATAGAAATTGCAGGAGACAAGCCTTCAATAGAATCAATATCTGGCTTGTTCATAATACCTAAAAATTGCCTAGCGTACGCTGAGAGTGATTCAACATAACGCCTCTGTCCTTCAGCATAAATTGTATCAAATGCTAAAGATGATTTTCCTGAACCTGAAAGCCCGGTGATAATAGTCAGTTTATTCCGAGGAATCTTTACAGAAATATTCTTGAGATTATGCTCTCTAGCTCCTTTGACAATGATGTCCTGTAGCATATACTAAAAATATTGATCTCTTTTAAAAAGCTTATGTGAGAATGTCCAGTAGACTTGTGATTCTTTTTCTTCCATCACGTTTGTAAGCTAGGAAAGTAACTCCTGCTAATGCAAAAGCTAATAGTCCAGCTCCAACGTCTAATATTTCTTCAACTTCTATTCCTGCAAATTTTAAATCGTCTGTATCAGCAAAGACCCCAGGGATAAGTAAAAGAACTACAAGTAATAAAATATTGTAGTTAATTATATCCTCTTATAATCTGCTACAACTGAAACATTTAGTTTAGCGTCAGTTTTTAAAAAAGCATGAAAAACATGCTTTTGCAAAGAAAAAAAGACGGGGAGATGTGAGGTTTTTGCTTTTTTGGTGATTGAATTAAGGAATTTTTAGATTAGCTACTTTCGCAAAGTCCTCTGCATATAAAAGTGACTTGAAAAAATAAAGCTATTTTAAGGATTTAATCCCTAAATAGCTACTTGAGTACCAATAAATTTATAAATGCACAAATTAGTCTCAGTAGAGTGGTGACATCATATGAAAAATAAATTATCTAAATTGTTTTTATTGGGATTGACCTCTCAAGCTTGTACCCCTGAAGGTTTAAATGATAGTTTTGATACTGGAATTCTTAGTGAAGACACTGATGTTGAACAATTTCAAGGTGTTAATCTTACTGAAATTGCAGAATCAGCTTTAAATAATTTTAAGATTAATAAAATATCTGAAGATTATTTATTTGGTGAGACCAATAATTTACCAAGAAATAGTCCAGTAGCACTAGGTGACATCGATATGGATGAGTCCAATTATATAGATGAAAGTTCTTTAATTGAAATTATTTTTTGTAACCAAGTTTCAACAAGTTCTAATGAAGAGATTGGTCCAATTTATCAATATAGTAAGGAAGAGGATAAACTAATTTTACACCCAAAAACACCTTATTTAAGTGATATAATTAGTGACGTAGAATTAGGTAACCCATTTAGATTTTGTGGGTTAATTGATGTAGATGGAGATGGAGATTTAGATTTTATTGGAACTTATGAATTTTCTCCAGAAAAAACATTAATTCACATAAATAATGAAGATTGGACTTTTAGTCCTATTAATGATCCGCTTTTTTATGATGGAGAATTTAGAGGAATTATTTCAGGTGCAATGGCCATACTTCCAATTGATTATGATAAGGATGGTTTAACTGATATACTTATTAGAGCTAATACTTTTGATTATAAAAATCCTTTAGCTCCAATAGTCCTTCTTCACAATAAAGAGGATGGTAGTTGGGATTTAAGAGATGATGTTATATCAGGAGATTCCATCATTCAATCCTACGCGATCGGAGCTTGGCAAGAAAGTGAAGGTATTGAAAAGAGAATGATTTTAGCATTAGGTCATCCTACTGATTATCATGAAGATGTTATTGTTCCCGAAGGTTCAAGTGGTATATATCGTTTTGCAGGTTTTACGGATGATCCCAAAAAAAAAAGTTTGCCAAAATATGAAGAATTTAAAGCTGTTCCTGACGGAATGACTTGGGAATTATTCCCAGAATATACACACTATGAAGGAATGACAAGGTTTCATCCTATGGGAGGTTTAGAGCTAAATCTTGGGTTTGAGACTTCTGAATTGTTTGTTACAAGCGATTATAAAGACATGTTTGTCTTTGGAGACCCTACTGGATCTAGAGAAGATAAAAGTTTAAAGGATTTAACAGATGAATATTCGATAGAACAAACAAACCTTGCTCCCTTTAATTTGGACGATATTCCTGAAGAATATCTTTCAATACCAATAAATGAAATTCCTGAAGAATATACTAGTGCTTTCATTGATTTTATTCGACCTGAATATTTAAATTTCACTTTATCAGAAATTTCAGCACCAAAACAAACACCATGGGGTATAGACTCAGCTGATCTCTCTGGCACTGGGATCCCACTTATCCTAATTGCAGGTGGAAAAACAGATATACATAATGAAACAAGAGAATTAGGTTATAGTAATTTAGCTGCATACTTTATAGATAGTTCTGGAGATATAAGAGAAGTTACAAATAAAACTACATTATCTGAAGAGAATCAATGGGGAGATTATATGGGTTTAAGTTCAAGAGTTGATATTGATGGTGATGGAAGACCTGATATTGTTTTAGGCGGAGCACATGAAACAGATTCAAAAATTTACAGAAATGATGGTGTTGATGGAAATAATTATTTGTCTTTCGAACTTTTCACAAAATCAGGTGTACCTGCAATTGGCACTAAAATTGAGCTTTCTGTAGAAGGTTTAGCTAATCAAACTTATCTTTATGGAAGTTCATTTTCTCCAGGTATGGGGTCTTTTGGAGCGGAAAAAGTAATGTTTGGTATTGGACAAAATGATTTGGTTGATAATCTTAAAGTTACATTTCCTTCAGGAGAAGTTTATCAAAGGGATGATTTTTATGCTGACGAATTGAGTGTTGTAGTTGAACCATAATCAAACGAGAAATAAGGGAAATGGCAATTTATAGGGGGGATAGTTTATTTTGGGGGTTGAACAAAACTTTGGATCAATTAGATGAAGATTATAAACTACCTTTAACTCCTTTAGCATCTTTTTCTTGTGATGTTCAATTAGATTATTCTACTCTCTTAGAACGTTTTGGAGGTGATGAGGATTATTTACCATTAAGAGATTATTCAATTCAAGAATTAATAAGTAATGTTCTTTTGGAAGGAACAATTTTGGTAAATTGCCCCATAGTTAATAATAAACCTAGTGTTTATAATTTCAGAAGATTAGGAAAAATAGAGGAAACTGCTTTATTTTTATTTGGTTATATGGCTGAACAAATTGATTTAACTTCAGAAGAGCTCCGATATTTTTTAAGAGAAGGGAATGAGAGAAAATTTGATCGAGATTTTAAAAAAAGATTTCTTCCAACACAAGATGAAATTCAAAGATATTTAAAATCAAGAGGAATAAATCAATTTGGAAAAAATATTCACCCAGTTTATAATATAAGTGAAGGAAGAAAAAGAGGGAGTATGATTATCTACCTTAGTGAAAAAGAAGAAATTCTTAAATTAGGTGATTTTAAGGGTATAGATTGGGAAACAATGGACACTTCATTAACAGCAGAAAGACTTGCGTTTATGGTAGAAGATCAACCAATGCTTAGAATAGACCACAAAAATAGTTTATTCATGGATGGGTTAAATATTCATTCCACCAGACTAGCTTTCAAAGAATTAGGAGGAGAACTGTGGCAATTTAGAGAAATAAATAGATTAGCAATGGTTCAAAATCAAGAATTAATAGGAATAATAAATGCAATATATGAATCAGGAATGAGAAGATTGGATGATTATCAAGGTATAAGCCGTCCTTTAAGTTTAAAGCTTGAATAGAGTTATATTTTTCCCTTTATATTCTATCTTTCCATTAGATTATAAAACTAAGATTATTGAAGTGTTAAATAAATCATAAGTTTAATGGATGCTTAGGAGCAAACTAGGTTCATTATTATTTTTTTCCATAATCAAAAAGGTTCTTGCTTTTTTTAATCCAAAAAATAGCAATAATAATTAATATAATTGTAGTGAAAAAAGTTAAAACTAAAGAAAAAGTTCTTATTGTGATTAAATCATCTGAAAAGTTTGCAATAGCTAAACCTGTAAGAAAATTATTTGAACCTAAAAGAAGTTTATCTTCTTCTGTACTTTTTTCTACAAAAAATTCCCCCTCAACTAATAAATCATTTTCAATAAGATCAATAATGTCTCCCCCCTCATTAATAGATTCATTTTTTTCATTAGAATTTTCAATTAAAAGCTCTTTTTTACAAAAACCATCAACTTTGATATAATCTTTTGCACAAATTATTATAGTACCACCGCTACTTCCACCAGAGTTGCCACCACTTGAACTAGTACTAGAAGAACTAACAGACTCAGTAAATTCTATTACTGAAAAAATCCAAGTATCAGTCTCATTAATATTTCCTGAACTATCATTGATATAAACTTTCCAATAAAATGAACCACTTGGAATAAAAGAACTGAAATTATAAACACCATCCTTTGTACTTCCACTAAACAAATTCATGGTATAATTTGTTCTATTTCCACTATAATTTGATTCTAATAAAACGGTATCAACAGCGATTGTATCAATAGCAGTTATATTAAATTCATATAGTGAACTATTATCAGTAGGATTGTTTGTATTATTTAATTCCCAACTTGGAAATTTATCAGCACTTATTGTTAATGAAGAACTTTCAAGAATTTCACTTAAACCACCCCCATGAGAATCTGCTTGAACAGTAAAATTAACAATATCATTAACACTTAAATTTATGGTGGAAAAATTACTTTGGACTGAAGAATTGACACTAATCCCTGAAATAATTTCACTATAATTTAAATTATCATTAACATACCAATTAAATATGACATTAACTAATTCAGTATTATTTGGAATCACAGATATGTTTCCAATTAAAATAGAACCAATTTGAAGAGAGCTATAATTTAGGCCTAAATCATTAATTTCAGTACTAAAAATTTCTCTACCAGAAACTGAATAGTTATAAAAGATTAAACCAGTAGTATAATTTGTATTTTCAAATAATATTCTTGACTCTAAACATTCTCCAACAACATTTTCATCAAAATAATGTGTTGTGTTTATTCTTGTTGAATTTATCCATTCAACACCATCTAATTTTTCTCCACAATCCCCAGCTCTTGCCTGCGCCATGATATATGGTTCTGAACTGGTATAATCAAAAATGTTTGAAGAAACAAAAATATCACCTGAACCTAACCAAATAGAACCATTAGTAATATTTAAAGAGGTCCACAAACTTGAATTTGCTAAAGAACTAAAATTGCCAACTGAAAAATTGTTAGTATAATGCGAAATTATTGGATAAATTAACCAAAAGTCAGGGTTATTCAAAAGATAACTTGAATCTTCTTCGTTTAGAAAATTATCATCAGTATAACTCAATTCACAAAAAGATTGAAAATATTCAATATTTCCTTGAAAAAAACTCTTGTCTGGGTCATCTATACCCCTGGCACCAAGATATAATGAATCTGTATCAGATTTTACTATATAATTTTCAATAGCAAAATCATGATACATTTTTTTAGTAGTATTTGTTTTATTTTTTACAGTAATATTTATTGCTATTGTAGAACTATCCGCTTCAGTCCTCCAAAGAATGGTGTAAACTTCTTTTTCATCAATTTGATAACTAGTATTGAAAGAATAAGTCCCATAATCATCACTTGAATTAAAAAATCCGTACATTAAATTACTTTGATTAAGATAAAGCATATGGTAAAAATCTAAACTTGAATTGATAGAATAAATAGACCTGACCCCTGTATTATTTGTACTATTTATAGTTATAAAAGAAGTTGAATTTTTCTGAGTAGAACAAGAAGGATCAAAACCTGTATCCGCACCTCCAAAAACAATCACATCGTCGATTCCATCAAAAGCATAAGTTCCAGTACTTGAATTTGAACCACTATTTTCTTCCCAAAACATAGTACCCAACAAATCTGCTTTTCTGGAAAAAAATAAAGGAGATTGAGTGTTATAACTTATAACGTCTCCAGTTCTTGAAAGATTTACATCGCCTGTAAAAAAATCACCACCAAATTTTTGATTAATTAAAGCACTAACTGCTGGTTGATATTCCATATTTTTAGTAGAACCTGAAATTCCAGCGCCTAATTCTTCTATAAGGGTGAAATTTTCAGCTGAAACTAAAGTTACTAAAAAAAATAAAACAAATACAAACAAGATAAATTTATTATTAAACATTTAACACCTACTACTATCAATGATTAAGAGTTTATATTAATTTCGGCACAATTCAGAACCTAAGTGATAACTGTGTTGCGTAGCCATTTTTGTTATTTTTTTCCCTTTTTCCTCAATTTTTTAACTAACCAATGTTCAAGAACAAGCTCTTCTCTATACATTAGACCAATTAAAGGTATCAATAATAAGAATCCAGCGAACATTAAAACATAAGTATAAGGGAGACCAAAATCTGTCCACAAAAGAATAACCCCTAAGAGTATCATAATTTTACTTGTGAAAAGCATAATCAGGTGTAAAATATGGACCTCTTTTTTGAGAAACTTAATTGTTGCCATAATAAGAAAAGAATTTTAGTGTTTATAATAATTACTTAAAATAAAAAAGAAAAAAAAATAATTTACTTGTTTCCAAGAGCTAATTCTCCAGGACCAGTTAAGTATAAGTTTACTAATGCCGCGATTCCTACTAATTGGAATAAAGCACGAACAGTATCTCCACCGCCTAACGCAAATTGTGCCAAATGCATTTTAAAAAGAGCTACAACTAAAATAATCCCTAATAAAGCAGTTATTATTTTTGTTTGCCATCCTAAAATTAAAGCAGCTCCACCAATTATTTCAGTTACTATCAATACCCATATTAAGAACATACTCAATCCTAACATTGTAGAAACTCCTATTATTCTTTTAGGGGGGACATTGGCAAGTTTTATTAGATTGGATTAAAAAAGGTATGGTCATGTTTGTAAAAATTTCACTAAATATAAAAAAGAATTATAAAATCAATTTTTAAATTTGACAACTTCGTCCATAGCAAAACGAACCTTCTTCCTTCTTGCATATCTCCACTCTAAACTTTCTTTAATATTTACCATATTTTCTTTCAAGAATGATCACTTATAAAAGTTATTATAGTCTCATTTTATTTCTTCTTCTTAACCTTATGTCCACCGAATTGATTACGCATAGTAGCAATATATTGACCACATAACCCTTTCTTACGTGATTTCCTACGCATTTCTCGAGCTTGCTGCAATATCTTCATTGGAGCTAATTTCTCGAGTTTAGCCATCTCATTTTCAGTTTCACCATGGGGAACTTCACAAGAAACTTTTTCTAAATAACCTTTTTTTTTAAATGCATCCCAAAGCCAAGTCATTAAATGGCTTTCTATAATACTCCCATTAGCGTAAACTTTGACAACTTCATTCATATCAGTGCCAAAAGTTTTTTTATGCTTATCAACCGCCATTAAACCTTCATTAATTGCTCCCATCATACCATACTCAATTCCATTATGTACCATTTTTACGAAATGACCTGCACCAGATTTACCCATGTACCCATACCCGTTTTTCACACACATATCACGAAACAATACTTCAATATTCTTAAAGACCTTAGCATTACCACCAATCATCATGCAAGCACCACGCCTAGCACCTTCAATTCCACCAGAAGTTCCACAATCAAAATAATGCATCCCTTTGCGTGAAACAGTTTTATTCCTACGAATAGAATCTTTATAGAAGGAATTACCTCCATCAATAATAATATCCCCTTTAGATAACAAAGGAACAATCTCTTTCAAAGCAACATCTACCGGTTTTCCTGCAGGAATCATAAGCCAAACAATTTTCTTTCCACGACCTAAAGAAGAAACCATCTCAGCATAAGAATAAGTACCAGTAATATTTTTCTTACGACTAAGTTTCTTAGTTTTTCCAGGACTTCTATTTAATGCAATAATTGAATGTCCATGCTCAGCTAAATTCTGCACCATAGCTCCACCCATACGACCTAATCCTACAAATCCTAATTTCATTAGTAAGGCACCCCACTTTTTCTAGCAACTTTCATTGCAGTGGCATACCATTCTAATTCGTCTAAGAACTTAACAATACGCTTTTCATAGGCTTTATCAATAGCATTACCTTTTGCATCAAAAGAATCTTGCACCTTTGATATTGGAAAAGTGCTAGGGATAGTTGGCATACCTACTTCTGCTAAGATCACACGAAGTTGCATTGCTGCACGCACTCCACCAAAAGGACCAGCACTATAAGTTACAATCCCAGAAGGTTTCCAAAAGTATTCTTTCATAAAATGGTCAATAATATTACTTAAAGCAGGAGGGATAGAATGATTATATTCAGCACTTACTACAACAACAGCATCAGCTTTCTTAAACTGCTTAGCTAACTCTATCATTACCTTAGGTGCCTTACCCCTAGGATACTCTTTATACATTTTATTCAATAAAGGTAACTTATGCACTTTAGGATCAACTAAAAATGTTTTATGTTTTCTTAATTTCAACTGATTTTTAACAAATTTTGCAACTTTAATCCCTTGACTAGACCCACGAACAGATCCATAAACAATAACAATCTTCATCTTTTCTCCTCCTTTAAAACAAAACGCACAGCATCTAAAAAACTTCTCCCTACAAAAACTTTTTTTCCATATTTTCTCTTTAATTTTTTTACTTTATTTATCTCAGACGATTCACCTTTAAATGGTACATACACACCTTGTCCTTTTGAATTTACACCAGTTTGTACATCTGATGCCCTATCACCAATAACATAAACACGTGCATCCTTACGTTTAATCCCTTCTTTTTTTAAAGCATTGAAAACCATACCTAAGCGAGGTTTAATACAAACACAATTACACACTTTCTTTTTATCAAAAGTATACTTTGATCTTTTCTTTACATAAGCTGGACTAGCATGTGCACAAAAGAAGTATCCATCTAGATGTGCACCCTTTTTACCTAACAAACTTACAATATATTTGCAGACATCGTGTGCTTGTTTATCAGTAAGCAGCTTAAAATCTTTAATTATTACTCCAGGTTGGTTTGTAATCATATACACACGAGTATTAGGCAACTTTTGTAACTTTTTAATCCCACCAATAACACCTGGCAAAATTTTCACTTTCCCACGCCAATTATTAGTTTTACCTAGGTGGTATTTATCATCATAAATTAAGGTTCCATCACGATCAATACAAATAATTGTTTTTTTCTCCATTCTCAAGATTTCCACTGTAGGTGATGTTTTCTTCTCCAATTTCTATCACCTTTAGGGCCTTTTGACCCTTTTTTGTAAGTATACAATTTTTTACCTCTCTTACGTTTTTGCACAGAATCAGTGACCTTCCATGCATACTCAATTTCATCTTTACGCACAAAGTTACTTTGGTCTCCTAGTAAGACATCTTCTAACAACACTTCATATGCTTGCGGGGTATTTGGACCAAATAAACAAGATTCACAAAAATCCATCTTCACAGCTTTTACTAAATCGTCTTTTCCTGGAACTTTTGAATTAATCTCAAATGAGAAACCATCATCTGGTTGAATACGAATAGTTAAATAATTTGAATCTGAGGGACATGTTTTGGAGAGTAAACAATTCACTTTTTTAAACTTGATATGAATTGTAGTCTCTTTTTTATCAAGGCCTTTCCCTAATTTAATAAAAAAAGGAACACCCCTCCAACGAATATTATCTATACAAGCATGAATGGTAGCAAAAGTTTCTGTTTTAGAATTTTTTTTAACACCTTTTTCTTGTTTATATCCTTTATACTGTCCAATCATAAAATCTTTTACTCGAGTATTACGTAGAACAGCAGCTTTTTCATTACGAATATATTTGCCAGATAAACTTTTTGGAGCTTCCATTGCGGTTAAAGCCAATAATTGTAATGCATGATTTTGAAAAACATCTCGTAAGGCACCATATTTATCATAAAAATCACCACGACTTTTCACACCTATTTTTTCAGAAATAATGATTTGTACATGTTCAATATGTTTCCTTGACCATAAAGGTTCTAAAATACTGTTGGTAAAACGTATAAGGGCAATATTATTAACTAACTCTTTTCCTAAGTAATGATCAATACGATAAATTTGTTTTTCACTAAAGACTTTTCGAATGTATTTGTTAATTTTTTTTGCAGATTTAAGACTTTCTCCAAATGGTTTTTCATAGACTACTCTTGACCATCCTTTATTCCTTTTCGCAACTTTACATTCACTCAAATTTTTAGAGATCGCTTCAAAATGGTCAGGAAGGGTTGCTAAATAAAATATTCTATTTCCACCAGTCTTATGGTTCTCTTCAATAGATTCTATAAATGGTGTTAATAATTTATAATCCTCTCTTTCATAAAATGATAAATGATGAAAATAAAATGCTTTTTTCACTTTAGCCCAAACTTTTTTATCAATATCTTTTATATGCTTTTCAGACCTTTTTAATAAAGCATTTTTAGAAATCTTTTTACGTCCAGTACCAATGATAGCAAAGTTATCTATATGCTTACTTTTTACTAAGTGGTAGATAGCAGGAATAAGCTTTCGCTGTGAAAGATCACCTGTAGCTCCCAATATAACAAATAGTGCATTTTCCATTATTCAACAATAGCTTTGATTTTCTGACCAAAGATTTTACTCACTTTTTTAGTATATGTATCAATATTTTTCTTAAACCACTGTGGCTGTTTTCTTTGAATTTTTCCCACCACATAATAAGCAACAGCCATTACAGTTCCATAATCAGCATTTTTTGGTAGAGGGACAACTAAATGGTGTTGACCATAATATTTTAACTCTCTGCCAAAACTGATAAAAAGTTCATTTTTTGCAGGAGCAACAGTGGTAGCGTGATGTATGTTTGAAAAGGTCTCCACATCTCTTGCAATGTTTCTTCCAAAGAGTTCAATAAATTTCACTTGCAACATACGAATAATTCCCTCATACTCATCTGGGATAAGAATATAATATCGTTTATACTTAGAAAATTTTGGTAATCTCAAAGTATCAATTTTTTTCTCAATAAACCTTTTAATTTTCTTTGGATCTTCTCCTGAATGTCCTAAGATTATCCCCATATAAGTAGATGTATTGTAGGTGTAAGGTTCTCTATTTTTTGGAAATAAATACACAGTATACTTTTCTTTATACTTTTTTTTCAAATACTGCTCAGCCAAGGAGTTTTTGGTGTTAGTAATGAGTGTCACTTTTTTCTTATGTCTTTTAGCAAGCTCTGCAATTCCTGGAGCATGTTTTCCTCCAGAAGCACTAATGAGTACAACACCATCAATTGCTTTAATACTTTTTAACTTCTCAGGGATGTTACTTTCATCAGCAAAGATAGCATCTTTTTCTCTAAAAATAATCTTACCTGTCGCTGCAGCATTACCACTACCAACAACCAAAGGTCTTTTGTAAGGAATTTTTATCTGAGGAACATCTTCTTGAGCAAACAAATCAAGAGCAGCAAGCACACAAGTATCTAAGAAAGGAATATTTTTCAAAGTAAAACTTTGCATAAGCTCAATATTACTTTTTCTTTTCTTAGAAAAATATTTCTTAATCATCTTTTCCCCTTTGTCAAAGCAACATAAGCTGGAACAATATCTTTTGTAAACTTCTCCATACCTTCATAGGTTTTTTTATGCTTTAACATGTCTTGAATAACTCCTAATGGAATTGTTGCAATATCAGCGCCAACTAAGGCCGCTTCACGCACTTGACGTGTGTTACGCAGTGATGCAGCAAGCACCTGTGTTTTAAGACCATAATTTCGTAATAAAATGCTACATTGTGAAACTAAATCAATCCCAGAATTAATACCATTATCGTTCCATATCTTTCCTTTCTTTTCACGACCTTGCACAGGATAATAATCTGTTTTTTCAAACTTCACTCTATTTTCTTTACGAATTAAATCATCTATTCGACCAGCAAAAGGACTCACAAAAGAAGCGCCAGCTTTAGCAGCTAATAGGGCTTGCTCAGGAGTAAAAATTAATGTACAATTAGTTGGGATTTTAGCACGAGAAAGTTCTTTAATTGCTCTAACGCCATCAAAGTGTGTCGCATCTGCATTTTTAAAAGCTGGGTTTACAGGAATTTTAATATACACATTTTTAGCAACTGGATTAAAGAGTTTATACAATGCTTTACCTTGTTTTACCATCCCTTCATAACTTGTTTCAGTCACTTCTAAACTCACAGGAGTACCACGAGCAACTTTTAAGATTTCTTTAATATAACTTTTCAAATCAAGCCTTTTACCTCTCTTTTTACGACGATCAACTGCTTTTTTCATCAGTGATGGGTTTGTAGTAACACCATCTGCAATCCCCCAAGCAAAAGCTTGCTTAATCTCATCAATATCAGCACTATCAATAAAAATTTTCATTTTTTTCTTCCTCTTTTCTTCTTAACTAACAATGAACGCACTTTCTTCTCAATATTTTTCACATCCAATCCTTGCCAAGGTAATTGTTCAGTAATCCCACCAGCACCTAATCGATTTGTTCCCATATGCGCATACTTACCACTAAAGCCTCGCTCTAAAAGCCAAGTACCAAATCTTGAACCAAGACCAGTTCTCTCATTTTGTGATTCTACAACTAAAACAAAAGGCATACCAAGCAATTTCTTCATCATAGCTTCATCAACAACATTCAAAGTGCTTTTATTTACAACAGCAATCTTCACACCTTTTTTACGAAGAACTTCAGCAACATGTACTGCTCGACAAAGCATTTCACCATAAGCTACGATAACACCGTCCTTGCCACTTCTAACAAGATCATCTTTTCCAGGAAAAAATTTTCGACCTTTAAATAATTCTTTGCCTTTAGCATCAAAAATCATTGGTGTTGGACTTCTTGTAGTAAAAATGAATCGAATACCTTTATCCCAGAACACTCTCTTAACCAATGAATGTAATTGATGCGTATCTGCAGGATAATATAATCGAGTTGAATCATTCCAAAAGCCATTATCTGCAAAAAAGTTGTTGACACCATAATGACAATTACTATCTGCCATCCAATCAACACCAGCATGAGAGAAGTGACAAAGCATAGTGCTTTCATTTAATCGAGCCATAGTCAATTCTGAAATTACCATCTCTAAAAATGCTGAAAAAGTGGACATAATTCCTTGTTTACCTTTTTGCATACCAAAGCCAGCAGCAACTGAGAAGTTGTTTCTCTCCATAATACCACCTTGCAAAAATACTTCAGGATATTTATCATGAATTTTATTCAAACCAGTACTTCCTGCTAAATCTGAATCAATAACTTTAATCTTTTCCACTCTCGCTTTCTTACTCATTTTAGAAAGCATTTTATTCACAGCATTACCAAATTCTGCTCTATTCTTTTTGGTTTCAATAGAACTTCCTTTAAACTCTAATAAATGGCTTTTCTTTTTAGCATTAACAATCATATGTGCAGCTTCATCATGTCCTTTTCTATCAAGATAATGAATTGCATTAGCTGGTTTCAAAACATCATGCGCTTTAGGATTATTCTCTAAACCATGAATACCTAGAGCCATTTTACGAGTATTAATCAAAGCACTTGGACCATCGTGTAATAATGCTGCACGAATTCTTTGATATAAATGTTGTAGATGTTCTGGATTTCCTTTGCTGGTACTCACCCCATGTCCTTGCAGCATTTCTTCAATATGATAGCCATGCATATATTCGGATGGATGTCCACTAATAGTGACATTATTCATATCAATTGATACTGTCACATCAATATCGTGTGCTACTGCAAACTTAGCAGCTTCATCTTCACCACCCTCTTGCATACTTCCATCACTAGAAAGTACAACAACTTTTTTATCAGGGTTTGCTAAAGCAACTCCATTAACATAAGACCATAAATGTCCTAGACGACCTGAGCTAAAATGTATGCCTAGCTTTTCATCCCTTTCTGGATGTCCATAAAAACCATGCTTGTGTTCACGATAATGCAAGAGTCTCTCTGGTTTTACTTTACCTTTCAGAGCAGCCATCAAATATTGTAATGCAACCCTGTGTCCAGCAGAATCAAATAGAATAGGTACGATTTTGTTTTTCTTCTCATTCATTAATGCATCAAAAATAAGTGCTTCTGGAACAATGTCATAAGGACCTCCTGTGTGTCCACCTAAACCTTTTGCTCCAGCGTATGCAGTAAAGAAAATGATAGCATCTCTACACAAATTTACATTGTCTCTTAATGCTTGTAATTCTTTTTGAGAAAGCTTTTTTTTGTCTAAAGAAAACTTTTGATGCTTGAAGCTAGAAATATCTATGGGAAAAACATCTCGAGTACCTCTTTTCATGACTAAAAAGAGAATTTTAGAGTATATATATTTTACTAATTATAATTAAAGAAAAATTTTGAGAATCTGCTTGAAATAAAAAGATATAAACGAAAAATAATTATTTATTCTTATGTCTACCACGTTTTTTTACAGCTTCTAAACGTTCAAGAACTTTCTCAGCTTCAGCAGGAAACTCTTTTTTGTATTGAGAAACAATATTAAAGAATAGGTCAGGCTGATCAAAATGTGTGCTTGCAATTGATCTCTCTAACAAGAATAAATCAACAGCTTTATCTTCTACTTTATCCGTAAATTTAGCTAGACCAAAATCAATAAAATTAACTTTACTCATAGCATCCATTGCAATCATATTACTTGTGGTTAAATCACCATGAATAATGTCTTTATGATGCAGCATAGCAATATTTTTTCCAATATCTTCAGCTAATCTTTGAAAATTGTCTTTTTGTCTTTCATCTAAAAGAATATCTTTTACGGTCTCACCGGTAACAAAATCCATTGTGATACTCATTCTTTTATCAGAAAAATCATGTAACTTAGGTGCTGGGAATTGCATCTCTTCTAATCTTCGCAATACCTTAGCTTCTCTTCGAGTCCTAAACTTACGAAGTGACTCATCAATATGCTTTAATCTGTACTCTTTGCTTACTCTTTCTTTGATAATTTTATTTTTATCTCTAAAGAGTTTTGCTTCTGCACCTTGTTTAATTAGTTCCATTGTTTCTTTGATAATGAAGTGGCTATATAAATATTTTGTAGCATAGTGAAAGGTTAAAATAATTGTTATACCACCATAATCCTTTAAAACAAAAAAGAAAGTCTTATTGCTTATGAAAAGGGGTGTTCTGCCAGATTGGCGTATAAAAGAATTAATTGACCAAGGAGTAATTGTTGGTGCCGATAAGGAATTAGTAAATCCAAGTAGTTTAGATCTGCGTGTTGGAAGAGATCAATGGAGTTTATTGGGAAGCACTTTTCCTTTTCCAGGTCAAAGTGTTGAAGATCTTCTTGAAAAAAGCGGAGTAGTAGATTTTCATGCTGAAGAAGAAAGGTTTAGGGTAGAAAGACTTCATCCATATGTTATGAAATTGGTAGAAGGCCTAAGACTTCCAGACACCATTACTGCAAGAATGCATAATAAATCTGGAAGAGCAAGAATTGGTATTGCATTAAGAGGTCTTGCTGACGGTGTTCCTCAGTTTGATGATATTCCTGGAGGGTACCATGGTCCTTTATTTGGTGAAGTAACTGCAACTGGATTTCCAATTACGGTAAATGCAGGTCAAACTCCGATTCCTCAAATTAGGTTTTATGAAGGAAAGCCAGAACCACTTACCGGTTCAGAATTAGAACTTACTTTACGTGATCATCCAATACTTGTAGATGCTCAAGGAAAACCAACATATTCAAAAGAAGATATCCCAGAGATTGTAAGAAGCGGAATGATTCCATTTACTGCTGACATTCCTGCAGAAGGTTTAGTGGCTTATGTTGCAAGAAATGATAAAAGAACTATTGATCTTTCTAAAACTGGTCATTATAGGCCAGAAGATTTTTTTAGACCTGAGAGAAGGGTTAAAGGTCAAAATGGAGTTTTTATTTTGCATCCTCATGAATTTGCATTAGTGAGATGCCGTGAACGTATTGTACTTCCTCCTCATTTAGCTGGAGAAATTCCTGAATATGATTTAAAGAAATTTGGAAACGCACAATCACATTATGCGGGTTTAATTAATGCTGGGCATGGTCATGGTTCTGATCCAGGTTTCCAATCAAGGATTATTTTTGAGATGAGGGCTAGAGATGTTGGCTTAGCATTAAAAGATGGTCACCCTGTGGCAGGATTACAAGTCTATAGGATGTGGGCAGAACCTGAAGAAAGATATGTAAGTAAAGAAGGCTTTTCTGATTTTGAATTAAGAAACATCCTACCAAGTGTATTTGATAAAACACCTAGAGAATGAAATATCGATTAACTCCTCAAGAGAAAGATACTTATTGTGTTTGTGCTAGCTTGCAAGCAATTTTTAGAAGACATGACTTAGAAGTTAGCCAAGACGATATCGCTTCTCAATTGAATCCATCAAAAAAAGGTTTTTATGTTGATGATGATGCAATAAAAACATTTGTAGGGAGACAAGGTTTTGATTATGAATCTTATATGCACAATCAAGTTCCTTTTGGAGAATACGATTTTTTAGTGGATGATATTGCAGAACATGATGGTTTTGTAGGTTTTGATAATCATGTGCGTCTAGTTATTGGGTTTAGAGATCCAACTTTGATGTTATTAGATCCTCTGCAAGGAGAGAGAGAAAGAAAAGATCTTTCTGATTTGGTTCAACAGATGCAAAAAAGTGCTGGTTACTTTTCTTTACTGAGAAGAAGAAACTAAACTATATACTACTTACTAAGTATCTTTATTAATGAAAAATGATTCTTATTTCGCTTATGGCACAACAATATTTAGAACATTCTAGAAGAATCTTAACTGACCTACGTTCAAAGTTTAAAGGTGGGAGTAAAGGGATGGGTTTAATCTCTTTATTTGGACATCAAAATGAATATGATTTACGTGAAGGATTTCCATTACTTACAACAAAACGTATGGCTTCATCTGCTATCTTCCACGAACTTCTTTGGTTTGCTCGCGGTGATACTAATTTAAGATATCTTGCTCAAAATGGTGTTAAGATTTGGGATGGTAATGCTTTTGATCACAACATTCCTGCTTTAGTTGCTGAAGGTATTATGCCCGAAGGAGTAACTGAAAGATATTCGGATGCTTGGAAAGAGGGAATTGCTGAGTATGTACAAAGAGTTGCTGAAGATGAAGAGTTCGCAGAGCGCTTTGGTGATTTAGGACCAGTCTATGGGAGTCAATGGAGAAAGTGGAAACACACAGATGAAGGTGGAGAAACTAGAGAAATAGACCAACTTGGAAACATGATCGAAGGCTTGAGAAGAAAACCAACTGGGAAAAAACATATTGTAACCGCTTGGAATCCAGGAGAAGTGGGAAGTATGGCTTTACCCCCTTGTCATGTAATGTTTCAAGCAACAGCTTCTGATGGTGAATTAGAGGTACAATTATATCAAAGAAGTTGTGATCAATTTTTAGGAGTACCATTTAATATTGCGAGTTATGCTGCTTTAACACAATTGATTGCACAACAAGCAGGTTTGGAAGCAAAAACATTTATTCATTCATTTGGTGATGCACATTTCTATACTGGTGATGGTGAGAGAAGACAATGGTATGAAGATAATTTAGGAGAATTGCAAGCTAGGGTACGCGCTGCACAAGATCTAAGTGATTTTGAAGATATTGGGGCATGGCTTAAAGATGTACTTCCTGCTGAAAGGGATGAAACTAAATGGCAAGATCATGTGCCTGCAATAATTAGACAATTGTCAAGAGAACCTTTACCTTTATCAAAATTAACTATTGCTGATAAACCATTAGATGAATTGGTATTTGAAGATTTTAAACTTGAAGGTTATAAAAGCCATAAACCAATTAAGAGGAGAATGGCAGTATAAAATGGATATTGTTTTAATTGCAGCTTTGGCAGATAATGGTGTCATTGGAAAAGATGGTGATATGCCTTGGAGAAGAGATCCAAGCATGCGTGTTTTTAGTAGAGCTGATATGGTTCGCTTTAAGCAACTTACCATGGGACACCCAGTTCTTATGGGTAGGAAAACCTACGAATCTATCCCTAAAAGATTTCGCCCTCTAAAAGGAAGACCAAATTTAGTTCTGACAAGAAATGAAAGTTACCATCAGCCAGGTGTTTTTTTCTATAACACTATTGATGATGCAATTGAAGCTGCTCCAACTTTAGATCATTTTAGAATAGGCCAGGGCGTTGATTTGTATGTTGCTGGTGGTGCACAGATTTATGAGGCACTACTTTCACAAGCTGATAGATTAGAACTTACGAAAATCCATAAAGAGTTTGAAGGGGATACTTTTTTTCCTGAGCTTGATTTAAGTCGATGGGATTTAAGTTATAGTGATTCACAAGAAGGTTTTACTTTTGAAACTTATAGAATAAAAAAATAGGAAGAACTACTCTTCCTCTTCACTACTTTCTTTAACAAAAAATGCGTCTAATGTTTGTGAATTTATTTGTGCTTTATAAGAAATCTTTGTCATTTATACCCACCTCTTTTGCAAGCTAAGCTTACGGTATTTCTTCAATCTAAGAACTATATAAACTTTTTATTTCCACATCAAGTAGTAAATTTTTTTCACAAATTAAAGTGACACAATTAAACGAACCCAATGTCACAAATAACTAAACTACTGCCCGTTTTGTTCTAGAAAATTAACTTCAGTTTTATCTAAGAAACTTCCATCAAGAGTACTCAACTTCACATTTACCATAGATAGTTTTTTAGTCACAAGACTACAATTCCACATGGTTTTACCTTTAAGTGTCTGTAAGATAACAAAACCATCTCCAAATAATCCTGTGTGTTCAGAAAACTCTTTAGCAAAAGCATTAGCCAATTTCTCTTTAACTTCATCAAAATCAACTTTCACTTCACTAACTTTTAGCTCTTCAACATCATCCATTTTCTGTTTAAAGACGTCATCAGTATTTTTAAAAAAGAATTCTCCTTTTTCATCTTGAGAAAAAACGGTTACCTTTTCAATTCCTTTATCATAATAACCAATGTCCCAAACACCTTTCTTCTTAAATTCATTATTAATTTGAGCAAAGAAATGTGATAAAAAAGCATCTGAATGACTCTCCTTCCAAGAACTAAACACAGAACTCTTTTCTAACTCACTAATTAAAGATAATACCATTATGAATATTCTCTCCAAGTGTACTTACATTTGGTACATTTGAAGAATCTTGTTTCAGGCTCATCAGCTGAACGTGTTTGTCTTGTCCAATAGTAAGCTACATCATTTTGACACTTTTTACAATCAGTACGTACTTTAGGCAATAATTCATCTTCTTCACTACGCACTTCGATTTTTTTACCATCGGATACTTTCTCTTTGATCTCAATAGTTTCTCCTTCTGGATTTTTTGTGTAAGGGCAAGAGCTACAAGCTAGAATCTTCTTTCCACTTTTTTCCTTAGGCATTAATATACTTCCACAGTCTGGACAAAACATTTAATTCACCAAGCTTTCAAAATAGCATCTCCATTTAAAAACTTTATGACTTTCAACAAGCCACATTAAACTGAGTTAATTTTATAAAAGGGATAAAAAAAGCAATTCCCATGTCACTAGGAATACTCTTAGATATTGTACACATTTCAAATTTAGCTCTAAGACACAGAGATCCAGTTTTAGTAAAAATCTTTGAAGAAGGAGAATACATTAGAAGGGTATTCAATAAAGAGCTTTCTACTACAACTAGAGAGGTAAGTGATATCGTGGAAGGTTTTCTTTATGCAACTACTTTTGATCATGAGAACTATTGTCAAGGTCAACTAGAGCAATTTTATGCAAGGTTTAGGGGATATATCCATACTGAATTAGGTAGAAGACTCCCTAATCCAGAAAATGTAATAGAATTAAACTATTAAGATAAGTTTACACCAAATAAACTTAAAAAATCAACAAACAATATTTTTACCCAACCCAAATAAGGGATTCTCATTGCAGATTTTCCAATAACTCTATCCTCTTCAATATCAAGTTCTCCATTAACACCACCAAAACTCTCTTTGTTATGATCACCTTTAGTTTGGTAATGTGCAGTTCCATCAACTTCCCACTCTTTTACAACTCTATGAATAATTGGTTGTGGTCGTGGACCCCAAAATACAATGACATCTCCTACTTCACCTGCACGCCATAAAACAATTATATCTCCTTTATTAAAACCATTTTTCATAGAAAAAGATAAGAAGTCTGTTTTATCTATTCCCATATCTTCATACCAGTACCCACAGATGTTCCACCATGAATCAAAACTTTCTGGAAACTCTACAAATTCTTGTCCACAAATTCTTCCATCATGTAAGCCATGTTCCATACTCTCACTCATAACTGCAACAACTGGGAAACTTGTTCCTAAAACTACCCCCAAAAATGGGTATATCAAAAATCTAATAATAAGAAAAGCAATAACTACATTTGCAATCCAACTAGCAGCTGAATCTTCATGCCAAAGAAAGTGCCATACTTTTTTGAATCCAGTACGCTCTTCCTTGTAGTTTTTTTTTGTTTTCATTCAATAACAATACATTAGCTAGCTTTAAAAAGCTTTTTATAACTTAACAATCCTTTAGGCTTTATGAAAATCCATGGCAAAGTGCTTGATAAAGAAAGAATTTCAAAACTTTTAGAATCAATTAAGCAGAAAAGGGAGCTTGAAGCAATGAGTAGAACTTTTATCAAAGAACAATTACATAAATTTCTTTTAGACGATTACAAATCCCTCAAATATTTGTTCAAAGCTAAGATTTCTCCAAGATCAAAAGAATATAAAAACATTGTAAAACAAGTAAGAGCAAGGCTCAGAAGATTCCACGGTTTATTCTCAGAGAAAAAAGATTTGGATGAAAGACAAGAATTGTTTGAAAAATTGCACGATGCAAAAAATTGGAAGCAAGTAAAAATACTAAGCAAAAAGATTCTTAAGACACATGCGTCAACAAAAGAACGTTTAGCATTGTATGACTTTTTGTATCCTGAAACTTTCAAAATTATCGGAAAAGTAAATTCTATAATAGACCTTGGAGCTGGTTTAAACCCATTATCTTTAGTAGATATGTCTATCTTAAACAAAAAGCAAAAGCAAGAATATTATGCTTATGATATTAATGAGAAAGAGATTTCACAATTAAATTTATTTTTTCAAAAAGTCTCTGAACATTATCCTCTCTTCAAAGGAAAAGCAGAGATTTTAGATTTACTTCATTGGGAGAATGTGAGTCAGCTCCCAGAAGTAGATTTAGCTTTATTATTCAAAGTAACTGATGTTTTAGACAGAAGAAAAGGTCACAAGTTAAGTGAGAATATTATCACAAATCTTCATGCTAAATATATTTTGTTAAGTTTTCCTACATTTACAATAAGTGGAAAAAGAATGGTTGCCCCACGTAGAGCTTGGGTAGAAATGATGTGTAAGAGGTTAGGTTACGAATTTAAAGTAAGAGAAAGAAAAAATGAAATATTTTATTTGATTATGAAAAATTAATGAAATACATTTACCTTTCATCTAATTTTTTATAGGCAACATAAATGAGTATTACTAAAGTAATACCTAAGATAACAAATCTAAGTAAATCTTCTGCAAATTCCCAATAAGAGATAGTTCCTACAAATAAAGTTAATAATCCACCAACTAAAGCTCCTAAATTAATAGTTTTTTGTTCAATGAAAATTCCACCTATTAAAGCTGTTAAACCCAGAATTAAAGTAATTATGAAGTAGACTTTACTATAACTTTCTCTTGCAGTATCAAATGCTTCATTACAAGACATTTTGTTATTACAATTTCCAGTTTCCCCTTCAATTCTAGGTACTGAACCTTCAGCATATTCAAACCATTCGCCATTTGCTCCAGAACATTCAATTTCATTTGTAATTTCAAATAAGTTTGGGCAGAAATCATCATACAATGGTCTATCATAAAAAGTCATAATCCCATAATTAATGAATAGGGTAAAAATTATTGCAATTGCTAGACCTACAATAACTTGTTTGAGCTTCATGATTTGAATATAAAGTTTGTATTAATAAACTTATACTTTTAATTCAGAAGCAACTTTTAATCCACTAGTGTATTCACTGGTTGTTGTCACGAATATTTTGACTTCAAGAGATTTATGAAGAGATGATGGGCCATCAGTAAAGGCACTTTTGTATTGCGTAAGACAAGTAATATAAAAAATCAAATTTTTTCTGATGGTTTGAGCTTATTTTTAATTAAATATAACTCTCTGACTTTTTTTCCATTGTTGTTAGGAGACCTCTAAAACATCACCAATCTTACAAAGTCCTTTACTTTTTTCTAAACCAAGTTCAATACAATATTTAGCTTTTTGATCACGAAATGACCAAAAAGTAAAAGGTTTAAACTCTTCTTTAATTGCAATGATCTTCATCCTAGAGTCTAAAACTAAAATCTCTAAAGGATAAAAAACAAAAAAATTGTGTAAAGAAACATAACATAAAACAGTAAAAACCATGATCAGATTCTGTCGAGAACGAAACATTAAACCATGCCCTTGTGAAAACAAATTATTCGCTCTAATCTCTTTATAAGAGATAATTCTTCTAGTTCTTTTGTTTCTAATCATTTTATATTGAAGCGATGAAATCTATTGGGAATAAATATTGTCTTAAAACTAAATATATGAAAAACAATACAATCATAAAAATTGCCTCTCTTTTCCTTAATGTTTCATTCTTAAATAAAAATATGTAGAGTAATCCTGCTGTAACAATTTTAATCGGTAAATCATAAATAAGGACAACATTAGGGACTGAATAACTAGAAATCATTGCTCCTAAACCAAGGGCAAATAATGGGTTTGTAATATTACTGCCAATTAATACTCCTGCAGAGATTTCTTTTTTATTTTTTATTACTGCAACTAACGAAGTGCTTAATTCTGGTAAAGCTGCTATAACCCCTAAAATTAATACCCCGAAAAATGAAGCACTAATTCCTGTTGATGCAACAATTTGTTCAGATAAATTTAAAATAAATTCTGTTGCAACTGAAACAAGTATAAAAGAGATTAATATTAATATCATTGAACTAAATAATTTATATCTTGAAAGATGATTTTTTGCAATCTTTTTTTTACTTTTTTCTCCATTTTTCAAGTAAATTAGATAAGCTAAATAAGTTAGGACTAAAAGTATCCCTTCAAATCTAGTAATCAGTCCACTCCAAGAAAATACCCATAATAATGCTGATGCAAATATAAGCCCACCCATTTCTTTAAGTAAATTTTTTTTAAGTATTATAATCGAACCAACAATTCCAACTAATGGGAGAATTAAGTTTTGTTGAAAAATATCACTCCCAATATTAGTCCCAACAACTAATGCTGAAAGTGTATTAAAAGTGCTAGGATCTTTTAGAATGTCAATACTTGCTATAATATGTGTAAGAATCTCAGGCAAACTGGTCCCAATACTTAACACTGTTAAACCTAAAAATGATCCAGTCCAACCCCAATGGTCACCTAAATCAAGAGTTTTTCTTAAAATAACTTCTGCTAAGATAAATATAAGTAAAGCCCCAAAAAGAATGCCAAATGTTTGTAAAAGTAAAATCATAATAAGTTAAGTGTTTTTTTCTTTATATAATTTTTTCTTCTTTAGGCTTTCCCACATAAATAATATTTTCTCTTTTTTTCAGTAGCGTATCTAAGCATAGTGCATGGCATAGTTTTATGGAGAGGCTCCCTATTCAACACTACGGATTGATTTTTTTCACTTCTACTTGCGTTTATTCTACAAGAATTCCAACTTTACCCGGCATTGCCAGTTTTGCTTTAGCTTCATCTGAAACTTCAGCAATTAAAACTTCAACTTCACAGCCAAACTCTTTCTCCAAAAATGCAACTGCATCACGCATTGTTGTCAATTCAGTATCTTGGTCTAATACAATCTTAGGTAATTTACTTTGATCTTTGATAAAAGCTGAAATCATTTTACTTAACTGTTTACCTTTCTCTTTAAAATCAGGATTTTCCATAACTTTACGAATAATCTCACCTAAATTCCTAGTATGTCCTAGCTCGCCTTTTACTGTTTCAACAAATGAGTATAACCATCTTTCAGCTACAAAGAGTGTATACTTTTTTGGTTTATCTATTTTAGCTAATTCAAGAACTTTTCTCATGCCTTTCATTGTAGTACGAATCATTTCTTCTGATGCTTCTGCTTTTAGATTAATCTCATCTTCACTTGCAATTGGCCAAGTTGAAGTGGAAACAAAATCTCCTTCACGTAATTCAAACTTCTCTGCCAATTCTTCAGCTAGATGAGGGGTAATCGGACACATTAATTTAATCCATTCTTTTGTCAATAATTTTAATAAAGTGCTACTTGATCCACCTCTACGTAAATACCATCTAAAATGGTCAAAAATTCCAAAATAAGTCTCAGCTGATAATTCACGAAGATTATACCCTTCAAGAGCTGTATTGATTTTATTTACAGATTTATAAAATTCTGATTCTAACCATACATCAATTGCTGATTGTTTGTTATCTGTAACTAAACTTATTTCTTCAATTAATGCTACGCATTTCTCAAGTCCGTTTTTGTAATGCAGAACTGTTTCTTCAGTCCATACTACGTCAACGTGAGGACTCCCTATGTGTGCGTAGTAAAAACGCATGGCATCAACACCGTATTTAGACATAGCTTCTGGGATTGGTTCTGCGCCACCCTTACTCTTGGAGATTTTTCCTCCTTTTCCAGTAACCCACCAATTTACAAAGATACCTTTTGGCCATTTACTATGATCTAAAATAGCTACATGATTCATTAAAAATACTGGGAAATGTACAGTCTTGTGTTCTTTTCCACCAAGATTAATATCAAGAGGATAAAAGTAATTAAAATCTTTTTTCACTTCTTTCCACGTTGCAAAATTATCGGTTTTTTCAGAAGGTTCTTTACCCAAAAAAACATAATTAAAGAAATCATCATTCAACTCTTTACAACTTAATCTTCCATCATTAACATAACGAGACACAATATAATATGAAGGGTACAAAGTAGAATCACTAATAGGTTCAACTGTCCATTTGTTATCAAGTGGAAATTTACTTCCCATCCATTTCCCTAATCGTACGCAAGCTCGTTCTTGGAACCAATCTAAAATGGCTGGTAATTGTTCTTTATACTCTGAGGGATAAATATTCATCTCTGCAACATGATCTTTACTTTTCTCAGTAATTTCAGAATCTGAATATCTGATGAACCATTGATCATCAATTCTTTTGATAATTACCTTTTCTCCACATCTACAAATAACTTCTTCACTTAGATCATGAAAAATTCCAGCTTGTTTACTAGTAAGCAATTCTAATTTCATAGCTTCTTTTGCGTCTGCTACTCTCATCCCTGCAAACTTTCCACAATTATCACGCATCACTCCTGAATGAAATCCTGCTTTGTATACATTCTTTGTAGCTTCTTCTAATTTAGTGTCATCTAAATCCTTAATTCCTAATTTGATACATTCCTCTTTAGCTGGATATTCCCCATAACCTTTAGTTTGGATGATAGGAATAAGTTTCACTTCTGTTAATTGTTCTAGGTCAAGTTTATACTTCTCTCTTAATTCTGGCGAAGCTTGTAATGTACTCAAAGCTATATAATCATAAGGTGCATCACTTGGAACACAAGTTACGACTCCTGATCCAACTTTCTCATCTACGAATAATGCAGGAAAAATTGGGATTTCTCTTTCAATTCCTGGAGCTATTGCTGTTTTACCAAGCATGTCTTTTACTGGAACATCTTCTTTGATAATAACATCATCAATTTGGTAACTTAATTTCTGTGCAGCAGTTCTACTCATAATCCAATGTTCTTTTTCAACTTCTACTCGTACATATTGTGCACCTGGATTAATCCATAAATTTGTCTGACCGTAGATAGTTTCTGGTCTCAGAGTAGCTGCAACTAAATAATCAACATCACCTGCATTATCTCTGAATTTAAATTTCAATAAAGTGTACTCATTTTTCTCTGCGTTCCCACCTTGACTAATATCAGTTTCTGACGGATCTACTGCAACAGGTCCATGGACAACACAAGCAGTAGCAAAATAAGGCTTTTGAATTAATAGATCTTTCTTGAACAAAGTTCTAAACTGCCATTGGATAAATTTTTCATAATCTTTATTGGTTGTAGAAGTAAAAGAAGACCAATCTGCTAAAAAACCAAACTTTTTCCAATAATCTTCAACATAAACTTCATTAAAATATTCAATCATTTTTTTAGGGTCTTCAAGATCTTTTAATTTTGATTCAGGGCAACCGTTTGAAGTAAGATAATTAATCC
>CAYWPT010000002.1:99748-131285 GCA_964460605.1 uncultured Methanosarcinales archaeon
CCATTTTGCATCTTGTTTTTTTACTTTGTTTGCAAAAGCAAATGCGTGGTTACCTGAAGCATGAGTACCTACTGGGAAAAAGACTTCTTTACCTTTCATACGCTCTAAACGACAAATTGCATCTGTGTAAGAAAATCCTCGCATATGACCAACGTGCATAAAACCAGAAATTCCCGGATAAGCGAAGATCATCATGAATTTTTCTTTATTTTCATCTCTTGTAGCTTTACCTAATTCTGCTTTTTGCCACTTTAATTGCCACTTCTCTTGTAATTCTACCCAGTTCATTGTCATCTCTTTTGAGAATGGGATTTGTATTATAAAGGTTTTCTTCGTTTGACCTAAATCTTTTTAAAAAACCCTCATTTAAGGTAACTTAGTCTAGAAGAAGAAGATAGTCTTGAAGTAAGGGTTTTAGAACAATTATATGAAGGAAAAAGACCTAGGAGTTAGAAAATTCTTAAGACCAAGTGGATTTTGGAAAGACTCTTCAATAGTTTAGGAAAATATCCCAGCACATTTGAGATGAAAGAAAATGTTTATGATTCTATGTGTGTAGCTTTGTATAAATATCATAGTTGTCTAGAAGCTGTAAGAGAAAGTTATATGGCAATGAATGTTCAAGAAGGTTCTGAGTAGCACTGGTCACTGGTCAAGTGTGGACTAAGTATTTAAATAGAATTCTAAACATTCAAGATATGACAATCGAAATCTCTCCAAAATGTAAGGAAATACTCAAAGAAAAATTTACAAACAAAGAAATTGAAGAAAATATTAATCTTCTTTATTTTTCACCATTAGAAAATTTAGCATTAGATCAAAAACAATTTACAGATTTTATTAAAAGATCATATGAGAAAAGATACAATTTTGAATATGCAAAAGAATTAAACCAATCAACGCAAGTAAAAAAGATTCAAAAAGAAATTTTAGATTCTATAAGAAAAAGAGCTACATTAAACATAACTAAAAAAACACTTCAACAATTCCATCCTACAAAAGATCTCAATGAAATTCAAAGAAGACAATCTTTAATACAAAAAGCTAAACACTTCTTTTTACAATTCTCTCCTGAAAAAGTAGACCTTATTAGAGAAAAACTGCAACAAGAAGAGAGAAAAACAAACCCATTAAATGATGTAATCTATCTCTGTGATGAAGATGAAATTTTCAAAGCCGTTAAAAATAAAATCCCCGCAGATTTTCCCCTATTTATGCTTCCACAGATGCATCAGTTCAGAAAATACCAAGATGCATCACATATTAGGTATTTATACACAGTAGATTCTAAATTTGCAAGCGAATTAGAACAACACTCTAATGTAGAAGCTGTAGCTTTTCAAAAATCATTTTTTGCAATGTTTCCTGAACTTTTCATTAAAGAATTTGAAAAAAACCTCTCATTTTTCCAAGCAGCTGCACAAATTGCAGAATTAACAAACACAAAAAGTATTGATTTCGATGAGTTAAAAGAAATTACTGGGGCAATCACAGAAATTATTCTCTCTGAAAAACAAGAATTTGATGAAGAAACTTTAGAATTATTTCTTGCAGAAGCGCAGGAAATTTTTGAGCATAAGTTAGCATCTTGTAACATTAATGGTATGGATTTACTTAAAATTTTACAAGCTCCAAGGTCTAACACTTTAATTGATAAACATCTTTTAGAAACAGAGATTGAGATGAGAAAAAAGAATGAAGAGATGGTCTCTTTTCTAGACTTTTCAGCATATCCTCTAGTTCTTAAAAAAGATAAAGTAGAACTACTTAGAAAAGAAAAAGAATCTTCTTCTCTGAAAAGACATTATGCGCAATTAGACAAGTTTCACTTACAAAACAAAGAAAAATTAATATTAATTAAACAAGTAAAATTATTTTTAGAAGAAATTGATCTCTTACTTACTTTAGGACAGAGCTTCGCGCGACATAATCCACCAAAAGTAACTAATAATAAAAAACAATTTTTTAATCTTAAAAATATCAAAAGCAGATCTTTAACAGAATCTAACATTGATGTAGTTCCTATTAATTACCATCTAGATAGAGCGCAAACAATTATCACTGGAGCAAATTCAGGGGGGAAAACATCTTTACTCAATCTTATCACTGAAACACATCTGTTGGCAATGATGGGGCTTTTTGTCGAGGGTGAAGCAGAGATAGCCTTATACGATGAGATTCACTATTTCAAAAAATCTTCAGGAACGGTTGGTTGTGGAGCGTTTGAAACTACGTTAAGATCTTTTGCAGCCTTTGGAGAAAACAAAACAAAAAGAATTTTACTTCTAGCAGATGAGATTGAAAGTATTACCGAACCAGGTGCAGCCTCTAAAATACTCTCAGCAACCTTGAGTTGGATTACTAAGCAATCACCAGTAGATATTGTTCTTGTAACGCATTTAGGTGAAGAGTTAGCTAAAGAATGTAAAGAAGCACGAATTGATGGTATTGAAGCTGAAAGATTAAATGAGAAATTAGAGCTAGTGGTAAATAGAAATCCTAAAATTAATGTTTTAGCAAAATCAACACCACAACTTATTGTAGAACGTTTAGCAAAAAAGTATACTTCACCTTACTTTTCATATCTATTAAAAGAAATGCGAACTTAAGTATTGAGAAATAATGTTAATAGAAGAATTAGAATTACTCCTAAACCTATAATAAATATGCGGGTATTCATTACTCATACTATTTTCTCTACCTTTATATGTTTTCCCTCAATTTACCCTACTAAAAAGAGCAAAGTTTATAAGGAACAATTTCGTTATTACTATTGATAGTTTAACTATCAAAACTAAAAGAGGTGTTTAACTATGGATAAAAAATTAACTCCTTGGTTATGGCTTTTGATTGCTTTAATGTGGTTATTACCATTATTAGGTGTATCAACTGGTGCATGGGGCGGATGGGTAGCTACTTTAGCTTTAATCGCTGTCGGTGTATTAGGTCTAACCGGTAAAGAATAAATAAAGTGAAGAGATTTACTTTATTCCCAATTAAGTTCTTACTTTTTTGGGACTTTCTTTAAATTTTTTAAGAATTAATACTATACCAAATAAATCCCTTCTAAAGCTTTCATAATTAGTCCTTGTAAGTCGTCCATTAAAGTAACTAAGTTATCGTCAGTAGTTGCTTTTTTAATTTGCCCAATTCTATCTAAAATCTGTCCAAAGAAACGAATTAAGTCACCTTCTAACAAATTACTATTCTTCATTAAATCAAAGAAAGTCTTTCCATTATAGATTGGATGAATAAAAGAAGTAACTTCGTCTAAATTTTCTAATTTTTTCTTAGAATCGAGTTTCATAATGTGTGGTGATTCATTAATCATGTTACGAATTTCTTTATACTCCTTACCTAAATAAGTTTTGAAAATTTTAGTTTTCTCTTTAGGTTCATAAACTAATGCACCTAATAATAAAAGGGTTTGATATTCATTAAGATGCTTGTACCAACCAGTTGCAAATAAATCACCAATTAGCATTTCATCTACAAAGATTTTAGAGGAAAATTTACCTTTTAATGTCAATTTACCTTTTTTGTCTACAAATTCGTGTTTAGTTAATTTTTTTCTCACACGATTGTACCTAAATAATAATTTTTCAGTAGGAACCTCTGCATACTTTTTGCCAAACTTTTGATAGGAGAAGAAACTTAGACGTAATATCTTTTCAATCTCTTTTGCTGGATGCTGATCAATTAAATTAAGCACAGTATTAATAGACAATTTAAACTGAGATTTGATTGGATCTACATCTTTATAGGTTAACTTTTTTACAGCATAATAATTAAAAGTTGGACGGTAAATCATACTTACTACAAAACCTTCTTTATCAATACCTCTACGACCTGCACGCCCTGCAATTTGAAAATATTCTTTAGTATTCAAAGACCTAAAAGAAATTCCATCGTATTTACGTAGTGCATCAAAGACAACTGTCTTAGCAGGCATATTAATTCCTACAGCAAAAGTTTCTGTAGCATAGAGCACTTTAATCTTTCCTTCTGTAAAAAGATCTTCAACAAGCTCTTTTACAAGAGGAAGCAAACCAGCGTGATGAAATCCTATGCCAAAACTCAAAGCTTCTTTCATAATTATAGTAGATTGTAATTTTTTCACATCGCTTGGCCACTCTTTCATTCTTTTGTTAGCAAAACTGGTAATACTAGAATCTCTTCTGAACATGCCTGATTCAGATAATTGTTTTGCTTTATCTTGGCAAGCTTTTCTACTAAAGTTAAAGAAAAGGCAAGGAAATTTTCCTTTACCAAGAAGTTTTAGCAAATGAATATGGTCTGGTTTTTTTGAAGTAGCTTTGAAATAATGATTTTTCCTCTTTCCTCTTCTTGATCTTCCATACTTAGGAATATCTTTATCTTTTGCTGCTGCTTGTTTAATTGTCTTTAAATCTGTAATACCTAACTCCTCATCATAAAAATTGTGAGTTAATGGAACAACTCTAAAATCTGAAGTAACTGTTTGTACAACATGACCTTTAATTGCTTGAATCCAATTTGAAAATTCTTCAGCGTTTGGAATGGTAGCTGATAAACATAAGAAACGCACAGTTTTTGGTGAATAAATAATACTCTCCTCCCAAACATAACCTCGTTCTATATCATTAATGTAATGCACTTCATCAAAAACAACATAAGCTACTTTTTTAATGGATTCGTCTGAGATTAAAACCATGTTTCTATAGATTTCGGTGGTCATGATCACAATCTTTGCAGTGGGGTTTATTACTATATCACCAGTCATTAAACCAATTTTCTCTTGACCAAATTCTTCAGAGAAATCTTTATATTTTTGATTTGATAAAGCTTTAATTGGTGCGGTATAAATAATTCTTTTATCATCATCTCTATGTTTATGAATTAAATACTCAGCAACAAGCGTTTTTCCTGAACCAGTTGGTGCTGAAACTACAACAGAATGATTTTCCTCAATAGCGTTTACTGCTTTTTCTTGGAAAGGATCTAAAGTGAGCCCTTTGAACTTCATTGCCATATAATAAAAATAAAAAGTTTAGCTATTTATAGCTTTAGGTGATTTGTTCAAAGTTTCTTAACTTCATCCATCCATCCTTGGATAATCTTAAACCCGCCTTGCCAGAATTTTTCATCAGTGATATCAACACCAACTTCTTTCAATAGCCCAATTGGTTCTTGACTACCACCTGATTTGAGAATTTTTTCAAACTTAGGTAAGAAATCTTTTCCTTCTTCTTTATACTTAGAAAACAAAGCTAAACTTAACAGTTCACCAAAGTTGTAGGCATAACAGTAAAATGGTGAATGGAAAATGTGTGGGATATATGACCATTCGTATTGGAAGACATCATCGACTTCAACTGCATCTCCAAATTGTTCTTTAAGTGTTCCAAGATAAATTTTATTTAATTCATCAATAGGAATGCCTTTCTGCAGAGCTTCATGTGCTAAAATTTCAAATTTAATGAAATAGTTTTGACGAATAATGGTAGCATAAGAATCTGCCAATTTATCCATAAGCATTGCTTTCTTTTCTTTATCATCTTTCGCCTTGCTCAACATTTTTTCAAAAACAACCATCTCTCCAAAGGTGGATGCTGTCTCACAAAGTGGCAAAGGTGCATGTGTTACACTATGGTAATGATTACTAGCATACATATCATGAATAGCGTGACCTAATTCGTGAGCTAAAGTAGAAACATCTCTTTCTTTGTTATCATAATTTGTTAATACATAAGGGAGTACGTCAGGTACTATACTCATACAAAAAGCTCCAGATCTTTTATTTTCTCTTGGATGAGAATCTAAATGTCCTGCTTCTAAAACTGATTTAGCTTTTGCTGCAAAATCGGGAGAGAATTCTTTAAAGGTTTCAAAAACAATCTTTTGCCCTTCTTCGAATGGAATTTGTTCTGTAGTATCAGCAATTGGTGTATAAATATCAAACCTTCTTAACTTTTTAACACCCAACAATTCAGCTTTTAATTTAAAATAATCTTGAAAAATACCAATATTTTTTGTACATACATCTAAAAGAACTTCAACAACATTATCTGGAATGGTGTTTGCAAAATTTCTCATTGCAATTGAGCTAGGATACTCTCTCATTTGTGATTCAATAACCCAATCTTTTACAATTGCAGAATAGATCATAAACAATTTATCTTTATGATGCTGGTAAGGCTCAAAAAGTGCATGATAAGCAGCTTCTCTTACATTTGGATTTTTATCACGCACATAAGAAACAAGTTTCTCTTGATTATCAACTTTAATCTCTTTAACACTTCCATCAGCTTGTTTTATCTTCATCACAAACTTAAAATCGTTTGTGATTAAATCGTATAATTCAGAAACAACAGAGATGCCATTAACATCTTTTTTGTGAATGAGCTTTTCTTCATTAGCACTTAAAGTATGTTTAGCAGCTAAACGTGAATGTTCTAATGCAAATTGTAAATCAGGAATACTTTTGAATAAACGTGATGCGTTCTTATCATCTAGGATTTCTAAATCTTCACTTTTAAGACCTTTAAGCCAATGGCTTAAGAAAATAGTAGCCTCATTAATTTTAATAGAAAGGTAATCCAGTTTACTTTGATATACTCTTGCACCCTGATCTTTAATGTTTCCAGCTAAAATTAAACTGGTATATGAACCAAGTCTGGCCAACTTTTCTTTGAACTGTTCATTGAATTCTAGAATCTCTTTGAAATCTTTTTCACTCAAATCTTTTCCTAGCTTCTTTTTGAACTCCTCATATTGTGATAAATCACTTTCAATCTCAGAATAAATTGTATCAAACTTTCCATCTTGAACTATGTCTCCAAGTTGCCATCTCATCTCTTTGTTAGTCATAAGCTATTTTAAACTTATAAACATATAAATATTATGGTTTAGGTCAGTTTAGATTGCCATTAATCTTTTAGAGTTTTTTTAAATGTGATATGTCAATCTTTCTTACTTTATCATTATCATAAACCCAATAGATTTCTGGTAAAAATTCATAATCTATCCCATTAGAAATCTTGTATGTTAACATTGCCCTTCCTATATCTGAATCTCTTGTATAAATTGATGTTTTAGCCCCTTCTTGTTTATAATATAGTGATGCTTGAACCAGTGACCGGTCACCTTTTGATACACCTAGTTTAGAGATTAACGGAGTCTCACTGTATGATAATATCTCCAACCTTTTAATATTACTTAGGATTAAATTTGATACTCTACTAAAATTTAACATTTTTGGTCTTAATTCTCTAATCAAATTTTGTTTTTGTTTTTTCTTGTAATATCTAATTTTTTCTCTTATTCTTTTTGATTTATACCTTATTTGATGCTCAATAATTCCAGAATATACTAATAACTCTTTTCTTATCTCATCTGTTGTACAAACATAATCCCTTCCAGTTAAAATTCTCTCTAATTTTTCTTGGCGTACAATCTCTTTTATTATTAAATCGTGGTCATCAACAATCCTATAAAATCTATTTGGACTACATTTTCTAATTATTCTGTTTGTTCCAGAAAATGCACCTGAATCAATTATGTTTAAATCATACCTCTCTAATGCCTTCTCTAAAGTTAAATCCTCCATATATCTTGAAATAATAGCCTATTTTTAAACAATTGCTTTGAATAAATACTATTGGCATTTCAATATCTATTTCACCATTCTTATTGCTTTTTCAATATTGTATACTAATATTTTGAAAAGTAATTCAAAAGCACATGATGTTTTGAACATTCTAACTCTTAGTTTAGAGCTCTTCGTTCTAAATAAGGAGAAATCAAATCAATCATATTTTTCTTTTAGGATAATTTTTGTTGCGTGATTCTATTGTGTAATCTATTAAACACATAGATCTTTAAGAAGTATTTTATAGGCTTTTTTCTATCAACAGATTTACAATAATGTGGGTTTTTGTGATCAAATTTTATTTATGTGGTGTCAGCATTAAATAAGGATCTTTTTAAAAATAATAGTTTTTATGGGACTTAACTGTGTCTCAAAAACTTTTTCTCAAGTTCTTCGGCATCGATTCTAACTACAATTGCTCTGCCATGGGGACAAGTATATGGTAGCTCACAGTCAACTAATTCTCGCATTAGTTTCTTTATTTGTGGAATGGTTAAAACATTGCCAGCTTTAACTGAAGCTCTACAGGCCATCATGGTAATAATTTCTTCTTGAATATTCTCAATCTCTTTTACCTTCCCTTCGCCTAGTTCTTTGACAATAGTATAAACTAACTCTTTTCCTTGAGTCCTACCAAGAAGTGTAGGAACAGAAGAGAGCCAGAAATCATTTTCACCAAAATGTTCCAAAGCAAAGCCTAAACCCTTTAATCTTTCAAGATATTCAATAACAACTAATTTTTCCTGAGTGGTAAAAGTAAGTAGGTCTTTTTCTAACAAAACTTGTGTTTCTACATGCTTGTTCAAATAATGCTGCATGAACCTTTCATACAATACTCTCTCTTGTACAACATGCTGATCAATGAGTAACATACCACCTGGAGTTTCTGCAACGAAAAATGTTTTATGAATCTGTCCAAGAATTTTCATCTCTGGAAATTTAACTGAACCTGGGATAAAAGTTTCATCTGTTTCATGTTCGCTTACAACTGGAATCCCTATTACCTTCTTCTCAACTTGTGGGCTCAGCACAGTTTCAGGAACTTTTGTCTCAGGCACAGTTGCACTATAAGTAGCAGAGACAGATTCTTTTACTTGAGGTACACGGGATAAAGTTCGATAAGAATTTTTATCCAATTCATCATGACTCATGCTTCCTTTAAGATCAACCTTAGCCTCAACCTTAACCTCAGCACCCTTTTTAGGAAATACAGTCTGTTCAGATTTTTCAAAAGCATACTTTGTACGGCTACTTTTTTTCTCTGGAGCTTTAGGGGTACCAAATGTAATTTGTGAATCAGTTTCGATATCTAAAGTAGGAATAAGATTGTTTTTCTTAAGTGTGCCGTGCAATGCTTGGTAGACAGCTTCATAAACTAACTCTTTTTGTTCAATTTTAATCTCAGTTTTGTTAGGATGCACGTTTACATCTATACTTTTTGGATCTAAAGTAACATTGAGTACATAAATTGGATGTTTTCCAGTAAATAGTATTGAATGATAAGCATCATAAATTCCTTGGGAGATCCCACTATTTTTAACCCAACGACCATTAACAAATAATGCTTGTTGATTTTTATCATTACGTGCAGAAAGCGGTTTTGAAAAATAACCCTCAACTTTAACACCTTCTTTATGTAGATGACTCACGCGAAGTAACTCTTTAGCTATTGTTGGTCCATAGACATAAGCAATATTGTCTCTTTGGTGTTGTGTACTCGGAGCACTGAGCAACTCTTTACCTTCATTAACTAAAGTAAAAGAAATTTCTGGGTTTGCTAATGCGTATTTGGTTACGATATCAATGATGTGTCGCAATTCTATTAAATCACTTTTTAAGAACTTTTTACGAGCAGGAGTGTTGAAAAATAAATCTTTGATGGTAATTACTGTTCCTTTGTTTGTTGCAATAATATTTTCTTTATTGATAACACCACCATCAACGTGGACTTGGAAACCTTCAATCTCTGGTTCTTGTTTTGTCTCTATACTCAAACGAGATACTGCTGCAATACTCGCTAAAGCTTCACCTCTAAAACCTAAACTTATTATGTTGAATAAATCATCTGTAACTTTTATCTTGCTTGTTGCATGCCTTAAAACTGCTTTTCTAGCATCTGCTTTATCCATACCTTCTCCGTTGTCAGTAACTTTGATAAGCTCTTTTCCAGCATCTTTAATTTCTACATTTATCTCTGAAGCTCCTGCATCTAGTGCATTTTCCACAAGTTCTTTTACTACAGAAGCTGGTCTTTCTACAACTTCTCCAGCAGCTATTTTGTTAGCTAGATCTTCTGGTAGAATATTGATTTTTGGCATAGCAGTGTCTGAGAAAAAATATTATTTAAATATTTGTGGGGTGAATTAAATATTTCATCTCCCAAAATTTCTTTTTACTTTAGAAAACTTCTCAATACAGTCAATCAAATCTTCTTTAGTAAATTCAGGCCACAACTTATCTACAAAGAACCATTCAGAATACCAAGTTTGCCAAATTAAGAAGTTTGAAGTACGAGTATTACCTTTACCTGTTCTAATAACAATTTCTGGTTCACTTTTTAACTCTAAACTATTACTAAATTCCTCCATAGTAAAAGCGTCAGTTCTTCTAAAAGTAATGGCTTTATTTATAGCATCTAAAATCTCTTCACGACCACCGTAAGCTACTGCTAAATTCACAGTTAAATTATCATTATCTTTAGTGGCTTCTTCTAAATCTTTTATTTTTTTTTGGATCTCTTCAGAAAACATCTCTCGCCTTCCAATAAATTTGATTTTAATATTCTCACTATTCAATCTGTTAGCCTTTCTATTCAAAAAGTCATTGAGCATTTTAGAAAATAATCCCAGTAAAAAATTAATCTCGCTTTCATTTCTTTTAAAATTTTGAATTGATAAACCATAGAAAGTTAATTCTTTAACAGAAGTGTGATTCACCCAATTAAAGATCATATCTTCCATAATTTCAAGACCTTTTTCATGACCTTTCCCTGGCATAAGAAACTTCTCTTTAGCGAACCTTCTATTTCCATCCATAATTACAGCAATATGTCTTAGTTCACTCATAAGAAGATCTTTTCGAACCCTTTTTTAAGCTTTATTCAATAGAATTCTTAGAAGACTCTTTAACAAGAACATTTTCTTGAACTAGCTCAGATTTACTCCCAGAAATTTTCTTATCCAAAGCTGCACCAATTAAACCATAAAATAGGGGTGCTTTACGCATTAATCGAGATTTTAATTCTGGATGTGCTTGTGTTCCAATAAAATAAGGATGTGAAGGTACTTCAATAAACTCAGCCAAGACTCCATTTGGCGACATACCAGAAATAACTAAACCATTTTCAGTTAAAACTCTATGGAACTTGGGATTAACTTCATACCTGTGTCTGTGTCTTTCAGAAACATTCTTGTTTTGATATAAACGATAAGCTAAACTTCCTTCTTTCAAAACAGCTTCACATGCACCTAAACGCATAGTACCACCTTTTTCAGTAACATTGATTTGTTCAGGTAAGATATCAATTACTGGAGTCAAACCATGTGGATTCTCAAACTCAGAAGAACTCGCATCCGCGATACCACAAACATTTCTTGCATATTCAATAACTGCTAACTGCATTCCTAGACAAATTCCTAAGAAGGGAATTTTATTTTCACGCACATATTTGATAATTTGAATTTTTCCTTCGATTCCTCTTGTACCAAAACCACCTGGAACAATAACACCATCGATTGCATGCAGAGCTTCTTTGATATCTTCTTGAGTTTTTAATTTAGAAGTCTCAACCCAACGAATACTCACCTTTGTTTTATGCTGTGCTCCTGCGTGTACTAAAGATTCAACAATGCTTGCATAAGAATCTTCAAGTTCTGTATATTTTCCACAAATAGCAATTTTAACCTTATGCTCAGGGTCTTCAATATTTCTCACTAACTCAGACCATTTACTTAGATCAGGAGGGCTGTAAATCTGCAACTTTTTATGAATGATATCAATCAATTTCTCTTGATTAAATATTAATGGGATTTTGTATATAGAATCTACATCCAAACCAGTAATTACTGCTTCTTCTTCGACATCACAAAAAGTAGCAATCTTTTTCTTAATCTTTTCAGTGAGCATCTGTTCACATCTTCCAATGATAATATCTGGGCTTACTCCCATTTGACGTAATAAATTAACACTCTGTTGTGTTGGTTTTGATTTTTGTTCATTTACTCCAGTTGGAATGGGGACATAAGTCAAATGTACATACAAAATATTCTCTGGCCCTAAATCACGTTTGAGCTGACGCGCAGCTTCAATATGTAGAGCAGTTTCAATATCTCCAACGGTGCCACCAATTTCAATAAGAAGGATATCAGACGCTTCATCGTTAGCAATAGAGATCCATTTTTCTTTGATAACATCGGTTACATGGGGAATTAATTGTACGGTTTTACCAAGATAATCTCCCCGTCTTTCTTTTTCGAATACTGTTTGAAAGACTTTCCCCATGGTAATGTTCCAATGAGATTTACAAGAAACACCAATGAATCGTTCATAATGGCCAAAATCCATGTCTGCTTCTTCACCATCGTCTAAAACAAAGACTTCTCCATGTTCCATCGGATTCATGGTTCCAGGATCAATGTTCAAATAACCTTCACATTTGATGGGGGTTACCTTTAATCGAGAAGATAATAAGAATCCAATGCTTGCAGCTGCAATTCCTTTACCTAAGCCAGAGAGCACTCCACCAGTTATGATAATAAACTTGGTATTTTGCTTAAGTTCCATCTTTCCCTCAAAAGAAAAACAAGAATTTTGCTTTATAAAAATTATGATTGTGCAGAAGCGAAATGAAAATAATTCAACTAGAGAAGCTATCCAAACCCATTTGTTCAACCTCTTTTTTAGATCTGATCTTTTTCACCATTTCATCTTCAGCTTCAAGAACTAATTGAATCTCACGAGCTCTTTCAACAACTGGAGCAGGCATACCAGCTAACTTTGCTACATGCACCCCATGACTTTGGTCAGTACCACCCTCAACCAACTTACGCAAGAACACAATCTCACCACTCACTTCTTTTACAGCAACATTATAATTTTTAATTTTATCGAATTTACTTTCTAACTTATTGAGAACGTGATAATGCGTAGCAAACATAGTTTTAGCTTTAATTTTACCATAAATATGTTCAGCTGTACTCCATGCAATTGATACACCATCAAAAGTACTGGTTCCACGACCAATTTCATCTAATATAATAAGTGACTTCTCAGTCGCATTATTCAAAATGTTTGCAGTCTCCAACATCTCCACCATAAAGGTACTCTGACCAGAACTAAGGTCGTCATGAGCTCCGACACGAGTAAAGATTCTATCAACCAAACTAAGATTAGCCACCTCTGCAGGAACAAACGAACCTACCTGCGCCATTAATACAATCAATGCAGTTTGTCTCATTACTGTACTTTTCCCTGAAGTGTTTGGCCCGGTAATGATCATAATCTCTCCGTCTTCTAAATGAACGGAGTTTGGAATAAACCTGTCTTCAATTTCTTCAATAACAGGGTGCCTCCCATTACTAATTCTAATACTATTATACTCATTAAAAGAAGGTCGTACATACTTATTACTCATTGCAACTGAACTCAAAGAACAAAAAACATCGAGTAAAGCAATCTGTGAAGCAACTGCCTGAATTTTTTCAGTCTCACCCTTCACACCTGTTAAAACTTCTTGAAATAATGCATACTCGAGCACTTTAATTTTCTCTTCAGCACCTAATATCTTATCCTCTTCAACCTTCAATTCTTCAGTAATATACCTTTCAGCATTTGCAGTGGTTTGTTTACGAATATAATTTTTAGGAACTCTATCAGAATATCTTTTGCTCACTTCAATAAAATAACCAAAAACCCTATTGTAACCGATTTTCAGTCCAGTCAAAATTTCTAATTTAGCACGCTCTTTCTCTTCAATTTCCTGAAGATACTTTTTTGAATCCCTTTTGATATCAAGTAATTCTTTTAGCTCAGCATTATAAGTATCTCTAATGATTCCACCTTCACGAATTGTGAGTGGAGCATCATCACGAATTGCAAAATAAAGAAGATCATACACTTTTTTTAAATTAGGCATATTTTTCATTCCAACTAGTAAATCAGAATCAAAATTTTGTAATAATGAAAGCAAACTAGGCAACTTTCCTAATGTATCACGCAGAGCAATCAAATCTTTCGGAGAAGCGTTCCCATAATTAACACGAGCTATCAATCTTTCCAAATCGTAAGTCTCAGAGAGAATCTTTTTGATATCTTCACGTTTAATGACAGTATCACTCAGCTCTTCAATGGCATTATATCTTTTTTCAATCTCTTCTTTTTTCAACAAAGGCTCTTTGATAATCCTTTTCAACAAACGAGTACCAAGTGAAGTAACGGTTTTATTCAAAACAGAAAATAAAGTGCCTTTTTTACTCTCTCCATGAATGTTTTGCAATAATTCTAAATTCATCAAAGTGCTTCTATCCAATTGCATAGTATCACTGTGTTTTAACTGTTTTAAAGATCTAAAATGTGATAAAGAATTCTTTTGTGTCTCTAATAAATAACTAAGTAATGCTCCTGCAATAGTAATCTCTTGCGCTTTATCTTCAATACCAAATGCAGACAAACTTGAAACTTTAAAATGTTCTAATAAATTTCTCTCAGCTCTCTCTTTTTTGAAATAATAATCAGGATAACCATGCACAACTGCGCCAATTTTCTTTATTTGTTCAACTAAATCTTGATTTACTAACAAACTCTCTGGAATGATACACTCTGATGCCGACCTTCTTTGAATTTCAGCTAAAACTCCTTCTTCATTTTCAACTTGAGCACAAACAAATTCTCCAGTGGATAAATCTGCTAAAGCATAAGTGTAGTTTTTTCCGATACTTGTAAGAGCAAAAATATAATTATTAGAATTAGCATCAAGCAATGAAGACTCAATCAAAGTTCCTTTAGTAACAATTCTAACCAAACCACGCTTTACCAAACCTTTTGCTTTTTTTGGATCTTCTAGTTGTTCAATGATAGCTACCTTGTGTCCTTTTTTTACTAATTTTCCTAAATAACCTTCAAGTGCATGATAAGGTACACCAGCTAATGGTGCTGATTTTTCACCCTTACCTCTTTTTGTTAATGTTATCTCTAAATCACGAGCAGCTATTTCAGCATCTTCATAGAATAGTTCATAAAAGTCACCCATTCGAAGCATTATAACGCAATCTGGATTTTCTTCTTTTGCCTCACGGTATTGTTTCATACCAGGTGTGAGTAGATGCATAGGAACTTTTAGGATACTAACCATGGCATTTATTGTAAGAAACCTCTTTATTAATTTTTTGAGCCTTAATAACGGGATACTACAAGCCTTATGCACAATCAAAAGAGATATATAGCTAGAAAAAAGTTAAACTCAGATGGGAATAATTAATTTAATCAAAGGGTTTTTTACAAGAACAAGCTCTGAAATAAAAGAAGCAAATAAAGAAGAAATTGTAGAAAAATCAAAAGAAGAAACTACTTTAAAAAAAGCACACAAGGAATTAGATGATGCCGAACAAATCCTAATAATTTTAAGAGAGATGTGGCAAAGAGAAGAAATAGGTGCTGATTTTGCAACATTAGTCCATGAGTTAAATCAACATTTAATTAAATTAATAGATTTATTAGAATCTAATCAAGAACTAAAATCAATTAAATCGCAAGCGATAGATAGAATTAAAAAACTAAGTTTAAGAAGATTGAATGAACTCAAATTCTTAGGAAATCACCCCCATATTCAGGAAGTCTATGCACATGTTGAAGGTTTATATAAGGATTTTAAAATCGTAAGTTCTATGCTTGATAGAAAACATTATGATGGATAATCTCTAATGATGGTTCAAAATCAATACATTTAAGAACACCATTTATTTCTTTTTAACAATGAGAGGTAACCTAAAACTCTTCAAGATATTTGGAATTGATGTACAACTACACATCTCTTGGTGGTTTGTCTTTGCACTTTTAACCTGGAGTCTAGCAAAAGGATTCTTCCCATTATTTTATGATGGATTGAATGCTAGCCAATATTGGATCTTAGGTGGAGCTTCAAGCTTATTACTTTTCATATCAGTTTTATTGCATGAACTCTCTCATAGCATTGTTGCTATGTCGCGTGGTATTAAAGTTGAAAGCATTACTCTGTTTTTCTTTGGTGGTGTAGCAGGAATTACTGATGAGAATATTAAACCAAGAGACGAATTTCTTATGGCAATTGCTGGACCATTGTTTTCATTTGCACTAGCAGGGCTATTTTATTTTGTTTTTGTCAGCGTATCAAACATTTTTATTAACGCAATTACTTTTTATCTTTATCAGTTAAATTTAATCCTAGCAATATTCAATTTTGTTCCTGCTTTTCCTTTAGATGGTGGGAGAGCTTTTCGAGCAATTTTACATGCGAAAACTAAGGACCTTAAAAGGTCTACAAAGATAGCTAGTAATGGAGGAAAATTTTTTGCATGGTTTTTAATTATAGTTGGTGTTTTTCAAATCTTTAATGGGCTTGGTGGTGGATTATGGTTAATTTTCTTAGGAGCATTTTTACACTTTATAGCAAATGTAAGTTATGAACAAGTTGTTGTTCGAGAAAAATTGAGTAAATGGAAAGTAAAAGATCTGATGACTACAGATCTTCATCAAGTTAAAGCTGAACAAAGATTTTCTGATTTCTTGAAGACACACAAAAAAGACTTACAAAAATATTATTTGGTAACTCGTGGTCAAAGAAGTGCTAAAAAAATTGTAGGCATCTTGAGTCTAGCAAAAATTGAAAGTATTGGTCCTGGTATGCAAAGAAAAGTGAAAATTTCTCAAATTATGTTTCCAATAAAAAAATTGAAAACAGTTTCTCCTGATGTGAATGCTTATCAAGGATTTAAACAAATGATGTCTGAGAAAGGTGCAGGAATCCCTGTAAAAGAACTTGGGAAAAATGGAAAAGTTCTTGGTGTTTTGGAACAAGAGAAATTGATGCAAGCTTTGATGTGGCATAATCGTTTTGGTGTTGAGTTTTCTAAACAGGAGTAATGTTACTTATTTCTGATACACTGAATCCCCACTGCTGTAAAGAAATTTTCAATTTCTTGCACATAAAATTTCTCATTTTATTGTATATTCACAAGTGGTAGCCACGAGTATTTTAACTATAAGTGGGGCAACATTTATAAACACTACTGTTTGGTGGTTATTATGGGAGAAATATCATTATATAGTCAAGAAGATTTAGGTAGAATTATCACTTTTAAAGTTGGAATTGGTTCTAGCCTTGCAGAAGCTAATGTAGCTATGGCTTTAGCTAAAGAAAAAGAATCTGATTCAATTAAGGGATATAGTATTGCTTCTTATCTTGGAGACCACTTATCAGATGATTTTTCTCTTTTTGATAAACAAGTACAAGATTATTCTTTTTTAAAAAATATTTTAGAAAGTTTGCCTAGAAATCAAGATGCATTAAATCGTTTGGATAATTTTTGTTATGACCCTGTTACTGGAGCTTTAAATAAATTGGGTTTAGTAGTTGCTCTTAAACATTTAGAAAGTTTGGAAGATACTCATTTAGGACATTCTTACCTTTTATTTGATGGAAATAATATGCATGATTGGAATAGGTCAGAAAGTCCAGAATGGGTTGATAGAAGATTAGCTGACGCTGGCAGGGCTTTAAAATGTTCTGCAAGAAATAGTGGGGTCGGTTTAGCTTCTTTAGCTTCTTTAGTTAATACTCATATTGGTGAAGAAAAAAGATCCGAAGGGGGACATAATGATTTAATTGCTTGTGGAGGTTCAAGTGTTTCTCGTGTGAATGGGAGTGTTGGTGATGAATTTTTAGCAGTTCTCCCAGGGGTCCCTAGTTTGAATGTAGCAGAATATGTTGCTAGACGTTTTCTTAATTCTATGTATGAAGCCCAGCTTAAAAGTATAAATGATGAATAGTTATACTTTTTTTTATATGCTAAGTTTTTTAAGTACTCTTTCTTTTTGTTCACTCTATGAAAGATGCAATTGTGCAAGCAATAAGGAAAAGAGTGAATCATGAACATATAGCTCTTGTAAATAGGGGAAACTCTGCAATCTTAGTATCATTAATGAAATTCGCAACAACTGTTTTTGCACCAAAAGAAGGTGGATGGCTTACTTACAAAAGATATGCTAAAGAATTAGGATTAGATTATGTGGAAATTAATTGTAATGATGCAAAGATTGATTTAGTAGATTTGCGTAAAAAATTAATTCCAGGTTCTGTTTTTATTTATCATTCATTGGGTGGTTATTGTGCTGAGCAAGATATTCAAGAGATTTACTCTATTTGTAACGAGAAAGCTTGTTTAGTTATTATGGATGTTTCTGGAAGTTTTGGAACAAAATTGGGTGATGGAAAATATGCTGACATTTGTTTAGGCAGTTTTGGTGAATGGAAACTTGTGGATTTAGGTACTGGAGGATTTATCTCATTTAAGAACCCAGATTTAATTAAACAGATTAAACCTTTATTATCTGCCTTTACCTTTAATGGTGATCTTGAAGGATTATTAACAAAAATTGATTCTGTTGAAGAGAGAATTGCATTTTTATTAGGCAAAAGAAAAGAGATTTTGAGTGATTTATCTAATCAAAAGATTCTGCACAGTGAAGATGAACTTGGCTTTGTAGTAATTGTGCCATTTTCAAATGAGACTGACCGATTACGTATCTTGGCTTATTGTACAGATAAAGGATATGAATACACAACTTGCCCTAGAGATATTCGAGTTCTGCGTGATGCTGTGAGTATTGAAGTGAAGCGTTTATAAGCCTAATAGAAAGTAATATAAATGGTTTTGATTAAATTCTTATTATGACAGTTAAAAGTTTTGTTCAAAAGATTGTAGATAATGAAATTGATGATTTAGTGCACAAACGATTCACTAGATTTAGTGTTGGTGAATATGAGCGTGAAGCAGTTATCATTAAAAAAACAAGCAAAGGCGTACAAATGCAAGCTGGTTTTGAATGGGCTTCTGATTTATATTATTTAATTTGTGAAATGCTTGCAGGTAAAGATATTGTCCTGACTGGTGACGGAGCTTTAGTTACATCAAATAAAAGTGCTCAAAGTGATATTGAAGCAGCTGGTTTTAAAGTAAAATCCTCTAGGGGAAAAAAATATACTTTGACATTTTCATCTAGTCCTGATGATTTAAAGAAAGGCTTAGATGCTTTGAGTAAATATATTGTATTAATCAAATTTAAAACCGAAGGTATTGAGATAAAAGGAAAACTGTCTCCTCCAAAACCAGGAAGTATTAAAGAAAAATTTGCAACCCTGAAAGTTGATAAAGAATATCAAGGTGCTTTATTGAAATTCGCTTTATTTGATGTTGATGCTAGCTCTGTGAAGAAAAACGCTGAAATCAAAAGTACTCTTTTTATTGATGATGTAGTAATCCCAGATGAGTATAAGGATGATTATGTTGCAGCTCGTCTTCATGCTAAGAAAAAAGGTAAGATTAAGAGGGTTATTACTATTGATGGGACTGAAGTAAAGTCTTATGATATTCCTTTTGAGGTTTGAGATAATAATTTTTTAAATTTTATAATACAACTCTTAGTTTATTGTTGGTCACGGAGATTATAGTTCAGGATTAGGGGTTGGTGAGGTTTTTACTCAAGGAACTGTTGGATTAGGAATCACTGATATCTTTTATCAAGGAGTTGGTGGAATGCATGAAGTTGAATTTTGTTTAGCTTTGACTCCTTAATTTTTTTTTTTAATTTTTTAAGAAAGTTCACTTTTTCTTCAAAGCATTTCTTTCTGGACAGAACCTTTTTATGAATAACTTTATATAAAAAACAGCTCCTTCTCTTCTTATATGACTACTTTACAATCAAGTATTGAGAAAAAGGAGAAAACACTCATTACTATGGCTCTGCCTTATGCTAATGGTACTCTGCATATTGGTCATTTATTAGGATTTATTCAAAGTGATATTTACTCAAGGTTCTTAAAACTGATTGGAAAAGATGTAGCTTATGTTTGTGGATCAGATATGCATGGAACACCCATTGTTATTAATTCTAAAAAAGCAGGGGTGAGTCCTGAAGAGTTTAGTGGAAAATATTTTGAAGAACACCAAAAAGATTTAGCTAAATTCTTAATTAAATTTGATAATTATTCACACACTAACACTGAAGATAACCAAAGACTTGCAGAATTATTCTTTAAAACACTCAAAGAAAAAGAGTTAATCTATACTAAAGAAATTGAACAATTATATGATGAAGAAGCAGGACAATTCTTGCCTGACAGGTTTATCAAAGGTGCATGTCCTAAATGTGGTGCTGAAGATCAGTATGGGGATGTTTGTGAGTCTTGTAACGCAAGCTATGAACCAACTGATTTAGTAAATCCTTATTCTACTATTACTGGAAGCAAACCTATCTTAAAGAAAACAAGACATTATTATTTCAAACTAAGTTCTTTTGAAACCTATCTTGAAGCTTGGGTAAATTCAGAGGGTTCTGTAATCCAAAAAGAAGTAAAGAATTGGTTAAATACTTGGCTCACTGATGGTCTAAAAGATTGGTGTATTAGTCGTGATCAGCCTTACTTTGGTTTTGAAATCCCTGGAGCAGAAGATGAAATTGGTGAGAAAAAGTATTTTTATGTGTGGTTAGATGCTCCAATTGGATATATTAGTAGTACTCAAGAATTGTGTACTAAAAAAGGGATTGAATGTACTTGGGAAGATTATTGGAAAGATGGACAATCTTTACATTTCTTAGGAAAAGATATTGCCTATTTTCATTTCTTATTTTGGCCAGCTATGCTGCATGCTATGGATATTCCTATGCCAAAACTAAGTGTAAACGGTTTTATTACTGTTGATGGAAAAAAGATGAGTAAATCTCGTGGAACTTTTTTCACTGCTACAGAATTTTACGATTTATATGGTGCAGAAAACTTGAGGTTTTATTTTGCAAGTCATTCGCGGCGTAGTGTACAAGATATTAATTTAGATTTAGAAGATTTTAGGGCAGTGAGTAATAATGTATATATGGGAAGTCTAGGAAACTTTTGTTTTAGAACACTCAGTTTTGCTGCTCGTAATTATGGTTCAGGATTTGAAAGTATTGCTCAGGGAGCTGATGAGAAAAAGTTATTATCAGAATTTAATACTCTAAAAGATGAGGTTTATACTGCTTATTATGAACAAGATTTCAAATTAGCTCTAAAGGCTATTGTAAAGATAGCAGATTTAGGTAATGCTTATTTCCAAAAGCTTGAACCTTGGAGGAAACGAGAAAATGAAGGGGAAGCTAAAGAAGTTGCAAGCAAAGTTGTTTTTATGGTGAACTTAGCTAGGAATTTATCCATTTTAGTTAAACCTATTGTTCCTGAATTTTCTAAAAAGATTGAGAAAGCTTTTGGTCCTGAAGTTGTTCTGTTACACTTTGGCAAAGGGTGGCAATGGGAAGATATTAATTTTGAACATAAGGGGGCAATTGCTATGCCTGAGAAATTAGTGGAAAAGATTGAACTGGCTGTTAAAAATGAAGAAAAAGCTCCTAAAAAGGATAAGAAAAGATCTGAAAAGAAAAAGCTCAGTAAAGAAATTCCAGAAAATGTATTCCCATTAGATATTCGCGTGGGTCAAATAAAAGAAGTTAAAAATCATCCAAATGCAGAAAAATTATATTTATTGAAAGTTGATTTTGGATCAGAGATGGGTCAAAGACAAATTGTTGCAGGCTTAAAAGCATTTTATACCCCTGATCAATTACTAGAAAAAAGAACTTTGTTTATTGTGAATCTTGCTCCTGCTAAACTGCGTGGTGAGATGAGTCAAGGAATGTCTTTGATTGCAGAAGATGAAGAAAAAAATATGGCTTTCTTAGAACAAGATGATTCAGTTGCACTAGGAACTCAAGCAACTATTGAAGGTTTAGAAAATTATACTCAAGAAATTGATTTTAAAACTTTTCAAAATGCAGGAATGTTTATTGAAAATGGAAAAGTTGTTTACAAAGGAAAAGTTCTGTTAGTTAATGGTAAAGAAGTAAAAGTTTCTGGTCTTAAAGATGGCGCTCAAGTTATGTGAGTTTAGTTAACTGCAATTATTTTAAGCTTATTTTTATTCTCTATTATAGTAAGGTTTATATAGCAAAAATCTATCATTTATTGTGGGGAACTGATAGATGTTGAACAAGAAAGCACAAGTTACAGTATTCATAATCATAGGTATAGTAATTCTTGCAGTATTTTCTGCTATCCTTTATATCACAAATATTACAGTTACAGAAAGTTTTCAAGTTGAAGCTCAACCAGTAAGAGAAACAGTTCCCCAAGAATTTGTGGCTCTGCAAGAGTATACTGAAGCTTGTTTAGCATCAGTTGCTGAGCAGGGCCTTCTCTTACTAGGACAACAAGGTGGGTATATCTATCCAGCAACAATAGGAGAGTTTTCTTTAGCAAACCCAACAGATTCTGACGGATTAATTTTAGATCCAATTTTAGTTCCTTATTGGTATTATAATCCAGAAGAAAATGGTGGAGATGGCATTTCTATTTCAAGTCTAAGGCCTCCATTACATATTGAGGAAGAGGGTTTGAGCATTGAACACCAATTAGGAACATTTATTGAAGAGAATGTTGAATCTTGTTTACAAAACTATGCTGTATTTGAAAAACAGAATTATTTTGTAAGTTATGATGAAAAAGAAGCGCACGCACGGGCAAGAAATGGCTTTGTTGATTTCACATTAAAAATGCCTTTAGAAGCTCAACGTGGTGGAGCGACAACTGAAATGGAAACATTCTTCATCGTATTAGATGTTGATTTAGAACACCTCTATGGCGTAGCATCAAAGATTTCTGAATTACAACAAGATACAAACTTTTTAGAGTATCATACACTCAATGTTTTGAGTACCCATACAGGTTTAGCTCAAGATAAGTTCCCTCCAAAATTACAAATAGAATATGATCAAGTAGTTTCACAAACTTGGGCAACACCTTTAGTGGAAGAAAACTTGAAAAGTCTTCTTCTTAATTATATCCCAACAATTCGTTTTGCAGGATCAGATAATTTTGTTCGTTATGAATATCCTAATTCTGAACTAAGTGGTGTATATCAACAAGTCTATGATGATATGATCTTAGGTTTTCCTGATGATGGAGAATCGCCTAATGTAAATGGTTTGTTAATTAATTTTGATTACTTTAACTGGGACCCCTATTTAGATCTTAATGCAGGAGAACAACAAACAACTGCTACAAGTTTATTTATTGATAGTCCTTTAGATTTGATTAGTTATGATATTAGTTTCCAAAAATATCTTAACACTTATGATATCTCTTACCCTCTGCTTGCTCGTGTTGAAGATCCTAATGCATTAAACGGTTTAGGTTTTAGTCTTAATTTTGCAATGGAACCTAATATTATCAATAATAAACCGGTAACTACGGATACCCTTATTCCTGCAAAAATAATTACTGGACAAGATTCTTTGTTATGTGATCCAAAACAAAAAGATACGGAATTTATTAATTCCTTAGTAATAGATGCTGCTAATCATGACCCTTTAGAATCGGTAAGTTTTGCTTATTCTGTTCCTTTTGAAGATAGGTGTGGTTTAGGCCTTAGTGAGGATGATGGTGAGTTTGGTGCTTCTTATCCTTTAGCTTATGGTGGAATTCTTGATTTAAAATTAGATGGATATCTTCCTCAATATTTTATCTTTGATACTTATGACTTTAAGAGGGAAGCAGGGGTTGTAGGTTACGCAGTTGCAGGAATTGATAGGCCTGTGTTAGAAATGTATCCTTTAAAGGAAATTGAAGTACGTGTAAAAAAGAAAAATTTAGAAAAATGTGTTCGTCCAGTAGATGTTGATGCTTGTCTTGCAGGTTCAGGTCAAGAGAATTTTGATGAATGTATGTCTGAATCTAGTGAAAGAGTTTGTTTCTTTAATAGCGGTTCTGGACTTTTTTTACCTAACGAGGCAATCACAAGCACTGAGGTATCAGGAAGTAGAAGTCATATTAATGAATGGTATTTTATTAATAATGAAAAAAATTTAGATGATAATGAAGAAGTATCTTTAATCTTTGAGAGAATGCATGATGTTGGTGGACCTTATGATGGTGTTTATGAGGGGGCCCATACTACTGTTGCTAATGTAAAAAGTGATGAGAATGCTATAATTGAATTAGCCCCAGGAGAATATAAAGTGACTGTGATTAATCAAGTGATTTTAGATGAACCTTATATTATACCTCAGGATTGGCGTTGTACTACTTCAAAAAGAAAAGATTGTTTTATTGTGGAGCAAGCAGTTTTAGATAACTTAGTGACTGCGACTTATGTTTTAGATAGTGAAGAAACTTATTTTATTGTTACTCGAGAAGATCTTTATGCATCAAATCTGCTAGAGTTTCATATTTTGAATCAAGGCTTAAGTAGCTTACCAGAAACTTTTACAACAAGTTTTAGTGTAGAAGATGAGATGCCTGATATTGCTGCAAGATTAGCAGAAGACATGATAATTTTGGGAGAATTCCAGGATTTAGTCTCACAAGTAGGTGCAAGGAGTAATTTGAAAGGAGAATGGTTAGTTGAGTAAAATGGAAGAAGAATTAGGAAAAAGAAGTGAGAGAACTTACAACAGGTACATTTCAACTATTGGTCTGTTTATTATGTGTTTAATGCTAAGTCTTCCTGTTTATTCTGCTCAAACACTTGCTGCAACGGTAACTATTACTCAAAATCATGGGTCAGATAATTTTGATGGTTTCTTAAATGGTGATGGTGATGTTTGGACTCTTGAAGCTACTTTAAGTAATGTTGAAGGTGAAGGTGATCTTGATCCTAGCCAAGTGGTTTTAGATCTTGATTCTGAGGAAGTAGCTTTTACGAGTTGTAGTGGTAATCTTCTCTCTAGTACATGTTCATTTGAAAGTTCATTGCCTACTGGAATCCCTGAGGGGGTTTATCCATTTAGTGTGCGTCTATATAATCCGACTGGAAGTTTAGAACTTGGTAGCGATACTAGTTCAGTAATCTCAGATGCTTCAGGACCGACTTATGATTTTAGAACTGTTGAACAAAATGGCGATGATGTTTTATTATCTTTTACTGTATTTGAAGAACCTGCTACTTGTGTTGGCTTAGAAGAAGTAGAGATCATTGATGCTGATGCTGGTGATGTTTTACAAAGGATAGAAATTTCTGAAGATGAGCTTTGTGAGTTTGAGTATTCTAGCGATGGTGGAAGTAATGGGATTTTGTCAGCTCAATTGAGTGGAGAAGGTTTACGTCATTTTAGAATAAAGGCTACAGATAAATTTGGGCATAGTACTACTAGTTCAAGTAAAGCTTTAGATACAGATTTTTCTGCACCACAAATTGAGTTAGGAAGTTTAGAATTGTTAAGCTTTGGAGATTTTATTGGTGGAACAACCCAAAGAACAGATGTTGTAGTAAGTATTAATGAATGTAATGAATTGGTGGCAGTTGCAGGGAGTTCTGAACAAATTAATTTTGTAAGTGACCCAAGCTTTACTTTAGTAGATTCTTGTGTTTGGGAAGCACATTGGACTGGATTAGAGATTTCTCCCACTGGAAATGTGATTGCTGCTGAAATTGTAGCTGAAGATGAAAATGGAAATATTGGAAGCGCTGTAATAAGTGCTACATTTATTCAAGACGTTGTAGCTCCACGAATAGAATTCATAGGTACCCAAAGACAATTTGAAGGTAGAAGTTATGCAGCTTCTGGTGATGAGAGTATTATAATAGCGAAAATAAATGAGGGCGGTTCTGGTATAGATCCTGAGAATGGTATAGCGCTCAACCTATTCACACTTGATGGAAGCAGTGATTTTGAGACGCCTGATGTATGCATTGAAACAGCTCAGAATGATTTAGAATGTAGGTGGAATGTAAGAGCGACAGGATCTAGTACTACAAAACAAGTAACTTTACGTTTATTTGAAGATAGGGTTGGTAATGAAGGAGATTTACAAACCTTTGATGTTATTGTAGACTCAGTTAATCCCATAGTTCAAGCTATTGAATTTGAAGCAGTATCTACTCAGGGTCGTAAGGATTTCTTCTCTAGTAATGATGATGTTATTGTACGAGTTGAAGTAGAAGAAGAAGCGGGTTTAGATGTTTTTGTTGATGCACGTGACATGGTTATGGATGCAGAAAGCAAATTTCAATATGGTTTTGAGATAGATGGTGTTTATGAAGAGAGTGAGTTTGATGGTTGGATGCGTTTTAATGAGCAAGGTTGTAGCCGCGATGGCGAAACTCATTTATGGAAATGTGAATTTAATGTTCCTAGTATAAAAAGTGGTTATGACTCTAATGTTCCTGTTGAAATCTTAGTGAAGGATACTGCAGGGAATAGAGCAGATTGTAACAATGTTTTGAATGATGCCGATAATGTTGAAGGGAACTCTTGTAAATATGAAATGGAGATTTTTGCACTTGATGAAGAGACCCAACCAGATTTCTGGGAAATCAAAAGTCCTGATGCTAAAGAAAGTTTTGTAGATTTAGATATCTCTGAATTAACTCATACACGGGCAAGTTATACTTTGAAACCGAGGAGTGATATCCATGCTTCTCTAGTCGGTGCAGATGCACTTACTTGCACTAGTGAATCTTCTGGTGCCCCTACTGTAAGTAGGCTTGTTGTTTTTGGTGGCCAAGGGGGAGTTACAGTTTCATCTTTAAGTCTTTTAATGGAATTTGCTCCTTTCTCCCCTTCATCTGTTTTAGAGGACAAAAATGAAGCAGCTAAGGTAATTGATTATACTTGTACTATTAATCTTTATTCGATTGTGGATAATACTGCACTTCAACATGCTGAACAACAAGAAATAATTATCCCTGTGCAATTTGCATTTAGTAAACTTGGTGCATTAGATGAGAACATTGATGAATTAATTTATCAAGAAGTTTCAGGCCAAGGATTTAGGGCGGTAAAAAGTATTAATGAGATTGCAAAAGTTTTACGATGGGGAGAATTAATTGTAACAGGTTTGAATGCGCTTATCTTTTTATGGGAAAGTATTAGCACTATTGTTTCAGCAACTGATGGAGGTAGAGCAACAGGTGTTGGAAACACTGCAGCAACAGCAAGTTGTTTTGGAGCAGAAGGAGCTAAAGAAGCAGGAAAAGGAGTATTTAGAGAGGTGATCGGAGTACTTCAAATATTTTATTGTAAACCAGTTGATGTAGAATTTAGTGGGCTTACTAGTTTTGCTGGTGGATGGCAACAATGGCAAAGAACAGTTTTAGAACTTTGGAAAGGGATCCGAGGAGAATATTTAACAAATATGTTCTTTGGAAAAGTTGATGGTTCTGGATCAGAATTTAATAAAGGAGAAGGTCAAGGGGATAAAAATGTAAAAAACCAATATTCAATTCCGATAAGTAACGACCCTGATTTTGATAAACAAGGGGCAGAATCTGCGTATAATTTAGCAACATCAAGGAATGCAGCTTCACTCTATGATAATATTTATGTTGGTGCCATTGGTTTGTGTGTGCCTTCTGTTGTATTTAATCTACAAAAACTTTACCAATCACATTGTGCTAAACTTGCTTGTTTGCAAAATGATGTTCCAGCTGGTCTAGCTACAGTTGAGACTTGTTCACAGATACATAATTATCTTAATTGTAAATATTTCTTGGGAGAAGTAGTTGCACAAATTATGACTTCATTATTATTAGAGGATATTATAGTTGATTTACTCAAAAGCATTCTTTTTGATCCAGTAGGTACTGCGATGGCCCTAATTGCTTTAATCTGTACTCCAATTTGTAGCACTTCAGGTACTGGGGTAAAACTATGTTCAGCAATTAGCTGGCTATTTGATGCAATAGGTGTTGCAGGTAATGTAATCAATGCTGTGCAGGGTGCTCCAAGTCCTAAGAATGATATTTGTGAAGCGAATGGTATTGAAACTGATTTCAAACAATATGAACAGTACAAAGCAGATCATCCTGATGAAGTAACTACGACTGATGATGTGAGTGATACTTATCCACGTGGTGGAGAAGACTTAGGTGGTGAAGAAAGTGCTGAAGAATAAAATTCTAATTTTATTATGTTTATTACTTATTGTGATGAGTATGTTTGTTGTTGCTGGAGACGATGACCCTCCAGAGATTGACTTAGAAGATAACGGAGACGGAACTGTTACATTGAGTCAGGGAGATGATAAAGTTACTATCTTCAAAAGAGATTATGATCGTTATGATGATGAATTAGAAGAAGGTGATGTTGATTGTTTAAAAGGGGCTTGTACTGTTGGCGGCGAAGATGTTTACATAACTGGTATTGAACAGAACTCTAATGGCTTTAGTGAATCTACTGTGATTTATGGTGACGTAACAATATCAACTTTTGAATTTAATGACGAATCTACTTTAACATATAATTCTGAGACAGATGAATATAATTATAATGGCGAAATTGGTTCTGGCAGCTATGATGCTAGTGGAGGAAGTAAGGAACAAGTAGAAGGATTGATTAGTGATGGTGAGCTATTAATCTTGGGTGAGGGGGATGAGATTTCATTTTTAAAGATTAAAACTAGTGGTGATACAATTACAATCTCCGAAGTTACAATCTCCGAAGGGGTCCTTGAGGATGGATCTTCTTCTGGGAGCGACTTTACAGGTACACAAAGAGAAGTTATTACAGACAATGGAAATATTGAGTCGGTAACCACAATTGAATTTATAGGTGGAGAAGAGTTAGCTGATCAAGGACAATCTCTTGATAATAATGGGGACATTGAATATACTTGGTCTACAACGAAAGTTGTAGACAAAGACGGAGAAGATGGAAGTAAAACTGTTCGAACTTACTCAACACCAAAAGGTGGTTTAGTAGGTTATAGTGATGGTACTAACATTGGTAGCGATTTTGATGATGGTGACATTACTTATATCTCAGCAAATGGTAAATGGACCGGAGAATTGACTGAAGAAGGTGAGTCAAACTTAGAAGCAGGTAAACAATTACAAAAAAGTGATTTTAAGGCAGAAGAAGGAGAAAATCCTAATGAATGTGAAAGTTCTACTTGTAAAGGTGTAAAAGCAGGGGTAAGATCAAATACTTTTGAAACAAGTTTATCATATATTGGTCAAGGCCAATATGTTTCAAATTTATTATTTGGTGATGCTTATATTAAAGAAGGTGTGGCAAGATGGGATAGACATTTTGCAAATACTGTTTTGAGTGAACAATATTGGGAATCTGCAGTATGTTCTTGGACTTATCCTGATGTTCAAGATCAAAATGTTGCAATGATTGAAACTCCAGCAGGTACTTTACAAGCAGTTGCTAGTGTACAAGCAGAGAAGTTAGTACATGATACTATGCTTTGCTCATTTAATGAAGAAAGCCAATCTTATAATGATTGTGGGGACAAATATTCTTGTCAAAATGACCTTTGTGTTGATGAGACTGGTCAAGCAGTTCCAGGAGCTTTATACAAAATTACTTGGGGGGTTTCAGCTCCAAGGGATGAAACATTTACACCTAATGTTGATGAAGATAGTATTGGTGTAACTTATAACATTCTTATTGGTGGGAATGATTTAGAAAATATTGTTCAACTAAACCCGGATAATGCTTGTGCTAATGATGCGAGTTGTGTGCGTTACTATTCTTATGAGGGAAATTCTCAATATCCTTTAGGCTTAGACAATGGTAATAGAGATGGCGCGGTTATTGTCGAATGGTCAGAAAATATTGAATACTCAACAGTTTGTATTGTTTGGGGGAGAGCTCCAGTAACCGTATTTAGGGGTGCAGCATTCCCTGGACATGAGAAAAGGACTAAAGCAAATGCTGAGACAAGAAGTGGTGCTTTCGGTTCTAAAACAGATTCACGTGGCGGTGCTTTCTTAGACCATTTTTGTAATGATATTGAAGATAGTGTTCGGGGTCCAGAAACCTTTAATTTAGAAGCAGGAAACTCAAGGTCTAAAGCTGAAGATTCAAGTGAGAATAAACCTTCAACTACAACAGCACAAAGTGGTATTACAACAAACCAAATATGATTCAAACAAATGTTTATATAGTTTTTAGGTAATTACAAAGAGATGGATTTCAAAAATGTTTTAGTTTTGTACAAAAAATCTTGGAAAGATAAACGATTACTATTTCAAATGTTTTTTTATGATTTGATTACTGTTTTAGGTATTTTTGGAATTGTTTCACTTTTTTCAACTCTGCTTATTAGAAAAAATGCAAGTATTTTAGGTGGAAGGTCAGTGACTGCCATACAAAATTTATTCTTAACAGGAACAGACGCTGAAGTATCAGTTTTATTATCTCAGATTCAAGGATACCTTGCTTTATTGGTTTTTGGTTCTCTTATTACATTTATCCTAGTATTATTGTTCTTTGGATTTACAAGAGAAAAAGTTTGGTCAAGATTAACTCACAAACCTTTTCATAAGAAAAAGATTTTATCTTGGACTTTACATACTTTACTTTTAGGGTTTATTTTATTTGTACTTTACATCTTTGTACTTTTATTACGTTTAATTATCTTTGGACAGTTTATTAATCAAGAAGCTGTTGTTTTAACAATCTTTAAAGGTTTATTTACACAATTTTTTTGGTTAGTATTATTTTTCTTTTATTTCGGAGCAGCATTTTCTTTTAAGAAAGATTATAAGGCTTGGCATTCAATTGGAGAATCCTTTGCATTATTAAAAAAGAGTGGAAAGTGTTTGTTTAAGGTATTACTTTTAACTTTACTAACAGTAGCCTTAGTGACAATGTTAGCTTCTTTTATTTTCATAAAAGCTTTTCCAGGAGCACTCTTAGTATCTAATTTGGTCCAACCATTACTTGTTCTCTTCCTTTTTTCTTGGTCGAGGATTTACTTCTACTTAGCAGTAAGAGACTAAACTATACAAACACTTATATACAAGAAGATAAGCTATTCAGGGAGAAAACTTCTTTTAAGAGGTTGGAGTATAAAACATGAAAGTTGAAAAAGGCGACACTGTCAAAGTTGACTATACTGGTAGCTTTGATAACGGAAAGGTTTTTGATGATTCTGCACGACACGGAGCTCCATTAGAGTTCAAAGTAGGTGCACAGCAAGTTGTAAAAGGGTTTGATGAAGCAGTTCTTGGTATGGATAAAGGTGAAGAAAAAGAAGTAGACATTAAGGCTGCTGATGCTTATGGTGCTATTAAAGAGCAATTACATAAGAAAGTTCCCAAAGAACATTTACCTCAAGATAAAGAAGCAAAAGAGGGTATGACTCTTTTAGTAACTTTGCCTACTGGACAAAAAATCCCTGCAAGGATTATGAAAGTAGAAGAAAAAGAAGTTACTATTGATTTAAATCATCCTTTAGCTGGGAAAGATTTACATTTCAAGATCAAAGTAGTTGACATTACTAAAGAGGCTGACGAGCCTGAATCACAGAATTCAGAGAATTCTGGGAAGTCAGAGGAAGAAGTTCCTCAAACTAAAGAAGAATAAAAAAGGTGTAAAGAACAATGGAAGGAAAAGTTAAGTGGTTTAATAGAAAGAAAGGATTTGGTTTTATAACCGGTGACGATGGACAAGATTATTTTGTACATTTCACTGCAGTACCTCAAGGTACCTTTTTACGTGATGGAGATCATGTAAGTTTTGATGCTCAAGAAGCTGAGCGAGGTAAGCAAGCAGTAAATGTTGCTTTATTACAGAAAGCTAGCGATATGGAAGGCGGAGCTCCTGCTGCTGAAGAACCTGCAAGTGAAGAACCTGCTGCTCCTGCTGAGGAAGAAACTCCAGCTGAGGAACCAA
>CAYWPT010000003.1:0-620 GCA_964460605.1 uncultured Methanosarcinales archaeon
ACATTGCATCCCTGTACAAGGAAGTAAGTAATGTTTTTGTTTTAATTGATTAGAAAGCATCTCTGTTAGGTATTTTTCTTTTGTTCCAGAAATAAATACAAATATGTATCCCGAAACAATTAACTTATCAATCATTTCTGCCATCTCTTTACTTACTAATTGGCATGTCTCACAAATAGTTTCATCTACATCTGCTATAATCACTCTCTTTTTCATAAGGTTGAGAATCAAAATTAATATTATAAATATTATGATTTTAAAACATGCAAATTCAAATAATTTAACTACAAATCCCCACTTCTAACAAATATGAACTCACTATCAAAAATTTGTTTCACTTGACGAAAAACATGAAATGTTGCTGTGACTGTAAAATTTTACATAATGACTAGTTCACCTTTTTTATCTTTTGAAAATTGCTAAAATCTCAAAAGCAGTTCACTTTCTTAATTATACTGGTAAAGGAGAAATCAAATTAAAGGATAGAAAGTTCGCCTGTTACTCTATCAATTTCTTCATCTGTTGCTGGACCAATGCCAACGCAAGTTTTTGTTCCTGGAGCAACCACAGTATGCCCAGCATCTGTAATTAATGAAGCTGTAATACCATCATCTTTAGCA
>CAYWPT010000003.1:630-21438 GCA_964460605.1 uncultured Methanosarcinales archaeon
CGGCTATCTAGGGTAGTATGGACGACTAAACCATCTTTATACAGATTTATATCCAGTTCTTCATCGATTTTTTCCAGTTTTCTTCGAATATATTCTGTAAAATAAGGTGCAGAACCATCATCTTTAGCAATTTGGAAAAATTTAATAAGTTCTTTCTCATTAGCTACTTTAAGTACGATTTTAGCCATTCCTTGCTTTCTCCATGTTTTTACTATGTCTGAGTCCCACCCTGCCTTAAAAACTGCCTCTACGCTTGCATGTGCAGCCTGTGCACAAGCTTTTCCTGGACCTAGACCTAAATCTTTTCTAACCAAAATAACCTGCTTATATGCCATTATACTCATCTCTTTTCCTAAGATGATTGTTAAATCTTTCCTTTTTTCTCATTAAATGTAAATCTCCACTATTATTATACATCCAGTGACAAAGTTTTCTGGCACTATTACCATAATAAAGAATAACTTGTTTATAGTCGTAATTTTCCATTTGAGAATAATTAAAAATGTAATATAAAAAAGTAATGTTTATTGGGAAGGCTTGTATTCTACAAAGCCAGTTCTAACGTCAGTACTAAAGTTTGAATATTCAGAACAATCACTAATAGGTAATCTTCTAAATTCTTCAGTTGCAGGCATTCCAATCCTGTTATCAAATTGAACTTTATAACAAAGATCTCCTTCCACCCTTACATTTCCATTTTCTAATTCTTGAACATGATATGCTTGACCAGGAAGTTGTCTTAAAGTTACAACGTCTGGGCTAGGGCTAAAAGTGCTAAAAGGGATATGGTAATCTACAACTTCGTGTGTTCTACCACTAGTATCAATAAATCTTTCTTCATCATCTGTCAAGAAAGGGATTGAAGAAGCAAAAAGAGTTAATGCTACTGCTCCACCAATGATTAATTTTCTTAAAGTTTTATCATCTCCAGTAGAGTAATCATAGTCTACTCCTGCAATATAATGTAGTGGTCTAAATTCTGAATGTCTCATCTTTTCTACCCCTATTGATGTAATTTACTAAAATAGTTTACAAATTCAGGTGCTTCTACCCAAACTGCACTATCATAACTTTCATGTGTTTTTAGATCATCTGTTAAGAAAATTAAAAGATTTTTGTTATCAACTAAACAGAATCTTGCATTGTCTTTAGCTGTGTTCACAGTAGCAATTTCTGAGAAATATTTTTCAGCTTCTTTTTTAGCGCTTACAGGGACAGTGATAGTTACTTGTACTCCACGACCAGATGCTTTCTTAAGTTGGTTAGCTAAAGCATCGCTTTTTCTCACTACACCCTCTTTAGTTGTTTTCAAATGTATGCTCTTTTCTGCACTTTTGATTAAGAAACTTAAGTGATTATATACTTTAGCTCTCCCTCTAAAAGATGCACTTTTATCAGTTGGATCAACTAATTTAATTCCATCAGAATGTAAACTGTTTAATTCAGTTAATAATGGTGAATCTTTTAATTTGGTTAAAATGTCTGATTTTAATTTTGCCTCTTCTGCAACCTTCTTTTTTACTCGCTCAATAACTTCATGGGGTTGTACAGCTAAATATTTTATAGGTTTACCAACCTTAACAACAATAAATCCTTTTTTCTCTAAACTTTCTAAAACATCATATGCCCTAGATCTTGGAACATTAGAAATGTCTGATAATTCTCCTGCTGTGCTTACTCCACGTGAAAGTAAAGCAACCCATAACTTACTCTCGTATGAGTTTAAGCCAAATCCCTTTAATTTGTTTAATAATTCTTTATGAGCGATCATTTTGATACCTGTATTATACTTTTGTCACCACCTAATGAATCAAGAAGTACTTTATTTATAAATGTTTGGGAGTTGTATTCACTTATTAGTGGCACTGGCTATTTGGCCAGAGATTTTGAGCTTTGTCAGATTAGGTCTAATTAAACTTCTTAGCCATACTTTTATTGATTTTTGAAGTTATCTCTTTTGCATCACTTTTAGTTAACTTACTCTTCTCAGCTATGTTTTTAAAAAAATCATCATCAACAGTGAATAATCTACTATCTTTTACTTGAAAAATGCCTAACCTTGCTCCTGCATCAAGCCATCCATGGGCATAATTGAGTGCAGCAAAGGCTAAAACCATATCATTTTGCTTTTCATAGAAATGTTTTGCATCAGAATGGTATCTTGAAGCCATATCAAAGAAATCCTCTGCTTCATAAAGTCTCTTTGGATCAAAGGCATTTTTAGCTATATCAAGAGCTTCTTTGCTAATAACAAAGTATTGTTTAAGCTTCTCTTCTGTGATTGTGTTATTCATTGTAGGAAAAAATCAAATTATTTGATCCTCTCTTCTGGAGTAGGTCTTTTTACGGTAATTGGAATTACTCCTTCTTTGAACTCTTGTAAGGCTACACTAATTGGATTGTAGTTTAATGCCAAAAGCTCCTCCTCACTCAATTTTAGTAAGAATGGTGCCCCCATTGATAATTGTAAAGCCCTACTTCCAACCATTCGTGCGGTTTCGTATTTTGTAAATTTGATTTCTTCAACTTTTTCAGCCATTTTTTGTCTCACCTAATTAAAAATAATAATAATAAAATAAAAAATTAAAGGACTTTATTTAAAACTTCCCTCATTTTTTCTGTCTTTTCTAAAGCGATGTCAACAATTTTGCTAACTTCTTCAATGGTTAAAGGAGCTTTTCCACCTTTCTGCAAAGCAGAGATGGTACCATTTTTATCAGCTGCAACTGTTAATCTTGCTTCAGCAGAGTCTTCTTCAGCTTTTGTAGGGTCTACAAGTAAAGATCCAGCAACCTTATACACAGTCACCGCTAAAGGTTCCTTAGTTAAAGGTAGTTTTTCATCTGTTTTCTTTTTGTAGTCTACAACGCCAGTTTCTTCGTTACACTCCCTAAAGTGTGCATCTTGAAGTGCTGCGATTGCTGCTAGTGAAGCTGCATCGAAAAGGTTTCCAGAGTCGTTAATTGTTACAATGTCTACGCTAATAAACCATGCTCTTTCTCCTTCTTTAATACAGAGTTTTTTGAAGTCGATTGCTTTAGCTTCCCTTATACCTCTGTCAGTTACTCTCGCTAATTCAATAGCTTTGATTCCAGGAGGTCCTGGTTCGTAATCTGGACTTGATAAAGGTAGAAGTTCTACGTTAATCATGATACCACCTTCGTCAGGAGTATCATTGAATGGTTTTTCAAGACTTAACTTTACACCAGCCATTACAATGGTCTCGCCAATTTGTACTTTAGCGGAACCTTCTGCAGTTTTGCTGATACCAGTTTCAATAGTGATAGGACCTCTGTATTCAGTGAGTCCTCTATTGTCTAGTCTTTTACCATCTTTAGCTAAACGTAATACGCTTTCGTCTTTTGGTTTAGGTTTCATCATCTTAAAAAATCACCTCGTGATTTTTGGATGCTAAAAAATATGTTTCACTATTTTTTATCATTGTGCATCACCTTCCACTGTTTTTTCTGCTTTAGGGGCGGAAGCTTCGTCTCTTTTGTATCTTTCTGCGAGAGCTGCCATTTGCACCTTGTATACTTGCTCAGTAGCATCTCTAGCTAATTCTAAAGATTTGATTAAAGCTTCTTTGGTAATTTCACCATCCATCTGCAATAAACTAATCTCCTTAGAGTTGTGTAACATTGCTACTGGAATATCTGAGACAATTCCTGGATAAGCTTCTTCAGCATAAGTTAAATCTGCACATACCATACCATCAACTTCACCAACAGCTACTGAACTAACCATATCCTTCATAGGGATACCAGCTTCAGCTAAAGCTAAAGATGCTGCTGAGATTGCTGCACATCTTGTTCCTGCATCTGTTTGCGGGAATTCGACGTATACTTCAACCATGCTATTTGGGAAAGCTTCTAAATCAACAATTGGTTCTAATGCTTCTTTTATAACCATAGAAATTTCTTGTGATCTTCTTTTGTTTCCTGGTCTGATTCTTTCACCGGTACCGGAGAAAGGAAGCATATTGTAGTGACATTTCAAAATCCCTTTTTTAGGATTTGCTAAGAACCTTGGAATTACTTCTTTAGGACCGTATACAGCTGCGTAAGCCTCTGTGTTTCCAATCTTAAAGTAAGCAGAACCTTTAGCACTAGGAATAACCCCTACCTTAGCAGTCATTGGTCTTAAATCGCCAACTTTTCTACCGTCTAATCTTTCTGTATAAGCCATTTTATTGTTCGCCTCCTTCTTTTGCAGGAGCCTTAGGCTCTTCGCTTTTTTCTTGAGGAGCTTCTGCTTCTCTTGGCTTTCTTTCAAAACGAGGTGCAGGTCTATCTCCACCATTGTCTCTATCTCTTCTCTCAAATCGAGGTCTTCTCTCAGATCTCTCTTCACGAGCAGGCATAGTTAAATCTAAACCTTTTGATTCTGTTTCTAAGAATGCTTGCATTTTCTCAGTTAATCCTGAGAAGTGAGATTTTTCTTCAACCATTTTAACTGCTCTTTCTGCAAGGAACTCATTTTCAGGGTTTTTTCCTCTAATGAAGATTAAACCGTTTTGTCCTACAGTAATATCACAAGCAGTAAATTTCTTGATTAAACTCACCATACTTCCTTGCTTTCCAATTACACGTGGAACTTTTTGAGCGTTAATCTCAACGATTCTTCCACCTTTAATTTTGAAAAGGTCAGGATCTCTCATGCTTAAATCAATTAAGTTCTGAGAGGTTACATTACTAATCTTAACTACTACATAATCGCCTACACCGATGATTTTGCTTAAGTCTTCGCCTCTTCTAATAAATCGGTTACTAGCGTCTTTTACATTCATCATTGCAGCATATGCTGTGTTTGTTCTTATACGCCATCCGCTCATTGTAATATCAAATACTTTACCAATAATCTTATCGCCAATTCTAGGTTGATAAGGCCCTGATAAAGGGGTTATTTTGATAACACGCCCAGCTAAGTTAGCTAAGCCAAGAACTTTTGCGTAAATTGCTTCACCTTCACGGTAAGTGTGATCACCAGGAAGATAATCCATCCCACTGGCCAATTGCTGACCTGGAATGACTAAATCTTTATGTTTGATAACTAATCCGTTAGCCATGCTAAAAAATCACCCTTGTGATTTTTTGCATGCAAATAAAATCTTCGTTTTTATTTTGCATTTTCTATATCTATTTGTATATTCCCGTGGGTTAACCCGTTCAGCTTATCAATCATATCTTGCTGAACCCCTGCAGGAATTTCTACTTTTGTCCTCCAACTTCCATCTAAATTCCAGTCTTCTTTTAAAATCTTACTATTATTTCGTATATAATTGTTAGTTTTTCCTATATCTGAGGGAGCCACAATAATAATCAGAACACGCATTTCTATCTTAATTGGGATGATTGGGCGCAATTTTGAAATTATTTCAGGCATTTGTTCTTCTACACTCTTATGTTCACTCAAATGAATCTTTGCTTGTTCTAAAGCAGCTTCAATTCTCTTAGCTGGGTGAGGCAACTCGTTAGTAGGGTTGATAGCCATTTTATGGATACTTTCTACAAGCTGTCTCTTTTTTTGTTCCCTCTCTTTGCTTCTATGTTCTGCTGAGAGTTGTACTTCACCTTTCTTGATAATAATCTCTGCTACTTCTTGAGAATTTGTTGTATTGAATACTTCTTGTAATTTATCATCTCCTGCAACTAATCCTTTTTTCGCGTCTGTGAAAATTTGATCTGATTTTAATGAGTCTTGTAATGAGCCTTGACCTTGTTTGAAAGCTAAAGCAGCATCAGCATCAATACTCACTTCAAATTGCACTCCTGCTTTTTTGAGTCGTGCTAGAATTAATTTTTCTTCCATCTTAAAAAATTACCTCGTAATTTTTGGATGCTAAAAATTATAGTTTTAATTTTTATCATGTTCTTCTCCTTGTTTTTAATTAAAATAAATAAGAAATAAAGTTAAATTTTTAAAAAAAAGTGATTAAACTACTTTATAAATCTCTTAATTTCTTCTTTACTTAATACAGTGTACCTTTTATCTTTTGAATTGATAGTAACTACATCTAATCTTTCTACAGCAAAGCTAGGTCCTAAGAAACCCTTTAATGCGTTAACCCCTAAACTGATAGCCTCTTGACAAGAAATACTTGGTTTGTATTTCTTTTGTAATATTTGATCAATTTCAGGTTCACCTTCACCTACAACAGCAGCTCTATACTGAAAATATAACCCATAAGGCTCTGTTAAGTAAAGTTTAGGTTTTCCATCTTCTTCAACTCCAGCTACTAATAATGATACGCCAAAAGGTCTCAAACCGGCTGATTGTGTACAGATTTGCTTAAGATCACAAATATCTTTTACAACTGATAAAAGGTCTATTTTCGAATTATAAGTCACGGTATGTTGTTGTGCTTTTAATTGAGCTCTATCTACCAAAACTCTCGCGTCTGGGATAATACCTGCTGCACTGATTGCAATATGATCATCAACTTTAAAGGTTTTTTCCACAGCTTCTGGGACCATTAATTTGTTTCCTACTCTTTTGTCAGCTACGATAACAACACCATCTTTACAAACAAAACCAATTGCTGTACTTCCTTGTTTAACTGTCTTTTTAGCATATTCTACTTGAAGAAGCCTTCCATCAGGAGAGAACATAGTAATGCTCCTATCATAGCCCATCTTATCCATCATCTTCATTTTAGCACCTCACTAAAATGAAGGCAAAAAAAATCCACATTTTTGCTTTTTTTCATAGTAATCACTCCTCAAAACTTGATTATAATGTTGTTTTAAAATCTCCTTTCCCTTATAAAAGCTTCCCTTCTTGAGATTATGGAAAATATAAGCCCAAGACAATTTTTAGTCCTAAAATGATAACTAATTTTAGAAACTAAACCTTAGCCAAAGCCTTTTTTAGAGTTCCAGAACTAATAACTGAACGTACAATTACAACCTTGCCATTGATTTTCTTTAAGAAAGTTAAACTTGCTTTTAAATCATCAACATATTTGTGGCCAACTTTTACTAGCATTGTTTGATTCTCTTCATTAGATCGGTTTGCTAAAATATCAATAGATGCTTTGCTTAAGAAAATAATTCCAAAAGTTTCTTCAAAGTTTTTGTTCAGAGCAATAGAAATATCTTTGGAGCTGAACTTTGATTTGCTTTCTACTTTGATTACTATATACCTTTTCCTTTCTTTAATTGATGGCCTTGGTTTCATTTAATCACCTTTGATTAATTTAACAGAAAAACAAGGTGTTTTTCTCATTTCATCATCTCGCATGCTCCAATTGATCCTTAAAATTGATCAAATGTCGATAATAACTTTCCTGCTGCTTAGAAAGCATTTTTGGTAAACCTACCTATTAATAAATATACAAGTCAAAAAGTTTGTTTCTGAGATCTTTTATTTTCACTCTTTCTTGTTCACCAGTATCTCTGTGCCTGATAGTTACTGCATCATCTTCTAGAGTTTCAAAATCAATTGTTATACAATAAGGGATGCCAATTTCATCTGCCCTTGCATATCGTCTTCCTACGCTTGCAGCTTCATCATAAAAACTAGGATAACATTTTCTGAGCATTTCGTAAACTTCTTTTGCTTTGCCTCTTACTGCTTCTTTATTTTTTACTAAGGGTAAGATTGCGCAATAATAAGGGGCTAATTGTTGAGGTATTTTGAGTACCACTACTTCTTTTCCTTTCTCATCTTTTCTTACATTATAAGCTTCAAATAATAATGCTAAGAATAATCTATCAATACCTTGTGAAGGTTCAATTACATTTGGAATAATTTTTTCTTTAGTTGTTTCATCAAAGTATTCCAATTTAGATTTACTATGTTTTTGATGTTGTGTGAGATCAAATTGGCCTCTGTTTGCTAAACCAAAGATTTCTTTGAAACCAAATGGAAATTTGTAATCTAAATCAAAAGTTGCACTTGAATAATGAGATAGTTCATTTTTCATATGTTCTCTTACCCTAATATTTTTAGGATCGATTTGTAATTCTTCTGTATACCAAAAGAAATATTCAGCTAACCAATAAGCTTGCCATCCTGTAATTAATTTTTGTTTAATAATATCTGCGACAGATACTGTTTCCATCTTTGTTTTCTTTGCATCTTGAGTTTTTGCTGATAAAAACTGAAACTTGAGATCTTTGTGTTTCTTAGTTAACTCAGGGCATTCCTTTTCTTTAGGATTGTGGAAAAATTCTAATTCCATTTGTTCAAATTCTCTTTGACGGAATAAAAATTCTCTTGGAGATATTTCATTTCTGAAAGCTTTTCCAATTTGCGCAATACCAAAAGGAAGTTTTTGTCTTGTAGTCTCTACAATTAGTTTAAAATTAGGAAAAATACTTTGACAAGTCTCTGGTCTTAAATATGAAGTTGCTGCACTCTCATCGCTTGGACCCACTTGTGTTGAAAACATTAGGTTGAAATCTTTGATTTCTTCAAAATCTTCTTTATTATGTTTGAGTTTGTGTTTTGTAATTAGTGCTTGAATCTCTTTAGCAGACATTCCTTCAGCTGAAATTTTTAATTGATCTTCAATAAAATGATCTGCTCGAATTTTAGTTTTAGTTTTTTTAGTTGTTAATATTAAATCTGAGAATGTGTCAATGTGTCCTGAAGCTTTCCAAACTTTAGGGTTTGTAATAATAGAACCATCTTGACCAACAATATTTTGTCTATCTTGAACAATGAATTTGTACCATCTTTGCTTTAATTTGTTTTTTACTTCAACACCCAGTGGCCCGTAATCAAAAAATCCTGATAATCCACCATAAATATCAGCACTCCTATATACAAAACCTTTCTTTTTACAGAAAGTAGCCATTTCTTCAATGTTAAGACTCATAAGCTTATGTTGAGTAGAAGGAGTTTATTAATTTAATGCTTATTTTCTTAGCCAAGCTACTTCTTCATCACTCAATTCTAAATCGTGAGCAATAGCTTGTGCTTGTTCTGGATTGTGTTTGAAAATACGCTGCAAATAATGAACATTTTGTGTGGCTACTTTAGTACTTACATGAGTGGCTTTAGCATATTTAATGACAACCTCTTTACGTTTAGCCAATTTCATTTTTGCTTGCCAAATACGGAGCAATCGTGAAGGTTGTTTGTAATTGATAAATTCTGGATTACGTTCTAATTTTGCAGTAGAAATGCCAGCACTCAATAAATTGTAGACATAGACTAAAAATCTCCAATGTTGTCTCCGCATTATTCTAGAATTAAAAATCTCTGCGCGTGCTAAATGTTCATAAGCTTTTGCTAAACTTTTAGGAGATGTATACTCATGAGGTAAGTTTTGGTCAAGCCACAACATTATTTTTCCCGGATCAGTATCCACATTATCAAAAGCTCGCAATGCATTTTGTGCAGATGAGGATTTGAATACTACATTAAGGGCTTGTAAAATAGTATCTGTTCTTTTTCTATCAGAAAGATTCATCACATCATCAAAGGTGACCATTTCCTGCGCTGCTAAAGTTTCTAAATCAAGTAGGGCTGCACGAATGTCACCATCTACCTGTCTTGCTAGAGAAGTTAAAGCCTTTTCTTCAAATGGAACATTTTCTTTTTTGCAAATTTCTGCTAAAAATGTTGCAATCTCTTTGTAGTTTGCTTTTGCAAATTCTATGCATAAAGCTTTTTTCTTTACTGCTTTTAGTTTTTTATTTTCAATATCATTTGCAGTGCATATTACAGGGAATGCTGCGCTTTCAATCGCTTTTGCAAGTTCTTGTGCTCCACCACGATCTTTTCTTCCTGAAAGATTATCTAATTCATCTATCAAGATTATCTTTTGTTTAAAGAACAATGATTGTTGTCCTAATGCTGCTTTAAGAAAGGAACCCATTGCATCTTTGTTACGTAAATCTGAAGAATTTATTTCTAATAAGTCTAAATCAAGCTCTTTTGCCAAAGCATAGACAGCAGAAGTTTTTCCAGTACCTAATGCTCCATGTACTAAAGCTACTTTGTTACTCATTTGTTTATAATTAGTTATGAAGTTTCTTAGCGAATCTACCGATTTTTCTTGTCCAATGACTTCACTTCCTTTTGTTGGAGCGTATTTTACAGTGTATAAAGACATAGATTAAATGAGAATTGAGTTACTTTAAATCTTTCTATGTACTCCACACTCATAATATATTTAAACTGAAATTTCTACCATACCTTAACGTATGGTGAAGATGCGATTAGGTTTAGCTTATAGCGATGTTCTTTTAGTTCCTAAAAGAACACCTTTGAATTCACGTTCAGAGGCGGATGTAAAAACAAGATTTTCTAAAAATATTCATCTAAACATACCTTTAGTTTCAGCTAATATGGCTTCTGTTACAGAACATAAGCTTGCGATTGCTATGGCGCGTGATGGTGGTATTGGCATCATTCATCAATTCTTAAATATTGAAGAACAGGTAGCTGAGGTTAAATTAGTGAAAAGAAGTACAAGCTATATTATTGAGAATCCAAGAACAGTTACACCAGAGATTACCATCAAAGAAGCCGTTACTTTAATGAAAGAGAAAAAAGTAACTAGTTTATTAGTTGAAGAAAATAAAAAATTAATTGGGATTTTCACTTCTCGTGATTATTTGTTTGAAGAAGATTATGATAAACCAATTAGAGCTGTTATGACTCCCAAAGAAAAATTAATTACTGCAAAACCTAGTATAGAGTTAGATAAGGCCAAACAACTTTTGTATGAAAATAGAATTGAGAAATTGCCTTTGGTTGGCGATGGTTTCATTAAAGGCCTTATCACAACAAAAGATATCAAAAAATTAGAATATTATCCAAATGCAGCACGTGATACTAAAGGAAGATTATTAGTTGCTGCAGCAGTTGGTGTTAAAGACACTTTAGAGAGGGCACGTGCTTTAGTTGATGCTGGTGTTGATGTTATTGTTGTAGATATTGCGCACGCGCATAGTAATTTAGTTATACAAAGAGTAAAAGAGCTTAAAGCACATTATAATGTAGATGTTGTTGTGGGGAATATTGCTACTGCAGATGCTGCACGTGATTTAATTGAAGCTGGAGCTGATGGTTTGAAAATTGGTATTGGACCCTCTCCTGTTTGTACTACAAGAGTTATGTCAGGTGCAGGAGTTCCACAATTTACAGCGATACTAGATGTTGCGGAAGTTGCACGTAAGTACGACATACCAGTTATAGCTGATGGTGGACTGAGTAGTCCAGGAGATGTTGTAAAAGCTATTGCTGCTGGAGCGAGTACTGGTATGAGTGGGAGATTATGGGTTGGATGCGATGAATCACCAGGGATGATTATCTTTAAAGATGGAAAACGTCACAAAAAGTATTATGGAAGTGCTTCATATGAGAGTAACCATAAAAGAAAAGAAAAAGATGCAGGAAAATCAATCCAAAATAGACAAAATGTTTTTGTTGAAGGTGTAAGTTCTTTAGTAGATTACGCAGGACCAGTGAGTGAAGTTAACCAAAAATATGTAAAAGGTATACAAAGTGGTTTAAGTTATTGTGGTGCACGTAACATTCAAGAAATGCAAGCGAATGCAGAATTTATCCAAATAACTTCGGCCGGGTGGATGGAAAGCAAAAGTCGTGGACACAAATTGAGTGAATAATTAACAGAAGCTTAAATCTTTAAATAGATCTGTAATATCCTCTATTTTTTCTCTTTTATTTTTTCTTTCCTCTAATATTCCAAGAATCCCTGTATAAACTAAGCCAATTGTTGCTAAATCTCTTGCTAAATACATTGTTCCTTTTACTCTACCCACGTCATCTTCAAAGTATTCTCTAAAAACCCAAGCAGATGGGATTCTTCTAAGTGCAATAATCTGATACATTTCATGAGCAAGATCTCTAGCCGGTCCTGGAAGTATTTCTAAGTCATAAGGTCTCCCAGAAGAATCTATAAAATGCATTTTAGTTTTTCGATATATCTTCAAGTATATAATCTCTATGCAAATAAAGTATATTCTTTTCAGATTTGAGCCTAATTTGTGATTAAGTTTTTAAATACAAGGAGTCTTCACCTGAGCTATGGCTAAAGAATTGGCAAAAAGGTATGATGCAAAAGAAGTTGAACAAAGACTACAAGAGTTCTGGGAAGAAAATGGAACTTATACCTTTGACATCAACAGCGCAAAAGAATTCTATTCAATAGATACTCCACCGCCAACTATGAGTGGGAGAATGCACTTAGGCCATGCTTTTAGTTTTTCACAACAAGATTTTATTGCAAGATATAAACGAATGAGTGGTTATGAGGTTTATTATCCATTTGGTACTGATGATAATGGTTTAGCTACCATCAAATTGGTACAAAAAAGTAAAAAAGTAAACTTGAAAAGAATTGATAGAGAAGAAGCAATCAAGATTTGTTTAGAATATCTTGATGAAGAGAGAGGAAACTTTGTACAAGATTGGAAAAATATTGGGATGAGTTGTGATTTTAATAAAATTTATTCAACCATTGATGATTATTCACGAAAAATTGCACAAAAATCTTTCTTAGATTTAGTAAAAAAAGGTTTAGTTTACAGAAAAGAAGCACCAATTATTTGGGATACTCAATTCCAATCAGCGATTGCGCAAGCTGAATTAGAAAGTGTTGAGAAAAAAACATTCTTTAATGATATTATCTTTACCGCTGAAGATGGGAAAGAATTAGTTATTTCTACAACTCGTCCTGAAATGCTTTCTGCTTGTGTAGCAATATTTGCGCACCCAGATGATAAAAGGTATAAAGGTCTTATTGGGAAAAATGCAAAATCTCCTTTATACAATGTTGAAGTTCCAATTATGGCTGACGATAAAGCAGATCCAGAGAAAGGAACAGGATTAGTAATGTGTTGTACATTTGGAGATCAGACAGACATTGAATGGTTCAAAAAACATAACCTTCCTCTAAAAGTTGTTATCACCAAATTTGGAAAAATGACGGATCTAGCTGGAAAGTATGCTGGTTTATCTGTAGTGGATGCGCGTAAAGTGATTATTGAAGACCTTAAAGAAGCTGGACTTTTGAAGGGACAAAGAGAGATAACTCATGTAGTAAATGTTGGTGAACGTTCAGGAAAACCTATAGAGATAATTAATTCAAAACAGTGGTATGTGAAGTATTTAGAAAAGAAAGAAAATTTCTTAGCAAATGGTGCTAAGCTTAATTGGTACCCACAATTTATGAAACATCGTTTAGATAATTGGATTAAAGGACTTAATTGGGATTGGGGGATTTCACGTCAAAGAAATTTTGGCATTCCTATTCCTGTATGGTATGATAATGATGGGAAAGTGTATTACGCAGATGAGTCTCAATTACCAGTAGATCCAACTAAAGATAGACCAAAGGGTGTTTCTGATGAAGTAGAATTAACTGGAGAGACAGACGTATTTGATACTTGGTTTACCAGTGCGAGTAGTCCGTTTTTAGCTGTTGGGCTTGTTGAGGACGAAAGAGTGCGTAGAAAATTGTTCCCTATGAATTTAAGACCACAAGCACATGATATCATTAACTTCTGGTTATTTTATACTTTGGCGAAAACCCAATTACTCAAGGGAGTTAATCCTTGGGGTGATGTAACCATTAGCGGTTTTGTTCTTGATCCTAAAGGAAACAAGATGTCAAAATCTAAAGGTAATGTAGTAGCACCACAAGATGTTATTGAAAAGTTTTCAGCAGATGCTATTCGTTTCTGGGCTGCAACATCAAAGTTAGGTGAGGATTTACCCTATCAAGAAAAAGATGTGCTTACTGGACACAAGTTTGCAAACAAATTATGGAATGCGAGCAAATTTTCATTAATGAATCTAGAAGGCTATTCTAGTGATAATCAAGTTACAGAAGTATTTGATAAATGGTTACTTGCAAAGTTGCAGAGGACAATTAAAGAAGCGACAGAAAGTTTTGAAAAGTATGAATATGCACGAGCAAAGACTAGTTGTGAACAATTTTTCAGACATTTTTTCTGTGATAATTACTTAGAAATTGTTAAAGACAGATTATATAATCCAGACCAACGTGGAGAAAACGCTAAAAAAAGCGCACAAGTTGCTTTATATTATGGAATCTTGAGTACTTTAAAAATTATGGCGCCAATCATGCCACACATTACAGAAGAGATTTATCAAAGTTATTTTTCTAAATTAGATGCTAGTGAGAGTGTACATAGAAGTGCATGGCCAAGTGTTTTTGATGATTTTGTAAATAATGAAGCAGAAGCAATTGGAGATTTCGGTATTGAAATTGTAGCTTTAGTTCGTAAATACAAATCTGATAATCAACTTTCATTAAAAGAAGAACTTAATGAACTTGTAATATTGAGTGAAGAAGAGGGTTTTGAAAAGAAAGTATCTTTACTTATTGATGACCTTAAAGCAGTACTAAATGTCAAAAATATTACTTTTGAAGGTGAAACTAGCTTAGAGAGTGATAACTTTAAGCTTAAGTTAGGTATAAAATAAGCTTAATTAGGCTTGAAAAATAGAAAGCTTTTTAATAAGCTAAACTTTAGTTTATACGGAAGTGGGTAGGGAATGCTATATTCCCTTTGAGGGGAATTTCCTTCTAGACTACTATATTTCGAAAAAAATAAATTTGAGAGTATAAACAATAGTAAACATTGAGGTGTAAATAAAATGGAAGCATATTGTGTTAAGTGTAAAGCAAAAAAAGAGATAAAAGATGGGAAAGAAGTTCCTATGAAAGGTAAAGGTGGAACTGAAAGAAGAGCTATGAAAGGTAAATGCCCAACTTGCGATACTACTATGTATAGAATCTTACCTAAAAAACAATAGGTATTTTTTTCTTTTTTTTTAATAATTTATAGAATTCTAATAATTTAAAAAAAATAAAAGTTAATATTATTTAACTTGGATATCTAAGCCACCTTCTAAATTAAAGTCGCTTACCTTACCATCTAAATTACTTCCTTCTTTGTTAAGAAGCATATTACCACTAAAGCTACCAATACTTACATCTTCACCTTCAATAGCATAAGTTAATTTTTCTTGTAAGGTTAAATCTCCAAAAGCGTCTTCAAAAGTCATTTCTGAGAGTAAAGCGCTCTCAAGGTTAAGACTATCAAAGTCAATTCTTTGGACTGAAATATCCATTGTTTTATCTGCTGAGAGAACTACCCCATTAACAACTAATTCTTTTCCTGTACCTTTTGCAGTAAAACCATAGTTATCAATAACAAAATCTCCTTCAAATTCGCTAATGCTTAAACGAACTCCTTCAAGATCTCTCAAACTTAATTCATCATCATCAACCTTAATTACAGTATCTAAATCTGTAAAAGTTATAGTTAAATCCTCAACCTCTGCATTTTCTTGTACTGTTTCTGGGGTACTATCTATCGCCAAAGCGAAACTATGGTCTATTTTCGATGATTTTTTACTTGTTTTCTTCTCTGCAGTTGTTCCAAGACCATCTCCTTCTTCTAACGTTTCAAGAACATCTGCGCTTGATTCATCAATTGTTGTTAAACCTGCTACATTTCCTGTAAGTGTTGTACCATCATCATTTAATAACAATAAAACAAAAATTCCCACAACTAAAACTGTTCCTAAAATCATGTAATGTCTAGAAGAATGGTGACTTGCATGAACTGGACCGTGAATTGACATTTTTACCTACCTCTCCTCTTAATATACTAACTAGTGGAAAACATAATGATTTTTCCTTTTTATACTTTTCTATAAAGAACTAAGAATCTCTTGCTCCATGGATCAATTCTTCTATTTCCTTCATAATAAAATGTGGATCATCAATATCTTTTAATTTGAAATGGTCGTTAGATACTTTTACAGAAACAGTACCATAATTCAAGAAACGTTGTAGCCAATCTTGTTTTACATTTATATCTGGAACGAAACCTAATGGATGAAAATAAATGTGTTTATGGTGTTTTTTAATAATTCCAGAAACAAAAGTCATTTTTTTAGGGGTGATAATGTATCTCCAATATGATCTATGAAACCCTGTTGATATAAGCCCAAAAATCATTAAGCCTGAAAGCCCATAAATGAATAATTTACCTCCAAAATCTTTAGATATTCCAAAAACTAATAAGGATAAAACTACTAAAATACAAAAATATTCCACATAAAAAGATTTATGACTTCTCTTTAAATTGAATAAAATATCTCCTTTATCAATAGTCATGTCTGACATATTTTTGAGTATGCATTGAGGGTTTATATATATTTTGACATTAACATAAGATTTATATAGAAAAAATATGTACTCTACACTAGACTTTAGAGAATTTGGGTGAGAAAAGGATGATTAAAAAACTTTGGGGAAAAATAAAAGGTAGAGGAAAAAAGACTGTTTCTAAGAAGAAGAAGTTAAGTAAAAAGAGATCTTCTAAAAAAACAAAATCTAAAGATGAATATGAAAATCGTTTTCAAAAATTTTATCATTTGAACAAGAAACGTTTGAATAAAGAGAGAAGGTCATCTTATAAGTCTCGTTCTAAAAATGGTGTTTGCGTACGTTGCTCTAAAAAAGTTGTTAAGGGTATTGTGTTTTGTAAGTATCACCAAGCTAAACAAAAAGAGTATAATGCTAAAGCACGAAAGAAGTAATTATTTAATTGTATAAGGGTTCTTTTCCTTAAATATTCTTATAGCTAAATCTAGTTTGGTTTGGCTTTCTGAATAGATTGTAAAGATTAATTCACCTTTCTTAACAGAATCTCCAACTTTCTTTTGTAAATATAACCCTGCTCCTTTATCTTGAGGGTTACCGGCAATACGTGCAATGTGAGCAATTCCCTTGTTAGAAATTTCTTTTACTTCTCCAGATCTGCTTGCACGCACTTCGTGTTTAAATTTACCTATTTCTGGTAATTTTACTTTACCTTGCTCCTTGATAATCTCATTCATTTTAAGCAAAGCTTCTCCTGATTCTAATATACTCTTAGCAAGTTTGTAGCCATCACCTCTTTTTTTACTAGCCATCTCTAATAAAGTGCCTGCCATTTCCAAAGATTTTCTTCTCAAATCTTGTGGAGCTAAGGAATCATTTCTAAGCACAGCCATAACATCTTGTGCTTCAAATAAAGGTCCAATCCCGTTTCCAATAGGATGTGAACCGTCAGTAACTATAACTTTTACATTCATTCCTAATTTTCTTCCTACCTTCTCAAATTTCTTCCTCAGTGCTTTTGCTTGTGATTGCATTTTTACCTTTACTTCTTTACCCATAGGAATATCAATTAATACGTGATTACTCGATACTGAAAACTTTTTTGCCATTACTGAAGCGATTAATTGTCCTTCTGCATCAATACTGAGCGGATGTTCAACAAGAATAATTTTATCATCAGCTGGTGCAAGGTTCATACTTCCCCCGTGTACAATGCAAGCCCCAGTTTTCTTAATCACTTCTTTAATCTTTTTTTGCGATAATTCTACTTTTGCTAGACATTCCATGGTATCTGCGGTTCCTGCTGGACTAGTAATAGCCCGTGAACTTGTTTTTGGAATGACAAAACCTGCTGCAGCAATGATTGGAATTACAATCATTGTGGTCCTGTTATTAGGGACACCTCCAATACAGTGTTTGTCAAGAGTAAGACCTTCAAATTTAATCTTATCACCAGTTTCCACCATAGCTTTTGTCATATCAACGACTTCATCATCACTCCAACCATGTGTAAAACCAGCAGAGACAAAATAAGTTTTTTCAATATCACTTAAACGGTCATTTGTAATATCATCAATGATGTGATAAAGTTCTTTATAGTTGAGTTTTTTACCAAACAATTTTGCTCTAATATGTTCAACGGATTCAGGTTTTCCTGTAAATCTTATACTAATTGATCCACATTTTTTTATACATAATTTAGCCAAGACTTCTTCAAACAAACCTATTTGACCAGGAGGTACAGCTTTATCACTTTCAGAGATATCAAGAATAGCAGTTGTATGATATTTGCCTGATTTTAACTCTACACGATCACCTAGATGTAAATCTAAATCCCCAGCATCTTTGTGGTTTAGAATGGCAATCATAATACCACCTGTAGCAATATCCATATCTTTTACTTGGAATTTACGAATACCATTCTTTTTCTTTTTAGAAACTTTTTTCTTTACCACAATCTATCACTAAAAAAGAATCACTTTTGCTTTATATAGCTTACTGAATACCTAAAATAAATTATTCCTTAGTCACGCAATCACCAGGCTCTAAGGATTCGTCTAATTCCACATTATCAGCTACAAATGCACCTAATTTAACTTTACCAGAATCAAAAACTTTTTTCTCACCATGAATTTTCACAGTGCCATTTTTACCCATGTTTTCGATACGCACACCTGCGCTTAACTCAACATGTTCACCAAGAACAGAATCTTTTACTGCACAACGTTTTCCTAATTTTGTCTCAGCTCCAACAATACTATTCTCAATTCCGCAAGAATCATCAATAATACAACCATCACCGATTGCAGTATAGCCAGTGACCATACAGTTTTCTCCAACAACAGTATTTTTTCCAATAACAATGTGACCTTTGAGCAAAGTACCACTTTTTACCACAGCACCCTCTTGAATATGCACGCAACCATCAATAGTAACGCCTTCTTCAACTTTACCTTTGATTACACTTCCATGTTCATCTCCTAAAAGAATCTTGTTTGCATCCAAAATCTGCCAAGGGTATCCAACAGGAATCCAGAAACCTTCAACTTCAGCATAATGCATTTTTCCTTCTTGTGCTAAAGCTTTTACAGCATCAGTAATTTCATATTCTCCACGTGGAGATTTAGGTAAAGTTTTCAAAATTGAGAAAACCCCTTCACTAAAACAGTACATTCCTACGTTTACAAAATGTGAAGGAGGAATTCCTTGTGGTTTTTCTATAACATCTACTGCTTTGCCGTTTTCAACGACAACAACACCAAAGTTAGAAACATCTTCTTTATGTTTTAATAAAATACTATTATCATACTTAGCAAGATTTTCCATATCTCTTCTTGAAAATAAATCATCACCGTTTAATACAAAGAATTTTCCAGTAACTTTTCCTTCAGCTTGCATAAGGGCGTGACCTGTTCCGAGCATTTCTTCTTGCACAACATAAGTAATTTTCATAGAATTGTATTGATCACCTAGTTTCTCCATTATTTGGTCTTTTTTGTAACCTACTACGATAATAGCTTCATCAACTAAACCGAGCATTTGATCTAAATTATGTTCAAGAACTGCTTTGTTTGCAACTTCAATGAGTGGTTTTGGTTTTTCTTGGGAAAATGGGTAAATTCTTGTTCCTTTTCCAGCTGCTAAGAGTACTGCTTTCACAATAAAAAGCACCTTGCTTTTTGTGTGCTAAAAATAATTGTTTTTATTTTTATCATCTTCACCTATATTTTTTCAAGCTTTTTAATTATTTCTGGTATCTTGAACAAGGAATTTACTGCATAATCAATCTTTTTTCCTTCCATTTCTTTAGGCATAGGATCATTAATTCCCCTTCCATACCTAAAGAGGATAGTTTTAATCCCTAAAGAATGTGCTGGAAGTAAATCTGTTTTGTATTTATCACCGATTGCGATACAATCATTTGCAGAAACATTTTGCTTCTCTAAAATTTTTTTATAAGATTCAAGTTTATTTAAATTAAAAGTAATAATAATGTCAATGAATTGTTTGAGATCTAGACCCACTTTTTTCATCTTTGAGAATTGCATATCTTCTCTTCCTGCAGAAAGTAAAAGCAAAGTGTGACCTTGGTCTTTAAGTGACTCTAAAAGTTCCTCTGCGCCTTCAACATATTCTAAACTAAAATCTCCTCTAAAAGGAGCAGTATATTCTTTCACTGCAGTATCATAGAATTCTTCTTTTTCAATCGATGCTAAATATCTCTTAAAAGTATCTCGAGCAGAAGGTGAAGTCTTATCAACTTCCATAATTGCCTTATGCATCTCTTCTCTATCAATATCTAATCCTTCTTTTCTTAATGCATCAACAACTTCATAGTATTTCAAAGGCACTATACATTTGCTTGTTGCAACAAGTGTATCATCAAAATCTATTATAATTAACATTTTATAATAACCTAATTAACTCTCTTGCTAGGTGTGTAGACTCATGCCTTATATAATTTGGCTTACAAGCAAAGGGTGCAAGTAAAGCTCTTTGATCGTGCGCAAGGTCAAAAGCTACAGGAAATTGTTTCTCTTCACGATATTTTTCTAATAAACCAGGAGCAATGTTTCCATTACCACAAAGAATGTGGTCAACTCTTCTCTTAGCATATTTTTCAATTTCAGATAAGAATTTTGCACTCGTATAGCCATCAGTTTCGCCTTGCTTTGTCATTAAATTACAAACATAAATTAATCTCGCTTTTGTTTGTGCTAAAGCTCCAGGCATTCCTTCGACTAATAAGTTAGGGATCAAACTTGTGTATAAATCTCCTGGACCGATGATGATTGCATCTGCTTCAAGCACTGCTTTTATTGCAGGAGCATTAATTTGAGCTTTTGGTTCTAAACTTACTTGAGAAATTGCCGCTCTTTGTGCATTTGGAATATCTATCTTTGATTCTCCTTTTACTATTGTTCCATCGGAAAGTTCAGCGTGCAGTTGTGCATCATCTAAAGATACAGGAATTACTTTACCTCTGAGTTCTAATAATTTTCCAACATACTTTAAGCCTTTATTCATACCACCATAATGTTGTTCAGCTGCTGTAATAATTAAATTACCTAAAGAATGGTTATCCACACCACCTTTGAATCTAAATGTAAATAAATCTTTGAGAATATTTTCTTTATCTTCATCTGCTAGAGCTAAAAGACATCTTCGTACATCTCCCGGAGGCA
>CAYWPT010000003.1:21448-45568 GCA_964460605.1 uncultured Methanosarcinales archaeon
GAGTTCTGTCCTTAATTTTCCGGTACTTCCTCCAGAATCAAACATACTTACTATAGCTGAGAGTTGTACTGGATACTCTTTTAATCCCTTAAGAACTGTATAAGAACCACTACCCCCCCCAATTACCACTATCTTCTTCATTGAGCTGAAAATGGAGTAAATTACTTTTAAGAGTTGTGAAAAAGCTAATTTAGACTAAAATCACCTATTCTAAATCAAAATATTTATAAATGAACCGCGTTCTCACTCCCCTATGACTCATATTAATTTAGTAAACGGGAATGAACTAGTAAAAAGGTCAGCTGATGAGCTAAAAAAGCAAAAATTAGTAACACCTCTTGAATGGAGTACATTCGTTAAAACAGGTCATCACAAAGAAAGATTACCTGAAAGCCAAGATTGGTGGTATGCGAGATCAGCAGCTATCTTAAGATCAGTTGCAGTATTAGGCCCTGTAGGAACTGAGAAATTACGTACAAAATATGGTGGAAAAAAGAACCGTGGTCACAAACCAGAGAGACGATACAAAGCTTCAGGAAACATCATTAGAAAAATCTTACAGCAACTAGAAAAATCTGAGTTAATCAAACATACAGAAAAAGGAGTACACAAGGGGAGAATTTTAACCCCTAAAGGTGTTTCTTTTTTAGATAAAATTGCTGTGCAAATTGCAAAAGAAGCAAGAAAAGCACAATCGTAGGTTTACACAATGGCAAGACACAAGCATCCTAGTAAAAAGAAAAGATTAATCAAATTATCAAAACAGACTAAATGGGCTCCATTCTGGACTGTGCTTAAAGCTTACGGTAAAGGTAAGAAAGTACACCCAAGTGCCCACACTTCTGTAAAAAGAAACTGGAGAAGAGGTAAAACTAAAGCATAATGGCAAAAAAAAACACTACCCAAACTCTAGAAAGAACTTATGTTATTCCTTTACGTAAAGAATTTAGAAAAGTTGCTAACTGGAAACAAACTAAAAAAGCAGTTAAGGCAGCAAAAGAATTTTTAGCTAAACATATGAAAAGCTCAGACGTTCGTCTTGGCGTTTCTGTTAACGAGGAATTATGGAAACACGGGATCAAAAACCCACCTCATAAAGTTAAAGTTGTTGCAGTTAAAGATGCTGAAGGTGTAGTTCGTGCAGAATTATTCGGTGCTAAAGCTGAAGCAGAAGAAGCTAAGGCTCCTGCTAAAAAGGAAGTTAAAAAGGCAGCTCCTAAAACTGAAGAGAAAAAACCTGAAGCAGAAGTTAAAAAGGCTGAAGAAGCACAAAAAGTTGCTGAAACTGCACCTGCTCAGGAGAAAGTTGAAGAGCCAAAAGCTACTAGCGAAGCTAAACAAAGTGACGCTGATAAAGGTAAACAAAACCTTCATTAGATTTTAATTCTTATTTTTCTTCAATAACTTTATTAATTAGAAAGAAAATCTTTAGTTCTATGGTAAACCCACTCACACATTGCTATTTTTCATTACGATTAATGGAAGGAGAAGGACTATCAAGAGAAGAAGAGGATCATTTGTTAGTGGGAAGTATCTTACCAGATATCCATTTGTCAGGATTAATTGAATATCATAAGACACATACAAATGGAAAAGAATTTTTTGAGAGTTTAGCAAACAAAATGCACAAGGTTACAGCTCTTGGAATCATTTTACATGCTGAAAAACCATTTGGAATTGATCATTATACCCACAAGTATGATGGATTTATTACTAAAAATAGTGTAGATGTAAAAAAGATTGCAGAAAAGTATCATGAACAGATTGGGAAAATAGATACACTTAGTATCCATTTCTTAATTGAATATACTATTGATCATATTTTAGCTAAAAGACATCCAGAAGTTGTTATGAAACTCACGCGTGCTATGAAAAACCCACGTGTTGTAAGATCAGTTACTGCTTTTGCAAGTTTTCATGAAATGAGTGAGAGAAAAAATAGAAAGTTGCTCTCTTTGTTAAAGAGTAAATCTTTATTGAAGTTCTTTGCGAATTTCTCAACACCAGGTGGAACAGCACAGAATTGGTTAAACGCTAAATTTTATCGTGATCTCAAAGATGAGAGAGCATTACCTATAAAAGATAAGTTGAGAAGACTTACTAAATTCTCGTTTTATAATTTAAAAAATAAAATTGCTAGTGATGAAAAATTAAGTCAACTCATTATGGAATTAGAGAGATTACTTGAACCAAGAGCTCTTAAATTCTTAGATATGGTAACTGAAAAAGTGACCCCAATTAAAAATGATTTTTGGTCACAAATTGTTCTCTCTGATCAAGTAATAATTAAAAGAGTTAGTTATTAAAAATGGCCAACAATATTTTTATTCTCAAAGAAGCTGAAGGAGAGATTGGTGAAATCCCTCAAAAGAGAAGTATTGAAAAGCTGATTAATTATGGGATAGTTAATTTAGACAAACCTAAAGGACCGACTAGCCACCAAGTTTCTGATTTTGTTCAAAAAATTCTTGGCATCAAAAAAGCAGGACATTCTGGAACTTTAGACCCAGCAGTAACAGGTGTACAACCTATTGCGCTAGGAAATGCTACAAGAATTACTTATTTTTTTTTAACAGCTCCAAAAGAATATATTGGAATCATGCATTTACATAAGCCAGTGAGTGAGGAAAAGATTCGTGAACAAGTTGAAGCTTTTACTGGAAAAATTGTCCAGCTACCACCCGTGAAGAGTGCTGTGAAACGTCAAGAAAGAGTACGCGAGATTTATGAATTTGAAATTATTGAAATCAATGGACAAGATGTTTTGTTTAGAGTATTGTGTCAAGCAGGCACATATATAAGAAAAATTTGCCACGACATGGGAAAAGCGCTTGGAGTTGGTGGGCACATGGCTGAATTGCGGAGAATACAAGCGGGACCATTTACTGAAAAAGATAATTTAGTAACACTGCAAGATCTTACCGATGCCATGCATTTTTTTAAAGAGAATGGAGAAGATAAATTCTTACGTCATTGTATTCAACCTATTGAAAATGGATTAAAACATATGAAAAAGGCATGGATTTTTGATACAACTATTGAGAGTTTAAGTAATGGCAGAGATTTAGGAGCCCCGGGGATTTCTAAGCTAGAGAATTTTAAAAAAGGCGAAGTGATTGCTGTTTTAACTTTGAAAGGTGAATTAGTTTGCGTTGGTGAAGCTTTAATGTCAGCTGTTGAAGTAAATACCAAGAAAAAAGGTTTAGTAGTAGGGACTAAGAAAGTGTTTTGGCAAAAAAATTAATTCAACTCAATAACCATTCCTTCCCAGCAAGGATTGATTACAGGAATACCATTAATCTCGTCAGTCATTCCAGCACTTTCATGAATATGACCACAGATTGCTAATTTTGGTTTAATCCTTTCAATAAAAGATCTATAATCTTTATGACCAACATGGGTTTCGTGTACAACATCTAATTTTGTGTTGAATGGTGGTGCGTGTGAGACAAAAACTACTTTCTTACCCTTGTATTTGCCATACCATTCCCTTGCTAATTTTCTAAATTCAGCATCTTTTTGACTAAAACCACCTTGGCCATATCCTAAGAAGATGAAACCTTCAAATTCAAAGAAGCTTCTATCAAAATCTTTGAGATTTCTGTAATCTTTTACAGTTTCTTTGTAACTTTCGCCTTCTTCATGATTTCCAGGTAAGAGATAAACTGGTTTTCCAATCTCATCAAACTTTTTGAGAACTGGTCTTAATGCTCTTTCAAAAGAAGTAAAATCACCTGGAACAATTACAAAATCAATATCATCTTCTTTAGCCCTATCACTGAGAATTTTGATTTGATCAAAGTCTTCGTGCACGTCTGAAAATACTAAAAATTTCATTGAATTTACCTTTTGCTATTTCTTTATAAAAATTTATATATTTTAAAAAAAAGAATAAGTGAAGCTTATTCTGCTTCTGTAGCTGCTTCTTTACTTGTTTCTTCAGCAGGAGTTTCTTCTTCCTTAACTGCTTCTACAACTGCTTCTTTTGCTACATCTTCTCTTGCAGGAGCTTCTTCAACTTTAACAGCCTCACTTTCATCAACAACAGTTACTGCTGCTCCTCTTCCAAGATCTGCTACTTTAATTGAACGTACAGCAAATTCCTTGATTGGAAAAATGGGAGTAAGTTTCTTTTTGATTGAGTATTGGATTTTGTTAGAAGCTAATTTTCCAACTAAATCTGCAAAAGTGTGTTGAGCTAATTCTTCTACTAAGATGTCTTTTAAGCTATTTTGCAGAGTTACACCAGTTGATCTTTTGTTTCTATGTAATGCAACTAATAAACTTTTTAAAATAACTTCTTTGCCATCTTTTGTAGTAAATTTGAATACATTATCAATACGAGCAGTTCGTTTTCTTACCATTCTCTTTACGAAAACTGATACTAATTCGTAACCAACTACTTCTGTATGTAAGATTGATCCTTTTAATTCGTTGATTCTTAAGGTAAGTTCTACGTTTTGATCACGCATGCTTCCTGTAAGGTTTCTTAAATTAACCTTCATAACTCTTCCAATAGCATCTTCAGCTGATGCTAAGTAGGATTCTCCTACTTCTCTTTTGCCAAATACTGCTGGTGAGAGTACTTTGAACCAAGTTTTTTTCTTAATTTTAATTTTTGTATGTTTTTTTGCTTTTTTGGGTGCCATTTTATGTATATTTTCCTCATATTATGACTAGATACCGAGTATTAGCTTGGGGTTGGGGTTTATTTAAAAAGGTTTCGGGACCTTAGGCTTAAAATATTATCTTTTAACCAATCTTAAAATATGTAAAAGGACATCTTTCCCCCCATCAGTAGAAGGTAATTGAGAGATATACCCCCCATTTTCCAAAGATCTTAGCACATTCTGACTTGCATCAGAGACAGTATAAGGATATTGCACATAATTAAGCATACCCAAATCATTATCTCCGTTTCCAACACAAGCAATGGGACCTTTAATCAGTCCTTTTTTTTCTAAGAAAGCAATTGCTGCCTCTTTTCCAGCAAAAGAAGAAACAAAGTCACAAGATTCAAAATTTAAAAGAGCTTGAACATCTTTAAATTCCTCAATTAAATCAAAATCAGAAAAATCAACAATAGTAAAACTCCTTTCTCTTTCAATAATTTGATATTTTTGAGAAAGAGTTTTTTTTAATTGCCACAAAGAATTAATCTCACCAGAAATTACTTCTTCCCAGTCTAAAAGTATTTGACCATTTGCATAAATAAGAGATCCGTTCTCAAGTATTAAAAAACCGTTCTTAATTACATCAAAGAGACCAATTCTTTTAACTCCTTCAAGGCTTCTCCCTGTAGCGATCGAAACAGGAACATACTTTTGAATCTCTTTTAACAAGGTAAACAATTCTTCTGGTATTTTTTCGTTAGCTGCTAAAACACCATCAATATCTGATACAAAATGATTAATCTTCATCTAATCCCTCATATAACCCACTCCATCCCTAAGAAGTTCAGGAGAAGAAGAAGAAATCATCCTTCTTAATACTTCTCTTCTTTGATCATAAGAATGGCCAGCATTACTTCCTTCGATATCCTCTCTTCTTACAAATGGGCTATGGGCTTTGCTATCAGGAGTCAACCAATTAATTGCAAACGAATGGATCATTGAAGCTTTAAAAGTTGCATCAAATTTTGAAGGGTCTTGCATAAATTTTTGACCATACCCATTCACTGCTTCACTTAAGCCACGTAATACTTCTCTGCGTTTAGCTAAAAAATCTTTTCTCCTAGGAATATCTAAATGTAATACAAAATATGAGAGGTTATGTAATGGGTGACCAAAGAAAGGCAAAGAATAATCAATATTTACAAATTCACCGTTTGGAAGTACCAATATATTTGAAGCTTCTGGATCAAATCTTAAGAGTCCTCCACGTTCTTCAGATTCTTGAACTAGTGAATTTAGATCTTCTCTTTCATTCGCAGATAAGAGCCCGTGATCTTCACTAATTAATCTCCTTGCCCCTAAGTATGGGTCTGACCAGTCTACAAGACCGGCAATATCTGCCCTTTGAAGGTATTCCGCCTCTTCAACAAGTAATTGAAGAAGTCCAACGTAATCAATGTCATGTCCTTCAATAACTGCCATCTCAAAATTTTTTGAACCTGGAAAATATTCAACACTAGTTTCTAGATCTTTAGATCCAAAAATTCTTGGTTTTTGAGGATAGCCTGTTTTTTCTACCCTTTCGTTAAACAATAATTCGTCAACCCACGCAAACCTTTTTTCAGAGATATATTTCTTAGTTAGAATTCCAGAACTTGGATCTACAACGATTCTTGTTTTAATTACTCCAGGGAAATTATCTGGGACATGATCTGTTAATTCAAATCTTTTTCCTATTCTTCCATCAATTGGTTTAGGTTGCATCATATGTATATCTCATAAATTTGTAAATCTTCTTAATTCAATAAATTCCTTTCTTTTTAACAAAAGCTAGGCAAATTTATATAAGTTTTTTGGAAACCACTGGGCTAAAACTAGTGGGAATTAATAAAAAAGGTAAAAATTGTCTCAGATAGAAGATAGAAAGATATTTATAGTAGCGGACTTCCGAGTTATTGTATGAATAAAAAAAAGGTAGCAGTAGTTTTCTCAACTGGTCGAAAAACAGTTCATCCTGTAGCAAATATGTTAGCTAAAAGCATGCGTAGGCATGGACATGATGAAAGATTTGATTTAGACCTTATTATCTCTTACGACCCTTCATTTTATGGTTTGAGTCCAGAAGATTTTAGAATCCAAGGCGAAGCTGCAGAAGTGTTTCCTGATGTTGTATACACTGGTCCTAACGATGGAAGTGTAATCATAGAAAGGATTAGAGATCTTGTTAAGGATAGAGATGGCCTTGATGTTTTATTCAAACCTAGAGGCTATTGTACTCAAAAAAATAGGGCATTATTTCATGCATTAAAAAGAGGAAATGACCACATATTATTTCTAGACGATGATGAATATTTTGTAGCTCCATTTCAAGATAGAGATGGAAGTTTAGAATGGAGAGCACAAGATGTTTTTGGTGAACACATGATGCTTCAAACAGGAACAGACATTACAAATGGTTCACATACCGGATATTTTTCTCCTGTTCCATCAGAAATTGATACAAGACTTGAAGAAGGATTACGCGAAAGATTGGGTCGAATTCTGGCACTAGGAAATGAAACTATTACACCAACTACTTTTATCAACACAAGACAAGATGTAAGATATGGTAGTGATGATTTCTTAGAAGAGGGACCTTATGAAATTACACCTGTTGAAGGCGTAAAACCTCTTAATGGGGGAAATTTTGCAATTAATCTTGCAGCTATGAGAGAAGGAAGAATCCCTCCGTACTTTAATCCAATTGGAGCGAGAGGCGAAGATGCTATTTTGGGAATGCAGTTAGATGATGTTGAAGTTATGAGAGTCCCAGTTTATACTTTCCATGATCCATTTCAAAAATACCAAAAAATTACAGAAGGAGAACATCCTGATTCAATAGATGCAATTCAGGTAATTCCTGGAACCATCGATAGATTTTGTAGAGCAACTATTGGCTGGGTTCGTTACGCCCCATTTTTATTAAGAATGACCACAAGTTCAGAGGAAGAATACCAAAGTAGAATTCAAGCAATGCGTGAGGGATTAACAGATATTGGTAATCAAATTGATGAGCAATTATCATGGGATGGTTTTAAGGCAATGGGACCTACACTTAAAGAATATCACCAAAGATCATCAGGAGATGTTGCTGAACTTTATCAAGCAAGAAAAACTTGGGAACAAATTGTAAAAAAGTTATAAATTAAAAGTTATTACAATTAGTTATTGAAGTGTAAAGATGGAATATGGAATCAGTTATTACGGAAGTTCCTTACCAGAAAACATCAAAAGGGATTTAGATGAGATTAAAAGTAAAGGATGCACTTATATTCTTCTAGCTATTTCTGAATTAGACTACGAATTCTACTGGGATGCTGTAAGATTTAAAGTTGAATACGCAAATAAAATTGGATTAACAGTTTTTCTTAACCTGTGGGCATTTGGAGGATTTTTTGGAGGAGAAGCATATAGCAAATTTCTTGCAGAAAATCCTGAAACAAGACAAAAGCTAGCAGATGGTGAATTTTTGCCTCATGCCTGTCTAAACAACAAAGAATTTCTTCTTTTTGTTAGAAAAGCACTCCTTAAATGTTGCCAAGAACTAGACATTTCTGGAATTTTTCTTGATGAACCACATTTCTATTTTTCCCGAGTTGATGAAAACAAAAAAGCTTGTTTCTGTGATTCATGTAAAAAAAGTTATTATAATTTGTATTTAGAAGAAATGCCAAATAATTTGGGCCAGAGAGTGTTAGAATTTAGAAATAAAAGTACACTTCAATTCATCAAAAATCTTTCAAAATTTGTCAAAAGTATAAATAAAAATATCTTAGTTAATGTTTGTTGTATGCCAAAAGAAAAAGTAAAAGATGCCTTAAATTGGGAGGAAATATGTTCAATTAAAGAGGTTGATATATTTTCTTCCGACCCTTACTGGTCTCTTGATAACAAAGAAGTTACAGAATATGTTAGTACTGTTACAAAACAAGTTCTAGATATAACAAAAAGATACAATAAAAGGTCAGAGATTTGGGTTCAGATTTACAAGATACCAAAGGAAAAAGAAGGAGAGATTAAACAAGCAGTTAAAATTATAAAGTCTTTTGACATAGACTATATTAATGCATGGACTTTTAGAGCCGCCCAAAATAGTAGGTTATCAAGTGATGATCCAATTAAATGCTGGAATAATTTGAGTGAAGAGTACCTTAAAGATAGAGATAATTTACAATGATACCATACTTTCAATCAACACCATTTACAACAGCAGCATCTTCACTATTAACAATCCTACATAAATACAAACCAGAGATAGCATTAACTAAAGAAAATGAGTTTGATATTTGGAAAAAGACAGTTAATCTTCCCACAAGAGCTTCTAGTATTTTCGCTTTAGCAACCTATGCAAAGAAAAAAGGCCTCCAACCAAGAGTAGTGGTAGAAAATGAAAGCTACAATTTCCCAGATTATAGATTTTTTAGATACACAAAAGAAGATGTTGAACATGCAGCTTTCACAGCAGATATGCATTTGGCGCAAGCGAAACGTTTCCAAGTAAATATCCAAGTTGAAAACATTACTTTAGATAAAATCAAAAAGGAGCTTAAGGAAGGGAAAACACTTCTCCTTAGAGTGAATGCTAAACATTTGAGAAATGGTAAAAAGAATACTTCTAATTATATTGTAGTACACGCTTATGATGGAAATTATTTCTCCATAGTAGATCCTTGTTTTGGAGCTTTAAGTATTCCTGAACATATCATGGAAAAATCTTTCCATACTTTAGAGACTAAGAAATATCGTGATCACAGAATGATTGTGTTCTAAACAGAATAGATCTCATCATGGTGTTTTAATTGATAAAATACTATTCTTTTCTCTTCAAAATCATAAGTAAATATGAGAACAAAAGAACTTTTCACATGAACCCTCTTAAATTCTTGTAAAGGTTTCCTTAAATTTTTATAATGGTTTAAATCATGACAAGAAACAATTTCAATAATCTTCTTCATAGTAGCTTCAAATAAAACTTTATCTTTTTTCTTTATTTTTGCTAACTTTTTCTCAAGATCATCATCAATTAAAAATTTATGCATCTTTTAAGGCCTTTCGTAGTTCACTGACACCTTTATATTCTTTAAACTTGCCTCTATTCTTTATATGCTGTATTTCCTTTACAAATTCTGGTCTTAATTCTGGTTCAAGAAGTTCCTCATCAAATTTGTTTATAACAAAATTTAATGCATCTGATTTGTTTTTCAGTCCATACTTACCTTTTACGATAGTAAGCACTCTATCTTCATATTCTCCAAGATTTACAATAGCTTTCACCATTTGTTATAAAAAGTAATAAAACATTATAAATCTTTAGCATATAGATTATATGACTGTTATGCCCTTTTTCTCTAAGATTTTTCTCACTGAAGCATCTATTTGATCTTCAGAAATACTACCATCTTCAACAGCAGCTACAATAACAATAATCATTCGATACAGTTCATTGGGATCTTCATTAAAATTTAAAATGATATCATGACCAGCTAGAACAAGATCAATGTAAAGCGCATCTAAATCATCGCCATAAAAGTCTAAAAGTCCAAGCATGTTAATTTCATCGGAAACAATCAAACCTGGGAAGACTTCTTTGATTGGTAAAATAATCTCTGGAGATACTGAAGATGGAACTCCATTTGAGCTTACTGTCCCTTCAACAATAATATGGCTTACCATAAGCATATCAATGTGTTCGAGCAATTCACCATAAGGAAAAGTGTCTTCATCTGCAATTTCTGCGCTCACTAAGTTTTGGTGTGGATCGCTCACCACTAAGGTTTTACCAGGATAATGTTTCATGGTTGATAAAATTCCTACTTCTCTCAAACCAGCTGCATATGCTGCTGCCATTTCTACAACGTCTTCTTTTTCTCCAGGAAAAGTTCTACAACGCCAAATAGTATCGTCTAAATCTACAACAGGAGCAAAGTTTACATTAAAACCCATACTTTTCAAGAATGTACCTTCAGTTACTGCTTTTTGATAAGCTTCTTCTGGAGTTTGCACAGAGCTTGTATCTGGAAACGTTCTAAAATAAGAAAATGGATTGATACAACCTTCTAAATCTGCTGTGGTAAAGAAAGGGATATCCATACCCTTTTGATATTCATCAATGACTTCATTATACAGACCACTACTTGCTTTATGATAAAAGTGTAAGCCACCCATTTGTAACTTTTTTAGAGCTTCAAGATTATAGTCTGCACCATGCGTGATAATCATTTGAGCGACTTTTTGTTCTAAAGTTAAATCTTCTAAACTAATTTCATTGCTTCCAAAAGCTGTGCTCAAGTCTGGGACAAATTGCCCTTGAGCTTGTGCAAGGTTTAAGCCACCTAAAGAGATAGTAATAGCTAAAAGGATGTAAAATAGTTTCATGGTTCCACTTTGTTTTTTCTTTACCCGTTTGCCCAAGTTACTGTACCTCTACATGCTCTAAACGCTTTATTATTTAAATGATATTTGAGAACTTTACCTTCACCAGTTTGACAAGAAATGTCTGTCTTTTCTCCAAGGATTGTTTGTTTATTATCTTCACAAGAAAATTGCTTTTGCACATCGTGACAACAATAACCCATATTCATTTGAGAATATTCTCCACCCCATTCTACAAAACATGTTCCCTCGCTTGGATCTGCAATATCATAAAATGCTTTTCCAGTTGAAGAAAAATCAAAACCAAAGAGGTTTATTAAAAAAATAAAAGAGATTAGTATTAAAGAAATGTTGATTATCCCCATCACTCTTTGATTATTCATACTAAAAAGAAGATTAAATGAGTATTTAAATTTTAACTATTACATTTTTATCTTTCTAAGAGCTTTTTTAGCTGTACCTTCACCTAAAGCAATAAGCTCTTTTGATTTATGATAGTCAGTAATGTGAATTTTTTCTTTTGTTTCTAATATAATTTCAACGATATGTACTTTTTTTGCTTTTGCTATGGCCAAATCTTTTTTGAAAGCTTGATAACTCAATAATTCAAGAGCATGAGAGGTAAGATTCATCATGTTCCAATTTCTTTCTCGATTTTGACCATTATAACCTACATTAACAATGATAAGTTGTTTTGCTTTGAGTGCGAGCGCTTCTTTTGTTCCAACATAATCACTCATACCACCATCAAGATATTTTTCCTTCCCTATTTGATAAGGAGCAAAAAAAGGTGGTATTGCCGTGCTTGCCATACAAGCTTTTTCTAATGAACCTTTTTTGAAAAAAAACTCCTTCACCATCTCTGAGTCTTGTTGCATTAATGTATAAAGGGATTTTACAATCAGAAAAAATTTTTCCTTTCACAATTTCATTAACTTTTTTGTTCCAAACTTTTGATGAATAAATAGAATCTGCTTTGAAAAACTTCCTGAAAACAAGAGGATTTACCTTAAAGGTATCTTTTTTTCTCAATTTTAGCCAATACTCTTCAATAGAATTTGTATCGAAACCTAAAGCTACTGAAGCTGCGTTCAAAGATCCAACACTGGTTCCAATAATTAAATCTGGTTGAATTTTTTTTAATATAACTTTTAAGACTCCTGCTTCAAAAGCTCCTCTTGCACCACCACCTGAAAGGATAAGAGCAGTCTTTAGAGATGATTTTTTTGCATTAGTCATATTAGAGACAATATTTTTGGATTTATAAAAATTGCTTGGAAAATTATATAAACACACCAACAATTAAACTTAAAATGAAGATAACACTATACACAAGTCCACATTGTAAGTGGTCAACTCGAGCAAAAGAATTTCTAAAAAAGAAGAAAGTTGAATTTACTGAAAAGGACGTTATTGATGATGTTGAAAGACAGCACAACAAATATAGAAAAGAAATGATTGATAAAACAAGTCAGTTAACAACACCTGTCTTAGATGCCGAGGGAATTTTAGTGATAGGTTTTAATGAAAAAGATTATCTAGGAGCTTTAGAAAAAGCAAAAAAAATTGAAAAAATTGAAGAAGAATAACTATTCTATATATACTTCCATTGTTTGATAAAGAGAAATTGTGTCAACAATTGTGCAAGTTCCCTTTTCTTCAAAAGTGTAGGCATAAGTATCGCCATCATAGAGAAATCCACTTACTAAACCATAACAAGACCTAATTCCATTTAATGCTGCTTCTTTTAAACGAGTATCACCACGTTCATGCACCCAAGTAACAGTGTCTCCTTTTTTTAGGTGTAGTTCATCTGGAACAAACCCCCCCCAGGTAATTGCAACAGTATGACTAGTTTTTCTTGGAGCTTCTGCTTTAATTTCTGATTTTTTAACAATATTAGTACCACCTTCAATGATTAATTTTGAAGATTTAACTTCTGATACTTCTTGCATTGCTTGTTTGTAAGCGTGCGTGAACAACTTTTGTTCATATAATTGTGATTGCCAATCTCCAAGACTTATATCCTCAAGTTCATCACCTGAAAAATCCCCTAATTCTAAAACTGCAAAAGAAATCGCTAAAACTGCTATTAGTAAAACTACCTTCCTCATTACACACACCTCTCATCTATTTTAAAAAACAGTGATTTAATAAGTATTTCGATTCTTTGTAAGATTAGCTTTGTTAATAGAGAAAAAATTTATAAACAAAGAGAAACACATTTTACCATAGGTGGACAATTGAGAAAGACAAGTGTTATAGTATTGAGTGTATTAATTTTATCATTGTTTCTAGTCCCACAAGTATTTGCTGAGTTTGGAGGGAGTCCGATTATTAAGACAACTTTAGTTTCTCAAACTCCAGATCCAGTACAGCCTGGAGAAGTATTTACTGTTAAATTCAAAGTTGAGAATGAAGGAGAAGAGACAAATGCTCCAGTAATAGTGAGGTTAAGTCCAAAATATCCACTATCTATTTATGGAGATGTTACCAATAAAGATATTGGAATTTTACGTTCAGTGAGCAAAGGTTCTGATGCAATCATTGTTGAGTATCAGCTTAAAGTTGATGAAAATGCAGCAGAGGGTGATGTTGAATTAGAACTTTATTTAGATACCACTGATGCAGGTGGGAGAGCTTATACAAATGATGAATTTATGGTTAACATTGAAACAAGAGATCCAATTTTAGAGATTAGCTCCATTGAGACAAGCACTGACAGGATTGCTCCTGGAAGAAATGCAGAGGTTGACATCATGCTAAAAAATATTGCAGATTCTTTATTACGAGATGTTGTAATTACTTTAGATTTAGACGGTGATGATATCCCTTTTGCACCATATCAAAGTACTTCAGAGAGAATGATTTCTGTTCTCAGTTCTGGTTTTCAAAAATCTGTAAAGTTTAATGTTATTGCAGAACCTGACGCAGAAGATGGATTATATAAGATTCCAATCACTATCACTTATACAGATGAAGTAGGTAATGAAGAATCTTTGAGTGATGTTATCGCACTACAAATTGGTAAGCAACCAAAATTGAAAGCTTTTGTTAAGAAAAGTGATATTTACAAAAAAGGCCAAGAAGGTACAGTAACCATTGGTTTAGCTAATAGTAATACGGGAAATATTAATTATTTAGAGATTGAGATTTTAGAATCAGATGATTTTATTTTAACTTCGCCTACAAGTTATTTTTATATTGGTGATTTAGACAGTGATGATACAGAAAGTGAAGAGATTAGTATTTATGTTAAAAAATGGACCAAAGGAGTTACAATTCCAGTTCTTGCTTCTTATGGAGATGATAATAATAGACAATATCAAGAACAGTTTGATCTAGATCTTAAATTATATAGTGGAGCTAGTGCTGTTCGTTATGGTTTTGAAGAAAGTCAAACAAAAAGTCTTCTTAGTTTCTTTACTTTTGTAGCAGTTGTGATAGTTGGATGGCTTTATTGGAAGAAAAGAAAAAAAAAGAAAAAATAGTCCAATAAGGAGGATTTTCAATGATGAGGGATTACTTTACACTTGCTTTAAAGAGTGTGAAGAAACGTAGAATGCGTTCTTGGCTAACCATGATTGGTATATTCATAGGCATTGGTGCAGTAGTTGCTATCCTCTCTTTATCACAAGGTCTTCAGCAGGCTGTGCTTGGACAATTTGCAAATATTGGTTCTGATAAATTAGTTGTGCAAGCTGCAGGTGGAGGATTTGGACCACCAGGAGAAGCAGTAGTTGAGCCCTTACATGATAAAGATAAAAAAGCTATTGCTCAAACAAAAGGGGTTGATGTAGTAATGGGTAGACTGATACGTTCAGCCCAAGTAGAATTTAAAGATGAACTTCGTTTTTCCTTTTTGGTATCTCTTCCAGAAGATGATGCTGAACGTGAGCTTATTTTTGATGTTTTAAATTATGAAGTTGCAGAAGGAAAAATGTTTGATAGGAACGCTAACTTTGAGATTTTAATTAACCAGAATTTTGCAGAGACTTTATTTCAAGAGGAGATGGGTCTTCGTGATAAGATATTTGTTCAAGGACGAGAATTTAAGATTGTTGGAATCTTAAAAAAAACTGGAGATCCGAGAACAGATACTGCATTTCTTATTCCAGAGAAATCTATGAAAGAAGTACTTAATATTGATGATGAGATTGATTTTATTGCAGCGCAAGTTGAAGCTGGTGAGAACATTGAACTTGTAGCTGAAAGGATGGAAGATAATTTGCGTGATTCCCGTAATGTTGAAGAAGGAAAAGAAAATTTTCAGGTACAAGTACCCCAAAATATTGTAGAAACCCTCACTGGAGTTTTAACTGTGCTGCAGGGAGTCTTAGTAGGTATTGCTGGGATTAGTTTATTAGTTGGTGCTATTGGTATTATGAATACTATGTATACTTCAGTTTATGAGAGAACAAAAGAAATTGGCATTATGAAAGCTGTTGGAGCTTCACGAAAAAAGATTATGTTATTATTTTTATTAGAATCAGGCATGCTTGGCCTGAGTGGTGGCGCCATAGGCGTACTTGTTGGTTTTGGGGTGAGTAAATCAGTAGAATTTATTGCAGCACAACAATTTGGTGCTTCACTTATTCAAGCCGAGATTAACTTGACAATGGTTTTAGGGGCTTTGTTTTTTGCTTTTGGGATTGGGGCTTTTTCAGGAGTCTTCCCAGCAGTACAAGCTTCAAAAATGGAGATAGTAGATGCTTTACGTAAATAGGTAAATTTCAATGGATGCGAGAAAATATATTAAAATAGCGTGGAAAGAGATTAGAAGGCGTAAGCTCCGTTCTTTTTTGACTCTCATTGGTGTTATTATTGGTATTTCTGCTATTGTATCACTTATTACTTTAGGCCAAGGTTTAGAAAATGCTATTGAAGAACAATTATCTGCTTTAGGAAATGATAAATTGTTTATTACAGCTAAAGGAAATACCTTAACACCGGGAATTTCTACAGATGCTGTGAAAATTGATGAAGATGATTTAGAATTTTTACGTGATATTGATGGCGTAAAAAAAGCAACAGGCGCAATATTTTCTACAGCAGATATTGAGTTTAATAACCTTGTTCGTTTTAATTTCATCTCTGGAATGCCAACAGATTTAGAAGAGAGAAAACTTATTGGAGAAGCACAAAGTTATACAATTGCACGGGGAAGAACTTTAGATAAAGGAGACAAATTCAAAGTGGTTGTCGGTCATTCCTACTCTGAAGATATCATGTATGAGAAAGAGCTTGATGTTGGCGACAAGATACTTATAAAAAATCGAGAGTTTAAAGTTATTGGAATTTTAGAAAAAATTGGTAGTCCACCAGATGATCAGTCGGTTTTAATCCCAATTGATACTTATCAAGAGATATTTGATAGTGGCGAAGAGCTTGGTTTATTGGTTGCGCAATCAGAAGCAGGTGAAGATGTTAGCAAGATTGGTAAACGTATTGAAGAAGAGATGAGAGAGTTTCGTGGTTTAGAAGAAGGTAAGGAGGATATCAATGTGGAAACACCTATTGAATTAGCTGCTGGTTTTACAAATATTCTTAATATTGTCAAATTAGTAATTGTTGGTATTGCTGGAATTAGTTTATTAGTTGGCGGAATTGGAATTATGAACACCATGTATACTTCTGTTCTACAAAGGACTAAAGAAATTGGAATTATGAAAGCTCTTGGTGCTCAAAATAAGGATATTTTATGGTTGTTTATTGTGGAGAGTGGTTTTTATGGGTTGATAGGCGGAGTGCTAGGTATTGCACTTGGTTTTGGTTTCGCTAAATTTGTTGAACAGGTGTTTATTTTAGCTGTAGGACCGGCATTTTTATCAATACAAGTAGATTATTTATTGTTGATAGGAACACTTGCTTTTGCATTTTTTGTGGGTACATTAAGTGGTATTGCTCCTGCAAGGCAAGCATCTAAAATGGATCCTGTGGAGAGTCTGAGGTATGAGTAAAAAAGTAATGATTGAGTTAAAGGACGTGTGGAGAACTTACTTTTTAGGAAATAATCGCCTAGATGTATTGAAAGGAGTTAATTTACAAGTAAAACAGGGAGAATTCGTAGCTATCATTGGCCCTTCAGGTTCTGGTAAATCAACTATGATGAATCAAGTTGGTATTTTAGATAGGCCAAGTCAAGGAATTGTATATTTAGAAGGGCATGATATTAGTAAATACAATGATTCTGAGTTAGCACAAATTCGGGGTAAAAAAATAGGTTTTATTTTCCAACAATTCAATTTAATCCCCACACTTACTGCTTTAGAGAATGTTACTTTACCCATGATGTTTCAAGACGTTCCTGAAGAGAAAAGGATTAAACGTGGTGAGAGTCTTTTGCGTTCTGTTGAATTAGGAGATCGTATGGAACATAGTCCACAAGAATTGAGTGGTGGGCAACAGCAACGTGTGGCGATTGCTAGAGCTTTAGTAAATAATCCAGATATTATATTAGCAGATGAGCCAACTGGAAATTTAGATTCACATTCAGGACAACAAATCATGGACATGCTTCGTGATTTTCATAAACACGAGGGTAAAACTATTATTTTGATTACCCATGATATCCATCTAGTAAAGTATGCTGACAAAGTAGTGCATCTAAAGGATGGTGTGATTGAGAAATTAGAACATAATGGGATACATCGTTAGTTATTTTTTAAACCATATTTTCTGATAGAAATATCTTGCAGACCATCTAAATATTTATAAACATTTTTTCGAGAAAAATAGACGAGGGAGGTGATTATCCTTGGAACGAAAAAAAATTGATGAGATAGATGAATCATTCTTTGGTGAAGAAATCGTTGAAGAGGAAAGTTCTAGACTTAAGAAGGCTAGTCCAAAAGTAGTTAAAACAAAAAGTAAAACAGTTAAAAAAGCTACAAAGAAAAAAGAAATTAAAGTAGATGCAGATGTAGAAGCTATTAAAGCTGAAATTCTAAAAGATGTTAAAGAAGATAGTATTACTATTATTCCAGAAGAAAAAACTAAACCGGTTTCTGAAAAGAAAGCTGAGATTAAACCTGAAGTAAAGGTTGAGGCAGTTGAAGCAGTAAAAACAGAGAATAAGCCAGTTGAACCATGGGATGAGGAACCAAGTGCTTCTGATGAAGATAGTTTATTTAGTAAAGCTTCAACTTGGAAAGCAATTGCAGGAGTATTAGTTCTATTACTTTTATTCTCAGCGTTTAGTGGAGGGTCTAGTACTGGTGCTCTTGTAGCAGGAGATGGCATTGGTCTTAAATTAGCTGAACAAAAAGCTTTAGATTATGTAAACACAGAATTATTACAAGCACCATTTACTGCAGAATTGAAAGGTTCTGAAGAGCTTGATAATTTATACAGATTACAATTTTCTGTTGCTGGTCAAGATGTTGATTCTTATTTAACAAAAGATGGAGAACTCTTTTTCCCACAAGGTTTTAACCTAGATGGTAGCGTTGTAGCTTTACCTGAAGAGACAAATCTTGATGTAGGAGATACAAGCACCGTAAGTATTGAAGGTGATGCTGTCTTAGGGGATGTAAACGCTCCAGTGACCATTGTTGAATTTAGTGATTTCCAATGTGCTTTCTGTAAAAGAGCACACCCTGTGCTAAAAGAAATTGAAGAAGCTTATGTTGCTAGTGGTAAAGTGAAAATTGTTTACAAAGACTTTCCATTAGAGAGTATTCATCCTGAAGCTAAACCAGCTGCTTTAGCTGCTGAATGTGCAAATGAACAAGGAAGATTTTGGGAATACCACGACATTTTGTTTGATAGACAAGCTGAATTGAGTAAAGAGAGTTATTTTACTTGGGCAGAAGAACTTGGCTTAGACTTGAATCAGTTTACACAATGCATAGAGAGTGAAAAGTATAGTGCCGAAGTTGATGCTGACTTTGCTGAAGGAAGCTCATTAGGAGTTACTGGAACACCTGCATTTTTTGTGAATGGAAAAATGATTAATGGCGCACAACCATTTGAAGTCTTTGAAGAAGAGATTGAAGCTATTTTAGCAGCAATTGAAAACGCAGACGCTCAAGGTGTTGTTCCAGAAGCTCCAGCAGAAGTTGTACCTGTTGTTGTAAGTGAACCAGTTGCAGTTACTCTACAAGCCAAAAGATGGTTATTTAGTCCCAGAATTGTTAGCGTTGGACAAGGAGATTCAATTGAGTTAACCATTATCCCAGACGGACTTGATTTTACCTTTGCAATTCCTGATTTAGGTATCGAGAAAGAGGTTATAGGAACAAGTACAATTAGTTTTACTGCTGAGAGTAGTGGTAATTTTGAGATGACTTGTAACTCTTGTGAATCTTGGAGAGGTATGACTGGAACTTTAATTGTAGAATAGGCTTTTTCAAGCACAATTTTATTCCTTTTTTCTTATTTTATTCTTTAATTATTTTCTTTAAAGCAAAGTCTCAATTCATCTGCATCTGCTAAAATTTGAGAGACATAACTATCATCATGATTATAATTAAATAAAGCTGTGTCAACATCAGCGATACTATATTCTTTCCTTAAATTTAATTGAGTAAACAAATCAACACTTCTTAGCCAACCTTGATTAACCAAAGTTGGATCAATCTCATACCAAAGGATTTTACCTTGAGAATTCTTTTTAGGAGTTAGTTCCAAATTAGTTAAATCATCCCAAGTGTCTTTTAGTACTAATCTTAAATCTTTATTTGCATCTTCTTGTTCTAAAAGTAGCTCAGATTTTCTTTCTTTAATTTCTTTAATCCTTTCTCTGTGTGTGTACCAAGGAGAGTTTTCATTATCTAAAAGATTTTGGAACTCTCTTTCTAAGCTAGAATATTCAATAATTCTTTCTTTTGTTTTAGCCTTATATTTTTTTGTTGAGAATCCTTCAATGATAGCATCAACTTCATTAAAAATTTCTTGAGGAAGCTGAGCAAAAGCTTTTTCATATCCTTTAAAATTAGCTTCTCTTTCAATTTTCCAGTCAACTAAACTTCCAACTTTAGTCCTTCCCTCTTCATCAAATCCGCCTGGGACTTCCAATAACGAATACATAGTATCTAAAAAAGCGATTTCTGTTAATTGACCTCTCCCATAAGCATGAGCAGTAGAAACCAAATAAGGGTTAAACCTACTCTCAGTATATAATTGAGCTGCTATAATCTCATTAGGGACAGCACTTAGTTCATAAGAATCTAAAACTTTAAGGTTTCCTAACACTGTTTTTACCAAATCTTCACTTTCAGAATTTTCTTGGACTAGTTAATCTAAACATGATTCTACAGTTCTTTCTTCTTGAAAGTTATTTTCTTGAAAACTAATTTGAGGCAAAATACCCTCATTTTTTTTATATGAACTAAAAGATGAAGCACTAGTTAAAGCTAACATTGCTGGTCCGACTATATAAAATAATTTTTTTGGATCTATTTCCATTTACTACTTGTTGGTGACTAACTTAGTTTATAAAGCTTTTGCTTGAAAATTTAATTTTTCAAAATAAGCCCATTTAAGCTTAGAATACAAGAATTTATAAAGAAATGAGCTCTTTATTTAGCCTATGTTAAGGACACATAATTGTGGAGAATTGAGTAAGAAAAATGCTGGAGAAGAAGTAACTCTAGCAGGATGGGTTGACAGCGTAAGAGTAAGTGGTAAGATTGGTTTTTTAGATTTAAGAGACAGATACGGTAAAACTCAAGTTTTCTTGAAAGGAGATCTTTCCCAAAAAGCTACAGAACTCAACAAAGAAGATGTTGTTCTTATCAAAGGTAAAGTTAATGCTAGACCTGAAAACCAAGTAAAAGGTACAGGCATTGGTGAAATTGAATTAGGAGCTAGTGAAATTGAAGTTATTAACCCTTCAGAGACTCCTTTACCAATTGAGATTATAGAAGATACTACCACAAAAATTGATAAACGTCTTGATTACAGATTTTTAGATTTAAGAAGAGAGCGTATTAAAGCTATCTTCAAAGTACGGTCACAAATTTATGCAAGCACCGTAGCATTTTTTATCAAAGAAGGTTTTGTAAATATTCAAACACCAAAATTAACTGCTTCCGGGGTTGAATCTGGTGCTGAAGAATTCAAAATCCCTTATTTTGGTAAACAAGCCGCTCTTGCACAAAGCCCACAAGTATACAAACAAATGTTTGTTGTATCTGGGTTAGAAAAAGTGTTTGAGATTGGAACTGTTTTTAGAGCTGAGAATTCTCATACTACTAGACATCTTACTGAATTTACTGGTGTTGATATGGAGATGGGTTTTATAAAAGATGAAAATGACATTATGGATGTTCTTGAAAAATACTTCAGATTCTTAGTTGCTGAAGTAAAAAAGCTTTGTGCTGAAGAGCTAAAGTTGCTTGAAGTCGATTTAGCTGATGTTAAAGAGATTCCAAGAATCACATTGGATGAAGCGAGAAAAATGCTTGCTGAAAAAGGCAAGGTTATCCCTGAAGATGATGATTTTGATCACGAAGGAGAAATGATGTTTGGGAAAATAATTAAGGAAAAAACAGGAAGCGATTTTGTATTTGTTACCAAATACCCTTGGTCAGTGCGTCCTTTTTATCATATGAGACCTGAGGGTGAAGAAAACTTGACCAAATCATTTGATTTGATCTTTAGAGGCGTTGAAATATCAACTGGAGCTCAGCGTGAACACAGACTTAATGTGCTTGAGAAACAATGTACAGAGAAAGGCCTCGATTTATCAAAAATGGACTTTTATAGAAATATATTTAGGTATGGATGTCCTCCACATGGTGGTGCAGGCTTAGGATTAGATAGGATCTGTTCACGTTTACTTAACTTAGAAAATGTTCGTGAAGCAATTTTACTTCCAAGAGACCCAGACAGGTTAACTCCTTAAGCAAATTATAAAATGGCAGAAAAGAAAGCATTAATGGTTATAGCAAACAAAGGATACCAAGACTTTGAATATGAAAGGCCTAGAGCTATGCTTGAAGGAGCAGGGTTTAAAGTGATTACAACTGCAAAAAAGCTTGGAGAATCTGAAGGAAGCCTTGGTGGAAGCACTGAAGTAGACTTAGTTTTTGGAGATGTTGATATTTTAGATTATCAAGTTGTAATTTTTGTTGGTGGTCCTGGTGCTAGTGAACTTATTGAAGATGTGGGTGCGCACATGATTGCTCGTGATGCTGATGATGAAGATATGATTTTAGGAGCAATTTGTATTGCACCATTAATTCTTGCGCATGCTGGGGTTTTAGATGGTAAGAAAGCTACTGTTTGGAGCGAAGATAAAAAAGCAGTAAAAAGGTTGAAAGAATCTGGTGCAGAAGTTCTTGATAAGGAAGTTGTAGTTGATGGGCAAACTATCACCGCACGTAATTCAGAAGCTGCAGACGATTTTAGTAGAGCAATTCTAGAAGCCTTAAAAGATGAATTTTAAAAAATTGTTTAAATTCTTTATTTCATTAAATGATCAATCTTTTTCTCAGACCAGTTTTCTTCTAATAATCTTTTCTTAATTTGACTATCAGTAAAACCCTGCATCCTTGTCTCTTCAATATAACCTTTTAATCCTTTATCCTTTTTAGTTTTGATAAAGACAAATGCTCCAGCTAAAATACCTAATGCTACTAGAAGAATAATTCCTATTGTCAAATATAATGTACCCGCATTATCATCAGAGCTTGGTTCTTGGGTTGTTCCAGCAGAACTTTCTTGCTTACAAGATAAACTTACACTATCACAACCGTTACTACATGAGCTCACAGTAGTCCATTCACTACCATCTAAGCTACATCTTTGTAAGCTTGATCCTAGACATCTTTTACTATTAGCTGTGCACACTGAAGCTGCTAAATCAGTCTCGCTTGTTGTGCTAGCTTCAACACAAGATTGTCTCTCGCTTGGTTTTGAAATAGTAATTACTCTATCTATTAAACCACTAACCAACTTAGCATCACAATCATCACTCCTAGCACATACCCTTTCTTTTAATCCACTTGAACACACTGAGTAATCCGTACAAGACCAGCTTTGTGTACAAGTAACTTCAGTATCACTTACAATAACCTCATCAGGAATAACAATACCCAAAATGTCCCTAATATCTTCTAATAAATCATCTAAGTCATCTTCTAAATTTTTAAGTCTATCTCTTAAATCATCTTCTTCTTGTCTTGTAATCTCATCATCTTTTTCTGCATCTTTAATTTCTTCATCTAAATCATCAAGATCACTTAACTCATCTTGTACTTCATCGAGAAGATCATCTAAATCGTTTTCAATCTCTAATAACTCATCTTCAGCATCTTCAATATCATTATCATCAGCATCTGCTATTGCTTCATCAAGATCTTCAGTAGCATCTTCAAAGTTATCTTCTAATTCTAGAAACTCTTCTTCTAGCTCATCTGAAATATTTTCTAAATCTGAAACTGAATTGTTAAAAATCATAAATTGAGTTGGAACATCACAAATCCCATCACCATCTGCATCCCCTAAAGAATCATCACCAGTACAAAGGTCTACATCATCTGCAATACCATCACCGTCTGTATCAATGATAGCATCATCACAAACATCCCCAATCCCATCACCATCAGTATCTTCTTGATCAATATTAGCAACATCAGGACAATTATCACCATCATTAGTTCTAATTCCATCACCATCAGGGTCTTGTAGAATTGCAAGAGCAGCTAAATCTACATGTAAACTTGTTAAACTTACAATTCCTTGATTCATCTTAACAGCCAAGTCTAAGTCTGCATCTTCAGTATTAAGGTGTAAAGCTGTTAAGTCATTTGTTTTTAATAAAAGATCTTGAGCTAAAATTTGAGATTCATTTTCAATTACAAATGAAAAATAATCCTCATTTAATTCATTAAAAGTAATAGTATAATTACTTTCATTTTCACCATCATCTTGTACTGATAAAGAAAAAGGTACTTCAAAAGGTTCTGCCTCAATTGTAAAATCAAATGAGCCAATTTCAGTTAAATTTGTATTATCTGGAACTGTAACAACAATTGTTGTTGCTTGGCCCACGTTTTTTAAGTTGCCTGCAAATATAACTAATAAAGCGATAATTAAAGCAGTAACTAAAAGAACCACATACATTTTTTGTGAATGTTCTTTGTTAGGA
>CAYWPT010000004.1:0-43910 GCA_964460605.1 uncultured Methanosarcinales archaeon
AAAGGAAAAAAAGCAGAAGACATGCTAAAGCAGATGACTCGTGGAAAAAGTTTTCATGAATTACAAGTCCCATTCAAAACTGTTGCATACAATATTTCTAAAAAAAGAAAGGAGGTATTTTCAAAAGGGAAGGTTGCAAAAGCAGTGCGTGCTTCCATGGCAATGCCAGGAGTTTTTAATCCTGCAAAAATAGGTAAAGACTATTACATTGATGGTGGAGTTGTTGATCCTAACCCTGTTGATCTACTCAAGGACATGGGTGCCGATGTAATAATCTCAGTTGATTTATATGATAAAGATATGAGTAAAAGAAAAAAAAATGTAAAAGATAAAGATTTCTTAGCTAGCTTAAAAGAACGTTTTTTAGCAGAAGAGTTATTACTCATTGATAATTATTTAGACCTAAATCGTTGGCCGGGGTTTTTTAAGAAAGTGGTTGTATTAGTCATAAGAAAATTATCACTTCCTGCAAGAATTGTTCGTATGATGGCAGGAAAGGAACTTCCAATGATAGCTAAAGTAATGTTTGAGAGTCAAGCAGTGATGTTTGCTGAATTAAGTAAAATAAAATCAGATAATTCTCAAGCTAATGTGCGCATAGTACCACATTTTAAAGATCTACGTTGGTATGACTTAAACAAGATTGATAAATTCATTAAACTAGGTGAAGAGGAAGCACGTAAGAAAATCCCTGAGATAAAGAGGTTATTGAGGTAATTTTCTAAGAAGGTCTTTATCTTTTAATCTAAAGTGTAAAAATGGGTTTTCTTCTTTTAACTTATCTGCACTTAGACCACTATGTTTCTTATCATATTCTTGAAGAAGTGGATGACGCAAAGGGACCTCATCTAGACGCCCATCAAGTCTTATTCTGGTATAAAGTCCTGATTGTTGGTAATGTAATTCGCCTCTACTCAAATCACCATGGTACTTTCTATAAAATGCTACTGGGTCATCACCAAAATCTCTTTTAGTCCTCGGCAAATCACTTATTAAACCATTTTTCCTGAGCACTTGATACAACGAAGGATCAATTTCTGCTAATTTACCCCTTGTAATTCCTGGGTGATGTTTTTGACAATATGCTAAAGGATTTCCACCAAAATCTCTTCTGTCTGTTTTTGGAACTATAGAGAGTTTTCCTTCTCTTCGTAATTTTCGATATAAACCTTTGTCCCTCCTAAGAAGTTCTCCCCTATCAGAATGAGTATGGAATCTATTGTAGTGTTCTACAGGATCACTTGTTTTCCAAACATCTTTCCATAAAGGGAATTCTTCTTGTTCACTATTAGCTATATCTTCTAAAGACATGAAAATAAAAAAATTTTATCTATTTAAAAATATTTTTAAGGATTATTCATCTTTTATTTTGATTCGTTGTAATCCTTTATACTTTAATCTTAATTTCTTTTTGTTTTTTACGCCAATGAGAGTAATTTCTTTAGCCATTGCTTTTACTAAATATTCATCACCACCATAGACAACAATATCACCTTTAGTAAAAGGAGTTTTTCTGAAAAGAACAGTTGTTCTGTAAATCTCTTTACCATCTTTCCTTGAGAATAATGAAGATGTGACATTTAATTCCCCACCAAATCTTTGTTGTAATCTTTTCCCTAAGCCCAAGGTATACTGGTTATCAGCAATATAGTAATCTAATCCGTTTGTTACTTCTTCAACTTTTGCTACAGGTATTTTAGATTGATGGAGTTCTCTCTCTACATAATCTACGATCTCTTGATTTACTAATCTAAGTTGTAGAGTTGATTCGTAATAGTTCGGATGCTTACCTTCAATGCTTCTTACCATATTGGATATTTAGAAATAAGTGTGTTTAATAAATCTTGCTTAAATATTAGGACACATTTTGTTGCTAGAATACTCTTCTGTCTTTGCAATGCCGCTCTTGTTCACAATTTCAAAGAATTTTGGAAAATCAATGTATTGCTTTTTGCTTAGGTCTTTTCTTATGAGACATAAGACTCTGCTTGGTTTGTGTTCACTTACAATTTCATATTCATCTAATTGTTCGATAAGTTTTTTGGTGAAATTGTCTACTTCATCGTGCATGGGCATATTAACCCTTTCTAAATATTGTCTTGAGGCTCCGACATGCATGTAACCTTTTACTTCAATAAAATCGGGTTGACCAATGTTGATAAGTTTTTTGTAGCCTTCTACATCTGTATCATTAAGACCTTTGATAACTGTTAATCTCACACATGACCTAAATCCTTTTTTCTTCATGATTTCTAGGCTTTTTATGAGTCTCTCATAATAATCAGGAAATAAAGGTTGATCAATTTCTTTTAAGAGTACTTTGTTTGGTGCATCTATTGAGATATAAAATTGAGTCACATTCTCCATCTTTTCAATTTGTTCTGGATACTGGGCATTAGTTACCAAGAATGTTGAAATATGTTGTTTATGAAATTCTTTGAGAATTTTGTTTATTTCTGGGTATGATACTGGTTCTCCAGTAAGTGAGAGTGCAACATGACGTACTTCTTTTGATTGTTGGTACAATTTTTCATGTGTTTTATCATTACCACCAAAGCCCAATAATAGTTTGATGTGCGCTTTAATACTCTCTTCAATAATAAAGTTAGGATCATCAATTGGTCCAGACCATTCTTTTTGTACAGGAGCTTTTTCTCCTCGCCAACAAAACTTACATCTGTTTGCACAAAACATACTCGTAGTCATTTGTAGACATTGATGAGAACGGATTCCGTAGAATTTGAATTTATAACAACCACCTTCTGATCTAAGCATATTCTTAGTCCAACCACAGACTTTTACTGCACTGTGCTTTCCAACCATGCGATATTGTTGACGTTCAAGGTCTTGCTTTTGTTTATCACTGAGCATAATGTTGAGAAATTGATGGTTTCTTATTAAAAGTTGTGGCTAATCCTTAGCAAAAACTTCTTCTAATAAGTTTTCTGCATGATCTAAACTAAATCTTTTTCTTGGGTCTTCTTTTGTAAGACCAGCTATTACCATGTTTACATATTCTTCCATATGTGATCTTGGTTTTGGTATTACTGTTTTTCTACCATGAGTGATTGCTAAACGATAAGTTTCAAAAGGATCTATTGAGCCATTGAAGGGCTTAAAAGGTGTTTCTCCATGCATTAAGTCCATCAAAGTTGCTCCCGCTTGGAAAGCTTCTGTTCTTTCATCAACAACATAATCTAAAAGAGTTTCTGGAGCCATATAACATGCAGTGCCCCTTCTTCTATAATCTTCTCCTTCTCTGGTAACTGCATCAAAATCATGTAATAAAACTCTTTTATCAAAAAGGAGATTCTCTGGTTTAATATCACTATGAAATATGCCCTTCTCATGAAGGTATCTTAAAACTGGAATAAGTGATAATCCAAGCCTAGCAATCTTTCTAGGTTTTCTTCTATACTGCGTTGGAGATAAACTTATTGCATTAAGATAATCCATCACCACCATCACAAGCCCATCATCTTCAATTAATTCATATACACCTGGAATTTGATCATGGGACAAGCCACCTAATACCTCATATTCAATTCTTAGTGGTTCGTTATCATCATTGTCATCTAATGGAATTTTTACAGCGTAATCATTACCCTCTAAATCATTTACCCAGAAGATCTCATGAAAACCCCCCTCATTAATCTTTATTGGAGTGAAATAACCATAATCTCTAAGAACCCTTTTAATCTTTTTAATACGTAATTCTTCACTACCAACTGCAAAAGGGTCTGTAAATAAGTGATCAGGGTATCCTTCCCTGGCAATTTCTAGTTCAGTATTCATCTTAGTTTGCTTTTACTAAACCTTTTATAAAACTTTTCCAGGATAAGATTTATAAAGAGAAAGCCGCCAAAAAGTAACATGACACTTACAAAAAAAGAGAAGGCAGTTTTACAGATATTGGTTGGTAAAGAACTTAACAATGTCAAGGAAGATAGTGCAAAACTAATGCTCAGCAATTCACCATTTTTTGGAAAGGTTGACTTAGATGATAATGATATTGAATTTATCAAAAATGAAGAGAGATACATTGCTTTTTTGAGGGATTTAGTTAAAAAATTGAAATAAAATGGATATGAACAAACAACAAGGGGTTATGCAATTACAACAAATGCAGGAACAATTAGAACACTTATCTCAACAACAAGAGATTATGCAACAGCAACTTTTAGACATTGAGATTAGTAAAAACGCTTTATTAGAAATAGAACAAACTCCAGAAGGTACTGAAATTTTAAGTCAAGTAGCTAATGGTGTTTTTGTAAAAACTAAACTAGTAAAAGGAGATAGTTTTATCGTAAATATTGGAGCAAACGCTACTGCTGAGAAAAAAACTATTGAATTAATTTCTATGTATGAAGATCAAGAAGGAAAGTTAGTAGGACATATTGAGAGTCTTCAACAAACTATTCAAGATTTAAGTACTGAGATTATAAGTAAAATTAATAAGTTAGAACAAGAGGCATAAATAGATGTTTGGAAAATTAAAGGATAAATTAAAATCTGCATTATCCGTATTTTCTAGTAAAACTGAAGAGGAAGCTGAAGATATTCCTCAAGAAGAAGTTGATAAAATTATTGCTCAAAAAGAAGAGAAGCTTGAAGCCAAGGAAAAGTCAGGTAAGAAAAAAACTGTTTCTAAGAAAAAAGAAAAAGCAGTTGAAGAAGCTCCTGAAGAAAAAATTGATGAATTTAAAGAGGAAGTTGCTCCTGAACTAATACGTCGTGCTGAGGAAGAGAGTGCTACTGAAACCGAAGTAGATGCAAAAGTTATGCCTCATGTAGCTAAAGTTGAAAGAAAGGTTGAAGAGAGCGTTATTGAAAATTCACCCACTAAAGTTAAAAAAGAAATTTCTAAATCAGTTAAAGAGAAAGAAATAATTCCAATAAAGGTAAAAGAAGAATTTAAACCAAAAGAAAAAGAGATTGAAACTTTAAAAGAAGCAGTTGTTAAAGAAAAAGAAGAGAGTAAAGTTGAGAAAAAAGAAGTTCAAGCTGAAGATATTATTAAAGAAGCTGCACAGGAAGCACAAAGCAACAAAGTTGCTAGTGCCGATTCAAAGAATCAGGAGCCTAAAAAAGGATTTTTTGGCAGATTTAAAGAGACACTTACTACTAAAAAAATTAATGCTGAAAAATTTGAAGAATTATTCTGGGATTTAGAAATGGTTTTGCTTGAAAGCAATGTTTCTGTAAAAGTAATTGAGAAAATAAAAATAGATTTACAAGAAGAATTAGTTGACAAGCCTCTTCCACGAGATGTTATGGGGAAAATCCAAGAAGTTCTCAAAAAAACCTTGCATGAGATCCTCTCAGTTGAACAAATTGATTTACTTTCTAAAATTGATGAGAAGAAAAAAGAAGGAAAACCTTTTGTCATTATGTTTTTTGGCATCAACGGTGCTGGAAAAACAACTAGCATTGCAAAACTCACTCATTTATTACAATCAAAAAAATATTCAGTAGTTCTTGCTGCTGGAGATACTTTTAGAGCAGCAGCAATTCAGCAACTTGAAGAACATGCTAATAAATTAGGTGTGAAGATGATTAAACACGATTATGGATCAGATGCTGCAGCAGTTGCTTTTGATGCAGTACAATATGCTGAGAAAAGCGCTGTAGACGTTGTTTTAATCGATACTGCAGGACGTTTACATTCTAATACTAATCTGATGAATGAACTGGATAAAATCAACCGTGTAGCTAAGCCTGACTTCAAAGTCTTTGTAGGGGAAAGCATCACAGGAAATGACTGTATAGAACAAGCAGAGAAGTTTAATGAGCTCGTACAATTAGATGGCGCAATTTTAACTAAAGCAGATATTGATGAGAATGGTGGAGCTCCACTGAGTATTGCATACACCATTAAAAAACCAATTTTATATTTAGGGATGGGTCAAGAGTATAAAGATCTTGAGAAATTTAATCCTGATTTAATTCTAGAAAGGCTTGGTTTTGATTAACAATAATAGTTGTAAAGCCAACTATTTTTGAAATGTAAAATTAAAAATTTTCCATAAAGAAAAAAACTAATAAATTTTGTATTCTGGTTTCAAACGTGCTTTAAGCATTACTACTTCTCCACGTTGTAATGCTCTTCCAAGATCAGATCCATCTTTACCTACAACATTTGCATATCCAGTATTTTCAAAATGGTCTCCTAATTCTTCATCACGAACATCGAATCGTGTTGCAATAGTTCCAAAGTGATCATTTGCTTGAACTCTGTAAGAAAACTCTACCCAACCATTGTTTGGTTTTCCAGCATTTAATACAGAAAAAGGACCCATGTGTTCTGGATCAAACCTGTGTTCACTTGCAGGTCCGTAGACCGGCTCATCTGCTAAAATGTAAACATCTTGTCCTTCTCGAATACTCTCTAAAGAGCTACCGCCGACATTAACAACTTCAATTGGGATAACATGCATAGAATCTGCAGTCCCGTCTGTAATTTGACCCAGTTGATACTCTTTCCAAGCTCTTTGTACTTGCGTTTGATTAGATACTTCAGAATCTCTATTAAAATTGTAAACTAATTTTCCTCTACTGTTTTTTCCAACGTAAGTAAAAATCTCTTCTGGCTGAGCAACTTCTACAACTGGTGTAGGAGCAACTTGAGAAACTGGTGCCGGAGCTTCATTACATGCACTTAATGCAAGTAAACCCGCTGCTAAAATTCTCTTTTCTAAATTTAATCCATCTATCATTTTTATCATCTCTTTGTATTTAATAAAATAAAAAAATTAAAGTTTGTAAGATTCACAAAGATCTCCAGTATTATAAGATCCATCTGTATTAAGACCTTCAAACTTAAGTAAAGACATTCCTTCGTCTCCTTTGATTGGAGTACATTCTTCTCCACTATTAAACCTGTATACTCTACCGACTTCGTCTAATCTTGGCTCATTTACATCGGTAACATAAACCCATTCGTCTCCAGCCATGTAATCAGGGATAACTTGAGTATCTGGCATTCCATTACCAGCTACAAAGCCAGCAATACCTGTTGCTGCAACTAATCCTGCTAATCCTAGGGTTCTTCCCCATCCAGCCTTTCTTGGGGTTACTATCTCTGTATTTTCATTTGGGTTTGACATTTTAATATAATCCTCCGATAATAATCGTTATAGTGTATAATTGGGCTTTTACTTTAAAAAGCTTTCTATTTATTCATCTCTACAGAGTAGTTACACTAAATCATGCCTAGCTTTCATATGTCCATAGACAATATTTGAGACCCCACGAATAACATTTCCACGAGTTGAAATCCATGAACCGTAACTTCCAGTTCTTCTATCTTTTTCAATTATCCCAATTATTGTGTAAGGTACTCTTGCACCATCACGTCCACGAGCTGAGAGTATTCCCATATCTCCACAGAGCATTGCTGTACTTCCTGTTTTATTCCATACACCAGTTCCTGTTGGAACTCTCGAAGCTCCTGAATAAATTCTATCTCTTCCTGGTAAAGCCATCACTCTTCTTAGTTCTCTTGATTGTGGAAGGTTTCCATTCCAGAGCTGAAACAAGAATCTACTATAATCATGAGCAGATGCTTTATTCCTATAAGTTCTTCCACTTGTTGGGATATACTCAACAATTTGAGTGTCCGGAACTACATGCCCATACTCACGCTGCAAAACTCTTTGCACTGCTAATGGACCGCCTACTGCTCTCATAAGCCAATTAGTTGCACCATTGCTACTTCTTTGAATTGAAGCTTCTAAGTTTGCCCTACTCTGAGGACCATAAGTTAATCTTCCTCTATTTACTTCATGCATAAATGCTAAAGCCACAAGTGGTTTTACCATACTTGCACATTGTCGCGGAACATCTTCATTAATTGAAACTAGTTTATCTCCTGTTAAAAAATCATAGACAGACCATGAGGTATGTTCATCATCTGAAACTCTTCCTGCTCTTCTTTGCCCTGCAATATATCTTTCAATTTCTGCTTCAAGATCACCAGAAGTTGCTGCTACAACACGCGGAGTTGATCTCTCAACTCTTTGAACTCTTTCTCTTTGGATAACTTCATCTAGATGAGATGATTCACCAAAAATAACATCATTATTTCTCTCAACTATTGGAGTCGCACCATTATTGTATCCGCCGGATCTAAGTAAACCAGCAAGCCTTTGTGAAGCCGAAGCTGCTCCACTATGATCTCCGGATCTCTTATAGACTAGAGCAAACTCTCCATCATTTCTTTTTTCAATAACTAACTGCTTTCTAATACTATCTCCTAGAATCCCTTCAACTTCAGCGTAATCTCTTTTGAGTGCATCAAGGTTCGCACCTTTACCAAAAGCAACATTCCAAAGTCTATGATATCCAGAATCTTGAATATCAACTGCTATTTTAAAACCATGAGGAACTAATGTTCTTGCATGACTTGCTGCAACTCTTTTTGAAGATGCTTGATCACCATCACGATCATAAATTATCCCAAAGTGCCCATCAGTATCTTGAACAACATGAACATCTTCAGCAACTCCAGGACCTAAAAGAGCTACAATCTCATCTCGAAGACCGAATGCTTCATCAATGCTAGTAAGTCCAAAATCTCGAGAACTGTAAGAAACGTCAAACAAACCAGACTCGTCTTGTGCTGCAGCTGAAGAAGGCACACTCAGAGCTCCAACTAGTGCACTCGCGCCTAAGGCATTGAGTACATCTCTTCTACTAGGATTTCTTAATGTTTCGTCGGACATTCTTATCTCTTAAGGCTCTATAATTAATAAGTGATTTAAGATAAAATTCTTATTTTAAGCTTAAATAGTAGAGAATTGGCTTATTTATAAACTTTTCCATCATTATTCACCGGTAAGTAGTAATTTGTGAGTAACAGCCTTCTTCTGCTGGGTATTGCCTACAATACTCAAGAAGAACACCAGAAAGCTCTGGTTTTGGAGATATAATCTCTTCAGAGGGACCACAAGATTTAGGAAGAAAGCGAGGACTTGGAAGGCTACATTTCTCTCCAGGTATGGGTTCCATAAAGACAGTTAGTTCTCTATCCGCAGAATCAGAAAAAGCTGGCACTGCTGGCATAGAAGGCTTAAGAAGTAAAGCGAGTCCTGAGATGAGTAATGTTCTGTTTCTCGTCACGAGGGAATTAGAATATTCCTGAAATATTTAAATTCTCTGAAACATACAAGAGCATTTAAATAGGAGCAAAAGTTCCAATTTTCATGGATTTTAAGCAATTAGCAGCTGTGTATGAGAATCTTGAAAATACGAGTTCTGGTAATCAAATGAGAGAAATTCTAGCAGAATTTTTCAAAGAAGTTCCAGTAAATAAGATCCATCTTCTTGCCCATTTAGTTATTGGAAAATTTGCTCCAGACTATGAAAACACTGTGCTTGGTATTGCTGAGAAGTCCCTTTTGAAGGCACTTGCTAAAGCTTCTGGGCGAAGCGAGAAAGAAGTCAAGGAACTTGCTAAAAAAGAGGGTGATGTTGGCCTTGCTGCAGCCCATTTGTTTAAGAAAAAACCAATGACACTTGTTCCAGTTGGCACATTGACCATTGATGAGCTTGAAGAAAAGGTCAAAAAGATCATATCTCTTTCTGGAAAAGGAAGTCAAGAAGAAAAAGAAAAAATTATTATGAGCATGCTGCAAAAATGCTCATCTCAAGAAGCAAAATATCTTTCTCGTTTATTATTAGGTAATATGAGAATTGGCGTTGCTGATATGACTGTCCTTGATTCATTAGCAATGGCTTTTACTGGTGATAAGAAGAATAAAAAATTGCTTGAGCGCGCCTACAATGTTAATCCTGATGCAGGAGCAATAGCAGAGATTGTTGCTGAGAAAGGATTGAAAGGCTTAGAGAAAATTAAAATTGTAGTTGGGCACCCCATTAAAGTAATGCTTGCGCAACGAGTTAAGAAAATTTCTGAAATCTTTGAGAAGATCAATGGAGAGATTGCAATTGAAACCAAATATGATGGTGAACGTGTACAAGTACATATGGACAAAGAGGGACTTGTAAATTTGTATAGTAGAAGAATGGAGAACATTACTTATCAATTCCCAGATATTGTTGAGTACCTACATTCTGAATTAAAAGGAGTGAAAGACATCATCTTTGAAGCTGAAATTATTCCTCTAGGAAAGAAAGGAGAACATTTACATTTTCAAACCTTAATGAAAAGGAAAAGGAAAACTGAAATTGAAAAGTTTGTCAAAGAGATCCCGGTTGTCCTCTATTGTTTTGATCTTCTTTATCTCAATGGAAAAGAATTAGTACAAGAGAATTATCCTGTTCGTATTAAAAAATTGAAGAGCATTATTAGTAATGATCATTTGCGTATGAGTGAGACCATTTACACTACTTCTGTTGATGAAGCTGAGGAATTTTTTAATGATCGTATTGAGAAAGGCTATGAGGGGATCATGGTCAAATCTCAAGAGGATGAAAAATCTGTCTATAAAGCAGGTGCTCGTGATTGGGCTTGGATTAAATGGAAAAAAGAGTATATGGGAGATGTTGTGGACACTTATGATTTAGTTGTCATTGGTGCTTTTTATGGTAAAGGTAAACGTTCTGGCAGATATGGTTCATTATTATGTGCTACTTATAATCATAAGGATGATGCTTTTGAATCAGTTAGTAAGTTAGGTACTGGAATGACCGATAAAACACTCTCTGAATTGCCTTTGGTTCTTGATGATCATAAAGTAGACAAGAAACCTGCACGGGTTATTGTGAAAAAAGAAATGTATCCCGATGAATGGTTTGAACCCACTGTTGTTGTCGAAGTTCTTGCTGCTGAGATTACTCGTGGCAGTCTTCATTGTTGTGCTGTGAAAGATGGTCGTGGAATAGCTTTGCGATTTCCAAGATTTATTCAAATTCGTGATAATAAAAGTGCTGAGCAGGCGACCACTAGTAAAGAATTGAGTGATTTGTATGAAAGATAGATTTTTTTTGGTCAATATTTAAATAAATCAAGATTATTCTCCACTTATGGGAATTGAAAATTTAATGAAAGTATCAGGTAAAGAGATTGATGGAAGGACGCGAGTCCCACTTTATGCTCCTAAACAAGATAGTGATAAAGAGCCAGCTAAAGTTAAAAAAACTCAATACAATCCAAATGTTGATTTTAAAATTCCTGATGGAGATTTTGTTTGCTAATCCTCAAATCCTTAGATAATTTACTATTTTTTTGTCTTGCAGCATAATCTAATGCATAGATTATCTTTTTGTCTGTTAAATCTAATCTCATTATTTACATAAAGAATAAAACACATATAAAATTTTCTATTTGACAAAAATATACAAAAGAGATTTTATAAGTTGTTTTCCAATTTTTAATATTATGTCAAAAGACCAAAGAGGCATTATAGATATAATTGAGACTATGAGACTGCCTTATTTAAGAGTTAGTGTTACTGCAAGGTGCAATGCTGCTTGTAAATTTTGTCATAACGAAGGCCAAATAATCCCAAAAAATGGAAGGGGAGAAAATGTGGGCATTTCAGAAGCAAGACTATCTTTAGATGATTATACCATTATTGCAGATACTTTTCAAGGAACTTTTAATAAAGCAAAATTTACAGGAGGGGAACCAACTATTATCAGTAACTTAGAAGAAATAATCAGAATTTTTGCAGAAAGAGATTATGAAACTTCCATAACCACAAATGGATTTTTATTAGATGAAGATAAACAAAAAGCCTTACGTGATTCAGGCTTAGATAAAATAAATGTAAGTATCCCTAGTACTGACCCAGAAGTATACAGAGAGATGTTTGGCTATACAGGTGATTTAGAAATGGTTTTTGGGAATATCAAAACTCTTGAAAGGTATTTTCCAAAAAAAGCAAAGATAAATTTTATGGGCCTTAGAGGAGTCACAGTTCCTTCATCCCTTGAAGCTTTGGCAAGGATAAGTGAGGAATCAGGCATAACCATAAGTTGCTTAGAACCTGCCCTATCCAGAACTTGCCAAGAACCAATTTCTGTTGAGGTTATAGATTACTTAAGAAGAATATTTGGTGAACCAGAAGTTTATGTTGTCAAAGATGACTTTACTTCAAAAAGATTCTTTAAATATCTGGATGGTGGAGTTTGGGAGGTAGATGACTTTAGAGGAAGAGAATATAGATCAGAAGCCTTTGATAATGATATCTGTTTAGAATGCCCAAAAGAGAAGATCTGTGTTGAAGGCCCATATGCATTGAGAATATTAGTAAATGGAACAGCTAAACCTTGTTTAATTAGGAATGATAATCATTTTCCATTTTTAAGAGTCAGGAGATATGGATAAAATGAAAAAAGTAATTTGTTTAACTGGACTCTCAGGGTCAGGAAAATCAACATTTTTGGAATATTGCCAAGAGAGAGGTATCCCTAATTTTTATACTGGAGATATTATCCCAAAAAATGCCTCAGAAGAAGAAAAAATATCCTTTGGGATTGGATTAAATGAAAGAACTTCTTTTATTAAGAGAGCTCTAACCGCAGCACAAAGAAGGTATCTCGATTTTGAAACAGTAATTATTGATTCTATTCGTTCAGTTGAAGAATTAGCTTACATAAGAAGCCAATCTCAAGAAAATTTACTTATAGGACTAACTTGTTGTAATAGAGAAAGAATAGAAAGAATTAAAAGAAGAGACCCAACTATACAGGTTGAGCAGATTGTTGATAGAGATAATAAAGATCGTGGTTATTACGATGGTTATAATTTTGATGTTCCAAAATTATTGGAACTTGCAGATTATGTTATTGATACTAGTAGGAGTCATGAAGATACAAAACAAAGATACTCAGAGATCTTAGAGGAGGTTTTAAATAATGGAAATTGAAGCTAAATTTATTTGTAATGATTTTGAAATTATAAAACAAAAAGCAATAGAACAAGGTTTTGAATTAAAAAAAAAAAAACACCAGATTGACACTTATTTTATTGTGAATAAAATCATTGATAATAGACGGTCTTACCTTCGCATTAGAGAGGATAAAATAAAAGATACATTATCCCTTGATTTTCACCAAGTTCTGTCTCTTTTAGAAACTGAAGAATATGAAAGTGATATAAGCAGTAAAGAAGCTATAGAAAAATTATTAGAATCCCTTGGATATAAGATAATATGTGTTGTTAATAAAAAAAGAGAACAATATACTGACGGAAAATTTACATTAACATTTGATTCAGTAGTAAGTTTAGGGAATTTTGTGGAATTAGAGATTGAGTCTCAATTAAACGAGGAACTAAATAAAGAATTTTATGATATGTGTCAAAAATTAAATTTAAATGAAGACGATAGAATTAAGAAGAAAGGCTACCCAGACTTATTAATTGAAAAAAAGGAGAAGTCTCCAAAAGTTGGTTGATCAAAAAATTTATGCCCTTGTTTATGCAAGAGCCATAAAATATCTCGAAGCATTAAATGAAAATCTTAAATACCATTCTAGCCTTCATACACTTTCCGTTTTAGAAAATTGTGTATTATTAGCAAAAAAAGAAAACATTAATTTAAAAGATACTTTTTTATTAAAAACCGCAGCACTTTATCATGATTTAGGTTTTCTTAGAAGATATGATAATAATGAAGAATTAGCATGTGATATCGCAAGGAAGATTTACTTAAATTGGGATATACAAATGAAGAGCTTAAAATAATCATAGATTTAATTCTCTCTACAAGACTCCCACAAAAACCAGTAAACAAAATACAGAAAATTCTCTGCGATGCAGACCTTAGCCACTTAGGCAAAGATAATTTTTTTACAACCACTGAACTTTTAAGGCAAGAGATAAGTATACATAAAGAAAAAATAAGTAAAAAAGAGTGGGTAAGAATAAATCTAAAATTTTTTGAGGGTCATTCTTATCACACTAACAGTGCTAAAATGTTATACTCAAAAAAAAAGAGAATATAGATGTTCTTAAAAAATCTCTTCTATAGAATATGTCTTTCCATTAAATGCAACTTCTTCATCTACTTCTTTACCAAAAAAAGCTCTAGCTAATGGAGCACCCATACTCATAATTCTTATGCTAAGACCACCAAAATCAACTATTTCTCCACCACCAGCAGGTAATATCGCAAAATAGCTCAATCTTTCTGTTTGTTCATCATAAGCAGAAAAAACAGCCCCCATATTTACTTCATCTCTTCTTTCAGGAAGTTTATTACCCATCATTCTTTCTAAATTAGTTAAATCATCAAGTTTCTTTATAATATCATCGGACCTAGCTGCTGCAAGTGATTGAAGCTCTTCTTTCATTGACCCATATCTTGTCTGGGCTGCACCTTCTTCTTTATTGGCATAATCTATATTTTCTCTTATATGTGAGGAAGCGTGATCAATCGATTTAGATACTTGTCTATGTACATTTGTATAAAATTCTAAAATATCCATATTTTACAAAAAAAAGGTTTATTTATAATATTTTTGTTTAAAACACAAATTTTTTAAATAAACCTCCTGAATCTCTTTATATATGACTGAGTTGATTATTACAGAGAAACCTTCTTCTGCAAAGAAAATGGCTGCAGCTTTAGCTGATGGAAAGCCCGTTGTAAAAAGATTCAAGAAGACTGCATATTATGAATTAAGCCACAAGGGTAAAGAAATTGTGATTACTTCTGCAGTAGGTCATTTGTATGGATTAGTGGAAGCCGAGAATACTAGCTGGTCTTATCCTAGCTTTAAAATTAAGTGGCAAGCATCCAATATTGGGAATAAAGCACTTGCTTACGTTAAAGACTATATTGATACTATTAAGAAACTTTCTAAAACTGCCGATGAATTTACCGTTGCATGCGATTATGACGTTGAAGGGGAAGTGATTGGTCTGAATGTTATGCGTTTTGCTTGTGGGCAAAAAGATGCACACAGAATGAAATTTTCTACCTTAACTAAAGGAGATTTAGTAAAATCTTATGAGGGTAAATTAAAAACTATTGATTGGGGTCAAGCTCTAGCTGGTGAGACAAGACATAAATTAGATTGGTTGTATGGTATTAACTTATCACGTGCACTTACTTCAGCTGTGAAAGCTACTGGAAAGTTTAAAGTTATGAGCGCAGGTAGAGTGCAAGGTCCAGCTTTGAAATTATTAGTTGATCGTGAGAAAGAGATTATGGCATTTAAGCCAGAACCTTATTGGCAGATTTCTTTGAATGGTAAGCATGGTAGTTCTGCTGTTGAGGCTTGGCATAGTGCTGATAAGATTTTTGATAAAGAGAGAGTTGCTGAGATTTTATCTAAGGTTGAAGGTGCTAAAGAAGCTTCTATTAAAGAGATCAAAAGAACACAGAGAAAACAAGCGCCACCTACACCATTTAATTTAACAGATTTACAAAGTGAGTCTTATTCGCAATTTAAAATAACTCCAAAAGATACTCTTTCCATTGCTCAAGAACTCTATGTAGCTGGAGTAACATCTTATCCAAGAACTTCTTCACAAAAGTTAGACCCTAAATTAGGTTTTAAGAAAATATTAACAGATCTAACTCGTAATCCTTTGTATAAAGGTTTAGCTAGTGAATTATTGAAGAAAGATAAGTTAGTTCCTAATGATGGTAAGAAATCAGATCCTGCGCATCCAGCGATTTATCCAACAGGGATTGTTCCCGGAGACTTACATCCGCGAACACGTAAGGTCTATGATTTAATTGTTAAAAGATTTTTAGCAACTTTTGCTGACCCTGCTCTGCGTGAGACAATGACAGTAAGGTTAGATGTTAAATCAGAAGAATTTAGTACTAAAGGTACTCGAACACTCAAAGAAAATTGGCATGTTTTCTATAAACCCTATGTACGTTTAGAAGAGATTACTTTACCTGATATGAAAGAAGGTGAGAAAGTTAATATTGATAAGATAATTAAACATAATAAAGAAACACAACCCCCTAAACGATTCAATCAGTCTTCTATTATTAAAGAGTTAGAAAAAAGGAATTTAGGAACTAAAGCTACTCGTGCTGATATTTTAGATCGTTTGTTTAAACGTGGTTATATTGATGGTGTGAAAATTACTGCAACTGAATTAGGTATTGAAACCGTTGGAGTTTTAGAGAAATATGTGCCTGAGATTGTTGATGAGAAATTAACAGTTGATTTTGAAGAAAGCATGGCTAAGATTCGTGAAGGTAAAGAAAAAGAAAACAATGTTATTGCTAAGGCTGAAAAGCAATTAGAAAAGTTATTGGCTGATTTCAAGAAGAAAGAAAAAGAGGTTGGTGAAGAAATTTTGAAATCTCTGCATGAGAGTTGGAATGCTGCTAATTTCATGGGAACTTGTCCTGCATGTAAAGAAGGAAAATTAATGATGCGTATGGGTAAGTTCGGTCGTTTTGTTGCTTGTAATAAATATCCTGATTGTAAAACTACATTCAATGTTCCTAAAACTGGTGTAGTAAAGTTTTCAGGTGAGTATGATGAGAATGCATTCCCAATTATTGAAGCTGGAAAAGGTAGACAAAAAGGTAAATTTAGTCTTGCTGGTCATGTTGCTACTATGAATGGTGTTTCTGCTAAGAAAGAAGAAACAGAGAAAAAGTATGATGCCGAAGGTATGACTTGTCCTGCTTGTAACAAAGGCCAAATGGTTTTACGTAAAGGCTTTTACGGTGAGTTTTTAGGATGTAACAACTATCCTAAATGTCAAACATTAATGAATATCAAAGATGGTGTTGTGCAGGTTGATAAACCGATTACTAAAAAGCCAAAAGCTAAGACTGCAAAGAAAAAGACAGTTAAGAAGAAAAGTGTTAAAAAGAAAGCAGTAAAAAAGAAGTAAGATGACATTATCGATAATTGGCTTAGGTCTTTGGAATGAGGAGGACATCACTGTACGTGGGCTTGAATTAGTTCAAAAAGCTTCAAAAGTATACTTAGAAGATTATACTTCATTATTACAATGTTCTGTTAAGGATTTAGAAGGATTATATGGTAAAAAGATTATTTTATCTAACCGTGATTCATCCGAACAAGGTATGGAAAAGATTATTGAAGAAGCCAAAACAGAAGATGTTTGTTTCTTAGTTATCGGCGATCCTTTTTCAGCAACAACCCATATGGAAATTTGGAAGACTGCTAAAGAAGCAGGTGTTTCTGTAGAGGTTATTGGGAATAGTTCTGTTCTTACAGCTGTAGGTATTACTGGTTTACAATTGTATAAATTTGGGAAAGTGACTAGCATTCCTTTCTTAGATGATTTCCCTGAATTAGTGACACCATATAATGTTTATTCTGTAAATAAAGAAAAAGGGATGCATACACTTTGTCTTTTAGATATCAAAGCTGATGTTGATCGATTTATGACAGTTGCTCAGGCTATTTCTGTTCTTGAAGATATTGAGAAACGTGAAGGAAAAGGTTTGATAACAGAGGATTTATTTGTTGTTGGTTGCGCGCGATTAGGATGTAATGATTATATTGTGCGTAGTGGTAAGTTATCTGAGATTAAAAAAATTGATTTTGGTAAAGCTCCACATTGTTTGATCATTCCTGAGGACATGCACTTTTCTGAAGAAGAATGTTTAGCTGTGCATAATAGGGAGATAAGATGAAAAAAATTACCTCCTTAGAAGGTTTTGTTGATATGGGAGGAGGGGTTTTTGTCAGTATGGAATCTTATATAGATAATATCATTAACTCTAGCCCGAGTGACTTATATAAGTCTGTTGAGGACTTATTTAATGGGAAAGAAAGGTTTACACCTAAACAACTTAAAGATGCTGCTGCGGAAATTAATAGAAAGTTAAGGCCAGAAAGTTATGGAGGAATGGTAAAGATAAATTTTGAAAGAAAATATTTTCCATCTGGCATAGGAAAATTTGATGAAGTGTATAGATTAGATTCATTTACATCAGCCCATAATGAAAGACAATTACGTAGAATCTCCTTTTATTTTGAAGGTCTTTGTCCAAATGAAAGAACCCATAGATTCTCAATCAAAGAAATAGAAGCTCTTTTTCAAAAGTATGGGAAACAAGAACCTTCATCCGGAGAGACAGAACTCACAGTACTCATAGAAAGAGATTCACAAGTTGAATTACCACTTTGGAAAAATCCTCAAAAAAGAATTGGATTAGGAGGTTTTTCCTATGGCTTTGATCAGAATGGGAGAGACAAATATTTTTATAATGGTCTTTTGCTCTCAAGAACAAGAACTCAAAAAGTTTGTGATTTCTTTAGAAGACAAGTTCATCTCTCATCTTATCTTGGAGATCATAGGGAAGGACTTACAATTCTTCGAAATAAAGCATCAGACTATGTTTTATCTATCTCTTCTGACTTGTCACTCCCAGACGAAAGAGAAATAATTGATGAATCAAAGGCGAGACTTTCTTATAAAGGAGATAATTTAACCATAGAAAATATTGGTTCAACATATTTATGTGTTAATTTCGCTGAATAAAATGAAAAAAAGATTTATATATTTCAGGATTAAATTTTATAAGAAAAACTATTTTGTTAAACAATTAGCCAGCGCAGGAGTAGATATCCAAAGACTATTATAAAAGATGATTACCTTAATGATAATCTACATTTCTTGATTGAATTGCACCAGTATTTTGATATAAATGTAATAAAACCCTAGAATTAAAAGGGTCTTTTAACCAATTTGAAAAACTTTCCCTGTCTGCTGCTGATACATCCCTTAAGTTTTGAGATCCATTACTCATCACATATTCTGTCATCATGGTATGTACAGTGTTTTCTGCCTGACCATGAGACATTGCTGCTGAGTTTGATGTAGTATTTGAAGCCTGGTAAGCTTCGTTATCAAAATTTTGTTTATACACATTAGATTCTACTTCTGTACTAAAAGAATTATTTGCACTTGTTTGTGTTTGAGGTCCTTGCGCATAGTCTGTTTGAGCAAAGCGGTCTGCGTTTGTAAAACCATAACTGATGTCATCTGTATTTGTCTCTTTTGTTTCTTCAGATTCTTCCTCAGCTAGATCTTCCAAGTGTTTATCTCCTAGTGTTTCTTCTTTCTCTTCCTTTGCTTCAGAGAGTAATTTTTTTTCTAATTTAGATAAAGCATCCTCTTCTGCTACCATCTCCTTTACTTTAGGTAAAGTAATAGGTCCAACTAGTCCAATTCCAAGATTATCTAAAATTACCATGTTCTAAATTAAGCCCACCCCTGAGCTTAGTAACTTTTACCTAAATAAAAGTATTTTTGTGCTTTTTCCTTGCAAACAAAACATTTCTGATCTGCTTTCATCTTTGGCTGTTTGAAAGGTGCGTTAAGTGATTTTGCACCACCTGTTTCTTCTTTGAAATGTTCTTCACATTCAGGAAGCGCGCACCAAGGAGCAAATACCATTTTTTTCTCTTTGTTGATCTCTTTTTTAGCTTCTGCTAAAGTTGTTACTTCAACAACACTTTCCTTAAGATGTTTGTTTGCTTTTTTGTATAAGTTATCATGCATTGCATCTAATTGTTTTGCAACTTCTACTTCTATATCTTTGATTTTTACTGCTTTTTTATTATTAGTATCTCTTCTCGTGATAACTACTTCCCCTTTTTCTAGATCTCTTGGTCCAATTTCTATTCTAAGTGGGGTTCCTTTTGTTTCCCACTCATTAAATTTCCAGCCAGGAGAGTATTTATCTCTGTCATCAACATGTACCCTGTGATTTTTTGCTAGTTTTTCTTCAATAGCGTCTACTTCTTTCATTACTTGAGTTTTTGTTTTATCAAATAAAATTGGAATAATGACTACTTGTTCTTGAGCAATCTTTGGAGGTAGTACTAAACCTTTATCGTCAGAGTGCATCATAATTACTACACCAATAGTTCTTGTTGAAAATCCCCATGAATTTTGCCAAACATGTTCTTTTTTACCTTCATTGTTTGTAAAAGAAATATTGAAAGCTTTTTTTCTTGAAAAATTTTGACCCAAGTGGTGTGAAGTACAGCCTTGGATTGCTTTTCCATTAGGGAAAAATGATTCTAATGACAAAGTATAATCTGCACCTGCAAACTTTTCTTTCTCTGATTTCCTTCCAGCTAAAACAGGAATTGCTAAAAGTTCTTTGAATGTTTGTTCATAGAATTTAAGTATGGTGTGTGTCTCATTCATTGCATCTTTTTGCTCAGCAAATGCGGTATGACCTTCTTGCCATAAGAATTCTCTTGAACGTAAGAAAGGAGTACAATGTTTAAATTCCCACCTTACTACATTACACCATTGGTTTAATCTGATCGGAAGATCTTTGTAAGAGCGCACCCATTTTCCATAAGCATCATACATAATTGTCTCTGAAGTTGGTCGTACTGCTAAACGTTCTTTTAATTTAGTGTTTCCACCATGTTCAACCCAAGCAACTTCAGGAGCAAAACCTTCAACGTGGCTTGATTCCTTTTGTAGTAATGATTCTGGGATGAATAATGGAAAATAAGCATTTTTTACACCATCTTCTTTGAATTTTTTATCTAAAAAGTTTTTTATTTCTTCCCAGATGAAAAATGATCTCGGCCTTAAGATATAACAACCTGAAACAGGACTGTACTCAATTAATTCTGCTTTTTGAATAATCTGCGTAAACCATTCAGAGGCATCTTGCTCTCTAGTAATGGTTAATCCTTGAGTTACTTTTTTACCTTTTGACATAGAAATAGAAGATTCTACTTATTTTTATAAAACTTTGGTCTAAGCATGCTGGCCTAGTTCAGATCCTAAGGTTAATCTTACCCTCTTAGCTTCTAATTTAGCCATCTCTTCTCTTGCAGTCAAGCCTTCTTGAGGTACAGGCACATATTCAGGAGCTATCCCATCAGAATCAGAAACATCATAACGACCTTCTAAAACTGGTTCTCTCTCAAGCCAAAATCTTGCAGCTACACTTGGTTCTCTGTGTCCTGCAATAGAAGACATAATTGAAGAAGCAACCCTTCTCCTATATGCTCCCAATTTCCCAATAGTTTCTTTAAACCTTTTTGAAGAAAAACCACCGTGTTCTTCTTCATCAAATCTATCTACAAGAGTAACCCTTCCAGTTAAAGGAGACCTTCTATAATTAAAACGAAGCTCAACATTATTACTTGGTTCATATCCATCTCTTGCAGTCAGAGGAACAGTATGACTTTGTATCTCTGGCCTTAGTAGATTACCCCAAGGTGTGAAGGTTCTTAGGAACCATTTTTTTGCATTGAAAGAAGGCATAATTGGTCCAGGAGCGCTCAATTGTGCATTCGATAAAGCAGTAGCTAATTCACCTAAATGCATAGCCGAGATCACTACTTCTTCTCCCCTGAAAAGATTAATAGTTCTCCCCCTAATTGATGCAGAAGACATAGCATAATTGCTTCCGATTAGAATTTTGGGAAGATTATAAGAATTCATACAGAAAAGGAAGTAGTTTTTCTATTTAAATATTTTGTTTTCGACGTGAAAAAAATCTATTGAAAAGAAGTTATTTAGAAAAAAGAGATATCCAAAAAATATGAAAAAAGAAAAAGAAAAAAAACCTTGCCGGAAGTGCAAAGGGGTGGTTGTTAGAAACAGCTACCCGGCAAGACTTTTTCTAAGGTTTTAAACTAATTCAATGCCTAATTCGTTTGTTAGGCTTTGAGCTCTTTTCTGAGCTTTTTGTTGATCAACTTTTCCAAGGATCCAAGGCGAGTTTACCCCAGTAATGATAGTCATTACAGTTACTTTTCCCTTCATGTTTTCGTCAACTCTTGCTCCCCAGATCACGTTTGCGTCTTCATCCAAACTTTCGGTGATTAATTCACCTATGTTACTGATTTCCTGTAAAGTTAAGTCAGGACCACCAGTTACGTGGATTAATGCCCCTGTTGCCCCCTGGTAATCAATATCTAAAAGAGGGTTTCCAAGTGCACCACGTACAGCTTCTTCAATTCTGCTATTGGTGTCTGAACTTCCTACACCAATTGCTGCCACTCCACCATTGGTCATAATTGCACGTACATCTGCGTAATCTAAGTTTACTAAACTCGGTACTGCAATGGTTTCTACAATTCCTTTGATCATTGTTGCGATTAGTTCATTTGCTACAGCAAAAGCTTGTTTAATTGGTAAATTTCCTGCAATTTGTACTAATCTATTGTTATCAATTACAATAACAGTATCTGACACTTGTCTTAGTTGTTGTAGACCAAATTCAGCCTTATCACATCGAGCTTTCTCAATGTTGAAGGGCATGGTTACAGTTCCAATAACAATTGCTCCAGTATCTTTAGCTACTTGAGCTACAACAGGTGCTGCACCAGTTCCAGTTCCACCACCCATACCAGCACATACAAATACCATGTCTGATGTTTTGAGTGATTCTTTAATTCTCATTAAACTTTCTTGAGCCGCTTCTGCACCTTTACTAGGATATCCACCACATCCTAAACCACGAGTACAATCCTTACCAATTAAGAACTTTTGATCAGCCCCAGTAATAGTTAAATGTTGATGGTCTGTGTTAGTTGCAATAATTTCTGCACCTTTGATGCCTTTTTTGTAAAGCCACCCTACCATATTGTTACCTGCTCCACCAACACCAATAACTTTGATGTTTGCCTGTGACATGTTTTCAAAGTTGTCTTCAGGCGCTGTGCTTTGATTATTCAAAGCATTTTCTACAATAAATTCCATTTTCTTTCCACCTCTATATGTTCTGGCACCCCTCAACCCAGATTTTTAAAGTCTGGATGTTTTCACATTGCTGAAACTATATACTCTAGCATGTAAATCATTATATACCAGTTGAACATTATATTTTCTATCACGCTAATTACTAACGTGCATACTACCGACTAATACATACAAGAAATTGCGTAACTGACATTACTACTGACAAATACTACCGAAACGAAACTTTAAATTCACACGACTTATTTTCTTCGAACAGAGTTCGAGTAATTAAAACTGACAATACTAAGAATAATAAACTTCTATTTAAATGTGATTGAGTACTTAAAGATAGTTAATAACCATTAATATCTGTATTCTATCAACGCTAAAACTTATTTTGGCCCATGATTTTGTTTTTTAGAAAGTTTTCTTAATTTCTCTTTTACTTTAGTTCTAAAACCATTAGGATGAAGTTGTAATTTTTCTTTAATATGTTCTACACCTGCGCCAAAATCATCTTTTACTTGTTTTAAATTCCCTGCCAAATTTTCAGCAGGTATTTTGTAATACCAATTTGAAAAATCTTCAATTGTTCCACCCCAACCATTGAGAAATACCACCCCTTCTAAAGGAAATTTTGGAGGTTTATTTGGTACATGTTTAGGATGACCAATGGCAATAATAGCTTGGGGCCTTATATGAGGAGGAATGGCAAAGGTATCTTTTAATTGTGGCTCATCAAAAGCACCAATCCATCGAGAAGCTAAACCTAAAGAATGTGCTTCAAGCATCATATTTTGAATTGCTGCTGCACAATTTTGAATAGTATATAATTTAGAACCACGAATACCATAATATCTTTCTGCCTTTTCAGGGTCTCCGCAGACGATAACCAAAGCAAAAGCATTTGCAATTTCATATTGTTGATGAGCAATTTCTGCAAGAGTGTGTTTTTTATCACCATCAGTTACTACAATAAATTTCCAATTTTGTAAATTTCCTGAACTTGGAGCATACCTAGCAGCATCAATGCATTTACTAATTTTCTCCCAACTTACCGGTTTTGGATAAAATTCCTCTACATTTCTCCTTGTTTTTATTAATTCTAGAATATCTCCCATCTCTTTAAGCTAGAAGACTTTGTGCCTTTTTATATTTTACCTTAATTGAGAATTACTTTTTAGAAAAACTAGCAGTCAGACCCATTACTTCCACTAAGTTAGCATTAATTGATTCTGCTAATTCTAAAGCAACTTCTTTTTTATTTTTACCATCTATGAAACTTCTTAAGAATCTTACTTTGATCATTCTTCTTTTCTTAAAAGCAGTTCTAATCTGTAGAATTACATTATCATTAATTCCATGCTTACCAATAATTACAATAGGGTCTAAAGTTCTAGATACTAATTTAAGTTTTTTTGATACCATAAAAATAAGAAAAAATAACCACACTAAAAATCTTTTGGTAAAATACTGCTAAAAACATCATCCACTTCATCTTTGTCTTCATCTTCATCACATAAATCTTTTTTAAGATCTTCATAACCCTCAGTAGTTCTACGACCACAAAAAAGATTAGTTAAATCATCATTATTAATTGTCCCTTTATTTTGTCTTATAAGGCTTGCAGCAAGATCAGCAAGATTTGAAAAACTTCCGGGAAAATGTTCTACTCCCTGTTCAGGATCACAAAAAGGATTTTCCCCATTATCTTCTTCACATTCAGCTTCAAGAGTGTCATAATATGCATTAACACAACCTTCAATATCAACAGTAGGTTCATTATCAAAAAAATTGAAACCAGAATTTGCAAGTGATGGACCCATTGAAACCGCAAAAGCTCCTAAAAACATTGAAATCTGAGCAGCTCTATAACCCGCATTAGCAAGAAAACCTCTAGGAACTAAATCTCTAGGACTAGATAGATCATCAGTTATTACATAATCAAGATAAACTACATTACTACCCTCATTAGTTTCAGAAACAACATCATCTAAAGGTGTGTTGTTAAAATCATCAAGGCCTTCATTAAAAAATGAGTATCCTTGACCATTATCTAAAAGTGAGGTACAAGGAATCGCTTGTTTAGAGTCTTGTGAATTTGTAGAATCATCATCTAATCGAGATTCATATTCACCATCACTCTCAAAAACAGTTGTATCTAAATCTGTTTTAGAAGGGGTATAACCACTATTAGCAGGAAAATCATGAACAACAATACCACTATAATCATCATCTTGAACTGGTCTTTCTTTTTCATTCCTAGTTTTAAAAAGAGTTGTAAATTTTGAGCTAATAGAACTTTCGTCTACATAAGTGTTACTCCTTTCATTACGACGATTAACCCTTGAAGAAAGGTCTTCATAAACACTTTTAAGTCTTAAAGCGTCTTCATCATTTAAATCTTCTAATTCAGAAGAATACTCATCAATTATTTTTTCAACATTCCTTACTCTATCACGGAGAAACCAATTATTATTAACTTTACTAGTATCTTCCTCAACTTCGAAATCACCTACTAAAGAAAAAGAAGAGGCATAATTATTTTGTAAATGTTTTACATTTTTACCTAAAGCTATATCTTTAATAAGGTCTATGATTTTATTACTTTGACTACTATATTGATTATTTTGCATTTTTTTACATTTTTATTTTAATTGATTTAATAATGGTTCTAAAAGTTGATAATATATTGCTGATCCCACTAATGCACTCCCTACAAAATAAGTAAATGGAGAATCTAATACTCTTGAAAGTGTTTGATGTGGTGAAAAATTTAGACCATCATCTATTGAAATTGGTTCAGTAATCTCTTCTTCTAAATTAACTGCAGGAGGACATTCTATTGTAGTTTCAGATTTCCTTAAATTATATCCAGTAGCAATAATTCTTACTAATTCATCTTCTGATACAGCTCTTGGTGCATCAGAAGAATCCTCAAATGAAACAAGATAATTTGCAATCGCTCCACCATCACTACTTAAATTTAAAAAATGAATGTCATCATAACCCAACCCACCTAATATTAAGTCTATATCTCTTGGTTTGACAACTCTTCCGACAAGGTATTCTCTATTCAAACGATCTATTAATGGTTGATATTTTTCCCTATCTGTTTGAGGGTCATCTGTTTGAGTGAGTGCAGTTTGATCTTGACTATTAATGTGCAGTATATTATTCATTATTAAATTCCCCTAAATATTAAAACCTAATACCTAAACTCGCATTAGCTCCTACAGCACCAAGTGTAATTTCACCATTTTGAACAATGAACCCACCTTCAGCAGCTACACCAAGGTCCACATTTTCACCTAAACCAAGATTAATACCAACATTTAAAGGTTGAACATATAACCCTCCTAAACGAGCAGCACTATCTGTAAGATTTTGTTCTGCAAGATCTGCACCTGCATAATTTTCTACAAGATTACCCCTAGCAGTACTTGAACAATCACAATCATAATGTTCACCATTGTTATTTCCACTATTAGAAAAACCAGAATATCCTGGACTTTCAAGGAAATCTTGACCTAATGGAACAACAAAAAGGTCTACACCTGAAGATACTCTCCCAGAAAGAGATACACCTTTCCCTAATTTAGCACTAGGAGTTTCATAAGCAATATCTGCTGTAATATTTGCCCCAACAATAGTTTTTTCTAAATCTGAATCTGAAGTGATTACTGCACCGATACCCAATAAAGCACCCAAATAACCATTATCGCCATCTTTGAATGGTGCTCTAATACCTGCTTTAATTGTAGGTAGAGCAACAACATAATCATCTTCAGAATTAGAAGCATAAACCACACTGTTTTCTGTAGCAATTATTGCTTCAACTCCAGTTGCACTTCTATCTAAAAAATTTTCTTGATTTAAAGGAGATAAACTGTCATCTAAAGAAGCAACAGCACTTTCTTGAACAAGACTTGGTTTTTCCGTAGCACTTGGGTCAAAAACACAAACAGCCTTAGAAATTCTTGGTTTTTCATATTGACAACCGAATACAGGTTTATGCCAATCTTCAAGAGCAACAAGTTTATCCTCACTAGCCTTATAACCATTATGGACCTCAATTTCAGGATTACTTATACAATAAAAATCATTACTCAAATCACCACCATTTGTAACTATATCAAAAGCAGCATCAATTATATTTTGGTCTGTACCTTCTGGGAATAAACTAAGCATATCCTCAGTTCCACAAGCAACTGTTTTCTCTTCTACAGCAATTGTTTCTAAATCTAAAGACCCTCCCTCAGTTTTAACACTAGAAAAAGAAGTTGAAGTTGATTCTAAACCACTTGAACCACTACAATCACAATCATCATTCTTATTAGAGATAAAACGACCAAGGTCTAAACCGGCTACACCACATTCTGGCATATTAGCATAAGAAGATGTATTTAAACCATAAAGAGAACCCATAACTGCAGGTAATCCTAAACCTAATAAAAGACCAGCAGCAGTTGCACCCCTTTTTTTAATTAATTGAATTTGATTTGTTAAATTTTTGTTTTCTTCCTGAAGTCTACCAGTTAAATTATCATCATTATTATTATTCATTTTTTCACCTTAATTAAATATTTAAACCTAAAACCATATCTTTTGTTAAAAATGTGACTTGATTTATAAATGTTCCTAGAATGGCATTACTATTAAGTAACAATCAAAACAAGAAAAGGACAAATGAAATTAAAATTAATGAAATTCCAACCACTATTAATGAGTATGCTACTTTTTCTTGGATTGTGATAGTTTTAAAATTCTTTAATCTGCTAAGAACTAAATTATTATATTTAGAAAATTTTTGATTTAATTCTATAAATGATTGCTTGAGTGCCACAGTATTGAATTTAAGCTTTGCCATAATTGAAAGAAAGAGATAAGGATATAAAAAAGTATTGAAAAAATAATTAAAACTATTCTTTAGATTTCTCTTTAGGAGCTTCTTCAACTTTAGCTTCTTCAAACAAAGAGACAGAACCTTCTTTTACAACTTTCAGGTTAATTTGAACAGTTTTAGTTCCTATTTCTTCACCAGCAACTGTTCGTCTTTTAATTAGACCTTTTTGTTTACGGTTTTTATTCTTTTTAGTAGACCTTTTCTTACCTGAAAAACCTACACCTTTTCCAATCATAACTGCTTTTCTTTCTGATTGAATACCTTTTCTCATAGGGAATCCTGATTTATCAGATCCGCCACTGATTAAAAATTCATATCCTGCAAATCCAAATTGATCACCTTTGATAAGCTCACCAATTCTTTTACGCATTAAAAATTCAGCAGCATCACCAGAGATCTCTTTCTGAATGCTTTTACCATCTTTAGTGGACATTACTACTTTAAAATTTAATTCTGCTACCATATTAATTTCTCCCCGAGAATAAAGGTTCTTTTTGAACTCAGCCCAAATAGGGTTTCTCAGCTAATATAAGCTTAATCTGTACTTCTTTTATAAATTAATCGTTCTTATTTAAGCACATGAATGATATTTACAGGACAATCTTTTGCTGCTTTTTCATTCTCTTCGACATCAGCATGCGTGATTTCTAGAATTTCAACTTCTTTCTTTTTATGAGAACCCTTCAGATTAGATTTACCATCTTCTTCATTCATTCCCCAAAAAGCAGGTGCTAACTCAACACAAGAATTACAACCTATACATTTGTTTCTATAATGAACTATCTTTACCATGCGACATCTACTTTTTGTACTTCCTCTTTTGCATCTTTAATCAAAAATAATTTATCATTAGCACGAATCTTAGCAGAAATTGGCATTGTAAAATCATCTCCTTTAGTAACTTTTTCCACATCATTCTCTTCAAGACGTAAAGAACTAACTTCCCCTTCAACAACACCAGTAGTTGGACCAGTTACTAAAAACTTATCTCCTTTACTTAACTCTACTTTCCCTGCTTCGAAAAGAAACTCAGCAATACCCACTTTTTCAAAATAATTTTTAGCAACCCCTAAAAAAAATTTCTCATGAGTAGATTTGCTTCCGTAAGCTCCTGACCATTCACCTAATTCCTTTCCTAAGTAATATCCACCATGCCAAAACCCACGATTGAACACTTTAGATAAGTTTTCAGTCCATTGTTTTACTTTTTCTTCCTTGTTCTCTTGATAAGTACCAACCAAGTATTGGTCAACAGCTTCTCGATACGTACGAATTACCATATCAACATAATCTGGACTACGACCTCTACCTTCAAACTTCAATACTTTTACACCAGCATCTAAAATCTGATCAATAAAACCAACAGTACATAAATCTTTTGGTGACATCACATATTTGTTATCTAAAACTAATTCGTCACCAGTTTCTTCATCAATTACCCGATATTTTCTTCGACAGTTTTGTAGACATGCTCCACGGTTAGCAGAAGCATTGTAAGTGCCAAGACTCATATAACATTTTCCAGAAACAGCAACACAAAGTGCACCATGAGCAAATAATTCTATCTCTAATAAATCACCTTTAGGACCTTTAATCTGTTCCTCTTTGATAGTATCACAAATTTTCTTGATTTGTTTAAGTGTTAATTCTCTTGCAAGTACAATAACATCAGCAAATTTAGCATAAAATTTTACTGCTTCAATATTAGTTACGTTACACTGAGTAGAAATGTGTACTTCTAAATTAATAGTGTTCGCATAAGAAATTGCTGAAATATCAGAAGCGATTACAGCAGAGATTTTAGCAACTTTAGCAGCATCACAAATATTTTTCATTAAAGTTACATCATGATCATAAAGCACAGTGTTCAAAGTCAAATAAGATTTAACATTCTTTTCTTCACAGATACTTGCTATTTTCTTCAAATCTTCAAGAGTAAAATTATTTGCAGCTCTCGCTCGCATATTCAATTGTTCAATACCAAAATATACTGAATCACAACCAGCATTGATTGCCGCCATTAATGATTCATAACTCCCTGCAGGAGCCATAATTTCTACTTCTTTTTGCATAACAAAGAAAATTAGAAGGTTATTTTTAAATCTTCACATGGAACAATAGCTTTTAATAGATGGCTAACATTATTTTAAAAAATGATTAAACAAAAATCACATTGGTGGTGGCTAACTATATTTGCTCATCCTTACACTAGTACCACTATTTGCCCACACATTTATCTCACAAGATCATATCATTTGCAAGAAAAAGAAGTACAGGAGTATCTTATCCTTCATGAAAATGTGCATTTAAAACAACAAAAAGAGACAGGTTTGCTTAAATTTCTTTTCTTATATATCTTTGTATTTCCCTTATTTTGGAACCCTTATCGTTACAAATGGGAATTGGAAGCTTATCAAAAAGCAGGAATGAAGAAAGAAACCGCAAAAAAATATACTAAAGCTTGGAATTATGGCTTTTTGTTAAATAAATAATTACCAAGCATGATACTTTCCAACCATATCAAAGTATTTCTTTAATTCAGCTTGAAGCTTATAAGTATGATAATACAAGTTATCCCAGTACTGGATTTCAAATTCTTTTTGCATCATTTTCATGTACAAAGTACCAAACATTTTAGCCCAGACCTGACCTTCTTTCTTCTTATCACCAAACTTCTTTTGCCAATCAAATTCTACTTTAGAAGTAATTCGTAATTGAATTCTTGCGTTTGTTAAATGTTTTACCTTTCCGTCAACTTCTACATCAACTTCACGTAAATCAAATGCGAGACCACTGATGTGAATTCGGTATATAACAAAATCATTAATTTTTTTGTGCATCTCCCATTCCCATTCTTGTTCTGCACCCTTAGGACTTGGAACCTTATGCTTGTAATTTTGTTCGTTCCAAATGTAATTGTAACCTTTAGCCCAATCAATCATAGCAGCATACATGCCATCAAAATCAAAAATGCCATTATAACGCAAAGTCATATCATTTACTGGCCATTTTGCAGCAGCACCCTTCTGTAAATCCATCTTCCTGAAGGTTTTTTGCGCTATGTTTAATTTACCCATAGAATATAGAGAGATAATTTATATATAAAGTTTCTTAAAGTAAACTGCTTTGTGAACTTCAAAAAAGTGACCTTTTTTGTAAAGCTTACTAGAAAAAAAGATCAAAGAACATTAAAACTTAAAGTAAAAGTCTCAACCTTTACAGAATACTCTTGTGTATGTTGAGCACTAACAACAGCATTTTTACTAATCTCAATTTGTTCAGCCCCCACTTTTTCTTTAATATCTTTAGTATAGGCAACTAAACGTGTATCCATGTTCAATGAAGTTTGAATGTGTAACTTAATCCTGTCAGCTCTTTTCAATCCAGCATCTTTACGCATACTTTGTACTTGGCGCATAATTTCTCGTGCATATCCTTCGGTCATTAAATCATCATTGTATTGAGTGTTTAAGTATACTAAACCGCCTTTGAATTCAGCAGCTTTGTATTGGTCGGGAATGTCATGTTTTACATCAAGCATATCTAGCGTGATTGCAATTTGTTGCTCTTCTAACTCAAAAGTGTAATCACCATCTCCTAAAGCTTTAGAAATTTCTTCAGCAGGAGTTACTTTAATCTCTTGAGCAATTTTTTGAGTTAATTTTCCATACTTTTTCCCAATAGCTGCAAAGTTAGCAGAGTATTCTTCTTTCAAGTCTGCCATTTTTTCTTGCACAGTTATTTTTTTAGCGTTCAATTGTTGTTCAAGTAATGGAGTTAACCTTTCAATCCCGTTCCTAAGTTGTGGATTAGTACTTACAAAAACAAATTCTTTTACTGGCCACCTAAGACCTAAACTTGCTTTTTCCCTAGTATTCAAAGCTGCTTGTAAAATTGATGCAAATAATTGCATGTCCCTTTCAAGTTCTTCATTGATTTTTGAATCATCCACTTGTGGCCACATATAGTGTGATAATGATTTTTCTTCTAAAGTAAAGTGCTCTTTGAAGTTTAAGTAAAATGCTTCACAAATAAATGGGATTACTAATTGCATCATTTGGATACCTTCTAAAAAGACTTTACCCATGGTTCTTGCAACAGCTGCTTTCTCTTCTCTGCTACCTAAAGCAATTTTATCTCGTACTGATTGCACATAAGTTCTACTTAAATCTAAAAATAATTCTTCTAATGGAGTAATAACTTCATCTAATCTATATGTTTCCATTAATTCAGTTACTTCTTTTTTTGTACTCTCTAATCGTGAGAGCATAAACTTTTCTTCATTAGCTAAATGCTGCTCGACATCTTGCATTGGCAAAGTGAAAGGATTAATGTTTGCTTCATTTCCTAAATCAATGAGCATCTTGTGTAAGTTCCACATAATATTCATGTTTCTTGACTTTACAGTTAACTCATCCCATGAAAAATTAATATCTTCACCAGCATTATTTTGAGTCATGTAGTAACGCATAGTATCTACTGAACTTTTGTCAATAACCTCGTAAGGAGAGATAACGTTTCCAATACTTTTACTCATCTTTACGCCATCAACATCAGTTACAAAACCATGCATGTACACTGATTTGAAACTTGGTTTATCAAGAGCAAGCATGGAAGCCACCATCAATAAATTGTACCAACCACGAATCTGATCTTTACCTTCCAGAATAAAATCTACTGGGAACCATTGATCAAGTAAATCTGGGTTAGTTGGATAATCTAAACAGTTCCATGAGGTTGTTCCTGCATCAATCCATACATCTAGAACATCAGGCACTCTTCGATAGGTTTTTCCATTCTTTTTGATAAGAACATCATCAATATGGGGGATGTGCATTTCTTCAACTTTTACCCCAGATAATTCTTCTAATTCTTTTAAATTTTCAACAACAATATAATCATCATCGTTCTCTTCGTTAATCCAGATTGGTACTGGTGTTCCCCAATACCTTTGTTTAGTAATAGAGTTGTCTCTTAAATTTTCTAACCATGAAGTGAATGCGTTTTTACCTGCTTCAGGGTTCCACTTAATCTTTTTATTTGCAGCAAGCATTTGTTCTTTAAGATCTTCAACTTTGAAGAACCATTGTTTAGTTGTTCTAAAAATAACTGGTTCATGACTTCTCTCACCATGAGGATAATCGTGTACATAAGTCTCTTTTGCTAAGAGTGCATCTGCCCAATGAATTGCTTGGATAAATTTAACATCATCTGTTTTTGCTTTGTAACCAGAGAATTGCCCAAGGTTTTGGAAAAATCCTGCTTCATCCACACAATTGAATGGAAGAATTTTGTTCTCATGTCCTACCTCATAATCCTCAGGACCGCAACCTGGTGCACAGTGTACTAAACCAGTGCCTGCAGAATCGTCAACATATTCTTTGCTCAGAAGAATAGAATAAAGTTTAGGGTTTTCTTGTAATTCTTTAGGGAAGTGTTCTTTAACATTAAGAGGGTGCCTATACTTTTTTCCTTCTAATGTTGCTCCCTTATATTCTCCTAGTAACTTATAATCATCTTTTTCTACTTTTGCTTTTTCTAAAACCTTTTCATGTAATGATTTTGCTAGTGTCCAAATTTCTTCACCCACTTTTACATCAACATAATCTAATTCTGGGTTCACCATTATTGCTAAATTTAATGGAATTGTCCAAGGAGTAGTTGTCCATACCACAAAATAATGTTGTGGATTATCAACAGATTGTAATTTTACATAAATTGAAGTATCTTTGATATTCTTATATTCTAATTCATGTTTAGCTACAGAAGTTTGTGTTGCAGCATCCCAATGCATTGTTCTCAGACCCCTATAGAGTCTTCCTTTTTTATGAGCTTGAGATATTAACCACCATTCTGCTTGCATAAACGCGTTGGAAATTGGTTGATAAGGGTTAGTAAAATCTAAACTAGCCCCAATACGTTGGAAATCAACGTTCATTTTTTCCATCATCTCAATACAGAACTTTTTACATTCTTGAGTGAATTTTTCTACACCAAATTTTTCAATGTCTACCTTGTCCTTTAATTCAAATTTAGCCATTACTTTTTGTTCAGTCGGAAGACCATGCATATCATAACCCATCCTGTCCCAAACATTAAAACCATTCATACGTTTGTACCTTAAGACCATGTCTTTGAGTGCCATGTTCCAAGCGTGTCCTAAATGAATTCTTCCACTGGTATATGGTGGACCTTCTAAAAAGTAATATTTTTTTCCGTCTTTATTCCTTTTTCTGAGATCTTCTACTACTTCATTAGCTTTCCAGAATTGTAGAATTGAAGGTTCAATTTCTTTAGGTTTAAATGAGCTATACTTCATAGTGCAATGTGAATGGGAATTCTTTTAAAAAACTATTGATAGAAGATACTTTATTTCAAGTTAATAACGTAACCACGACCACGCTTAATACGCTCTATCTGTTCTTGGAATTCTAAACCGTTGAGAATAGTTAAAACTGTCTCTTCAGGTAAGTGTGATAATTCTTTCATAAATTTACTTTGAGGCACAGAACCACCATTAGCTTTTAAGATTCTGAGTACTTGTGAGACATATTTAGCGCTGTCCTCATCTATCTCTGGTGTTGTACTTGCTTCCTCTACTTTAGTACTTTTCTTTTTCTCAGCTTCTTCTAATAATTCACCAGCATCAAATAATTCGCTTTCAAGTGCAAAGGTTTCTTCATCAACTTCAACTTCAACGTCTTTAGCAACTTCTTTTTCCTGTACATCTTCTAAAACTTCTTTTGTTTTATTTACTTGCACCTTAGTTGATTTTTCAACTTTGACTTCTTTCTCTTCTTCTTTGATAAGTTCATCTAGCATTTCAGCTGTTAGTTCTTGATTTTTAGCTTCTACTGTTATGGAGGGTGTTTTTTCCTCTTTTTTTGAAACTTCTTCTTTTTTCTCTACAACTTTTTTTGTTGCCTTTGGCCCAGAGCCAATAGTGATCTCCTTTATTTTTGTAGTTTCCTTTTTTGTATCAGGTTTTTTATTTTTTCTTAGTCTGTTTCTGAGTAAGAAGAGCGTAAAGAATAAAACAAAGAAGAGTACAAATGTTAATAATAACTCTTTTAAGAATAATGCCGGGCTTGCGAATTTAGCTAAAGTAAAGCTTTCATCAAATAAAGATTCTTGTTGCGCATAATTTGGGAATAATACTAAATCGTGATATTGTTTTTCATTACCAATTACTCCAACTTCTTCTGTAGTTCCAAATTTATCAGAGCTTGCAGTGATAGTATAAGTTCCAGGTTCTACTTGAAAACGATAAATACCATTCTCAGAATAAATCTCTTGTACTGGGTTTGTTGAAATACTTACAGTAACACTCTCAATTAAACTTAATTTATGATTATATAAATTACCTTCCAATGTCAGAGCTTGAGCTGACGTAATAAGAATTAAAAGTATACTCAAAAATACAAATACTCTGAGTCTTGTCTTCATGCACATTATGTGTGAATTTTAATTTAAATACTTTGTTATGCTTGAAGAAATAGTATTAGAATAGATTGCTTGCATTATCTTAATCTTTAAATATGTCTTTTTCGCTTAAGAATGTATGAAAAGGTTCTTAGCATTAATGGTCCTTGTACTTTTTTTGGTATCTTTAGGGATTGTCATTGCAGATAATCATGAAGAAGGTGATTTGCTTCCCAGAGTTATGCATGTTATAGAATTAGCTGAGTTTAAATCAAGTTCTTCTCTAGATAAAGAGTTTTTTGTAGAGAAATTAGAAACATTTGCTGTGCTTGAACAAGAATTAGCTGAGAGTGATGATATAGGTAGAATAAAAGACATCCATTCAGAGATTCAAGCAGAATGGGGAGAATGTATTTTATTAGTGCGTTATACTGCAGTAGAAAGTAAAAAAGCTGAGTTAGCTGATTTCTTTGCTTTTAAAGAAGATATACAAGAAGCTCTTTTTTATCGTGGACGTATCTCTTTAGCTCGAGGTGGAGACAAAGATAGAATTAGTCAAAGTATTGCTTCGTTTAATTCTAAGTTGAGTGAAGCTGAGAGCATGTTTACTTCTGTAGCTTCAATTAGGAAAGGTGATGCAGGCAGTTTAAATGATGTTTTTGCTTCATTGGAAGAAGTTGAAGTGAAATTGTTAGAAGCGCAAGAAATAATGCAAGAGTTTGTTTTGAGTAATTAGATTTATTTAAGAATTATCACATTACCTCGTCCTTTCTTGATTTTTTCAATCTTTCCTTTGTGGACAAGGTCTGTTAATACTAAACTCACCTTAGCTTCAGATATATCCATGAGCTCTTTTCTGAGTTGTTTTTGGGAAACTCTTCCTTCGTTAGTTTTTAAAAATGTAAGTACTCTCTTTGATAAAACATCATCTGATTCTTCCTTAGTTTTAGGTTCGGATTCTTTTACTAAATCTGCTTTCTCTTCTTCAGATTCTACTTTTTTTTCTTTCTTAGGTTCTTCTACTTTTGGCTCTTCTTTCTTCTTTTCATCTTTGAAAACTTTAGTTCTCAATAGTACAAAAAGTCCAATTCCTATGAATGCCAATAATACAATAAGGTCTATACTCAAACCATATTTGGGATCTATTTCAATATCTGCAGTGTTTGGATCTAAATCATCCCATAAATCATCTTCATCAGCAAAACTTGGGAATAAGAATAAGTCATATATTATATCATCTTCTTGAATTGATATAGATTCCACCGCTTCTAAATCAGCCCATCTTGCCTTTAGAATATAATCACCCTTTGCTAATTCAAAAGAATATGTTGAGCTTTCTGCTAAGATTTTCTGAGTAGTATCACCACTAATATCTATGATTGCATCATTTAACTCATTTAATTGATAATCATAGATGATTCCTGAGATAGTCGTAGCTGATGCTGGTTGTATTGTTAATAAAATCATAGATATAATAAATAATACAGATAAATAAAGTTTCATAATTTTTCAAAAATTGAATAGTATAAAAATCTTGTTAAAAATTAATAATTTCGCCCAATCTCTTAAAAATCTACTCTGTTTTATCATCTAGCGGTTATTTCAACCCGGAGATTTAATTTAAAGAAGAATAAAGTTTTGTAAAGAGTTAGAAGAAAAATATCACCTTATTTGTTAGTGATTCTAAAAGTATCTTTAAAAAGAAGATTGAAGATTGTAAATGTCATAACACAAAATTAAAGAGGTTGAGAGACTTCAGAGGTTAAAAAAATGGTTAAAAAAATAATGGGATTGTTATTACTTATGGTAATGATGATGAGTATGGTTCCTGTAGCATTTGCTCAAACAGATTCTACAGCTGATGATAATATAGTGGACGATGAATCAGATGTATTAACATCTATAAAAAATGAAAAGACTAGGATTAAATTAATTGATGGAGAATTATTTAAAGTTAAAAGAACTAAAGAAATAAGTAAAATAGGTGTAGATTTCCAAAAAAAGAAAATTTCAGCTAAAGATAAAGTAAAAGAATTTAAAAAAGATTTAGAAAGATTACAAAATTTAAAAGAAAATCATAAAGAAAAAAAAGAGAAATATTTAATCAAAAGTAAAGATGCTAAGAGATTACATAAAGAACTTAGAGAGTGCAGGTCAACACAAGAGGATTGTAGTGATTTATTTCATAAAAGAAATAATATAATTAGACAACAAATTTTATCAGCATCTGAATACATTACATCAGCTTTAGATAAATTAGAAAATCGTGTTGAAGCCTCAGAAACTTTAGATGAAGATGAGAAGGATTTTCTTTTTGAAGAAATCGCAACTGACAGATTAGCTATAGAAAATGCAGTAAATAATCTTAAAGGATTAAGTGAAGATGAAGACGTTAACGGTGAAGAAATCCGTGAAGCAATTAAAGAGCTAAAAGTTGTTATGAAGACAGCACATCCTAATTTTAAATGGACAATTGCTATATTAATTAATAGTAAAATTAATGGAATTGTAGAAGATTTTGATACTAGTGTTGAAAAAATTGAAGATAAGATTAGTTTAGCTGAAGAAGAAGGATACGACACATCAAATCTTGAAGATTTATTAGGGGAATATGATACATTAGTTGAAAATGCTAGAAACAATCATCAAGCCGCCCAGGATTTGTACATCTCTGCATTTAATGATGGAAGAAATCAAGATGTTGCAGAAGAAGGACGTGCCTTACAACAAGATGCTCGTGAAAATCTTCGTGAAGCTAAAAGTGTTCTTAAAAAAATATTCCAAGAATTAAGAACTTTAGAAGCTAGTGAATAGTTCCAGAAGTAATCAAAGATTACTATTGTGCAAATAAAGTAGTTTCTTTATTTTGCCATTTTCTTTTTTTTATTATTATATAACATTCTTACTTAAACCCAACGAGTACTCAGGGAATCGCCTCTTTTTCCCTGGGTGCTCTTATTTTCTTGACAAATATGTCACACTTCCCCCCACAATTTTTATAAGTAATTAAAGTATATTCTAGAGCACATAGTTAAAATGTCACAGTAGTGACTTTAAAAGAAATGACAGAGGAAGATTAAATGGCTAACAAAAATCAAAGATTTTTGGGACCCATTTTAAAACTAGGAGAAATTTAAAATGGCTAAGAAAGCGACTAAGAAGACTACAGATAAAAAAAGAAAAAATAACGATAAACCGACATTACCTAAAATGTCTCCAGAGATGGAGAAAAAGTATGCAAAATTAAAATCAAAATTAGACAAATTTGAAAAGAAAGTTGTGGAAAAGTTTGGTGATTATATTATGGGGATTGCTATCATGCCCCCAGCAAAACCTAAACCAGCTCATCCTGGTGCTCCAAAAGCTTCTGCAAAGGAAGAAAAAAAGCCTAATCCAGATAGAGTTGATTTAATAGTTATTGTGGATGACACCACCTCCAAAAAGATGAACAAAGATGAACTACATAAAAAGTTCTCAACTATTATTGACAAAATTGCAGAAGAGATCGATAAAAATCTTTATACACAAAGTGTTCTCTTAACAGACATCTGGCAAAATTGTTACGATGGTAAACATGACCTTAACAAATTAATTGCTATGTCTACAGTAATCTATGATACAGGTATGCTCTCAGCTATTAAAATTTCTGAAATCCATAAAAGTATGGTGATCAAAAAGTTCGAGAAGTATATCGTAAGTTATGTTCTTGGTGGATCACTCACACAAGGTAGAGCAACACCCTCAAGTGATATTGATGTATGGATAGTAATTGATGATACTGATGTAAAAAAGATGTCTCGTGCTGAATTAAAAGACAAATTGAGGGGAATCATTATTAGTATGGGTATTGAAGCTGGTGAACTCACTGGCATCAAAAACAAATTGAATATTCAATGTTGGATTTTAACAGAATATTGGGACGCTTTGAAGGAAGCTAACCCAGTAATGTTTACTTTACTTCGTGATGGTGTACCATTTTATGATAGAGGTATGTTTATGCCTTGGAAACAATTGCTTAGAATGGGTAAAATCAAACCAAGTAGAGAATCTATTGACATGTTTATGGACTCAGGTCGTAAAATGATTAAACGTGTTGAATATGATATGAAAAGGATTGGTATGGATGATTTATTCTATGCAGTACTTACCCCATCACAAGCAGCATTAATGCTTTATGGTGTAGCTCCACCTACTCCAAGAGAAACAGTAGAAATTATGGAAGATGTTTTTGTGAAAAAAGAAAAACTTCTTGAGAAAAAGTATGTTGACATTCTCAAAGGCCACATTAAAGTTAGAAAAGAACTTGAACACGGGAGTAGAAAAGAAATTTCTGGTAAAGAGATTGATGCTATGATCAAAGATACTAAAGATTTCATGAACAGAATTGAGAAATTGTTTGAACAAATTGAAGAACAACATAACGCAAAAACAATTGATCACCTTTATGATGAAGTCTTAACCATCTCACGCGATATTTTACGTGGAGAAGGTTTTGATAAGATCAAAGATACTGAAGTTATAAAGAAATTTGAGGATGAATTAGTTAGTACTGGAAAAATTCCTAAAAAATTCTTAAGTGACTTAGAAGAAATTGTTTCTGCTAAAAAGAAATTTGATCAAGGAAAACTTAACAAAGTCGAAATTGAGAAAGCACGTAAATCAAGCATTGGTTTAATCAGATACTTAGTTGAATACATGCAAAGAAAACGTGGAAGATCACTTGAACGTGCTAAGATCAGAGTAAAACATGGTAAGAAGTTTGGTGAAATTACTTTACTTGGTAAAGAAGGCTTTGTTATCATGGATATCGATGCTCGTGAGAACTTAGAGATTTTCAAAGGCCCTATTGATGAAAAAGGAAGTTTAGGTGCCTTATCTAAAAGTAATTTAGAAGAATTTGAAGCTGCATTAGCAAAAGCCAACTTTTCTGAAAGAGTTTTCATCAAAGAAGCAATCTTTGAAGACTTGAAGAAAATCTTTGGTCGTGATGTAGAAGTTCTTCTGCATTATTAATTATTATTTTTTTATTCTTAATAAATATCTTAACAAAGTGATATTTAGTGTTGTAAAATATAATCAGTTGATTAATAATTCTAAACTACCATACCTTTAGTAATAGCTAACAAAATTAGAATTAATGTAAAGAAAAACAAGATTATGTGTAAAATATCATCTAAGTCAAAATTCATTAGAGAACACCAAGGGATTTTAGTATGGCTAAAAATATCCCAGCTATACATAAAACAATTCCTATTACATTAATTACATTTAGGAATGTTTTCCAAATATCTTTTTTAGCTATATTTTCACCTTATGTTTTGAATATAAAAAGTTAATAGAGATAGTATATTTGTTTATCATATAAATTATGTTTTTTCAAGGTTAAATTAAGATCCCAACACAACTAGTGAACACACCAGTGGAAAAATCAGCTTCTAATCCAAGCAAAGTTTCAAGTAAGTATAACAGAAAATAATAAAAGATCAATTCGCTTAAAATGACCGGTAATATTCTTTCCAAGATAAAGTGTATTGAGGGCACACCCATAAGTCGAATACACAAAACCACTTCAGTTGAATCCCAAATACTTCTCGAACTTGCAACCCCCTGAACATGGAGATTACTCCTTAAGACTGCTTCCGTCAGGATCTGATCTGGTTCGAAGCAAATCCATCCCAGAGGACAAGTCGTCAGCAAAGTATAAAGGACTAAAGCAATAATGCATAGCCTTCCGAAGGCTTCGGCTCCAAGTAAAGTCCATTCTTGGTAACAACGCAGGACTAGCACGCCAGCCTAGCTCTCCTCAACAAATAAGAAAATAGAGAATCTGTTTATAAAGCTTTAGTTAAAAGAGATTAAATAAAATAAGAATTTATGAGTAATAATACTCAAAAAAATAATCTCTTCATATGAAGCACTTAGATTATTAGAGCTTTCATCATTAACTTCTTCTGGTTTTTCACATGATAATCTAATCAAATGATTTATTCTTCAACATCTGCCTCTTCTTCAACATCTGCCTCTTCTTCAACATCTGCCTCTTCTTCAACATCTGCCTCTTCTCCCTTATAGGACTCATCCTCAGCAATAACTTCCCCAGGGAGATTATCTTCAACTATGTCCCCCTCATCTTTATAATCTCCATTGTACTCATGTGAGTCTTCTATATCACCTGAAGTGGTATCATAATCAACTTGATTATTTTCATAATCAACTTTCTTCAAATATGCATCACAAGCAGCGTAATCATAAATATTAGCATCTTCACATATTCCTGGAACCCCAATACTTATCCCACCATCATCTCTTAAGAAGTTATCAGGATAATCGTCACCTAAATTGTTCAAAGCACCATCATAACATGCTAATCTATCTAGAGGTTCTTCAATACCACCACAATCAAACCCATAACCAAAGTTTTTTCTATTTGAATCTTCTTCAACAACACCATAAATAAAACTTTCATCATTTAATTCATTCATGATCTTATTACATTCATCCCAATAGAACATTGTACTTTCTAAATCAGAATCTATCACCCCATCATCTAGAGCTTCAACACATTCTTCTGGTGCTTCATTTTTAAAACGAAAATATTCACATTCTAATCTAGTCTCAATCCCAGCATCTAAACATTCCGAATCATAAATGTTTGATGAGTCTAGTTCAAAATAATCCACTTCACTCATTTTTCCATCTTCAATTGATAAAAAAACGCCTTGTAAATAATCAGGCAGAGTACTCATTAAAGTGCCCATATCAACATTATCCATTATCGCACAAGCACTTTCATCACCTGCTTCACATTTAGCTGCATTTGGAGCAATAATGTTACATTGGTCTGCAAAACTTTTAATATTAATATCATCACATTCACAATTTTCTGGATCATCAAAACATTGAGTCATTATATTCGCGAAATCTTCAGCTTCAAGAATTTGATCTCCACTTAATTCTGAATCTAACTCTTGGAACCATTCAGGTGAACTCTCATCTGTCTTACATGTTTTTGCATATTCTACTGGGTCTAATTCAGACAGTGCTAGACAAAGTTCTTCAATTTGACTAGAAATTTTTGCAGAAGCTGCTATTTTCTCTTCTTGTTCTAATTGTACATCAATAAGGTCTTGTAATTCTTCAGCTTCAATTTCTTCAAATAAATCCTGTACTGCTTTTGCACTATTTCTTGCAGCTTCATCTAGTTCAGGAGAAACTTCTCTTTCTAAAACTAAACTAAATACTGCTGCTTTTTCTAAAGCTTCACGAGCTGCTTGAATATCACCTTGAGCAATTAAGTACTCAGCTTCTAAAATTTTCTCTTCACGTAATTTCAAAGCTTTCTTTGGATTATCAGTAGAATCAACTTCAAACAATTCATCTAGGAAATAAAAAAAACTATCTGGAGTAATTCCGGCACTTGTTGAAAATGTTCCCTCAACACCGTCATATAAATCATCAGAACCATCAGCAACTACTATCACTGAGCTTAATACAAGTATAAGCAATACACATAACATTATCAAAACTCTTTTCATAGTATAATCAAATAGAAAAACTATTTAATTGTTTCTAAAATCTACCCAAAATAATTTACTTCTTTATTCTCAATTTCTTTAGAACGAGCTGTTGAGAAATAGTTTGACAATTTTTTATAGATCTCTTCAACTTCTTTATCTACTGATGCATGCACTACTTCTAAAGCATAAGTGAAATCTGCCATAAAAATCTCTTTAGCATCTGCATTTTTCCGTAATGCTTCCATTGCTGCTTCACGACAAAGCCCTTCAATATCTGCACCCACATACCCCTCAGTAGAACTTGCTAAAGAAGAGATATCAACATCTCTATTAAGAGGCATATATCTTGTATGAATTGCAAACAATTCTTTTCTAGATTCAGAGTCTGGAATTTCTGTTAAAATAACATTATCAAACCTACCTGGACGTAATAAAGCTGTGTCTAAAATATCAGGCCTATTAGTTGCAGCAATAATTACCACATCATTTAAACTCTCAAGCCCATCCATCTCAATCAATAATTGGTTTACTAAAGCTTCATTACTCTCACCAAAAGCGCTTGAACCAGTTCCGCGTTTTTTAGCAAAAGAATCAATTTCATCAAAGAAGATAATACTCGGTGCAGTTTGTCTAGCACGTTTGAAAACTTTTCGTAATTGTTCAGTTTCTTTTCCAACAACACCCTCTTGTAATAATGATGCACCATTGATTGCAATAAAATTAGCTTTACTCTGTTTAGCTACAGCTCTAGCCAATAAAGTTTTTCCAGTTCCAGGAGGACCATACAATAATACTCCCCGTGGTGGTCTAATACCCATTTTGTCAAACATTCCTTTATTTTTAATTGGCCATTCAACAGCTTCCTTCAACTTTTGTTTTACATGTTTTAATCCACCAATGTCTTTCCAAGATACTTCAGGAGTCTCAACTAATACTTCACGCATAGCGCTTGGTCTTACTACTTTAAGTGATTCTAAAAAGTCACTTTGACCAATAGATAATTTATCCAAAATTTCTTCTGGAATGTTTTCATCTTCTTCAATACCTTCAACTTTTAAATCAGGTAAAATTCTACGTAAGACAACCATTGCTGCTTCTTTAGCTAATGCTTGTAAATCTGCTCCAACAAATCCATGAGTAATACCAGCTAACTCCATAAGATCAATATCTTCAGCTAAAGGCATATTTCTTGTATGAATTTTTAAAATCTCCAAACGACCATTTTTATCAGGTACACCAATTTCAATCTCTCTATCAAATCTTCCTGGTCTTCGCAAAGCAGGATCTAAGGAATTAGGCCTATTTGTAGCTGCGATAACAATAACTTTTCCTCGAGAACTCAAACCATCTAAATTCTTTAATAGTTCTGAAACAGGAGTGTTCAAAAACTCGTTAGTTCCCCTATCTTGTCTCTTAAAAGCAATACTATCTAACTCGTCAATAAATAGGATTGTAGGAGCGTTTTCTTTAGCACCTT
>CAYWPT010000005.1:0-39584 GCA_964460605.1 uncultured Methanosarcinales archaeon
GTGGTGATAGTACAATAAACTCTTCTACAAATTTGACTTTTGTGGGTGTTCATGGTTCTTTTGTAATACCCATAGTTCTTAGAAATGGTGTTATTTGTAATGAATGTGGAAATGTGACAAACATCAGTGAAGGTACAGATAGATATACGTTTGTTGTAGAAACGCCTCATGCTAATGGGAATTATTCCATAGTAAATAATATTGATAGTGATGGTGATGGTATCGCTAATTATCTGGATTCGTTAGAATATAATGAAAGCTATGTTAATGCTTCAGGGTTTACTAATTTGAACATAACTATTGGTGGAAATAGCACAAATGGGACATTTTCTAGTTTTGAAGATGTAATATTTTATGATGATACAACTATGTTTGTAAACTTTAGTCATAATTTCAGCTCTGGGCAATTAGATCTTTCACAAGTAAGAGTAAATTTCACTAATACAGATAGCTTTACTTGTTTTATCCTTAATATTTCTGGACAATTACAAAGTAATAAGACTCTTTATTTAGCAGACAATGGTTATAGTGAATTATGTGTAGAAAATGCAGAGATATCAACCCTTGATGATATCAGCTCTGGGTGCAATCAAGCTAATGAGGTTGATTTTACAACTTGTATTGGTGTGAGTTCAGGCGTAAGTTTGAGTAATTTTACTTGTTATGATGAAGGAACAAGGTTTAGGGTAGAAAATCTTACTGCTTCAGCAATTAGAGGAACTAAATCAGTTGCTAGTTCATCTAGCGCAGCAAATTCAGGAAATGGTGCTGGGTCATCGTCTTCAAGTCCAAGCTCAGAAGAAATAGCGCCGAGTCAGCCACCAGAACAAATTAAAAGCGAAGTAGAAAAGGTTCAACAAGAAGAACCAAGCTCTGAACCAAATCCAGAACCAATTACTCCAATTCAAAATGTTGCAGAAGATGTAGTTGATACGGGAAGAGCTTTAGTAGGATTTGCTATAGCTGGATATAACTCATCACAGTTAATGCGATTTTCAAGCCTATTTTTCTTGGTATTAACATCAGTGTTCATCTTATTGATAGTAGTAGAACATGCTAAGGTAAGAGTTATGCATAAGAACTTGAAAGCTAGCACTCATCAACTTAACTCTAATTTCGATCAGTTACAAAACTTCATTAGAAGACAAAGAGGGTTAGGAGTGAGTGATGAAGCAATTAGACAAGAACTCTTAGGAGTAGGATGGTTGCCTAAAGAAATTGAACCTGCCTTTACCGATTAGCTTTTCCTAAAGGAATTCTGGTAAATTTATTACATTCAAAACAAGAAATGATAACTGTCCTATTTCTAATTCTTACTTGAGCATTTTTACTTTGTTTAAGATATTTGTAACAATGTTTACAATATCTTCTCTTTAATTCTCTAGGAATTCTTGTTCTGGTCTTCATAGCAATTTTCCTAGCTAAAGTTACATAACGGTTTGCTAGGGATTTATTTTTAGAGAAAGCTTCCTCTGCTTGCTTAAATAAAGTAGCAATGCGTTCTTTTGCAATCTGTTTCTGTTTAGACTTAGCTATTCTTGCTTTGACCATTGTTCTTTAGAATACAATCTTGTTTTATTAAATTATCTTATTTATTTACTATATTGCAAATAATTAAATACCCCTTAGTAATATCCAAAATATGCCAAGAGGAAGACCTGTAAAAAGCGAAATTAGACAAAACATTTTAGAAATCCTTCATTACTTCGGAAGAGCATATGGCTACAAAGTTGCAAAAATTTACAATGAGATCTTTGCTCCTGTTTCCATGAGAAGCATCTATTATCATTTGAAAAAAGGTGTTTCTACTGGAGAGATTCTTTTAGAAGAAATTAAAGAAGAAAAAGGAGAATTCTCTTGGGGCAATAGTGTAGAAAAATTATATTACAGTTTAGATGGTGCAGGTTCAGTAAAAGGTGATCCTCGTGTTAGAGAATATTTTCTAAACCAAAGAAGAGAAAACGTTTCTGATCAAAGGATAGAAGAGATTGAGCAAGAGAACGAGTAAGAAAAACATTCCAATTTGACCATATCTCATATTACCTTTTTTAGCACCTTTAATTCTTTGTAAGGATACTTGTACCATTCTTCCACCATCTACAATAGGTAGTGGTAATAAGTTAAACAAACCGATTCCTAGACTTAAGATGTATAACCATTTCAAAAATCCATTGATCCAATCAAGAATATAATAAAGAACACTCCATGCTCCAGTTGTGTATTTTTCTTTTACAATAACTTCGTTTTGAATACCGATGATTCCTAAGAAAGTTTTTTGTTCATCATCAGGGTTTGCAGCTAAAGTTAAACTCTTTTCAACTTCATTACCTTTATCATCTAAGGATGAGACTATTATATCGTCCCCTGGTGATTTACAAAATAATGCTTCTGCAAAAGGTTGGAAAGAATCTACCTCTTGACCATCAATTGCCTTAATAATAGTATTTTTCTCTAATCCTACTTCTTCTGCTGGATATTCACCTTCAACATAATCAGTGAAACTAAAACCAACATCTTCAGTCATTAATCCTTGTAATGGAGCTGTAATAAAACTAAGTATTAATAAAGCAACTACAGCTAAAATAATGTTAGCAAAAGGGCCTGCAGCCATAACTGAATATTGTACAATATCTTTTTGTTTAGACATTTGTTTTTCATCAGGTTCAACAAAAGCTCCAATAATTGGACCCAATAATACTAAACCTGTGTTTCTTACTTTAATATCATGGGCACGAGCTACAATTCCATGACCAAACTCGTGAATTAGAGCGATCATAAAAATAGCGATAAGCCAGTACCAGAAAGGTAAAATCCCTAAACCTGGAACATTTACTCCAGGTAATACTAAAGAGACTCCAGAAGCTACATCACTGCTAAAAATCAATTTTACTAAATTAGCAATAAGGAAATAAGAGATAACTACTAAACCAATATAACCTACTCCAACACCAACATATGCCACTAGAATAACCCATTCTCTGTATTTAGCAATAAATTTATCCATTGCCTTTAAACCAAACTTGGTTCTATAAAGCATAATAATTTTTGCTTGAAAATCAATCTGTTTCTTTTTCCAAATTACAAAAGCAATAACAATTGCGTAAAAAATAAACACAGATTTATATTGCAAAAAAAAGTTAACAAACTGTTCCATTAAAGAACGATATTCTGGGGCTTTTTATGCTTTTCGTTCTTAGTCTTTTCCTAAATCTCTTTCAAAAGCCTTTTCATCAAATTTTTCGCCTAACCAAGAACAAACAGTTAAAGCATCATCTTTAGCGTTAGACAAACAAACACTCGCTCCAGGGCTTGGAGTAATGTTAAAAATAATTTTATTACCTTTTAATTTAGCTTCACCTAATGCAACCTTTTTGGTCTTAACATTAATGATTTGTGGTCTTACTCCACCAATATCTTTACCATACTTTAATTGTGATCCTCTAATGCTTGGGATTAATTTTCTAATCTCTTTCGAGAACAAATAACTTCCAATCCCAGGAATACTATACAAAACGTTCCAAAAGACATACTGAAAGTACAAGGGTTGTAAGGTGATTGATAATAAAGCAGTAATTGATCTATAATTTACTTTAAGTAATCTAAAAAAGTCTGCTACACTATTCAATCTTCTTCTCTCAAGCATAGGAACTACTAAAGCAATAGGACCAAAACGTGTTACATTCGGGTTTTGTACATCTGGATCACCATGCACAGCAGCGAAAGGTAATTTAGGATTCTGCATGGCATAGACTTTTCCATTCAATAATTTATTAGCTGTAAAAAAGTTTCCTGCAACAGGAAGAAGAACTAAATCTTTTCCTAAACCCATCTCTTGTGCGAAATGCAAAGAGAATGCAGATGCTGCAACAACAACGGTTTTTGCTTTGATGGTACAATTTTCACATTCTACAACAAAACCATTTTTATCTTTTTTAATCCTAATAATTTTCTCGCCGAGAATGATATCATTTCGTTCATCACTTTCAACTTCTTTAACAAATGATTGTGCTAATTTACCATAATTTACAGCATAACCGTGTTTTGTATAAGTAGCTAGGATTTTCTCATTTGGATCTCTACCTTCTACCAATCTTGGCTCTATTTGTACTAATTCGTCATGCTCAACTAAACGCATGTAAGGAAATATCTTAGAAAACTCTTTTTCTCTCTTCCTTAATGTTTTTACTTCCTCATCCCCAACAGCTAAAAGCATTTTTTGAAAATTCCTGTGCAAACCAGTATGCTGCTCAACATAGTTTCTTACGTAATTTGCAGCTTTTTTAGTCTTCTTAGCTTTTTCAGGAGTATAATGTGATTCAATATCACCCATGTGTAGAGTTTGTGAATTATTACTTGATGCAGATTGTACTTGAGCAATTTTGTCATATTTCTCAACAAGACCAATACTTTTTACAGAACTATATCTAGTTAAAGTGTATAAAAGAGCAGTACCAGTTACTCCTCCTCCAACTATGAGGATATCAAATTCTTTTTCCATATGGGTTTTATTTCTTGACATGGTATAAAGTTAACTTAGCTTGTTCAAGACTTACTTTGATGATTTAAATAAGAATAAAGTGATAATAAAAATAAAAATCTATTTTTTACGTTTAGGTCTTAATTTTTTGGCACTACACTTTCTGCAAGAGATTTTCCCTTGGCTTACTTTTAGGCTTGGTGCTCTAATTTTAGACTTACATACTTTACAAACAAAGATGTTTTTAAGTAATCTGTTTGCTGCTTCTTCGAATTTTCCCATTGTTGTTTACCTTATTTTACTTGTTTCATTACTTTTGTTCCCATTAGAGTCCAGTAAAGTACTTCTACGCCTTCGGAGATCTTTTCTTTAAGTTCTTCAGGGATTTCTAAATCAAAAGTTTCATAACTTTCACTATCCATAACGTTTGCCATATTACCAGTAATTGATAATACTTGAGCGTTTTTCTTTTCAATGATAGGTGCTTCAACTTTATCGTGACCTGGCATCATTAAGTTTCTTTTCTTACCATCTAATAAACCAACAGCCATCAAATTCACTTTCGCGTGACCGTGTTTTCCTGGTCTTGAAGTTGCTGTGTCTACTACTTTACATGCATTACCATCAATAATAATGGTGTCTCCTTTCTTAAGTGATCCTACACTAACTAATTTTTTATCGTACATTGTTCTTTCCACCTATGTTTTGATTGTGATTATTCTTTCTTGCTTGCTAAGTAGATATCTTTGTCTGTAACTGTTTTTCTACCTGCATGTTCAGCAAAACGTTTAGCTTCACCTGAGATTTCTAGAGCTTTTTTCTCTAAAACTTCAGCTAATGCTTCTTTTGCAGCATCACTCACCCTTGCTGCACCCGCTTCACGTATAATCTTATCCATAGCGTTATGAGAAATGAATCTCTTCTTTGCCATTCTAAGTCAATAATAGCTCCCTTTTTTAAATATTACGAAAATAAGAGAGAAATAAGAAAAAATTAGATTAAAAACGTAAAGCTTGCAATTTCTTCACTCTCTGCTGAGTACTCGGATGTGTAGAAAAGAGTGTCCATAATCCCTTGCCTCTAAAAGGATTTTCGATAAAGAGATGAGCAGTAGCTTCTGTGCTTCCTTGTGGTTTTAGTGGAGCAGCATGAATACCTTTCTCCAACTTTTGTAGAGCTGAAGATAAACCTGTTGCATCTCTCAAAAAGCCAGCGCCAGTCGCATCTGCATGATATTCTCTACTTCTTGAAATTGCTAACTGAATCATAGCTGCCATAATTGGTGCAAGAATTGCTAAGACTAAAAATTCTAAGATGTTCCCACTATCTCTATCTCTTCCAACTCCACCAAAAATCGCTCCCCAACGTGCAATCATTGCGACATAAGAGATTACTCCTGCAATGGTTGCTGCAATACTTGAGATTAAAATATCTCTATTTTTTACGTGAGCTAGTTCATGAGCGAGTACTCCTTTCAATTCATGATCATTGAGAAGATCTAGGATGCCAGAGGTTACTGCAACAGCAGCATGCTTTGGCCCTCTTCCTGTTGCAAAGGCATTTGGGTGCCTTCCTGGAATAATATACAACTTAGGCATTGGCAATTTTGCCCTCTGTGTGATGTCTTGCATCATTGCATAAAGTTTGCTGTGAATATTTCTATCAGCTTCTTTTGCTTTATACATCTTTAGAACAATCTTATCTGAGAACCAATAAGAAAAGAAGTTCATACCACCAGCAAAGATTAATCCTATTAATAATCCTGATCTTCCACCGAGGGAAAGTCCAATTAAGAGAAATAATCCTGTAAGTGCACCTAACAAGAGTGCTGTTTTAACTTGATTCATAATTGACATAGAGTCTATTTTTGCGAACATATATAAATACTTATTGATTAGTAATTCAATAAAAGAGGTGTTGATATTGGTAACAGCAAGAGAAAGAATAGCAATAAATGAATTGATTAGAATACATGCTTTGATAGATAAGGTTTAAAAAAATTCGACTGGAAAAGATAAAGATAAATTAGAAAAAGCAGAGATAGGACTACGTAGGATCATGTTTTTTATTCATTCAGATGAAGAAACTATCGCCGATCTTAATAAGACAATCTCACAAAATCAATTGGGTAAAAGTAAACAAACTGTTTCTTATCCCCTAATTAGAATTACTCATAGTGCATTAAAGAAATTTTGGAAAAAGAGATTATAAGTTTAAGAAGAAAAAGACAATGATGAGCCTACTTCAGTAATAGGAACAGGTTGTCCACCAGGATCACTTTGTTAATTTTTATTTTTTTAAGATTTTAATCCACTGAATCCCACTGCTGCAAAGAAATTTTCAATTTCTTGCACATAAAATCTTTCATTTTATTGCGTATTCACTGGTGGTGGTCACGAGTATTTTGACAAATGAGATAATGTGAAAGTTTACAAAAAAGGAAAAAGAAGCAGTAAATTAATTGAAATTCATGGTATTGCAGCAAAGTTAAGAAAAAGGTTAGGTGAAGCTAAACAACTACAGCATAGTAGAACAAAAAAAGGTTTATGGGAATATCTGGGTGATAAATAATAATTTGTTTTTAAAAATTCTAAGAAAACAAAAGCTTTTTAACATTCAAAAATATATTTTTAAGTATTAATATTCATAATAAGAGGTAGATTGAAATGGTATTAGAACACATTTTTCCTGAGGATTGGTTAGAAAGAAAAGCAAGTTTTGCATTTATTTTAGGTATAGTATATTCAATTATAGGAATTTTAGTTGCAAGCATTTTATTTCCAGGGGATCCTGCTTTAGTTGCAGTAGCCTTTACTTCTTTACTCTTACTTCCAGAATTGTATAAAATTTTTTCAATAGAAGAGAGGAAAGAGAGTATGGAGCAGAGAATATCTCTTAAAGCTCTTTGGAGAGATGATTGGGAGTTAGTTAAAATCTATATTGCTTTATTTATCGGAATCATGTTAGTATATTCTTTAGGTACCATGTTATTACCTTCATTTGAGACAAACACATTATTTAGAGAACAGTTAGAAATTCGTTTAGGTCAAGGCTTTGCTGGAAATGCTGTTTTTGGAGAATGGAACGGAGATTTATTTTGGAGTTTACTAAGTAATAACTTTTTGGTCTTGTTAGCATGTTTTATTATGGCTTTACTCACGGGAGATGGGGCAATATTCTTGATAACATGGAATGCTTCTGTATGGGGAACTATTTTTGGGTTCACTGCAAGAGGTGCGAGTCAATTTAGTGGAGAGAGTACATTCTTGCTTTTTGGAACGATTATGCTCATAGTATTTCCACACATGATGATTGAAGGTATAAGTTATTTCTTAGCCGCCATATCTGGTTCGGTCATAAGTAAAGATGTTTTATTAGAAGAATTTGCTTCTGAGAAGTTTTTAGAAGTATTTGGTTTTAATCTGTACCTTTTTTTGATAGCTCTAATCTTCTTGTTATTAGGGGCTGGCGTAGAAACATGGGTATTAGAAAATGCAACACGCTATCAAGACATAATTAGGATGAGCTTGATTGCGGCAGGCAGTTAAATTTTCCTTTTTTTTTTTAATATAAATTAGTTTTTGAATTTATCCTTTATTTCTTTCCAAAACCTTTACCCACTTTGTTATGGGGGTTACAGGTTTCATAAAAATCACATTGACCGGTCCTCCATTTACAGAGGGGAGTAATGTTTCTTTTATAATCAGAAATTTCTTCGGTGAGTTCAGTATGTGCATGAATCTGTTCAATTTCTAATTTGCATTTCTCAACCATTTCTTGAGTAACATGAATCATCTTCAAAGAATCTCTTAAGAAAAATGCACCAACTTTTTCGGGTAACTTCCCATGTTTCTCTTGATACATCATAGCGTAGATTGAGAGTTGTCTGAGGATACTCTCTTTTAGTTCAGCTTTCTTATTGGTTTTATAATCCACAATGTGTACTCGTCCATCATCAAAGACTTCAATCGCATCAATATACCCACGCACATTATGAGTTTCTGATTTGTACTCCATCTCTCTAATCGGAGCGATTTCCATGAAAGCTTGTGAAATGGTTTTATTCTCACCACTCAAAGCTTTATTTAGATCTTTTAAGAAATAGTTATGCCAATTTAAAGTCATAACCATGCTTTCTTCGAAATAAAATTTAAGATTGTCTGGAGACAGGCCTAGTTTGCATAAACGTTCTTCATATTGACCCCAATGGTACAATAATAATCTTTGAATGGCAGCTTTAAACTTAATTTGGTAATCCTCTTTAGTAAAACTAGTGGCATCAATATCATAGAAATCTTCTAATGCAGAATGGACAATATTACCTCGTACTAAATGAATTGAATCTCCAGTAGGTAATTTCTCTATGTACTGATAATAATACTTCCTCTGACACTGTTTAAAAGTGTTTATTGAAGAAGGTGATTGTAATCTTGTTGCCATTCTCTGTCCCTCAAAATAATTTTTAATTTATTATATAAAAATACTCTGTTAATGCTTTATATGTGTTTTTGGTACATGACCAGTAGACTAGTGGGGAAGTTTTATAAAGCGACCCCTTTATTTCCTAGTATCAATGCCACCATACAAAAAACCAAACAAGAAAGGACATAAAGGACAAGTTGGAGACCAAGTACTCAGAGTGCGGATTCCTCAAGGCAATGAAATTCTAGGAATTGTCCAAAGACGCGTGGGTGGATCTAGAATGATTGTACAATGTCTTGATGGTAAAGAAAGATTATGTAGAATCCCGGGTAGTAAAAGAAGAGGATTATGGGTGCGAGAAAATGATGTCATTATTGTTAAACCTTGGGTGCTTGGAGGAGATGCTAAAGGTGATGTTATCTATAAATATAGAAGCAAAGCGGAAGTAGCTTTCTTGAAAAGAAAAGGTTATTTGAAAAGTATTGAAGAAGATTTTTAAGTTCATTTACGAAATAGAGTTTCTAAACTATTACTTTTTATTCTAGAAATGTTTAAATGCATTTTTTACTCTAAAACTTCTATGGTAAAAAGATTAAGATTAGTATTCTCAGCCTTTATTGGCTTATTATTACTCATCTATTTGGTGAAGGCGGTGTTTAATTTTCCAGGAACCTTATTTTATTTAGAATTACTTGGAACTTTAGTATTAACCATACTTATTGTATTTGGTTTAATATTCTCACAAGAGAGAGCAGGGCCGAGAATTTTGTTTAAAGCAGGTGTATTTAGTACTTTAAACTTTTTCTTATTGTGGTTGTATGCAGGAAGAGAAATCCCATTATTGTTATTGTTATCAGTAGCTTTATTGTTGTTTAACTTACCTTTCCCAGCTCCAACTAAGAAAAAAGTAGTTTCAAGCGATGCTGGAATGTCTACAGCAGCAGCATTTAGTGAAGCAGATCATAGTATTGTGCTTGATGCTCCTGAAATGAAAGCGAGTGCTAAAGGAAAATTCGTTGCAAGTAAACGGGGAAAATTCTATCATAAAGCTGGAAGTGATTGGGCTTTGAAGATTAAAAGTGAGAACCAAGTATGGTTTGATACTAAAAAAGATGCTCAAGCTAAAGGCTATAAGGAATTTAAGGAAAAATAAATTTTTATTTTTTTATTTAAACAACTCATAGTCTTTCTCAAAGAAACTAAAATACAAAAACAAGATAATAGAAATTGTCAAAGCACTATCTGCAACATTAAATGATGGAAAAAAATCTGTTCCAATAAAATCAATCACATAATTTCTAAACAATCTATCGATCATATTCCCAATTGTTCCTGCTAAAAATAAAGCTAAAGCGATCTGTACCTTAAGATCTTTTGAAAATTTTTTATAAAATATTATTATCAGTAGAGCAATTACTAAAGAAAATAATCCTAAATATAAGGAGTTTCCTTGCAAAATACCAAAACCAGCCCCTGTATTTTCCACATAAGAGATGTTGAAAAATAAAATATTAAAATTTGGTTTTACAACTTGCACCAAATATTTCATCAACTGATCAAGAAGGATAACAATTCCAGTTACTAAAAGAAAAAGATGTTTTTTTACCATAATCTTTCATTAGGATCTTTTCGAATACCAGCCGCACCTTCAAGACGAGAAGTTCTTTGATCCAAACTTTGTAATAATGCTTTAATGGTATCTAATTTGCTGCTAATCAATTCTAAATCTCTATTTGCTACTTGTTGTTGCATATAGTTTTGTTGGTCTCCAAAACCGCCTGGCTTTGGTGGAGGAGAACTTTGACCATAAGGTGGTGTTTGTGGTGAAGTTAAATTTCCATAATCTGGGCTTCCCAAAGAGTCAGGAACACCTAAATCATCTTTTGGAAATGAAGAGTTTAAATTTGGATCATTAGGGAAAGGATCTGCTCCGAGCCCAGAATCTAGGTCATCGTTTTTCCAGAATAATAATTTTTTGAATATACTCATTCTTTAAAGTAAGCTTCCTTTTCTTTTAAACTTTACTCGTGTTCAAGTTTCTCAAACAACTTTAGAGTCTTATTATCTTGCCCCTTAATTGCAAGTGGAGCTTTACCACCATGCCAAGTGAAACGTGGTCTCATTTGTACGGGAAATAAAGTTTCATTTGTATCATCAAAAATAACTGCTGCTCCTTTTACTCTAGGTAACATATTAATTTCTTTATCTAAACCGTGTCTCATATAACTTTGCATTAAGCCACCAAGAGCTTCAATATCCATCTTAGCAGTCAGCCGATGCGCCAAAACAGTATCACTTTGCGTCATCACATCTGTATGAATTTTAGCTGGTTGTTGTGTTACCAGCATTAAAGAAATACCAGGTTGACGACCTTCACGTAAAATGGTCACTAATGGTTCAGTTGCTGCAGTTTTTCCTTCACGTGGTAATAATTCGTGCGCTTCATCTAAAGCTAACCAAACTAAAGGTTCACTCATTTTTTCTTCAGTATCTTTAGAAAAATAATGCATTGCAGCATCTACTGATTTGAATTCTTCAGTTTTTCTTGCAAGCATTCTTTGTTGGAATAATACTCTTGAAATAATTCCCACAACTAAACCTTTAATGTCCCAACCAGAAGCCATGGTTGCATAAGGACTTAAATCTAATACAGTTACTTGACCACCTTGCACAATATCTTTTAAGGGAGTTCCTTCACGTGAGAATATTCCCCAGTTTTTTGCTTTCTCAAACTGATTTTTTACAATGGAACGTGCAACAGGGGGACTTTCATGATCTTCATCTACAACTTCGATAAGCTCATCCATAGAATAGCTAGAATTTTTTCTAGCATACCTTTCTCTTAATTTTTGTACAGCTTTTGTAATCAATACTCCTTCAGCAGAATTTTCTTCTATCTTGAAAGCGTGTGACCAATCTTCTGGTCCAACATCAGTTGCTCTAATGGAAAAAGGGTAATCTGTTGGGATTCCTTGGTCCTTGTACTTGTAAAAGAAATCTGCTGGCGTGTAAATCTTTACATCTAATGCATGTGGCTCTAATCCCCAATTTTTGAGTATTTCTGATTCTTGCATATTGGGGTACTTCATGGTCCAATAAATTCCCATGGTATCTAAAAGGATAATCGATAAATTTTGTTTCACTTCAGGTTCTAAATTTGCCATTCCTTCAGCTACTGAACCCATTGAATATGATTTTCCTGAGCCACGTTTTCCTACAATAAAAACAACGTGCGCTCCAGCTACATCCATGTATACTGGGTTGGATAAGGAGGTAGTTTGCCCCATACTTACATATTGTTTGGCAATCATTACTGTTCCTTTTTTCCCATATTTGGCAATATCTGATTTAGATCTGCCAATTATGATATCGAAAGCCATATTAGCTTGGAAGATTAAGAAGAATAAAAATGTATTGTAAATTTAAAGATAGAAATAAGCTCATAATTGAGCGTCAGTGAGAACTTTTACTCTTGGGCTTGGTTTTACCTTACTTTCAGTTCCAATTAAGAATTTAATTCCTAACCTTTCTGAAGTTTTGAGTAAATCTAAGTCAACTGCACCGTCTAAAGCTACTGCATGAATTCCGGTTTTTAGGCTTTTAATGGTTGTTACAAGTTCAGTTACTGGGACTTTTCCAAGAACTTTTAATTCTGCGTTAAAGATGCAAGCACCACGGGTTCCGAAAAGATCTTCTAAGGTTTTCTTAAACAAAACTTTTTCTTCATCTTTTAAGCTTAGATTTGCTGTTCTTCTTGTATCTTGACGAGGGGCACTTCTTGGTGAAGGTCTCCGAGAATCCTGTCGAGGTGATCTACGATCATTGCCACGCTTGATTAATGGTTTAACTAAACGCTTATCTTTATTGATCAAGTCACCATCTTTAGTTACACCTAAATCAAGTTTAGCTTGTTCTGCAGTAATTTTTCCACGTAAAGCTTTATGGATTTCTTTTTTTGTAATTTCTTCTACTTCCTTTCCATCTGGAGCTTTACATACAAAATCAATTTCTGCTACACTGATAAGTTCTCTAATGTTCAAATCTCCGCCGCGGTCACCATCTACAAATACAATTGTAGATTTAGTTTTAGTTAATTCCGCTAAACTTTTTGGAACTGAAGTGCCATTCATAGAAATTACATTTTTAAAACCATGTTTAAGCATGTTGAGAACATCTGCTCTTCCTTCTACAATGATGATATCTTCACTTTCATCTAAGTAAGGACCACAAGGCAACTTCTCAGGGCCAAAGGTTTTAATTTCCATCATTCTTACTGATTTTGACACTTCATCAGCTAACTCTTGAGAATCAGGCAAAGTATTTTCAGTAAGTTCATGAAGTAAGGCTTTGGCTCTATCAATTACGAATCGTCTTTTGCTTATACGAACATCTTCAATTTTTTCAACCTTTAATCTTGAGTTACAAGGGCCAATTCTTTGGATAATTTCTAAAGCTGCACCAATGATGGCGGTTTCAGTCTTATCTAAGCTTGAAGGGATAACTATATCTCCTGTAGTTTTTCCTCTGCTTGTAGTCAAGTTTACTTCGATTCTACCAATTTTTCCACTTCTTTGTAATTCTCTTAATTCTAGATCATTACCCAAAAGTCCTTCTGTTTGTCCAAAGATAGCACCAATTACATCTGGTCTATCCACGATTCCATCAATATGGATTTTATTATGAATAATATATTTTGTAGCTACTGGGCTAATTTTTGCCATTTTAATTCCTCCATTGAGGATTACAGAACTAAGTTTTTGGTTTTATGTCTAAGTAGATACATTATTCTTACTATGTGTCCACTCGCTACTCTTGGTTTTTGCCAAATTTGGCTATGATAAATATGAAAATAAACCTAAATTTCTTAGTTTGTAATCTTGTCTTTTCTTCGCAAAACGTCACTTTTGCTGTGATTTAAACACTTTCCACCCTTTGATTAAATGATTGTTAATTTTGGAAAAATACCCAAAATTTACATTAAAAATCCACTTGGATTTTTAAATATGAAGCCTGTACTACTAACTCCCAAGCTCATAGCTTGGCTATGCCGTAAGCTCCCAGGGGTTACTCTCGCGACAGGCTTAATTATTGATTAGATGTCCTATTTATAAATTCTTTGCTTGATATGCTCAGAAAACTTTTTTTGCTTAAAATTTAAAGTTTTCTGGCATCTTAAAAATCACAGATTTTAAAGAGTTCTAAAAGGGATTTCATTAGAAAATAAGCTTAAATTTAGTATAAAATGTATTGTAAAAAAGGTCCTCAGAAACCCTTCCGAAGAAAGGTAACTGAGGAAAGAGAGGTGGTTTTGAGGTGTTTACTACTGATTAGTTAATGTTATTTATAAATCTTTCCAAATAAAATTACTAATTGGTGGTAACAAGCAAATTTATAACTAAAGGGTGCTTTTCGAAGTAAGAATGACACAATATACTTACCAAGAAAGATTTAGAACAGAGAAAGGAGTATTCGATGAATTTACGAAAAGAAACCTTTTTTATCTTTCTAGCAGAGGCTTTTTCGATGAACTTAAAAGTCCCATATTCGTAGGTAAAGAAAGTAATGTATTCTCAGCAATTAAAGATGATAAACTTGTTATTGTAAAGATCTATAGAGTACAAAATGCTGATTTTAAAAAAATGTATGATTATATAGGAAAAGATACGCGTTATGAACATTTAAAGAAAAAAAGAAGAGAAATTATTTTTGCATGGACACAAAGAGAGTTCAAAAATTTGCATAAAGCGGAAAAAGCAAAAGTAAATAGTCCAAGGGTAATTGCTGTGAAAAATAATGTTTTAGTTGAAGAGTTTATTGGAGATGATGAACCAGCACCTCAGTTAAAAAATGCTTATCCTCAAGATCCTGAAAAATTTCTGAAAGCTTTAGTAAAAGATTTGAAAAAATTATACAAAGAAGGTCTTGTGCATGGTGATTTGTCCAGTTTTAATATTTTAAACTATAAGGATAAACCTGTGATTATTGATTATTCACAATCGACTGTAACTAAATCCTCTAACGCACAAGAATTAATGGAAAGAGATCTAGGAAATGTTGCAAGATTCTTCAAAAAATTGGGTGTGCAGACAAGTAAAGAAGCCTTAGTTAAAAAAATAGTAGGATAGTTTAAAAAGAAATTACTAATCTGAATTAATAATGGTTAGAGAAGATGATATGGACGAAATGCCTGTACAAGAAGATTTTAGCGAAGAATACTCTTATGAGTTAAAGATTCCTCACGAACGTATTGCAGTTCTTATTGGTAAAGAAGGTTCTACAAAAAAGAAGATTGAAGAAGAAGCGAAAGCTACATTAGATATTGATGAAGAAGGTAATGTGACCATTTCTGGCGATGATGCAATGCATTTATTTATTTGTAGGGAAATTGTGCGAGCAATTGGAAGAGGTTTTAATCCTAATGTCGCTTTATTTTTATTAAAAACAGATTATGTTTTAGAAATTCTTAGTTTAAGAGATGTTGCAGGTAAAAGTCATAACACCATGGAAAGATTAAAAGGTCGTGTTATTGGTGAAAAAGGTAAGTCACGAAGAGTAATCGAAGAGCTTACTGGATGTCATATCTCTGTATATGGAAAAACTATTGGTATCATTGGAGAAGCTTCTGATGTACACTTGGCGCACCAAGCTGTAGGCATGTTATTACAAGGAAGTATGCATAGAACTGTCTACAAATTCTTAGAAAAAAAGAACCAAGAAGCGCGTTTTGGTATTGGTGATTTGGTAAAAGGATAAAATACATCTTTTACAAAAGTTTTTTAAAGCTCCTAGAAAGTTTTAACTTTCATGGCAAAAAGAAGTGCTGAAGATTTAGCAAAAGGACACAGAGAAATTTCTATTGCAGAGTTCTTTGAAAAAAACAGACACTTACTTGGTTTTGATAACCCAAGAAGAGCACTTTTAACTGCAATCAAGGAAGGTGTAGACAACGCTTTAGACGCTTGTGAAGAGGCAAGAATTCTCCCAGAGATCAATGTTGATATCATTGAACTCTCAGAAGGACGTTTCAGAGTAGTAATGGAAGATAATGGTCCTGGAATAATCCCGAAACAAGTGCCAAAGATTTTTGCAAAATTATTATACGGTTCAAAATTCCATAAATTAGCACAAACAAGGGGTCAGCAAGGTATTGGTATTTCTGCTGCAGCACTCTACGGTCAATTAACCACTGGTAAACCGGTTACTGTTACAACTAAGACTGGTAAAGGTAAAAAAGCGACATTTATGAAATTAAAAATTGATTCTCAAACTAATAAACCAGTTGTGATTAAAGAAGATCAAGTTGACTGGGAAGAAAAAGAGCATGGAACAAAAATTGAAATTGATATGGAAGGTCATTACCAAAAAGGAAGACAATCTGTTGATGAATATATGAAAGAGACAGCGATTGTAAACCCACATGCAAGTTTTATTTATACAACTCCTGAAGCTAAACAATATATTTTTCCAAGAGCGGTTGAGACTATGCCTCCTGAGGCAATTGAAATTAAACCGCACCCTTATGGGGTAGAACTTGGAAGATTAATGCGGATGCTAAAACAAAGTGACACTAAAACTCTGCAACAGTTCTTAACCAAAGAATTTTCACGTGTTGGCGCGGGAACTGCAAAAGATATTTGTCAAAACGGATCATTATTACCTAAAACAAAACCTGGGAAAATGACAAGGGAGATGTCTGAACAACTAATGAAAGGAATTAACGCTACAAAAATTATGAACCCACCAACTAATTGTATCTCACCGATTGGTGCGGAAGCTTTAGAGAAAGGTTTGCGTAAAGAAATCAATGCAGAATTTTATTGTTCAGCGACACGTCCACCTACTGTATATCGTGGAAATCCATTTGTTATCGAAGCTGCTTTAGCTTATGGTGGTGAACAAAAAGCTGATAAAACTGTAAGAGTTATGCGTTTTGCAAACAGAGTTCCTTTGTTATACCAACAAGGTGCTTGTGCAACTACTAAAGGAATTTCAGAAACTGTGTGGAGATCTTATGGTTTACAACAAAGTAGAAGTAGTCTACCAGTTGGACCATGTACGGTTGTCATTCATATGGCGTCAGTGTGGGTACCTTTTACTTCAGAGAGTAAGGAAGCTTTAGCGCATTACGATATTATCATTCAAGAAATTAGAAAAGCTCTTCAGGATTGTGGAAGAAAGTTGGCATCATATGTAAACAAGAAAAAGAAAATTGGTGCTGAAGCTAAGAAACGTGATTTTATTACCAAATTTATGCCACACATTGCAGAAGCATTAGGCGAATTATTAAATTTAGACGAAGAGAAAAAGAAAAGAATCGAAGATGATCTTGCTGAAATTTTACAACATGAACGTGGAAAATTAGAAGAAATCAAAGTTGATAATCCTGATTATGATCCTGAATTTGCAAAAATAGGAAAGGAAGAGAAAAAAGTTGAAAATGAAGAGGAATCTGAAGGAACTCAGAGTAAACTTGTATAATGGCAAAGAAAGATGAATCAAGAGTAGTGGATAAAATTATGGATATTGCTAAAGATGTCTATGCTGATATTAAAAAACAAAAGCAACCTGAGTTAGAAATGCCTATCCGATCACTTTCAAATGTAGCTTATAATGAGAAAGAAGGTTATTTCAAAATTTTATCAAAAGTTAAAACTAGAACATTAACTGCAAACACTATCAAAACATTCGCTCAGACTTTACGTATGATGGGACTTTCTCGTGATTTAATCAAAGAAAATGATTTAGCAACAAAAAGAGAAGCGTATTATGTAAGTAAAAACTGGGGTGAAGCTCGATTCAAAGAACAACCAGAATCAGATTCAGTAATGGATGATATTGAAGCTATGATGCGTGTAAATCGTGAACAAATTGGTTTTGTTCCTGAAGAAAAAGGTGGCGCAGTTGCTGGTGAACTGATCGTAGTAGATAAAGATGATGATGGTAAAAATTTAGAAATTGATTGTACTAAATTCGGTTCAGGAGCTTATTCAGTACCATCTTCAGTTGAACATTTAAAATTTAAAACTAAAGCTAAATTTGTATTAGCAGTAGAAACATCAGGTATGTTTGAGCGTTTAAACAAACATAAGTATTGGAAAAAGTCTAATTGTATTTTAGTTGCAATGGGTGGAGTTCCAACCCGTGCATGTCGTAGATTTATTCGTAAATTAGCTGATGATCATAAATTAGAAGTATTCGTATTTACTGATGGTGATCCATATGGATTTGGATCTATTTATAGAACTTTGAAAGTAGGTTCAGGGAATGCTGCACATATTAATCAATTCTTTTGCGTACCACAAGCTAAATTCATTGGTGTAACTCCACAAGATATTCTTGATTACAAATTACCTACACATCCACTTAAAGATGTGGATATTAAGAAAATTAAAGATCTTGTAAAGAATGATCCTTTCATTAAACATTACAAACCTTGGCAAAAAGCTTTGACTCAAATGGCTAAGATGAAGGTGAGAGTTGAACAGCAAGCTTTCGCTAAGCATGGATTAAACTTTGTAATGGAAGAATATTTGCCTAAGAAATTAAAAGATCCTAAAAGTTGGTTGCCTTAAGTAGAAGCTGATCTTTCCACCTGTGTGTTCACAGTTGGTGAAACCATCCTCATTGAATATTGATTGGAAAGATCAGTGGCTTTGACTAAAACAATCCTAGTAAATCCCACTTTTAAGGGAGAAATTCTGAGTTGTCCACTATTTATCTTACATGATATATGTGTCCATTTTTGATAATAGCAATCTAGCAGAATTAATTAGTCCTGGCAAACTTGAAGCCCTAAAATCTCTTAAATTCCTTTCTAATTCTCTTCTCTCTTTTTCGACGAAATCTTCAATTTGATTATAATCAAAAGGATATCCTTCTTCGACAAAATCAATCATTCCACTAACAATAAGTAAACTTGTAGGTGTATCTAAAAATTTATTTTTAGTTAAGTGATATAATGAAGGAGAAGTAATTGCTTTCTTTATTTCCATTATAGAGTCTCCATCTGTTATTGGGCTTCCGCGAGATATGTTATATGATCTAATTACACTCTCTGGGACCCCATTTTTATAACATTCACTTTCAATTCTTTCAAATAAAGGAATAAGATGTATCCTTCTTTTTATTAATTCATTTTCATGTATAACAGAATAAATACTATTAGTTAAAATATTAAATAGTGTGATTCTTTCAGTTGGTAAATTCATACAACTAGCTGCCTGCAATCTATTAATTGGGATAGAATATTCTCTTGGAAAAATTCTTCTTTTTAAAAATCCATCTAAATCCATTTTTTACTCCACACAAGCACAGGTCTTAAAACCTTTATTTTTTGCAGTATTTTTACTTGCAAAAGTTAGCTTGTTCTTCGGTTTAATATTCTTTGCAAAAGCACATTTTTCTGAATGAAATTTACTTGCAGTTTTACTTGCTACAAATTGCTTAGTTTTAGCTACTCTTTTAACTGCTGATTTATGTCTTTTACTTGTTTTTTTAATGTTCATTTCAGCAAGTTTTGTTGCTAACTCTAAGTTTTTCATATGTAAACTTCTCACTTCTACTTGAAGTGCTTTTACTTGAGCATCTAAAGTGTAAACATCTTGTTTAACCACTCTAAATGATCTAATTACATTTGATTTAAATTGTATCCAATCTACCATAAATACTCATATTTTAGCCTATTTATAAATGTTTTGTAAAATAATCACTAACTAGTGGTTAAAAGCAAAAGAACACAAATTTTAAAAGGAAACTACTTTAATTCAGGGTATGAAAAAATTACTATTCATATTAACAATTTTGAGTTTGAGCATGCTGATTGCAGCATGTCAAGGTGAAATTATGGCAAACAGAACAGCAATTATGACAACAAGTATGGGCACTATTGAAATCGAATTATTCGAAGACAAAATGCCTGTGACTACTGAGAATTTTATTAAATTAGCAGGAGAAGGCTATTATGACGGACAACGATTCCACAGAGTAATCAAAGATTTTATGATTCAAGGTGGAGACCCTTTGAGCAAAGATGATGCACAAAGAGCAAAATGGGGTACAGGTGGTCCAGGTTATGCTATCAAAGATGAGTTTTCAGATGATACGAGCAATGTTCGTGGAACAATAGCTATGGCAAATTCAGGTCCAAATTCAGGTGGCTCTCAGTTTTTCATCAATATGGTTGATAATACATTTTTAGACCATAACAAACAACCATTTTCAAGTAAACATCCGGTTTTTGGAAAGGTAACTAAAGGAATGGAAGTAGTTGATGCGATTGGAAATGTACAAACTAAAGCAGGAGATCAACCTTTTGAAGATGTGGTTATTGAGTCTGTAAAGATTCAATAATTCTTCTTTTATTTTCTTTTATATATGGTCTGTCCAGAATGATGTAGAACCCAAGTTTGACAGTTTACTAACTATTTCATCCAGAATTTCTATTTGACAGTTGGTTATTTTTTAAAAAAAATCATTGATTTCTCAAGTAATTGCTCTATTTTTCAGACAAATTAGTTCATTAATTGGATCAAAATTTGAATAAATTCTGCGTTTTCTAAACATTTCAAGTTTTTCAACCGTAACTGTCAAATTAGATAAGCTAATTTTGATGAATTTTGTTGAAATTTTCTTTAGCTTTGGATTGTCATATCGTATTAATGATATGATTAACTGAGCTAAATAACCAACTAAAAGAGACCCATAAATGCTTTTTGTCGACCAAACCCTAAGTGGTTTTATACAAATTTCATTCTTTAAAGAATGCATTATTTTTTCAATTGAATCTTTTTCTCGATACAATTTTAATGCTTCTTCAAGTGTCAAATTTTGACTTGATGTAAGGCAGAAAAATCCTTCTCTACCTGTAATTGAAGCGTTTTTTACTTGTTCAAACGCTTCTTTTTCGGATAAAAATGGAAGTTTTGTTTGAATTGAGAATTTCATATCTATTAATGGGTTGTTCAATTGATATTTTCTTGGAAGTTTTTTGTTCAAATCAATTGAGCGTTGAATCTCTTGTGCTTCTCGAAATTGTCGAGAAGCTTTTCTCAACTTAGATTCAATCTGTTTAGATTGAAGATATTTAGAGAAAAAAAAGTAGTTAGTTCGAGATGGAAATTTTTGTGTGAAGCCATAAATCCCTTTTTCTTTATCAATCAACTCTGGTTTTAGTTTCCAGAATTCTTTGATTAACTCATCATCACTTTCATTTAACTTTTTAGCAGTAAGATAATTCATCTTACTGACGATAACACTATTCAAATTAGTCTTTGAATTTGCACCTTTATCAAACACAAGCAACGATTTATCCCTCATTTTACCTTTGACCTGGTCAAAGGTCATTTGGAAATGGCTTTGATCATTTAAATTACCAGGGGCTATAGTTAAACCGATAGGAATATTAATTGGTTTACGAAGTTCGCTAACCCCAAAAGTTATCTGTTTCTTATCTGGTCTATGGTCTTTACTATAACCATATTTTCCTAATGTGGATTTATCTCCCCATATGATTAAGCTACTCCAATCCATATTCACATCAGTATGACTGAAGTCATACTTTTTGAATAATATATCTTGGATGTCAAGAATTATAGTTTGATAATTTTCTCCAATTTTTTCGATTGCTCGAAACAAAGTTCGTTGTTCAAACTTTTTTAAACCAAACTCGAGTAAAACTTCATCTCTATTAATCCAATTTGAAGCCCTGCTCAGGCTCAAATTTTCTGTCAGCCTGTAGGAAATGACTGCTTCCACAATATTTAGCAAAGGGATTCCCCTTTGCTTGAATTTAGAAAAAATCTTCTCAAACCCTAAGAATTTTGAGTAATTCTTTACAGAAATCGTCGTTCCGACCGGAAAAGATATATTTGAGTTTGATTTAATCGCCTTAGTTCTTGTGTTTGTTGTTTTCATACAAGATTTAACAAATGCAAGAACTTTTTTAATTAACTGTCAAACTTAGGATAGACAGAGAACTTATTTGATTCCAGAGATTGATATGGAAGATGATGAAGAAGTCTTAATAGATTCTACTTTAAGAAAAGCAGAAGGGATTGAAGGAAGACTTTAATTTTTTAATTTTCCACTTTGCCAATCTTTCATTAAAGCTCTGGCAGTTCTTTCAATGTCTGCTCTTTTTCCTTTTAATAAGAATTTCATATGAAAAGCTAAAGCTTCTAAAATTTCTTCAGCATCATCTAATGCATCATCTAATTTATAGAATTTTTTAACCATCTCTTTATGATCAATAATAAATTTTTCAGCAACAGTTTCTGGATCTTTTAATTGTGAAAAATCAATAGCCCCAGTTAAACTATGTTTGTAAGGGTCTTTTTCTTTGTAGGGAAAAACTCCAGGTGAATCTAAGAGCATAATTTTACTATCAACTTTTATTTTTTGTACTCCTTTTGTAAATCCTGACCAAGAAGAGGTTCGAGCAGAACCACGACCAGATAATGCATTAATCATTGAGGATTTTCCAACGTTTGGATATCCTAATATTCCAACAGTCACTTCTTTTCCACGACTCATCTCTAAAATTTTCTTTTTCAAGATAGTAGTACCTTTTTTCTCAGCACTTGAGATAAAAATACATGGTTTGAGAATCCTTTTCCAACGACCTAAGTTTTCTTCACCCACTAAATCTGCTTTATTGATGACAAATAATAATTTTTTTCCTGCTCGATCTACTTTCTCTTCAATTTCTACATTTCTACTTTTATCAACCATACGTGCATCAAGTACTTCGATAACAATATCCGCTTCCTTGATGATTTTGTTCACGTGTTTCCAAAAATTTGCCATTATGTTTTTAAACTCGCTCTACTTTAAATGTCTTATGTTCATTCATAATCTCAATCCAGTACTTATCCCCATTGGGCCTTTAGAATTACGTTGGTATGGTTTAGCTTATTTATTAGGGTTCTTCTTTACAGTGTGGTATTTACAATATCAAAGAAAATATGATAACCTTGACCTAACAAAAGATGAGATTTGGGATTTTGGATTTTACTTAATGCTTGGATTACTCATTGGTGCTAGAATTTTCGTTGTATTTTGGGATCCTGGCGCTTATTTAGAAAATCCATTAGAATTTTTTAAAATCTGGCATGGCGGGATGAGTTTTCATGGAGCATTATTTGGGTCAATTATAGCAGGAGCTTGGTTTTGTAAAAAGAAAAAAGTTTCAATTTTACACGTGGCAGATTTGGTTGCAGTTCCTGCAATCTTTGGTCTAGCTTTAGGACGTTTAGCTAATTTTATGAATGCAGAATTAGTAGGTCTTATCACTGATGCAGCTTGGTGTGTAGATTTCTCACAAAATGAATATTTAAGGAATACTCCGGAAGGATGCAGACATCCATGGGCATTGTACGCAGCACTAAAAAGATTCACAGTATTTGGCTGGCTTTATTACCTAACATTCACAAAAAAATTCAAAGAAGGTTTCATTTTCTGGAACTTTATCTTTTGGGATGGTTTAGGAAGATTTGTTTTAGATTATTGGAGGATTGAGACACAATTTTATTTTGGTCTGACTCCAGGACAATTGTTAAGTCTCTTTATGATAATCATAGCCCTGTATTTCTTTTGGAAAAATCACAAACAAGATTGGAAAGGCTTATTAATTACAAAATAATACTCAAACTATGGTAACTAAAGAAATTAAGGAAGGAAAAATTTGGGCATTCTTAGCAATGTTATTCCCATTATTTGGTTTTATCTTGGTATTTCTCTTTATGAGAGATAATGTTTATGCAAATTATTATGCAAAACAAGCATTAGTACTTTTCCTCTTTGGTGTAATTGTATCTTGGATACCTCTGATTAACATTATTGGGTGGTTAATCTATGTAGTATTATGGTTCTGGGGCTGGATTAATGCTCTTTCAGGAAAAAAAGTACCTTTACCTTTAATTGGTCACTTTGCTGATAAATTTGATCTTTGAGCCTATTTCTTTCACAAAGCTTATAAGGACTACTGAGAAGTACTCACTTAATCAAAATTAAGCTTATTTGAGGGAGTAAAAAATAAAGAAGATACTTTATCTTTTACCCACCAAAATGAAATTTTGGGGGAGAAAAACAATGAAAAAGATACTAATTAGCATATCATTAGCAGTTTTAGTAGTTTTATCTGCTTTCCTTTTAGTTTCATGTACAAGTACTGATGCTTTAACAGAAGTTCCAGAAGTACACATGATTACAAGTGAAGAAGAAGCAAATGAAATCAAAACTGTTGTAGTAGAACATCATGAATTTCATCCTGCAGACTTAGACATCAAAGTTGGTGACACAGTGCAATGGGTGAACAAAGATGGTGTAGATTACACAATCAACTTTTTGAATTATAACCTTGTAACAGAACTTATTGATGGTGCAAGTTTCGTACACACATTCCACGAAGCTGGTGACTTTACTTACGTAAGCCATTATCATCATGATGAGAATGGTCAAGAAGATGATCCAGAACACACAAAAATCTTACAAGGAACTATTCACGTAAGTGAGTAATTTTTTATTTCTTTTTAATTACTATAATATCTCTTAGCATTCTTCTGCTCACGATCTTTAACAGATCCTGGTTTGTTAATTCGAGGTCTTTTAGAAGTAATATCTCTACGTAGAGTAATATCTAAACTTTCTAAGAACATATTCATTCCTTCTTCTTTAGTAAAAGGACCAGCCACTGTAGCCTTTTTAGCAGGCTCACCAGTAAAGACCAAAAGACGATCAGAAAGGTAATCTAAGAACATCATATCGTGATCCACTACTAAAACAGTAACTTCACGTTCAGTAGCTACCCTTTTAATCACTTTAGCAATGTTCATTCTTTGTTCAATATCTAAATATGCTGAAGGCTCGTCTAATAAGTATAACTCTGCTTCTTTGCTCAAACACCTGGCAACTACAACACGTTGTAATTCCCCACCAGATAATTGATTCAACTTTTTAGCATACAATTTCTCCAAATCGAGTGGACGAATTATTTGCAATTCATAATTTGCAACTGCATCTGCAATAAATTCAACAACAGTCTCATCTCTATCTGCATAATCTAAATATTGTGGTTTATAAGATACTTTTACTTCTTCAGAGATTTCGCCTTCACCTTTTAACTCGCCAGCAAGCATTTTGATAAAAGTTGATTTGCCAGTACCATTCTCTCCTAAGATTCCAACAATTTCATCTTTATACAAAGTTCCTTCACCAGTTGATAATGAAAAATTTCCACGAGTAACAGAAAGATCTTTCCATCCTGTTAATTCAACAGGAATCCCTTGCACTCTTTCAACACCTGCTTCAAACTTCAAAGAATCTGCACGAATTCTTACATTTTCTTCACGCAAAAATCCTTCTAAAAACGCATTAATACCTTCACGTGATGTTTTTACGCCAGAGACAATACCATAAACAGAATCGTGACCGTACATAATGTTTAATACATCAGTCATAAAATCAAGAATAATTAAATCGTGTTCAATGACCATGGTAGCTTTATCATTAGTAGCTAAAGATCGAATAAAATTTGCAACCTTAATTCTTTGTTTGATATCTAAATAAGATGAAGGCTCATCAAAAAGTGTTAAATCACTTCCACGAAGTACAGCTGCTGCAATTGCTACACGTTGAAGTTCTCCACCAGAGACTTGAGAAATCTCTGTATCTAAAAATTGTGATAAATCTAACTCTTTAGCAACATCATTTAATTTTCCAATCTTATCAATTCTCTCAAGCAAAGCTCGAACAGTTCCACTAAACTGTTTTGGGATATATTCTACTTGCTGCGGTTTTAAACTCAAAGATAAACCACCGCTATACAATCTTTCCATGTATTTTTGCATCTCAGTTCCTTTGAAATAAGAGATAACATCTTTAGTGCTCACTTCCTTATCCCATTGACCTAAATTTGCTTGTTCAATATTGCCTAAGATCTTGAAGGCAGTAGATTTTCCAATACCATTCTTACCTAAGACACCAACAATTTTACCAAAGAGTGGTGTTGGCAAAGAAAATAATGCGAAAGTGTTCTCTCCGTATCTGTGAATAGGATCTTTGCTTAAACTATCAGGCAAATTAATAATCTCAATTGCGCCATATGGACATCTGTTTGGACAAATACCACATCCTGTACAAAGTACTTCATCAATAATAGCCTTATCACTAGTCTCATCTCCTTCTTTGATGCAATCTTCTCCAGCACGATTTACTGGGCAGAGTTTTGCACAGAGATAATTTCCACATCCTTGTGGATTACACTTATCCTTGTGGATCACAGCTATTCTTTTTCTCATTTTATTTATTTGAGAGAACTCTGTTTATATTAGTTTTGTCAAAGAGACTATGCTTCTTTAAGAATATCAATTAGTGAATAAGTGCCGGTTCCTTCTTCAAAATGCTTTGAAACGTTTAATTCTGGAACTTCTAACTCTCTCATATCATCATCTTGGTAAAAGAAAAGTTCTCCAATCCAAGGAATATCTCTGTTAACAAAAGCCCTATCATAACCTAATTCTGTAAGAACCTCAGAAAGATCTCCTAACCTATTTTCCCCTAAAACTGTTGGGATAATGATATCAATCGCAGCTACTGACTCTTCATCAAAACGATCATCCTCGAGGTTAATGACTCTCACATAACCACGAAATTCTAAATCTTCTGATATAAAGTACTTCACCTTACCTGTTGCATAATCCTCTGCCATTTCTCCAAATTTTTTATTATCGTAAGTAAAACAACTAAAGAGCTCGAGCTGTTCAGATACATATCTTCTTACTTCATGAAATGAGGATGCTTCTCTAAAAACCATTTTCTTGCAACTATATAGTGTATATATAAATCTTGGGGAGAAAAGTTTAAAACTAGTCAAATTAAAAACTAAATCATGGCAAAATGTGACCTCTGCAAAGCTCCATTACAAGAGCTTTTCTTAAAGAAGATTAAAGGTACAATAATAAGAAAACCAGATACAAAGAAAACTTATTCTATTTGTCCGAGTTGCCAGAAGAAATTTTCTACAAGGGACGACATTCTGAAACAACTTTAATATTAGAATAGTTTTATAAAACAACCACTTAATTTCTTATTATGGATAATTTCCTTGGAGATGAAGTAAATAATTTAATAGAAAAAGCTGATGGTATTTACAAAGAGAACTTCAAGGCGGAGACTTGTTTTGAAAGAGCAGTTTTCTTTTCATGGGGTTGTAATATTGGTGATTGTACTTTTTGTTATATGAGTACTCAGCCAGAAGAAAAAAGAGTTGTTGAGACAAAAAGGGGTACTGCTTCAATTCTTGCAGAATTTATTCTTGCGAAACACCTTGGTTGGGACATTGGTTTTTTCACGGGTGGAATTGGTGTCTTCAAACCAGATGAAATTGAGTTTATGCTCAAAGCAATCTATGAAATTACTGAAGAAAAGATTTGGCTTTCAGTAGGGCCAATTCCAAAAATCCTTCTAGAAAAATATAAACCTTACATTCGAGGTGTTGTAGGGTCTACAGAAACAATTAATCTTGAACTTCATAAAATTGTTTGTCCTTCAAAACCTCTAGCGCCTTATGAGAGGATGTTTGAAGCAGCTAAAGAGTTAGAACTTGAACGTGCAATGACTTTTATTGTAGGTATGGGTGAAAAAAAATCAGATTTAGAACTTCTCAAAGATTTTATTAGAAAATATGATATTAACAAAATTCACATCTATGGATTAATCCCTCAAAAAGAAACAATGTTTGAAAAATCAAAGATTCCAAGTCAAGAAGAACAAGCTTGGTGGATTGCTCAGTTAAGAATTGAATTTCCAAGATTAGATATTCAGTGTGGAATTTGGGAGGATCGTTTAGAAAGAATTTCTTATCTTCTCAAGGCTGGGTCAAATTCAATTTCAAAATTTAAAGCTTTAAAACTATTTGCAACAGATCAAGCGCAAGAGATTGAAAATCAAGCAAGAAAAGCAGGAAGAACATTCAAAGGGACTTTAACAAATTTAGCAAAAAATGATTGGAATAAAACAATTGATCTGCTTTCTTTAGATCAAGACCTAAAAGAAGAGATTAAAGTTAAGTTGGCAAAGTATGTTAAAAAGATGGAAAGAAATCAAAATAGGCTGGAATTAAGCGTAATTTAATGATTTATTTTCTAGAATTCCTTAAAATTTATAAAGTGGAAAAGTTCCAGGGCGTATATGGTGGAAGAAGAAAGAATCTCCGAGGACATTAACAATTCTCAAGAAGATAGACTTAAACAGATTGAAGAGGAAAGGATTGTAGAAGTGAAGCGAGAAGAAGATTTTCATTTAGATGAAACTCAAGAAGAAGTCCTAGAAGTGACTGAATCTCCTTTAGAATCTCCTGCAGAATCAGTTGCTATTGGAAAAATTGAAGCAGTACAAATTCCAGCTCAAGAAGCCCATAAAGAAACAGAAAGCTCTTTTACTCAAGTTCCTAACCAAGGCGAGACAAATTATCAAGAAAGTAAAAACACCTTTATTGCTATTGCAGTAATTCTTGGAGTATTTATCATTGCTTTTGCAGGATTCAAAATTTCAGATTCATTTAATACAATCACAGCTGCGCCAGTGGTGCACTTAGATGATCTACATGCTCAAAATGTTCTTGGTGAATTAAGCATAGATGAAGGTTACATGTACAAAGACTTTAGTTTTGTTTTTGCAGATGGTTTATGGTGGACACAGATTATCAAAGCTTCGCAAGCAGGTAGAGAGCTGATTAAATTTCCATTACATTATGGTCCAAAGGATTTAGTCTTTGTTGATTTTAGTGGAGAATTAGAAGAGAGTTTCGCTTCACGTGTTGAAGTATTTTTAGCTATTGATCCTTTAGTTGTTAACAAATATTATTCTTTAGCTTTATCAGAGATTAGCTTTAACATGGCTCAAGGTATTGGAAGAAAACCAATCGGGTCTTGTACTGAAGAGGGTTTTGGCTGCGAGAATAGAGAAATTGTAAGTTGTGATAATAATCCACATAAGCTCCCAGTAATTGAATTAGAACTGGTGGAAGTTGCTGAAGGAGAACCTGAAGTAAGCAAAGTGGAATTCCTTAATGATTGTATTAAAATCAGTGGTAGTGATGAGGGGATTACTAAAGCAGCAGATTATATTATCTTAGGTTGGTACGGGGTCATAGAACGTGGAGAACAAGTAAGTTCAATTTTATCCATCAGTAATGGTGCTGGTGTTGTGGTAGAAGTAGAAGAATAATTAACCAACGCCCCAAACAGGGTTTTCTTCTCTTTTTAATTCTGCAATCTCTTTTAATACAGATAATTCAGATTTAGAGAGATGCTTTTTCAAACTTTTTAATCTCTTAAAATCTTCTTCAGGAATATCAGTGTATAAAAAATCACCCTCATCTGCTTGTCTCCCAATAGTCACTCCATCCATTCCCATTGCTAATTGCATGCCCTGGCTAGCTACAGTGACATTTTCTTGACCTTCTTTAAGACTTTTTACAGTACCAATCTTTTTTCCTTTAGTGTTCATGATTGGATCTCCTGTCTTAATTTTTCCAATCTCGATATCCACTCCAGCAATCGCCGGGTTACTTTGTCTGAAAATATAGCCTGGCATTACTGAGAATTTACAAGGACGCACAATGGTATCTAACTTACGCATTTCTATTTCCTTACGTAAATTTTCTACATATTTTTCATAATCATCAATAATTTGGTAAATAACGTCGTGACAAATCACTTTTAATTTCTTCACCTTAATATGTTCCTCGAGTTCTGCCGGAATATTTGAATTAAAACCAAGTAAAACTCCCTGGAACTCATCTTTGTCTTTAAGTGATTCAAGCATAGATAGGTCTCGTTTTGAGATATCTCCAAGAGAAGCTGAGGTGATTGGAATTTCTTTATCTTCAAGTAAATTACGTAAAGCTTCTAATCCACCAATGGTATCTGCTTTTATCATTACTCCTTCTTGTTCATCTCTACCAATAAGCACTTCACCAACGTCAGCTTGTACTTCTTCAACAGCTTTTGCAACAGCATCTTCACTTCCATCACAACTCACTATTGGCATACCTGCGATTGCTTTATCGATTCCAGGGGCTGATATTTTTACGCCAGTTGCAGCATGCACTTCTTTTACATTTTTGAACTTACTTTTTTTCTCACGCATCTCAGCGTTTTCTGCAGGTTCTAATAAAGCTCTTACTTTAGCTACAATAGCATTTTCTGGATCACCAATAACAATAGTATCATTAACTTTTAATTTTCCATTATACAAAATGGTATCAATGGTCATTCCAAGACCTTTTTCTTCTTTAACTTCTAAGATGGTTCCTTTTGCATTTTCTTCAGTATCAATTTGTAATTTTTCTGTTAAGAATTTTTGGGCAAGACCAGTTAATACCATTAATAATTCAGGCAGACCTTGTCCAGTATATGCTGAAATAGGAACAATTGCAATTTCTTTTGTATAATCTTGTAATCTATCAAATCTTTCAGCGTTAATTAGGCCATGTTCTTGTACTTGAGCAACCACCTCATACATTTTTTCTCAAATTCACCTTGTACTTGATGGCTCATACCAGAAACACTTGGAATTAATGGGGCTTTTCCGTCCCACTCCCATCTAGGCAATAAATCAATCTTATTCGCTGCAATAATAAACGGAACTTTGTTTGCTTTGAGAATCTCTAGACTCTCTATTGTTTGTGGTTTGAATCCTTCATTAATATCTACTACTAAAATAGCAATATCTGCTAAACTTCCACCACGTTTTCTCAAGGATGTGAAGGCTGCGTGTCCTGGCGAATCTATGAAAAGTAATCCTGGGACAGTTAAAGTTGATTTCATTGCATCAAGAAGTGGACCACAGATTTTTTCTATTGTTTTCATAGGTATTGCACTACAGCCAATGGCTTGTGTGATTCCCCCAGCTTCACGTGAAACAATGGAACCACCCCTAATCTTATCTAAAATGCTAGATTTTCCATGATCTACGTGGCCAAGGAGAGTGATTATCGGTTTTCTTGAGCTCATTTTTCTCCTAAAAGAGAATTCTTTTTTAAAATATTCGTGTTTTCTCTTATTTTTTCCTTAAAACTTTTAAAGAAATCAGGAAAAAGTGGATTATGGTAGAAATAGTTCATTTAGAAACTGATGATGTAATAGAAGAGATGCAAGCTCATTTAGGTAGAGATAAAGAATTCCTACTTTCTTGGTGTGGAAGAAATTGCCTAGATAATTTAATGGAAACTGGGGGGTTTGGAGATAGTGTAAGTCCTCATGCAACAAGTAGGGGTTTACCTAATATTTTAAGATATATGGGTAGACAAATAGTTATCTTAGCTTATGATCCTGATAAAGTTCAACTAAGACCAGGAAAACATAAATTGTATGAAGCAAAAGATCCACATACCTTAGCAGGCGCATTAACTGTTTTCATGTATGAGCAATAATTTTAGTTTATTTTTTAAACTCCTTTCTTTTTCTTAACTTATAATGAAATCTATCACTGAACACTCAAGCACTATTAAAGTTGATCTTCCAAAAGGAGATGTGAATGCAAGAATGGAAGTATTCTACAACCCAGAGATGATTTCTAATAGAAATATTTCAATTCTTTTACTCAACACAATCTCAAATAAGAATATGAAGTTAGCTTTACCTTTAGCTGGTTCAGGAATCAGAGCCTTGAGGTTCTTACAAGAAATCAAAAAAGGAAAAATCAAAGGATTGTATGTCAATGATAAAAAAGAATCTTTCTCTACATATTTCAAAAAAATTCTCAAATTAAACAAAATCAGCAAAACACAAGAGAAGAAAATCACAACACACAATCAAGACGCTAATTTATTCCTCCTCAAAGCAGAAGGTTTAGATTATATTGACCTTGACCCATTCGGGAGCCCAAACTCATTTTTAGCATCTGCAATCTCTGCAATTTCTCGGAATGGTATTTTAGCAGTAACTGCAACTGATACCGCAGCTTTAACTGGAACTTACAAAAAAGTAACACGAAGAAAATATTGGGCTGAATCAGAAAAGAATTGGATGATGCATGAAACTGCTTTGAGAATTCTTATTAGAAAAGTACAATTGCAAGGTATTCAGTTTGATAAGGCACTCACACCAATTCTTTCTTACCACAAGGATCATTACTTTAGAATTTACTTCAGAGCAGAAAAGGGCAAACAGAAGTGTGATAAATTACTCAAACAACATAATTACCTTTTATTCAATAACAAAACACTTGAATTCAAAGTATCTGAATTTAACAAAGAAAAAGGGTTCACATCTTACGCGGGACCTTTATGGGCTGGAAAGTTATTTGAAAAAGCTCTCCTAAAAAAAATGAACAAAGATAATCCATTCGAAGAAGAAGAAAAATTTCTTGATGTACTCACAGAAGAATCAACAATTGACCAAGTTGGCTTCTACGATATTCATGCAATTTCAAAATTAAAGAAAACAAATCCTCCTAAATTTGAGGAAGTTCTAGAAAAGAGTAAGGGTAAACGTACACATTTCTCAGTATACGGAATTAAATCAAAAAAGAAATTAATCTAACCTAATGCTAAATCCATTTTAGCAATCTCAGATGACTGCACATGTTCTAATTCGCCCATTTTGTTTGCGATAACTTCGAAATCTGATCCTTCTACTTCATACATTGCAAGAACAAGAACTGCTTTTAATCCGAAAGCGATAGGTTCTTCTTTAACTTGCATTTCACCGATAGCACCAGCATCTCGAGCAATTTTCTCTGCTGCCTCTTTAATTGGTGCTAAATCAACTTCCGGTGATTCAGGCATTAATTTGAATGTAATAACTGCTTTTCCCATTTTATTTACCTCATTAGAACTAATTTGGACCTGTAAATCCACATGCAGGGCAGGTGTATGCGATAGCATTTTGTCTTGCAAAGCTACTTCTTACGATTTCGAAATCTGAACAAGAAGGACATTTGAAGCTTGCTGCACCAGCATCATTAGCTACTTTCTTTTTTGTTGAAATACATTGTTTATTATCCATGAATGCTTCGAAAAGGGTTCAGTTTATAAAGATTTCTTAGAGATAAGCTTTATATAAATACTAGAAAATAATGATCGTATGGTAATTAAAGTAATGCTGGCGGGAAAATTTGATCTTCTGCACCCAGGACATTTAAAATTCTTTGAGCAAGCGAAAGCTCACGGAGATCATTTAATTGTAGTATTAGCTAGAGACAGCACCATTGAAAAAGAGAAAGGCGAATTACCGTTATATTCTGAGCAAAGAAGAAAAGAGTTTATTGAATCAATTTCAATAGTAGATGAAGTAATCTTAGGAAATGAATCTAAAGATAAAACTGAAATCATTAGAACTATCCAACCAAATATTATTTGTTTAGGTTATGATCAAGAAATTGATCAAGAAAGATTAGAAGCTTTTCTGAGTAATAATGGACTTGAGACAAGAGTATATAGGATGAAACCATTCAAAGAAGATATCTTTAAAAGTACTATCATAAAAAATAATGTTAGAGATCAATAAAAAATGAAAAAGTCACCTAGAAAAAAATCTTTAGTAAAAAAGAAAAATTTTGTACCGTTAAAGAATGGAGATCTCAAAGATGTACCTGTGATCCAAGGACACTATGATGAAATTCATGATTGGAAAATGGATCCTAAGGGGTATTTCTTGATTAAAATTGATAGAAAAAACAAAGAAATCATTTTAGCACATTGTAAAAAAATTGGTGTAATCTCCACAGTAATTAAAGGAAAAAAACCTCAAGATCTTTACTATGAAGTGCATAAAAAAAAATTAATCTCTACAATTGACCATGCAGCTTATTTAGGAAAAGAACTTGAGAAAGCTTATGTAGCATTACGAACAAGAAAAAGGTATACACAAGATAAAGAATTAAACTTTAGATAATTATTCTCTCTCAACACTTATGATATTCCCTTTTTTATCTGCAGAAAATCCGTATGGAAAAAATTCTTCTAAAACATACCAATTAGTTTCTGAATGCGGGCTAATACAACTTGATTTCACCGAAGAGCCAGGCAATAAAATCATAAATTGAGCTAATTGGTCTGCTAAATATTTGTCCACTGCAGCTTCTGAATGAATTTCTTTAGCTAGCTCTTCTACTGCTTCTCTTGCAACATTTGTTGAAGGCTTTTCTTGCTCAAGCAAAGCATCTCCACTCAAATGTACTTCATTTTCTTTGTTCACAGTACCATTTTTACTATGCACTGTCCATAATAATAATTCGCCACCAATTGATGCAGTGTTTCGAGCTTCTACTCTTACCTGGACAGGAATTTCAGAATTAATTTTTTCAGAGATCAAATTTTTAGTAGCATTAACGATTCTCTCGCTGATATATTTCTCTTCAAGCTCAGATGATAAATTCAAAATCCCTTTCACTTGTTCAATATCACCTTGTTCTAAGATGGAAATTGGTTTTACTTTTTCTTGGACCGCAAGCAAAAACTCATTAAAGCTAGCAAAATCTTTTCTTTTAATTTTTGGACTAATCTCCAATAAAACTTCTCCTTGCCCTTTTGGATAATAACCACGTTGCACAATTTTTAATGAGATTCTTTTAACAAATCTTTCTAAATGGGGTAATAATAATACTTGCAGAGAATCAACGGATGCTTGCCATTTTCCACATGTCCCACCACGCACAGTAATACTCATTTTACTTGGCGCAAACAAACAAGGTAAGATCAAAGCTTGTAATAACAAAGTGATACTTCCAGCAGTTCCAATATCAATAGTATAGTTTCCGCCTTTTACAGCTCCCGGTTGAAACCACATCTCTGTACATCCTAGTTCAACATCTGATGTTTTAGCTCCAGAAATTTCTTTGAGCGCTTTAATCGCGGTCAAATGTTGTGTTTTTAATCCTCCTTTTGGTCTATTTGCTCTGATATTTTTTATTTTGAAAGGTTCACCTGTTAAAGTAGAAGAAGCTAAAGCTACACGAAGTAACGCTCCTCCACCTTCCGCAAAATTTCCGTTTAGCTCTCTCATTTTTTCTAAGGACTAATGATAGTGAGTCCATCTCCAATTGCAACTTCTCTAAAAGTTATCTTATTTTTTCTTAAATAATCAAAAAATGCACCCAACCTGTCTTTATGTGACATAGTATTATCAGCAATGATAATCCCTTTTTCACTTACTAATTCTAAAGCAAATTTCAAGTATTTAACATACTCTTTTTTCATAGCATCAATAAATATTAAATTAAATTTTTTTCCTTGTTCTAGAAGTTTAGGTAAAATCTCTTTAGCATCTCCTTCAAGGATTGAAACATTTTCAACACCCTCCAAATTTTTTTTTGCTTCTGGCAAAAATTCTGGACTTTTATCAATAGTTACAACTTCTTTCGCTAGTAAAGAAAAGACTAAAGCTGAATAACCATTAAATGTGCCAATTTCTAATACACTCTCTAACTTGTTTTGATTAATGAAGTTAATAAGAAACTCTTTTGTATCTAAAGAAATGTTCCAATCTTCTCTATTTTCTTCTAATTTTTGAATTTTTTGTTCAATGATGTTCATTATGGTTTTAGAATTGTTAAGCTAATATAAGGCTTTTGTTAGAGAAAGGTATATGCTTAATATAAAGTACCCAATAGACACACTGGACAGGTTTGGAAAGAGTTCTTATATCTTTTTCTAATTAACTTATTTATGTCTAGAATAAAAGATGAAGAAATAATAAGGGGGAAAAGGGAATTAATAAAAGAGTATATTAACCTTTATCCACATGCAACATATAGGGAGATAAGAAGAGATACAAAAATTAAAATTGAAAGAATTTTCAAAAATATGTGTGAAGCTTACAACTATGCTGGCGTTGATCTTCCTCTAAGGTATTTTAAGAGAAATAGGGAAAAACAAAAGGAAGATGTAATAAAGTATATTCAAGAGAATCCAAGAGCAACTGTTTTAGATTTATACAATAATGTTGGTGTAGGTATTAATAGGGTTTTTGGCTCCATTGAAGAAGCTTATAGGCTGGCAGATGTGCCTTATCCTGAGTTCCTAAGATTAAATACCATAACTCCAGAACTTTGTAGAAGAGCAAAAAATTTTGAAGCACTGGTTTATTCAGAATTAGCAAAGATTTGTAAGATAGAAAAACAAGTGAGCAAAGAGAAAAAGAGAGTTGATGCTATAATTAAATTAAACAATGAAGAGATTATAGTAGAGATTAAGGACTTTTTGAAAAATAAAATTGGCTCAGCAGAAATTAGGCAACTTGGTAGATATATGGAACTTTTCCAAATAAAAAAAGGAATTATAATAACAAGGAAATGTGCGTTGCCTAGCCCAAGCCAAAGAAATATTTATAAAAAAGATCAGTTCATTAAGGTAATATCTTTAGAAGAGCTAAGGGGATGTGGTGTAAAGGTCAAATTGACTGCACAGTCTGGCAGCATTATGGGCTCCAATATTGGAGCGATGAGCTTTAAGCAATGACTTAATCCTACGGTGCTACCCGTCGATTTGGGTTCAAATCCCAACGTCCCCACTCTTTTCTTAATTTTAAGTACAACCCTGTTTTTATCAAATTTTTCTAAAAAAATTGATTTTGACACTTTCCCACTTTTCTATAATTTTAATTAACACACTTTCACAAACTTATATAAACACAAAATTCTTCTTTATATCTAAGAGATGGTAGTCAAAAAGAAACATAACAACTTTGCAATGTGGATGGCAGTTGCAACTTTAGTTGGTGTAATTGTTGGTGCTGGGGTATTAGGAATCCCTTATGTAATTGCTCAAAGCGGTTTTCTTCTGGGATTTATTATTATTGTAACCATTGGTTTAATTTTCTTAGCTCTTAATTTATTCATGGGAGAAATAATCTTGAGAACAAAAGGAAAACATCAACTCACAGGTTATATGGAAAAATATCTCGGAAAAACAGGGAAAGCTTTCATGGCATTTTCTATGTTATTTGGGATTTATGGGGCACTAGTCGCTTATTTAATTGGTGAAGGGCAGATATTGCACACTATTTTCTTACCAATAGTATCAATCCCTCCGTTATATTTTACCTTAGCATTTTTTGTTTTAGCCTCTTTAATCATCTTTAAAGGGATGAAAACTGTTGGAAAATCAGAATTGTATGTGCTTATAATCATGCTTACAATTATTTTACTTATCAGCTTTGGCGCATTGCCTTTTATCAACTTAGACTATTTGACAACTTTCCACCCTCAAAACTTTTTGATCCCGTTAGGTGTAATCATTTTCGCCTTTATTAGCTCTGCAGCTCTACCTGAAATGGCAGAAGTTCTCGGAAGACACAAAGCGCATAAGAAGGAATTCAAAAGAGCAATTATTATTGGAAGTTTGATTCCTATTTTTATTTACAGTATCTTTGCATTTTCAATAATTGGTTTAGTTGGTTTAGATAATTTTCAATTACTCGAACCAAATGAAAGAATTGCAACAGTTGCTTTGAGTTTTTATACAAATGCAACCTTTGCTTTATTTGCTAATTTGTTTGCAATGTTTGCTATGCTTACAAGTTTTTTAGCATTAGGTATGGGTTTGGTACAAATGTATACTTATGATTTTCATCTGCCCAAAAGTCTTGCTTTAGTACTTACTTTAGGTTTACCATTAATTTTAGCATTACTCAATATTAGCACTTTCTTTGCAGTCTTGGCAATAACTGGAGCCATAGCAGGTGGTATTGATGGTATTTTGATAATTTTGGCCTACTGGAGAGCAAAAAAACATGGTGAAAGAAAACCAGAATTTGAAGTATCTTGCCCATGGTATTTAGGATATACTATTATAGGCGTATTCTTATTTGGTATGAGTTATCAACTCTATTCTATCTTTTTTTAAGCTTAAATTTGACTCTTTTTTGTCCATTTCTTTTTTATTTACTACTTCTCAATAGATATGTTCCAGAAGATTTATAAAAGAGACACTACTTTCGGGTGATATCAATTGATAAAAGGTGTAAATATACTATGTTTAAACAATTATTTGGTAAAGAAGATTCATTAGAATACGGAGCTAGAGCTCATTCTGAAGTAGAACATTTCATAGAAAGAACAAATCTTGAAACAGTAGATACTGGCGCTTACGCTTCTTCTCTTGTAGAAGCTATAACTCAAGCAGATGATCGAGGAATGCGTTTTGCTCAAGGTGGAAGAAGAAAAGAAGGTGGAATTGTAAAAGTTCTTAATTTACCCTCAAGACAAGCTCAAGTGTATTTGAGAATGGATGAAATACAAAGGCAAGAAGAAGATCCTAATTATGATGGAAATATTCCTACATTACTTACTGGTCTTAATATAAGTTTAGCAGATAAGGAAACATTCAAAACCTTAATTGATGAAGGTCTTGATCAAGCATCTATTAAGGAATATTCAAGACAAATTGGAAGGGAATATGCTTCTTCAATTCTAGGAGAGAGAAGTGCTTTTAATGCACTTTCAGATGTAAATAAAAGAACTAAAAGAGTAAGAAACCTTTTAGCTGAACTTAAAGCAGATCAAGCTCGAAGAGCAATTGAATCAGAGAGAAAAAGTACAAAAAGATATGCTACTTTAGCTACTGTTTCTGGTGTTCTTGGTATTGGTTCTTTATTATATGCAATGAGTTTAGATCTTGAAACTCCAGTTATGACGGGAGAAACTGTAGTTGAAGCAATGAATATGAGTGCTTTTGAAGCGACTCAATTTGCTAATAGAGCATACTCTGCTAAAACTCCAGAAGATTTAGCTGAAGTTCTTGATGAGTGGGCAAGTACACAAGGGAACTGTGTTTCTGCAGGAGATTTAGGTGATTTTTTTGCTCAGCTAAATTCAAGTTCTGATAACCTTCGTCCATTAAACGACGATCAACTTGCTGAGTTAAGGAGATCTTTAACCTCTAGTTTTTTTCCTTATAGATTGAGTGATGAAAAGGCAAGTTGGGAGAGTGTTGATGGTGCTTGTAGAAAATATCCAAAGGTAGAATAAAATGAAACTAAGAAATTTAATTATTCCGGCAATGTTAGCAACAAGCCCTGCTTATGCGGATCCAGCTGCTAGCGTAGTTCCAATTGATGAATGTTTAGAAGAGACCGTAAGAAATCCAGCTTTGTTAACAGAAGCTCAAAGTGCTATCTGTACTCCAGAGCAAACTCCAGAAGAAGAAAGAACATACCTTACAGAAGACGCTTGTTCATGGAACGCTCTAGAAGAAAAAGGAATTCTCCCTATCGGATTAGATGGTGAAGGATATCAAATAGGATGTTTAACTCAAGATGAAAGAACAGCTAAAGTAGGTCAAGGAAATGATTTACACTTCTATGGAACTAATTTATGTACTGGTGCAAGTGATAGAGTATGTACTGTATACTCACCAAGTTTAGAAGAAAGCATTTGTGAAGATGGAAAATTATTGATTGATAGTGAAACATTTGCTCAAAATGTAGGATACTTTACATTGGATAAAGATTCTGTAATTTCAGAGGATGAAATTTGTGTAGAATTAAATTTCGATGCCATTAATGATAGGGTCAGTACTTTAAAAGAAGAGGTCAGCACTTTAGAAGAAGATTTAGAAAATTCTCAGCAAGAAGCTGAAGAATTAACAGGAGCATTAGTTACTGAACAAGAAGCTTCCAAAAAGTATAAGGAAGAAAGAGATGACGTTAGAGTAGCACTCAAAGAAGCTACAACTGATAGAAGA
>CAYWPT010000006.1:0-6174 GCA_964460605.1 uncultured Methanosarcinales archaeon
ACTGAAGGAGATAAATTACAAAGAAAGTTAAAACAAGATTTGCATATCAGACTTCATATTAAAGAGAAAAAGAAGGATGGTAAAAAACATAGGTACATTGTTTCTTTGCATGCTGAATGTCCAGGGATGAGGTTTAATAGTAAAGCTGAAGATTGGGATTTACTCAAAGCAGTACACAGGTGTTTTGCTGCGATTAAGAAAAGTTTGTGTTAATTCTTTTTTATTTCAAACTCTACGAACATTATACGAACCCCTAGGGGAAGGGAGAAAAAAATCAGAAATACACTCTAAGTATTAACATTGTTGTTCCTGACACTAAAGGGATGAGAATATTATTATCAATAATTGTTTTACCTAATTTCATTTCAACAAGTTCTGTAGTCATTGCTAAAGCAGCACCAGAGAATGCTAACACAGGTCCAACAAAACCATATGCCCCAAAAAATCCTAGAATAATTCCTGCAATAGTGCCTTCAAACAACTTATCATTATGTTTGTTAATCCACAACTGTGTTTTTCCAAAACTTTTTCCTACAATGTGACTAATTGAATCGCCTAAAGCTAATATCATGATAGATGCTAATGCAATATCCTTGGGAAATAATTTTATAGCAAGTAAAGCACCTACAAAAAAGTAAATTGCACCTTTTCCAGGAAGATCTGTTTTTATATTGTCTCTCTCAAAGATGTCTAAGAATTGTGCAATTACAGGAATCCTATATTTTTTAGATATAATTGCTAGAATAATTCCAATTACTAAAATAACAAATAAGTGTGTTGCTGTAAAAACACTATAATATAAAAGTAATACTAATACAATGCCCAGCAAAGCATGAAATAACTGTCTTCTTAATTCTAAAAGTCTTAACATAAAAGCTAGGATAAGATAATCTATTAAAAAATTATCCCTTTAATGAAGCATATTGTACTACATTTGAATCTCCACAATAATCTCTCTCACCCTGAAAACGACAGGCTTCTCTCATCATTTCAAGAATAGTTTTTGGACTTCTAACTTTATGTGGCCAAAGTCCATTTGAATCCATTAAATAAACATGCGCTTGATGTGAATAAAAAAATCGTGTTTTTCTTTTTGTAAAAGGAATACTCCTTAACCATCTCTCTGCACTTATAGCAATGTGGTCAGTATGTACTGAAGGATGGTCTGTGGGCATAATTGCTCCATAAAATTCTTCCATACCATCAGCTGTTGGTAATGGTTTTAGATCTAATCTATCTCTGAATGCATGCAAACCTAACATTTGAGAATTATTGAGTACATCTTCTAAATGAGACCTTAATTTTCTATCCAATTGAAATGTTAATCTAAACATTTTCACTTTATTTTATTGTTATTATATAATACTTGTCTAAGAGTTTTTCCGGAAAGTATTTAAACCAATAATAAAAAAAATCATTCATGCAAAATAATCAAAGATTATTTGCACAGAAAAACAGAGGTTTTTATTGTGCCAAGTAAAGCAACGTATAAAGTAAAAGAACTTATCAAAGATACTTCAGATACAGTGGAGATTATTTTAGAATGTCCTAAATTAGAATTCAAAGCTGGACAATTCATTATGGCTGAATTCCCATTAGAAAACGGGACTATAGTTAAACGTGCGTATAGTATTGGTAGTTCTCCTGAAGCAAAGGATCTCTCTTTATTTGTTAAAGAAATGCCTAATGGACAAATTAGTAAAATGTTACAAACTATTCCAATTGGTACTGAATTTGAAGCTGTAGGACCTTTTGGTGTATTCTTCTTTGATGAAGAAAAACATAAAGAGATTATTTTAATGGGTGCTGGCTCAGGTGTTGCGCCATTTGTTAGCATTGCTCAATATATTAATGATAAACAATTAGACACAAAAGTAAAAGTGTTTTGTAGTCATAAAACAGAGAAAGATATTATTGCAAGAAAAAAATTAGAGACAGCTGCTAAAAAAAATGAAAATATTTCCCTTCATTTTCATTGTACAAGGGATGAAAACTGGAGCGGAGAGTGTGAGAGAATAAATGAAGAACATATTAGAAAAGCTTGTGGCGAATTAGTAAGTAAATTCTTCTTCTTATGTGGTCCTAAAGAATTTGTAAAAGGTATGAAACTTTTACTTCTTGAGATGGGTGTTGAAAAGGCAAACATTAAACAGGAAGTGTATGGTTAGATTGGATAAAATAGAAATTGCAATCTTCCATTACATTTACTAAAAAGTCAAACAAGATTTAATATCCTCTTTCATTGTTTTGTTTAGTTATGCTAATCTGTGATGGTTATTAAGGCTTTTTAGGAAAAACTTTTTCACCTGCCAAATCTAGTGTGGATATTTTCTTGTTGATGGAAGGTAGGTTGTGTGACTTTTTCTACAGAGCCTATTATTAAGAAAGATTTAAATAATACTTAGTTAGGTCCATTTTCATGCGAGTAGATGATATCCCAAAACCTAAAATTAAGAACATTAACGAAAATGTTCATGAAATCGGCACTGAATATAAAGCAGGTATGTTAGTTCCTGCTAGAATTTATGCTTCTCTAGAATTGATGGAGAACATGGACAATGGTGTTTTTAATCAAGTAACTAATGTGGCAACCTTGCCAGGTATTGTAAGGTATTCTTATTGTATGCCTGATGCTCATTGGGGTTATGGGTTCCCAATTGGAGGGGTAGCTGCTTTTGATCCTAAGCAAGGTGGTGTCATTAGCCCAGGTGGTATCGGATTTGATATCAATTGTGGTATGCGCTTGATTACAACTAATTTGCATGTTGATGAAGTGCAACCAAGAATCAAAGAATTAGTTGATTTATTATACAAAAAAGTTCCGGTTGGAGTTGGATGTAAGGGTACTGTAGAATTAACTAAAGATGAGTTTAGGAAAGTTATGGTTGATGGGGCGCAATGGTGCCAAGCAAATGGTTACGCAACAGAACATGATATTAAACATATTGAAGATGAAGGGAAAATTGATTGGGCTGATGTAAGCAAAGTGAGTGAAAAAGCAATCAAACGTGGGTTTAATCAATTAGGAACATTAGGATCAGGAAACCATTATTTGGAAATTCAAGTTGTACACGATAAAAATATTTTTAGAAAAGATATTGCAAAAAAGTTTGGCATTGAATTTGATGGACAAGTGGTGATTATGGTACATTGTGGTAGTCGAGGGTTTGGACACCAAATCGGTACTGATTACTTAAGATTATTTTTAGATATTATGCCTAAGTATGGTATTGAAGTACGGGATAAAGAATTAGCTTGTGCTCCTTTTGAGAGTCCTGAAGGTCAAGATTATTTTAAAGCAATGGCTTGCGCTGCAAACATGGCTTTTGCAAACAGACAAGTAATCACACATAGAATTAGACAAGCTTTTGAACAAATTTTTGAAAAGAAATCTGAAAAGATGAATATGAAACTGGTGTATGACGTTGCGCACAATATTGCTAAACTTGAAAAACACAAAGTTGATGGTATTGAAAAAGAATTACTTGTACATCGTAAAGGTGCAACACGGGCTTTCGGTCCTTGTCAGGCAGAACATTTACCGGAAGATTACAAAGATATTGGTCAACCAGTTATTTTAGGTGGGAGTATGGAAACGGGTTCGTATTTATTAGTTGGAACTGATGAATCAGAAGAAACTTTTGGTAGTACTGCGCACGGTGCTGGAAGAGTTATGAGTAGAATGGCAGCAAAACGTCAATGGAAAGGTGACGAGTTACAAAAAAGTATGGAAGAACGAGGGATCTATGTAAAAGCAGCATCAATGAAAGGTTTGGCAGAAGAAGCTGGCGGAGCATACAAAGATGTAAACGCTGTTGTCCAAGTTTTAGAAGATACTGGTATTACTCATAAAGTGGTTGCTTTGAAACCTATTGGTAACGTGAAAGGGTAAATAGTTTATTTCTTTGATTATATTTTATAATTAATTTCCTTACAAATTATTTTTTATTCTCTCTATCCCCAATCTTTAACTAAATACTACTCACATTCTTCTTTATGAGGATGAAAGAAATGCCTTGGTTCACAAGACCTTGGACTAAAATAAAACGAAATGGTTCGAAAGGACTCGATGATGCTGAACTTCTATCAATAATTTTTATGCGAGGTAATGAGAAAGAAAGTGCTTTAGAATTAGCCAACAAACTATTAGTTAATTATAACTTGAACTATTTTTCTTCTTGTTCTTTGAAAGAATTAACCACTCTATTAGGTGAGGAGACGAAAGCAATGCAAATTATGGCATTAGCAGAACTCAATTCTAGGTATACTAAACTCAAAGATAAAGCTTTTACAAAAACAACGGTAGAGACTGCTGAAGATGTCTATAACAAATTCAAAGAAGAAGTAAAAGATAAAAGAAAAGAACATTTGTATGTTGTGTTATTAGATGCTAAAAATAAGATTATTAAAACTCCTTTAATCAGTGTAGGAAGTTTAAACCAAAGCTTTGCACATCCACGTGAAGTATTTTATCCTGCAATTAAAGAAAGTGCGAATGCTCTAATCCTTGTACATAATCATCCAAGTGGTGACCCTAAACCAAGCCCTGATGATATTAGAATAACTAAAAAGCTAATTCGAGCAGGACAAATTCTTGGGATCAAGGTTTTGGACCATATTATTGTTGGCAATGGAAAGTATTGGTCGTGGGTGGAAGAGAGAAAGTAATTGTACAGTATATACATCATATTTATAAAAAAACCACGAAATTAAGCTATTCCGAATGGCAGAATTATATACACCAAGGATGGGTTTAGTACACAGGGCACCTTTAGCTTCAGCTGTAGATTTAAGTTCATTAAGCTATAAACTTGGACTTTTAATTAGGTCATATGCTCAAGAAGATTCTGTTGTTTGTCTAGAACCAGTAGGTACTTTTCATAATCCAGCTATGTTAGGTAGGTATATAAGAGATTTAACAAAACATTTAGGAAACTTAACTGGAAGTCCTAAAGATGCTACGATTCTTGCAGGAAGAGATGTGATGCCAAATTCAGAAGGTAAAATTATAGCAGCTGGAAGAACTTTAGATGGAATTTTAAGAAGTTTGGATATAAACTCAATCAATTCAATAATTTCTCTTGATGAGCCTTTATACGGGATTGCTTTGCCAAAAACACATAATGTTGAAATAATCACAAATCCAGCTTATAGGAGAACTTTAGCTGAAGCTATTGAGCTTGGAAATTACCAAAGATTAATGAACACTGCTGCAGCTAAATAAGCAGTAGATTTAAAAACATATAACTTCTTTTTAATCTCATGTCTTGGAAAGATCTTGTGCTTAAATGTGGTGTTGAAATTCATCAGCAATTAGAAGGAAACAAATTATTTTGTAATTGTGCAACGCATATAACTGATGATAATGCATTTGATTTCTCTGTACAAAGAAAAATTAGAGCAAGTGCTGGTGAAAGTGGAAAAGTTGATATTGCGGCTAAGCAGGAACATAAAAGGAATAAAGATTTTATTTATCAAGGAAAAGAGAATGCTACTTGTTTAGTTGAAACAGATTCAGAACCACCACATCCAATTAATAATGACGCTTTGTATGCTTCTTTGCAATTTTCAGAGATGGTCAAAGCAGATATTTCTCCTGTAATTCAAGTAATGAGAAAGACAGTAGCTGATGGGAGCAATACTTCAGGGTTTCAAAGAACTGCTTTAGTCTCACGTGGAGGGAAATTAAAAACAAGCATTGGTGATGTTGGTGTAACAAATATCTCTATTGAAGAAGATTCTTGTAGGACTTTATCTCAAGAAGCTGATAAGAAATTTTATCATCTAGATAGATTAGGAATTCCTCTTATTGAAATTGGAACTGCTCCTGATATTAAAACACCGCAGCAAGCAAAAGAAGTTTGTTTAATGCTTGGAAATTATTTACGTTCTTTGCCAAATTGTAAACGTGGTTTAGGAACTATTCGTCAAGACGTAAATGTAAGTATCAAGGGGGGGGAAAGAGTGGAGATTAAAGGTGCTCAAGATTTGAAGGGTATTCCCACTTTAATTGAATTAGAGATGAAACGTCAGCATGAGCTGTTGAACTTAAGAGATGAATTAAAAAAGAAAAAGATTAATGTGAAGAGAGTAAAAGTTCTAGATTTAACAAAATTATTCTTGAAATCAAAATCAGAAATTATTGCAGCAAAGATAAAGAAAAAAGAAAGTGTT
>CAYWPT010000006.1:6251-35751 GCA_964460605.1 uncultured Methanosarcinales archaeon
GAAAAGAGAATTACAACCAGGCTATCGTGTCGGAACTGAACTTGCTGGAAGAGTAAAAGTAATCTCTGGGTTACGTGGTATTTTCCATTCAGATGAATTACCCAACTATGGCATTACTGAAAAAGAAGTAGATGCAGTAAGAAAAGAATTAGAGTGCAAAGCAAAAGATGCATTCATTTTTGTAGCCGGTGAAGAATGGCGATGTAGTTTAGCAATCGAAGCAATTGAACAACGATTGAATGAATTTTATGTTGGTATCCCCAAAGAAGTACGTAAGGCGCAACAAAACGGAACTAGTTCTTACTTAAGACCAATGCCCGGTGCTGCAAGAATGTACCCAGAAACAGATGTTCCTTTAATTTATGCAAAACATTATGGTGAAATTGAATTGCCAGAATTATTAGAAAAGAAAATAGAAAGAATTGCTAAGAAATATAGTTTAGGTTCTGATCTTGCTGCTTACATGGTGAAAGGTTCTAAACTAGAACTCTTTGAAGAATTAGCAACTAAGTATAAAGGAATCAAATCTGCTTTTATTGCTGAAACACTTGGTCCTTCTTTAGTTGGATTACGTAGGGAACACAATGTTGATGCAAGTACAATAACAAACGATGAATTTAGGATGGTTTTCAAATACCTTTCAGAAGATAAACTACATAAAGATATTTTCATTGACATTTTAATTGATCTGAGTAAAAATAGATTTAATCTTGTACGTTACAAATCATTGGGTACTGAAGAAATTCATAAAGTAATCGTTGATATCGTAAGGAAACACCAAGGTGCACCTTTTGGGGCTTTGATGGGTATGTCAATGAAAGCTTTAGGTGGTAAGGCGAGTGGTCAAGTCATTTCTGCAGAATTAAAAAAAATAATTCAAAAAGGACATAAATAAGCTTGTATGTAGAAACCTTTATAAATAACCCACAAATTGAATATGACATGGAATTCAATGTTTTAGAGGAAACAAAAACTAAGCTTGTATTTGAGCTTAAAGGTGAGACACACACTTTCTGTAACTTATTAAAAGAAGAATTAAGACAAGTTAAAGGCGGTACTTTAGCTACTTACAGAATTGCGCACCCTCTTGTGGGAATTTCTGAATTCTTAATTGAGACAAAAGGTACTGAACCGAGGAAAGCTCTCAAAGAATCATTAGCAAGTATGAAATCTTTAGCTAAAGATTTTCAAAAACAATCTAAAAAATTATAACTTTTCTTTTTCATATAAACTTATTTATACCTCTTATTATCTTAGATTCATATGAAAGTAGATTTGGGTCTTTCTCTACGTTATTACAAGAACCCTGAGGTGCAAGAATTACTTGTAGCTGCAGCTGCAAATAAAGAAATTGGGACAAGATTTGGTGATAAATTTGGTAAACGACCAGATGTTTTACTCTACCCAAACGACGTTATGCAATTAGCTCGTCAAGGTATTTCTAGCTTTCATTGTAGTGAAGAGACTTGGCATAACCCTTTAGACATCCAAACTGGAATGCAAAGAAAAGATCTTGATCCTCTTAGAAGTGGCTGGGACTTAGTTCTGGATATAGATTGTGCAATCATGGAATATAGTAGAATCTGTGCAGACCTTACCATTCGTTTCTTAAAATATTGTGGTGTAAAGGATATTTCATGTAAATTTTCTGGAAATAAGGGATTTCATATTGCTGTTCCTTTTGAATCATTTCCAAAGAATATTGGTGAACAAGAAACGCGGCTTTTATTTCCTGAAGTTGCAAGAAAAATAGCTTTTTACATTAAAGAGAATATTAAAGATGAGTTAGGTAAACAAATTTTAGCTTTTGAGGATAACAATTTTTCTCGTGTTAGAGAACGTGTTGAAATGGAGCAGGATAAAATTATTTACTATGAGATAACAGAATTTGGTGATAAAATAGCAAAACTTGATGTAGAACCATTTTTAGAGATTGATACCGTACTTATTTCGTCACGTCATCTTTATAGGATGCCTTATTCTCTGCATGAAAAATCAGGTTTGATGAGTTTACCGATAAATCCTGGTGATGTTTTAAAATTTGAAAAACCAATGGCAGACCCAAACAAATTTTTGAGTCCCATAGCACCTTGGTTAGATCGTAATGTTGAAGAATCTGCACGACGATTACTTGTTCAAGCATTCGATTTTGAAGCCACAGCTAAAGAGCATAAAGATAGGGTTGAAGAGCTTAAAGAAGCGAGTAAAAAAAGTTTTGATATGGACATGAAAATTGAGAGTGCAGTACAACCAGAATTATTTCCTCCTTGTATGCAAAAAATGCTTGAAGGTATGGAAGATGGGAAGAAAAGAGCAGTATTTGCAGCTATCCTTTTCCTCGGTAAATTGGGCTGGACAAAAAAAGAGATTCAGGATTTCTTATTGAAATGGAATAGAGAGAAAAACCCAGAACCACTCAGAGAAAATTATATTATTGGTCAATTACGCTACTTTGATGGTGGAAAGAAATTGCCTCCAAATTGTGATAATGTAGCTTATTATACGGGAATTGCTATCTGTCATCCAGATGGATTGTGTAAAAAAATCAAAAACCCTGTAAATTATAGTATAATCAAGCTGAGGATCAAAAGGGAGCAAGATAAAAGGGACGAAGAACAAAAGGCTAAGGAAGAAAGAAAAGCACTCAGAGAAGCTAAAAATGAGGCTAAATTTGCTGAAAATATGCTCCCTGAACTGCCTGAGAATGAAGAAAATTCTGAAAATAAAGAAAAAGTCACTTAAGAATAGAATTTGGGATTCAATATTTTGATTAATTTCTTTATATATCTCTATACCACCAAAAGGTTTATAAACAAACCGCTTTAATCATACATATCAGTCCGAGTTCACGCGCATAGGACCAGAAATGTTATTTCTATGCGGTTTCGGAAAATATATTCAAAAAATGGCAGATAAAAACCCAGAAAATTTCAAACACATTGTACGTATTGCTAATGTAGACGTACCTGGTGAGAAACAAATTAAAATCGCTTTAACTAAAATTAAAGGGGTAGGATTTAATCTAGCTAAAGTATTCTGTAATTTAACTGGTGTTGACGCTAATAAGAAAGCAGGATTACTTGATGAAAAAGAAGTAACTGCTTTAACTCAAACAATTAACGATCCTGTAAAAGCTGGAATTCCAACTTTTATGTTTAATAGAAGAAAAGATTATGGTTCTGGTGAAGATAAACATCTTCTTATTGGAACTTTAGGTTTCACAAAAGATAATGATCTTAAGCGATTAATGAAAATCAAATCCTATCGTGGATTACGTCATGCAAAAAGACTTCCTGTTCGTGGTCAAAGAACTAAGAGCAACTTCAGAAGAAGTAAAGGAAAAGTTGTTGGCGTTAAGAAAAAAGGTAAATAATTATAATTTAAAATGGGAGATCCAAGAAAATTTAGGAAAAAGTACACAACACCAAGTCATCCTTGGAATAAACAAGCTATTGATGCTGAGAAGATCTTAGTAAGAGAGTTTGGTTTAGCTAAGAAACAAGAAATTTATTCTGCAAATTCATTTATTAAAAAATATAGGCAAATTGCTAAGGGCTTAATTGTTAACAAAAGTGCACAAGGTGAAAAGGAAAAATTACAAATTATGGGTAAACTAGCTCGTCTAGGATTACTTCCTGCTGGTGCTGCTTTAAGTGACGTTTTAGGTTTAGAAACTAAAGATCTTTTAGAAAGAAGATTACAAACAATCGTCTATAAAAAAGGTTTAGCTCGATCAGTTAAGCAAGCAAGACAGTTTATCACTCACCGTCATGTAATGGTTGGTGACAAAGAAATTACTGCCCCTTCATATTTAGTAAGTAAAGAAGAAGAGGCTCAAATCACATTCAAAAACAAATCAGCATTATCAAGTGAAGATCATCCTGAAAGGGTTGATCCTAACCAAGATATTAAAGAAGAAGTCGCTGAAATCAAAAAAGAAGCAGCTGAAGTTAAAGAAAACAAAGAAACTCCTGTTATTGAAGAGAAAACTGAAGCTTCTAAGGCTGAAGAAAAGACTGAAATTGAAGAAGTTGCTGAAGCAGTAGAAAAAGAAGAAGAAGCTCAAGCTGATGTTGTTGAAAAAGTGAGTGAAGCTCCTCAAGCTGAAGAAACTCCTGCTACAGAAGTTAAAGTTGAAGAATCAGAATCAAAAGAAGAAACTAAAGTTGAAGAAACTAAAGTTGAAGAGGCAAAAGAATGAGCGAAGCAAAAGTAGGGGTAAAGGTTGAAAGCAAAACAGAAGCTCTTAAATCAGAAGTTAAAGCTAAAACTGAGGTCAAAACAGAAGCTCCTAAACGCTCAGCGCCTAGAAGAGATAATAGAAGAATGGATAATAGAAGGCCCCATACTTCAAGAAGACCCCAAAGAAAAATGAGATGGGCAATTGCACATATCAGGTCAACTTACAATAACACAATCATTACAGTAACTGATATTACTGGTACCGAAACTCTAGCACGATCAAGTGGTGGACAAATAGTTAAAGCAGATAGATTAGAAAGTAGTGCAACAGCAGCTATGGGTATTGCTAAAAAAATCAGTGAAATTTTACGTGAAAAAGGCGTAAATGGATTATATGTTAAAGTTAAAGCTAAAGGTGGACATAATGGACCTAAAAATACAGGGCCTGGTGCACAAGCAGCTATCAAAACCTTTTCAAGAGAAGGCTTCAGAATTGGTAAAATCCAAGATGTAACCCCTGAACCACACAACGGTTGTAGAGCTAAAGGTGGAAGAAGAGGAAGAAGAGTATAAGATGATAAAAAATAACCAAATATATCTTTTAGCATATAAAAATCGGAGATTTTTAGTATGAAATTAACTAAACAAAACAAAAGCAAGGACGGTTTAAGATTAGCTTTTACTATTGATGGTGCTAGCGAAGCATTTGTTAACTCAGTGAGAAGACTTATTGTTGAAGAAGTTCCTACCTTAGCTATTGAAGATTTAGAGATTAAAGAAAATAACTCAGCTTTATACGATGAAATGTTAGCTTTACGTTTAGGATTAACTCCTATCAAAACTGATCTTTCAAGTTATTCATTACCAAAATCTCAAGAAGAGATTGATGAAAGAGCAGCGAGTTGTACATTACAATTTACATTAAAAGCTGCTAAAAAAGGATATGTTTATGCTTCAGAAGCAAAAAGCAAAGACCCAAGTTGTACTTTTGTACATGAAAAAATGCCTGTAGCTAAATTAGGCACAAAACAAAAAATCGATTTAATTATGTGGGCTGTTATGGGTCAAGGTAAGGATCACATTAAATGGAGTCCAGGATTAGCTTGGTTCAAACAGGAAGCAGATGTTAAAGTAAACAACGAAGCAGTAGAATTTGAAGATTTCAAATCAAAATTTCCAAGTCAAATCTTCGATACAGATGGAAAAATTAGTGAGAAAAAAATTATTGAATTAGATTTAATTGATGCAGTTGATAGAGTAAATGAAAAGATTGTACAAGTAACTTACAAACCAAATACATTTACTTTTAACCTAGAATCATGGGGTCAATTGAGCACAAATGATATCCTATCAGAGAGTGCAAATATCTTAGTAAAGAAAGTAGAGGAGTTAGAAGCACTAATATAAAATGGCAAGAAGAACTGGTCCAACAAATGTACAATTACAAAACTTGATTCAGCAGTTAGAAACCCAAGAATCAAAGTTATGGAAAAGAATTGCAAAGGACTTAAGTAAACCGAGTAGGAACAGAAGAGTTGTTAATTTATACAAAATTAACAAGTATGCTCGTGAAGGTGAGACTATTGTTGTTCCTGGTAAGGTATTGAGTGTTGGTGACTTAGATAAAAAAGTTAATGTTGCAGCATTTACCTTTAGTACTGAAGCTAAAGAGAAAATTTTGAGACATAAAGGAACTGTATTATCAATTCAAGATTTATTAAAACAAAATCCGGAAGGAAAACAAGTGAGGATTTTAGGATGAAGATTTACAACGGAGAAAACATGCTCTTAGGACGATTAGCAAGCAGAGTTGCTAAAGATGCTTTACTTGGAGAAGAAGTAAAGGTTATCAATTGTGATAAAGTTATCGTGAGTGGTAAAAAAGTTCAAGTATTTGCTAATGAGAAAACTCGAAGAGCAAGAAAGGGTTATCCTTTAAAATCACAAAAAAGACCAAGATTTTCAGAAAAATACGTAAGAAGAGCTATCAGAGGTATGCTACCTTGGGATACAACTCGCGGAAGAGAAGCATTTGATAGAATTATGTGTTACGTGGGGAGTCCTGAAGAAATTAAAGGAGATGCAATTGTATTAGAAGATGCATCTGTAAAGAAATTACCAAATGTAAAATATGTTACTGTTCAAGAAATTATTAAGTATCTTGGTGGAAAGGAGTAAGTAGAAAATGAAAAAATCAACTGTTATTCAAACTCAAGGAAAACGTAAAAGAGCTATTGCTAGAGCTACCTTAAAACCAGGAAAAGGTAAAGTGACTATCAATGGTCAATACTTAGACAACTTAACACCTGAATTATTACGATTAAGAATTAAGGAACCTTTAATCTTAGCTGATGCTGATGCTAAAAAAGTTGACATCACAGTTAGTGTTAGTGGTGGTGGAGTAAATGGTCAAGCAGACGCTTCCCGTTTAGCTATCGCAAGAGCTTTAGTTCAACATAATGAAAAATTAAAAAAGTCTTTTGTAGAATATGATAGATTATTATTAGTAGCTGATATCCGTAGGAAAGAAGCTTGTAAACCAAATGATAGTAAGGCTCGTGCTAAGAGACAGAAATCATACCGTTAGATCGGTGGAGATATAAAAAAATGATCACAATAAAAATGAAGACATTTTTAAGCAATCATAATCTCACAGGGGTGAAATTATGATTATTCCAATAAGATGCTTTAGTTGTGGAAAACCAGTAGGACATTTATGGGAAAAATTCCAAGAAAAAGTCCAAGGTAGTGATGAAGCCAAAAAATTAATGGACGATTTAGGTTTAGAGAGATATTGTTGTAGATCTTTATTCTTGGGCCACGTTGATTTAGTTGATGTAGCTGCTGAGTTTAAACGAGCTTAAATTTTTATTTTATTTTTAATTACATATCTTTTTTATACTAGATTATACTAGATTCCTTCTATATTTAATTATGAAGTACGATAAACTTGTCAGAGATAAGACCCCTTTTATTATCAAGAAAAATGGTCATAAAGCTATTACAAGAACTGCTGATATTCATGAGTATTTGCTACGTAAAGAAAAAGAAAAATCGTGGTACTTTCAACAAAAAAAATAGTTCTTTTAGATGTTAAGGAATAATTACTTTTTCTTTCCTTTATTATCACGCCACCAATAATAAATTCTATTGATAACATAAAGACTAAATGCTGCAATAATTAGTATCCCCCAATCTGTAATTTCTAATGGTACTGTGCCAAAGAACTTTGATAAAGGTCCATATACTGCTAGTAATTGTAATGCTAATGAAGTTAATACTGCAAGCACTAATGGTTTGTTTGAGAAAACACCTAATTTGTAATGGGATCTAATGGTCTGTAACCGAGCAATTTCAAATAATACTAATGCATTAAATGCTATAGTTTGTGCTTTTGCAATCCCTGAGCCAAGATATAACCCAAAGAGTCCCAAAGTAAACAAACCAATTAAAGTTCCTATGAGGAGGATATCATTACGTAATTCAAAAGATAAAATGCTTTCTTTTGCAGGGCGCGGTTTTCTTTTCATAATCTCTTTTTCGTGCGGATCTAAACTTAGCGCTGTAGCTGGCAGTCCGTCAGTTACCAAATTAACCCAAAGAATTTGTATTGCGGTTAATGGCAGAGGTAGACCAAATAATGATGCAAATAAAATTGCTACAATCTCTCCTAAATTGCTTGAAAGCAAGAAATTAACAAATTTTCTAATGTTATCAAAAATTCCTCTTCCTTCTTCAACAGCACTTACAATACTTGTAAAATTATCATCTGTTAAAATCATATCAGCAGCTTCTTTAGCTACATCTGTCCCTGAAATACCCATAGAAACACCAATGTCTGCTTTTTTGAGTGCAGGTGCATCGTTTACTCCATCTCCAGTCATTGCAACAACATAACCTTTATTCTGTAAAGCTTTTACAATGTTTAACTTGTGTTCTGGTTTTACACGGGCACAGATGCCAATCTTATCAATTTCTGTATTCAAGTCTTTTATTTTCTCTAATTCTTGCCCGGTCAATGCTTTTCCTTTAATCCCTAATTTAGCAGCAATTGCTTTTGCTGTTGTTAAATGGTCGCCAGTAATCATAATCACTTTAATTCCAGCACTTTGACACTGTTTAATAGAATCTTTGACCTCTTGTCTAGGTGGGTCCATCATTGCTTGTAAACCTACAAAAATCATGTTGTCTTCAGATTGCGTTTTATTAACAAAGTTATCATTATAAGCAAATCCAAGAACACGTAATGCTTGTTTAGCATAATCTTCGTTTTGTTTGAGAATCTGTTTTTTCCATTCTTTTGTTATTCTTTGTATTTTGCCATTAATTAGTATTCTATCACATTTATCTATAACAACATCTGGGGCACCTTTACTAAATGATAGGAGTCTTTTATTTCTTTTAAGAGCAGCGACTTTATGGATTGTAGTCATTAATTTTCTCTCAGAAGTAAAAGGGATTTCGTTTACACGCGGAGATCTTTTAGTCAATTCATCTCGAGAAAATCCTGCTTTTTCCGCACTTACTAATAAAGCTGCTTCAGTTGGATCACCAAGTAACTCTCTTTGTTTATGACCATTAATTTTTTCTTCACCCAGAATTGCATCATTACACATAGCTCCAATTTTTAGTAACTGGTATAGTGGTTCTGGATTAGCCACTTTGTTCCCAATCCTAAAATTTCCCTCTTTACTATATCCTGCTCCACTAACCTCATAAAGCATATTGCTTGCCCATAATTTGGTGACTGTCATTTGGTTATGTGTTAAAGTTCCAGTTTTATCTGTACAAATAACACTCACGCTTCCAAGAGTTTCTACTGAAGGAAGTTTACGTACAAGAACATTTCTTTTGATCATCTTTTGCACGCCAAGAGCAAGACTCACCGTAATTACTGCGGGCAAACCTTCAGGAATTGCTGCAACTGCTAGAGCTATCGCAGTGAGTAACATAACACTGGCAGCTTCACCTGTTAATAAACCAACACCAAAAACAACAGCTGCTACAACTAATACAGCAACTGTAAGATATTTCCCTAATTCTCTTAACTTCTTTTGCAGCGGAGTATATTGTTCGTGTGCTTCTTGGATTAATGTGGCAATCTTTCCAATTTGAGAACTCATCCCAGTTTCAACAATGACTGCTTTGGCTCTCCCTGCTGAGACCACAGTTCCAGCATAAATCATGTTTTTTCTCTCAGCAAGTACTGTTTTTTTTCCAAGAACTTTATCTGATTTGCTCACCGGTAAAGATTCTCCTGTTAATGGACCTTCTTGAGTTTTTAATTCATGTACTTCAATTAATCTTGCATCTGCTGGAATCTTGTCCCCAGTTTCTAATACAATAATATCTCCTGGGACCAAATTTTTACTATCTACTTCTTTTTCTTTTCCGTTTCTGATAACTTTCGCTTTGAGTGATGCTAGTTTTTGTAAAGCCTCTATACTTCTCTCTGCTCTATATTCCTGATAAAAACCTAAAATCGCATTTAATATGATAATGGTTCCAATAACGATTGCATCTAACTCCTCTTTTAATGAAATTGAAATAACTAAAGCAACTACTAAAATCCAAACTAAGGGACTATTAAATTGTTCAAGAAATATTTTAATTGGTGATACTCCACCTTTATGTTCTAATTCGTTAGCTCCATATTTATCATAACGTTTAGAAACTTCACTTGTTGAAAGACCTAATTTTATTTTTGTTTTTAGCTTTTTTAAAACTGCTGCTTTGCTTTCATCAAAATACATTAGACTATCACCTAAATTATTTAGAATTTTAAAACATATAAATCTTTTGAAACCCGACAGTGTAAAATTAATTGATTCATTAATTTACACTCTCGCTCATAGTTATATTTATATATAAAAAAACTTTCTATAAATTGATATTATGTACAGGAAAGATAGAGGTGACCTAGGTAATGCTATAGTTTTTGCTATGCTTGTCTTAGGTAGTTTTCTTTTTTTTAGTAATTCTTTTTTAGAAAGTCCAACTGCTGCAGTGGTTCAAGAGGATATTATTCTTATCAATACAGGTTCAGACGAAGTTTTTGCTACATCAACTTCTACAGAAAAAAAAAACAGTTTTTCCACTTTTTTAAAAGATTTATCTTCTAGTAATGACGCTTTGACAGGGGCGGCTGTTTCTGGTGATCCAGGACCTTCAATCACAGAAGTGTCTGGTTGTGGTACCTTAACTGGGGCAAATCTAAGTGCTTCGGGAATTTTTGGCCTGAACGCAAGTATTAATGTGAGTGGTGATTGTTTTATTATAGCTATTGATAATGTTATTCTTGATGGTAATGGAAGCGAAATTGTTGGTGATGGAAGTGGCATTGGGGTTAATATTACAGGAGCAAATAATGTTACCATAAGAAATTTTTTTGGTATTGAAAATTTTAGTAAAGCAATTTACGCTAATGATTTAAACAATTCAGATATAAATAATAATACTTTGATTGGAGGGAACGGTAGCAGTTTTCATGTTATTGAGTTTAATAATGCAATAAATGCAACCATAGACCTTAATAGTATTGATGCTACAGGAAACCTTAGCTCAGGAATAAGTCTTTATCATACAAATTATTCTAATATCACGAGAAATAATATCACCGTAGAGGATGGACCAGGTGTACTTCTTGGTAATCATACCTTTGAAAGTTCTTTTTATAATAGTGTTAACAAGAATAATATCACTTTGAAGGATGTGGATTATGGTAATAGTGAAGGTTCAGGGATTTTTGATTTTAGTGGTTATAATAATATTACTTTTAATACTATTAACGTTAGTGGAGATTCACAACAAGCTCTCACTCTTGCTTTTGCAAATTTTTCTTACATTGCCCATAATCGTGTTGAGGCACATGGAGCTTCTTCTATTGCTGCTCTTTACATTTTTTCTGCAAGTGAAGGTCTTAACTTCAGTAATAATACTTTTTATGCAGGACAAAGCTACGCAGCAAGACTTATCAGTACGGTAAATGCAAGTTTTTTAAATAATAGTTTTTATACTTTTGCAGATAATAAGGAAGCATTAAGTATGGATGGAGTAAATGAGAGCACCTTTAATTATAATTATATGAATGTTTCAAACTCAACTATTCTTCGTTTTGGAATACAAAATAATCATAATTTATTTGTTAATAATACTTTACTCTCAACAACAACAGTAGCAGCAAGAGCCATCATTAAATGGGGAATTAGTGGAGCTTCCGAAAACAATACATTTCTAAACAATAATATGTCTGCTCCAAACATCATGGTGGACTTAGATACCTCTGATACTCTAAACTATCTTATCTATAACAATTCTTTTGGTCAAGTTTATTGGCATTTTAAGACTATGCAGGTGGCTAATGATGATGGTACTTATATTCAGCTTGCACATGGTGAAGACATAATTATTCTTAACAATTCAATCACTGTAAACTCTTCATTAGGAACAACCGATCTTAATGGAACAGCAACAAATGACAGTAATCAATATACTTTTCATCAACAAGAAGATCTAACAAGTCCTGTTGCTTTTAGGAATGATGCACTTTGTGCACCTTGTACTACTCCAGAGAATACTTCTAGTAATGGAAAATTTTCTTATACATTCAATGCTTCAAGTTTTAGTAATTTTAGTGTACATCTTAATACTCCACCAACTTTAAATGATTTTTTTCTTAATACCACAAGTGCTATGAACTATTCAGAAGATTATATTATCATTTGGATTAATAGTTCTGATAATGAAAGTTCTACTATTGCTGGGAATTTTAATCTTTACAATGGGAGTGAACAAGTAGCAAGTGGGAGTTTTCAGAATTTTCAAACAAATGGTTTAGTCAATGTTGCAAACAGAACAAGGAGTGAAGATTATGGTGCGAACGAGAATTGGACTTATGAGATACGTTTAGTTGATGGAGATTTTACAACTTCCTGGACAAACGCTAGTATCTATTTTAGAGAGATAACAAGTGGGGACCATATCTCTGGGAATGTAATTTTTGATCATGATGTAAGTACTTGTACAGGGGATTGTATGATTGTCAGCAGAGATAATGTAATTATTGATATGAATGATTATAGTTTAAGTGGAAATGGGAGTGGTATTGCTATAAATATATCTGATAGAACGAATATTTCTATAGTGAATGGTTCAATTTTAGATTATAATGTCTCTTTTTATATCAGGAACTCTACAAATATTAACATCAGCTATCTTAACATTAGTGGGACTAATTATTCAATTATTATGGTTGATACAAATAAGTCAAACATAACTTGGTCAAAGTTTAGGAATAATGATCTTGCTTTAAACCTTAGTAATTCTCATTTTAACTATATCTACAATAATCTCTTTAACAATACAGTTAACGTTTATGATGATGGCGATAATTATTATAATACAAGTTACAATTGTTCAATGAGTCCTAGTACTTGGAGGAACATTGTGTGGGGGAATTGTACGGGTGGCAATTTTTGGCATAATTATAATGGGCTTGACAATGGGGAGGGCAGTGGTTCTTATAATGTAACTCCTTGGAATATTTCTGGCGATCTAATAGGGGATACTGACATACCTTATAATGATACTTCTGGAAACATGTCTTTTAATGGTGCTGCAGATTTTTACCCATTAATTGAGTGTGTTGAGAATTGGATTTGTCAAACTTGGTCTAATCCTTCTAATACTTGTGGTGCAAGAGTTTGTACGGACCTTAATGATTGCGGTTCTACTTTTAATAAGCCTGCAACTGGAGTTGTTTGTAAATCGGGTAAGGGTATTAGTTCTTCAACAAGTTCTGATTCTGAATTAACAAATAAGCAGAAGAGACGTATTGCTAAAAAAATTAGTAAATCTGTTTCTAAAGGAGCTATCAGCAGAGCAACAGCATCACAAATTATTAGTGCTCTTAAAAGTGGTGATTTGAGTTTAGCAGCAAATATCTTTAAATCTACAAAAAGTGTGGGTGATACTGGGTCTACTACAAGTAGTGGAAGTTATGCTCATCTTTCTAGCAAACAAAGAACTTCATTGTCAATTACAATAATAAATAATTTAGAAGATCTATCAGTTTCTATTGTTCCAGAAATAAAAAAGGGTAGTGATATTGATATTCAAAATAAGGACAAAGTTGTTGAGAAACTTGCAGAACAATTTGCAGCAGAAGAATTACAAGAACAATTATTGTTATATAGTTTACTTGAAGAAAATAAGGTATTACCTTTAACTGTTAAAGAATCAAGTTTAGCTAGTATTTTTACATCTGGTTCTTCTAATTCTTTAGCTGGTGCTATTACTGGAGAAGCTATTATTAAAGGAACTGAGGAGAAAAAAAGTATATCTGGCATATCTTATTCAAATCAAGTAATTAAGGGGAAATTATTAAAACCATCAATAGCTGATGATTTAGAAATTGTTGCAGAACCAGGGAAAGAAGTAACAATTGAAGTTGATGTTAAAGATGGTATCTCTTTAAAAGATGATTCAGTGACAATTGCTTTTACATCTGACGGTGAATCTATTACTGAACAAGAAATTGAGATTCCTGCTTCTGGTATTGGGAGCGCATTAGAGGTACATGCTGATGAAAATACATTTGATCTTTATGTAGTTTTACCAAAAGAAGAAGATAATTCTTTTATAACATCTATTTATAACATAGAACTTGATATTAGGGTTGTAGAGGAGAATTCTAATCTATTATTACTCCCAACAAAATATAACTTCTTTGGTGGTGCTAGTCAAATATTTTTAAAGAACTCTTTGAAATTTAGTGAAATTTATGGTCCTTATACTGTAAAAAATGATGAGGGATTTATTTTTGCACAACAATTAACCTATGACCCTGAACTTTATGTAAATGGTGATTATGAAATTCATGCAAGAATTTACAAAGATAATGAGTTAGTGGGTGCGGATATATTCTCTGTTGCCCTTGATTAGAAAGATTTATAACCAATAAATTGTTATTAAATTGCATGTTAGTGTTTGGTGTTGATGTCCCATTAATTGAAATAGTATTTATTTTAGCTATTATCCTCTTCGTAGTCCTTATTGAAGTAATCATAATTATTTCTATGTTGGTGAGGCAAACCAATAAATCAAAAGATTTGAGTATGTCTATAGAAAGATTAACAGAAGCTTTATTGAATGTTAAACATGCAGAAATGAAAGAATTAGAAATGTTAAAAAGAAAATAGTTTTTTAAAAATTTCAGCGGATTATTTTATTCCTAGTTTGGGTGAATACCCCGCAGCTTGCTGCGAAGTGAGTGAAGCGAACGATGGGATAGGCTAGGAACTAAATCCAATTTATTTATACGAATCCAAATAGGTATTAAAATAAAAAAATTTGAAACTTATTTTTTAGCTTCTTCAAGTGGTGCTAATTCGTTAATGATTACCATAGGAACTTCAGCTTCTTGGAGCCTAGCTCTTATTTTCTTCATATCTTTAACACTACTCATTTGCGCAATGATTTCTTTAGCAGTAGCTTCGAATTGTGTTCGTTTAACCTTTAATTCTTCAGCCATTCTAGCTTTTTCTTCAGCTTGTGCTTTAAGCTCTTCTTCGGTTAATTCTGTTTTACCTGATGTAATTTGTTCATCGAATTTTCCTTCATTTACAGCTTTTATTGCATCTGGGATTAACATACCTTCAACTAAGATACCCATTGATTGACATGTCCCCATGATTTCTTTAACCATTGCTTTAGTATCATTACCTAATAAAGCGTCTTGCTTCATTTTAGAAATTTTGATAATCTGTTCGATTTTAAGGTCAGCTACTTTATCTGCTAAAGGATTACCTGCACCTTTAGCAACTCCTGCTTCTTTTTTGATTAATTGTGCTGCGGGTGGTGTTCCTATTTCAATTTCGTATGATTTATCTTCATCATCTACTATTACTTTTACAGGTACTTTCATACCTTTAAAATCTGCAGTTTTTTTGTTAATATCTTGAACAACTTGTCCGATATTTGCTCCAGTTGGACCTAAAGCTGGACCTAATGGTGGTGCTGCTGTAGCCTTTCCACCTTCAACTAATACTTCTACTGTTATTTTTGCCATTATATTTACCTTTTTTAGTATATTTTGAAGCTATACATTGTAACGGAGGGTAGAATTAATGTCTATTTATAAGAGTTTTGTTTAACATTATTTACATTTTGTTGGCTGAATATGGTAGCATAAGTATGTTTGGGTGATTTTGTGATTGTAATGTTATACGAACCCAATAGGGTTTTGGTGTGTAATTTGAAACCGAAAGCTATATATTCAAAAAAATATTAATTAAATTATGGGTGAATTTGTAAAAAAAGTATCTAATCTTAATACTAAACTTTGTTTTTTATCAACAAATAAGGAAAAAAAAGTAGCTAAAATCTATCTATTTAGACATGCACAAACTTATTACAATAAAAAACACATTTTTACAGGTCATAAAGATTCTAAACTCACTCCTTTTGGTCAAAAACAAGCACGAAAAGTTGCAAAATTACTCAAAAATAAACATTTTGATATTGCAATACATACTAGATTGTCTCGTTCTAAAGATACATTGAAAGAAGTTTTGAAATATCATAAAAATGTAATAAAAATAGAAGATAACAGGATGATTGAAAGGAGTTATGGTTTATTACAGGGTCATACACATAAATGGTACGTAGAAAAACATGGGGAAGAGGAATATAATGAGGTGCAACATTTCCATAAAATAGACCATTTATCGGGAAAAGAAAAACAAAAATGGATTAAAGAAAATGGAGAAGATGATTTATTAGTTGTTCGTCGTTCTTATGATGTAAGGCCACCAAAAGGTGAATCAATTAAAGACGTAGAAAAAAGGGTGAATGCTTTTATTAAAGACCTTCTTAAAGTTATGAAAAAGTATAAAATTAATGTTGCTATTTCTGCTCATGGGAATTCTATGAGACCTTTTAGAAAACATTTTGAGAAATTATCTAGAGAACAAATGATGAAACTAGAAAATCCTTGGGATGATTATTTTGAGTATAGTGTTAATGTTTAAATAAAATATATCATATTTTTTTAATTTTACCGTAAAGTATTAAAATAAGTTCTTTTTTTTAGATTCATATGAAGAAGATAGCTGTTATTCAATTTAGAAGAGAAAAACAAACTCTAGATCACGAAATAGAGAATATTTTAGACAAAACAAATCTAAAAAGAGAAAATCTTGTCGTTTTTAATGGTCTTATAGATAAACTTCCTTCTGTTAATATTGATAATTATGATGGGTTCATTTTTGGTGGTAGTGGAAACGTTTCTGTCTCAAAAGATTTAGAAGATGCAGAGTTTATTAGAAAAAATATTGCTCAATTAATGAAAGATATTGTTGAAAATGATAAACCTTCGTTATTCATTTGTTTGGGATTACATTTCTTATCAGACATGTTTGGTGTAGACGTAGTTTCAATCCCTGAACATTCTTATGTGGGTACATTAGATATTACTCTGACTGAAGAAGCTGCTCAAGATCCTCTTTTTGCTGACTTACCAATGACTTTTGCTGTTCAGGAGGGTCATGGTGACTCTGTTTGTGAAATCCCTGAGGATGCAGTCTTATTAGCTAAGAGTCATTGTAGTCCAGTTGAAGCTTTTAGAATTAAAGATAACATTTATGCGGTGCAATTTCACCCAGAACATAATAAAGAAGATTTTGAAAAGAGAATGGGATTCTATCCTCATTATGTAAAAGGTAAAGAAGATTCTTTAAAGATTAATGAGTCTCCTCACGCTTGGAAAATTATGCAGAATTTTGTTTCTTTGATATAGTTAATTTTTTATATCATTACTTACTTCTTTGTACTGGGTTTTTTGATGGCTAGTAGAGATTATCTCAAAAAGTACGATGTTAATACTAGCTATAACTTGAAATTTCTCTGGAGCAATCTGAAAAGTTATAAATTCTATCTATTTATCCTTATCTTTCTTATCTTTTTAACTGAACTTATCACTTTTGGAGAAAATTTTTTCTTTAAATTTTTAATTGATAAGGCAGAACTTTTTGCAACCGGTGAGGTTAGTGCTGAGCAATTTATTATATTTATTACTTCTATTTCTTTGATCTATTTTGTTGTAGTTGTATTGGGTGGTTCTTTCCTAAGATTTTTAAGACCACACTTTTTGAATAAATTAGAATCTTCTGTAATGAGCAATTTAGAAAAAAGTGCATTTGCACATATCCTAAAACAATCTTTTAGTTATCACATTGGTAAGAAGACAGGGGGTATGATCTCACAGTTTACCAGGGGGGTTAATAAGACTGAAAGGCTCATGGATATTTTTTATTTTAATGTAATTAATACTGTTTTTAGAATCTTATTTTCTATTAGTGTGTTTCTTTACTTTGACCTGACTAGCGGAATTATTCTTTTTATTACTCTTGTGTTGTTTGTAATCTCTGGAATTACTATAACTAATGCGCAAAAGAAAGCACAGAACGAAGCTAACTATAAAGAAGATCTCTTAAAACAAAATATTAGTGATGTATTTACGAATTTTTCAACTGTAAAATTTTTTGGTAAGGAAGATCAAACCATCTCATATTTCTCAAAACTATCTCATAAACTAAAAGATGCAAGGGTGAAGATGTGGAATTATTTTAGGGTATACTCATCTGTTCAAACTTTTATAATCAATACGGGTTTTTTAGCAATCTTATACTTTAGTTTTATGAATTACATTAAGGGTGATTTAAGTTTAGGTTCAGTAACATTAATCTATGCAGCTTTATGGAAACTTAATCCTGCTATTTTTGGTCTAATGCATGGTTATATGAATTTTGTAAAAGCTAATGTTGATGTAAGTGCTTTGTATGAAACTTTTAAATCTCAAAGTGAAGTAACTGATCATCCAAACGCTAAGAAATTGAAAGTAACTAATGGGGGAATTGTTTATGATAATGTCTGCTTTGGTTATGGGAATAAAAAGAAAAATGAATCTGTATTAAAAAATTTCAATTTACACATTAAAGGGAATACTAAAGTTGCTTTAGTAGGTCCTTCAGGTTCTGGTAAAACTACCATCATAAATTTATTATACAGGATGTTTGATCTTCATAGTGGGAACATCTCAATAGATGGGCAAGATATTAGTGAAGTTACTCAAAAATCCTTACGTAATAGCATGAGTATAGTTCCTCAAGAACCAATTTTATTTGACAACACTATCTATTTTAATATTGCTTATGCAAACTCTAATGCAAGTTCAGAAGATGTATGGAGGGCAATTAAATTTGCTCAATTAGATAAGATGATAAGGAAGTTACCAAAGGGTGTAAAAACTATTGTTGGTGAACGTGGGATTAAATTGTCTGGTGGAGAGAAACAAAGAGTCTCTATTGCAAGAGCTTTATTAGCTGATAAAAAGATCTTAATTTTAGATGAAGCTACTTCTGCACTAGATTCAGAAACTGAAAAAGAGATACAAAGGGATTTAGCAAGATTAATGGTTGATAGAACTACTATAATTATTGCACATAGGCTTAGTACCATAATGTCTGCTGATATTATTGTTGTCTTAGATGAGGGTGATATAAAAGAGATTGGTACTCATAATCAACTAAAGCGTAAAGGTGGGCTGTATAGAAGGTTATGGGAATTACAACAAAGTGGTAGACTTTAGGAAACTTTAAATACCTTCTAGTATTATTTATTATTGGTGATAGTTATATGAAATTAGTTCTCTTTAAACAACCAAAGAGGGTAAAAATTGTAGAAGGTTTTCCTGGTTTTGGTTTAATTGGTACAATAGCTACAGAATTTTTATTAGAACATTTAGATACAGAAAAAATTGGTATTGTAGAGTTCACTGAAGCTCCTGCAATGATTGCTATTCATAAAAATAAAGTAATTGAACCAATTAGTATTCATTATAATAAAAAACATAATTTAGTTTTAGTACATGCACTAAACATTCCTAAAGGTCTTGAATGGAAAATAGCAGATGTTGTTGTTGATTTAAGTAAAAAGTTACAAGCAACTGAAATTATCTCTTTGGAAGGTGTTGGGAGCCCTAATGCAACCACTTCAAGGATCTTTTTCTACAACACTGGAAAGAATTCTAAAAAATTAGAATCTTTTGCACACCCTCTAATGGAAGGCATTATTGTTGGTGTTACTGGGGCCTTATTGAGTAAGAATATTTCAACACCTGTTACTGCTTTATTTGCAGAGGCTAAAAGTAATTTGCCTGATAGTAACGCTGCAGCAGAAATTATCAAAGCTCTTGATGCATACACTGGTTTGAAAGTTGATCCTTCTCCTCTGAAGGCCCAAGCTAAGCAGTTTGAAGCAAAATTGAAAGATATTGTGGGTAAGAAGCAAAAGATGGCTGGTATGGTACAGAAAAGAGATGATAAATTAAGTTATGTGGGGTAGAAGATGGTAAATAAAAAAAAATATTTAGCAGAGTTAAAAATAAGTAAAAATAAAGTTGTTTCTTTTTTAAAAAAAGAGCTTGTTATTGTAGAAGCATTAGAAAAAGAATTTTTCGCTGATAGGAGTTTAGACCCTGATGATATAGTTGGTAGGCATAAGGCGATTATTACTGATTGCCTTTGGAAAACAGAACAAGATTCAATTTAGTTTTTTACTATGTCTTTTACTATAATAGATTTAGAAACAACTGGACTTTCTAAACATTCCGATAAAATTACAGAAATTGCTGCTGCTAAGATCAAAGATGGTGTGATAGTTGATAGATTTCATACTTTAATTAACCCCGAAGTAGAGATACCTGAGTTTATTGTCAAATTAACTGGAATAGATAATGAATTAGTTAAGAATGCGCCAACTATTGATGTAGTCCTACCTGATTTTTTACAATTTCTTCAATATGATATTTTCGTAGCACATAATGCTACTTTTGATTTTGGATTTTTAGAAAAAAATTTGCAAGAACATTATAACATTACATTAAAAAATGAAACATTATGTACTCGTAAATTGGCTAATCGTTTGTATGGTGATCTTCCACGTAAACGTCTTAAAGACTTGTGTAAACACTTAGAAATTGAAAATACACAAGCACATAGGGCAATGAGCGATGTAGAAGCTACAGTGGGCGTATTTAACCAGATGTTAATTTTAATGAGTGATAGGGGTTTAACTGATTTGTCTAAGATAATTGATTTTGAAAAAGCGAAAATAGGTCATAAAAATTAATGGAATAGAAATTGGAGTTAAGTGTAATAATCCTGAAGGTCTTAAAAGGTTGATGGGTCATTTTGTAATACCTATACTCGTCTCAAATAATTCAATCTAATCTTACAATTTGCATCTTTAAATTATTCAATTAAATCTTGAATTAACTAAATCTCTTTTGTGACATTTAACCCATTAGTAGTAACGCCCAAATAACAAACTAGTTTTAGGAATAAACATGATAAAAAAAAACATATCCAACACATTTACATCAATTAATCAATCGTCCACGGATATCTGCACCATTCAGTCAGCAATACAATAGAATCTGTGAAATTTTTATTGATTGGCAACAACAGAGTGATCCATTATAATCAATTTTTTATCAACAAAAGATAGTCTAACGGATTGGTTAATAAAACAGGCAATTTTTGATTAGAACATCTAATCACGAAATTTGTTATCATTTCTTACAATTTTAATCTCATAAATTTCATCACAAAACTCCCCTAAATTTTTCAAAAAACCCCCCTTATTTGGTGTAAATTCACTAAACTCCTCGATTTCTTACTTTCTGGGACATTTAAGTCATAAAAATCAAGCAAAAAGTTCACATAATGTATATTGCCCGTATTCCCTATAATAAAATATATAGCGAACGTTTAAATAGTGAAAAATTTTACCAAAAATATGGAAAAATATCCAAAAATTAATCCTAACTCCATGAAATTAAAAAAATGCGTTACTTGTGGCAAGGTAGATGAACATCACGGAAAAGGCATGTGTAGAAAATGTTACAAAAAACAATGGGTTTCTAGTAAGGTAATAATTTGTCCAGAATGTAAAAGGGAAAAAACTCACCACGGAAAAGGACTCTGTGCTAGTTGTTATACTAGAGTGCATGGTTATGAACACATTAAAAGATACAATGCAAGAAAATACCATGATCTCTCGTTAGAACTTTATCGTCAAATAACCCAGTTTTGTGTTTCTTGTTCATTTTCTAAAATTGTGGAGTTACACCATTTAGATGGCGATAAGAAAAATAATTCTTCAAACAACTTAGTTGGACTTTGTCCGAATTGCCATAAAATGATCCACTCATTTGATTATTTTGAAGAAATTAAGGCTAATTTAAAACAAAAAGGCTTCCCAGTAGATAAAATCCATCCTTCTAGTTACGTTAAACCTAGGAAAGATAAATCAAGAGTTGATTGAACATTTTTAGAACATAATAACTAATTTAAACTTAGAATTTTCATTAATCAAATTTAATAAAAAAAAAGGAGCTTTTCTAGTAAAATGCAGATAAATCCAGTAGATTTAAGTACACTAAAAGCTTCTTTTAACGACGCTAAACCATTTAAGTATTTAGTAATAGAAAATTTTTTAGACAATCCAAAAGAACTCATAAATGAGGTCAAACAAGTAGAACTAAGATTGAATGATTCTGACCTTTTTAAATTCTTTCAAAGTAGTGATTTATCTAGGAATGAAAATTCTAAGCACTTACAAGAAGTTTTTAATTTAATAAATTTTATCAAAGATAAGAGTTTTCTTCAAACAATTGCTGGGAAAAAACTAGCAAAAGCAGATTTCCAAATCACTAAGTACAAACCTACACACTACCTCTTACTTCATGATGATCAATTAGAAGGAAGAAAAATCGCATACCTCTATTACTGCTCAAGTTTAGAAAAAGATGCTGGAGGAGCTTTAGAACTCTTCACAACAAAAGATAAAAGACCAATTAAAGTAAGTAAATCAATTCAACCAAAAGCTAACACATTAGTGTTATTTGAAGTATCTTCAAAATCTTTTCATTAAGTATCTGAATTATTAAAAGGAGAAAGATATACCATAGGAGGTTTGGTTCTATGAGTAATTTACACCCATTATATTTACAAGACAAAGTACTAGAAAAGGTAAGAATTCAGCTCAAAGATCAGGGTTTTATACAATTACATTCTATTCTACCCACATTAGAAGTAAATAAATTAAGAAAACTCTTTGTAGATGGTCAAAAGAAGTATCTTCCAGATTCCCATAGTTATACGAACCACAAAAGTGGACAAGATTTTGTAAAAAAATTATTAGAAAAAATATTAAATAAAAAAATTAAACCAAAATTTGAATTAAGATCCTATAAACATAAAGATTATACTCTATTACATGACAATAAAGTAAAAAAACAAAACCTGTTCATCTTAGATTTAACAAAAGAATGGAATAATCAGTCAGGTGGTGAAGAGATAGTAGTAGAGAATAATGATTTAATCATCCCCGTACAAGAAAATTCATTATCTATTGTTCTCGATGTAGAAAAACATTATACTAAATACATTAATCATTTAGCTAAAGAAAAAAAATTAGTAATTATTGGATATTTTTAATTTTTCATTATGTTGAACTAAAGCTCTTCTAGATTCACAAAAGCCTAAACGAAGATTGAATAAATGTTCTCTTAAAGCATCAGATTCTCTATAAGGTCCTCTTCCAAGTTTTCTTGCAATTTCTTGCATTGTATCAATTCTTTCTGGAGTTGTCCTAAATCTAGACATTACATGTAAATGTGTTAATAAGGTTTCAAAAAATGCTTCTGTATCATAAAAACGACAATCTCTACAAACTTCTTTGAATTTACCTTCAGCTTCAAGACAAACTAAAGCTAAATCTGCAAATTCATCACTTTGTGGATCTCTTTCTAAGTCTAATAATTTAGTTCTTCCATAAAGAGCATTAATTTTAGAAGATAAAATGCCTGCTTCATAAACATCTACTAATAATAATAAAGGAACCCCTTCATCTTCTTCAAGCTTTTCTCTAGCTTGATCAAAAGTTTTTATTGCTTGTCTATACACTTCATCAACTTTTGCATAAACCGATCTTCTTTCAAGATCTGAAAGTAATTCTGATCTTTTTGCAGCTCTAGAAATAGCATCTGCATATTCTAATAAAGCATCAGCTTCTAATCTGTCAATTTCGAAATTGTCTGGGAAGGATTTACGAGCTCTTTGAGCATCTCTTTGATAACATTTTACAACATTTAGTAAATGTTCATAATCTTCTATGAGTAATCTATCTGAGATATCATCATCTAAAGGTTCAGAAAATCCAAATCTGTCTCTTACTAAGTCCCCAACAGTATGTCTACTAGGAAAAATTACACAATCATCATAAGCTTTAGCTAAAGCTGTACGAAAAAATTCATCAAAAAGGTCTACTTTTACTCTTTCTTGAATATCTAATACTCTTGCGTTATATCCTGCAACACTTATTACTTCCATTCTTTTTGAAATTTTTAAGTTATTTATAAAGTTTCGTCTTAATTTTTTATACCCTTTTGGGTTCGGATAATGATGGATAACTCAAAAAGCTTTTGGATCTTGTTAGATTCAATAAAAATATTGATTCTTCTTCCAAATTAAATGATTATGTAGTATCTTTTACATCAAAACCTTTTAACCATCCTTTTGATTTTCTGCCAGTTTGAGAAAATTGATACATAGCTCCTTGAACACATTGTAATGGTGCATCTGTAATTACTGTAAAACCAGTATCATTATTGTTAGCCATTGTTTCATATGGACTGCCATGTGCTTTCAAATTATCCCTTAAGAATCTTCGAGCAGATGCCACTCTACGTTCTAATCTACCAGACTTTCCTTTTGTTTTTAAATCAACCTCGTATCTTCTTAAATTAACAATATTGTCTCTTAGTTCATCTGCAGTTTCAAGTACTCTTTCTACAACATATTGAAAAAATGCAAGTTCTTCTGGACTTCTGTTATAAAACATTTCTTCTTGGCCACCACGACCTTTAAATGCGACTAATGCTGCTTCTAAACGATCTAAATATGTGGCTCTTTCTGATCTTTTAATTAAAGCAGGAGGCAAACCTCTATGTTCTAAATGTAAATTAGTCAAAAGTCTTGATAATCTCTTATTTCCATCTTCTAAGGGATGAGTAATAAATGTATAAAGGTGTAATTCAGCTGCTGTTAAAGCAGGATGTTGAGCTAAATCAGATCCAACATGATCATAAACTTTTCCCATTTCTCTGTCAATTTTTGCTGGGTTTGTCATCACAGATATTTCACCATTCCCTAAAAGAAATTGAGCATTAATTCTTCTGTAACCAAAATTTCTTCCATCAATCTCATGACCAATTCTTGTAACCAAACCATGATCAAGAGTTCCATTGTATTCCTCACATGCTAGATCCCAAGCACCCAATAACTTTCTTCTTGAAGTGTCACTAGAACTATCAATTTCTAACTGACTTGAATGACTAAGTGCTGTTTGATTTACTGCCCGAGTTACTTGAGATGCAATTTTTGATCTATAAAGGAAATGTCCATTAATATCTCCTACGATACCATCAAGTTCAGCTAATGTTCTATAGATCCTTGTCATGAAATAATAATTTAAGGGTGATTTATAAGCTTTTCTCCCTGTTTTCACTATTTAGTGACAAAGCTAAACTTATATAGCAAAAGAAGATTATCCGAAGTTATGGAAATAGATCTTTCTGAGCTAGAAACCGAGATGGAATTACGTGGTTTAGCAGAAAATACTAAGAAACTCTATTTCAAATATAATGCAAGATTCTTGAAATTTATAGAGAAAAAACCAGAAAATATTGATAAAAAGGACCTCAAAAAGTACCTAGCATCCTTAGTAAAAGATAAAAGAGCTCCGAGAACCATCAATATGGTACGTTCAGGATTACTTTTCCACTATAATGAAGTTTTAGGGAAGGATTTTACATCAATTCAAATCCCAAAAGTGAAAAGATCATTACCTATTTTTCTTTCAAAAGAAGAGGTATCCATGTTGTTTTTACATGCAGGAACAAACAAATCACAAATCATGATGAAGTTCCTCTACAGTTCTGGTTTGCGAGTCTCTGAGCTTTGTTCATTGAGAATTGAAGATTTAGACCTTTCACAAAGACAAGGTTTTGTAAGAAGCGGGAAAGGTGGTAAAGACAGATTATTTTTCATCTCTGATGGATTAGCGAATGAATTGCAAGCATTTATCGGTTCAATTAAACAAGGTTTTGTTTTCCCAAACACCTACGGAGAAAAAATGACTGAGAGAAACGTACAAAAAATTGTTTCTAAAGCAGGTAAAAAAGCAGGCATAATGAAACAAGTAACACCACATAAATTGAGACATTCTTTTGCAACACACTTACATGATGCAGGAACATCCATTAGAACCATTCAAGAGTTATTAGGTCATGCTAATTTACAAACAACTGAGATTTATACACATGTTTCTGGAAGTAAATTAAAGAACGTGAAGAACCCATTAGATGATATTTAAAAAAAAGTTTCTAAACTTAAATTTACTAAATTTTCTTTTGCTTGTTTTTCTTTAAACAAAGGATCTATCTGTACCAATAATTTTTTATCAGCATAAGAACGCATTACAGGGATACCTTTCCTAGATAATGAGGTTAAATACTCTTTTACTAAAGCTATGGGTAACTTTACTTTCTCAGCAATATCTTTTACTGCCAAAGAAAGATTGCTTGTGTAGAGTACTAAAAAGACCTGTTTCTCAACATTATTTAAAGGTTTAATATTAATCTTACATTTATGACCATGTTCAATTTGTAGACAGTCTAATCTTGCGGTAACTTTATCAATTTTTATTTCTAAATCATGTAAGAAATCAAATAAAGATTGAATCTCAGAAGAGTTTTCATTAATAGCATTAAGATGTTCTTCAATGTTGTCGCGTACAAGTTTTAATGATTCGTGAAATGGAGTCTTCATCTTGTTCACACTAAGGTTTATAGACGATAAAAGTCTTTTTTTTTAATTAACTACCAACCCCTTGATAGAATAATAGTTATTTTTCTAGTCTTTAAATAGCTTTCTATTTTTTGTCATAGCATCACTAAAGAATGGGTAGAATAGTTTAAAAGATAAAATAATTATTTTAGAAAGTTTAGATTCTTATGAGTGTTTTGAGTAATTATCTTCATTGGTCTTTTTTTGATAAATATGACCAAGTTGCAAGTAATAAATAGAGATTAGCAAAACATAGAGATGTTATTAATCATAGTTATAAATTACATGAAAGGTATAGTACACAGCTATATGTTCCTAAAAGTTGTGGGTTAGAAGATAGAGTAATTAAACAAGACTAAATAGTTTTTACATGGTCTGGAACATTGGTTCCATTCTAAACTTTTTTAAGTGAACTTAGTTTTTTCTTATCATGCGTAGCAAAAGAGAACTAGAAGTAGAACTAAGTAAATTGAAATCATTTTCAGAAGTTTCTGTTTCATCCGAACAATATGCAACACCAGCACACATTGTAGCAGATTGGGTCTGGACAATGGCAATGAAAGGAGAGGTTGCTGGAAAAATATTTTTAGATGCTGCTTCTGGCCCTGGTATAATTGGCTTAGGACTTTTATTATTAGGAGCGCGTAAAATATATTTTTTGGATAAGGATTCTAAAGCAATGGCAATATGCGTGGAGAACTATAACAAATTAGCTGAGGAATATGAAGTAGGCGAAGCTGAGTTTGTGACTGCAGATATTACGTTATTTGACGAAGAAGTTGATTGTGTTGTAGAGAATCCACCATTTGGTACCAAAGAAAAACATATTGATAAAGTATTTCTTGAGAAAGCATTTTCTGTAGCTCCTTTAATTTACAGTATGCATAAGTATTCTACTAAAGGTTTTATTGAGTCCATAGTCCAAGATTATGGCTTTAGAATAACTGAATATCTTCGCTATGATTTTCCAATCAAAGCACAGTTCTCTTTTCATAAAAAGCCTGTGAAGAATGTAGACGTTGCTGTTTGGCGTATGGAGAAGAGATAGTTTTTAAGGAGAACTTTCATCCTCCAAACCTCTCGGAGTTCGTATAATGTGGGCAATACTACAGATGTTTTTTATATTTCAATTCATTTATAAATCCATTCGATGATAAAAATAAGTTCTTTTAGGCGACGTACACTAGGATTATTAGTGACTACAACATTGGCAGGTGGATGTGACAAAGTTGATTTAAGTGGACTGGCCTTGATTGATAGTTCAGGTAACTTAGACTTACATCTAGCAGATAATGTAACTTATACAGAAGATAATTATGGAGAAAATATTGAATATAGACAAATTGCAATCCGTTTAGATCCAAAAGCTTTAGGAGCAGAAGATTGGCAACTTACAGCAATCGGTATTGATCCTAACTCTGCTTTTGCACTATCAAGGGATTATAGAGAAACAGAGATAGGTTTTAAAACAGATCTAGCACCAATCCCATCAAATATTGGAGTAGTTATGCCCATAATCCCTGAATATGTAAGAGAAGATATTAGAAATTTTTTTACAGAATACAAAATAACACTATATGGTGCAAGAAGTAATGAGCTACCAGATGGCTTTTCAAGTAAATGTAATGCGGATGAAACAGAAGAATTGATGAATTATTGTGAAAACGAAGGCTTATTTTGTTATATGGCGACTGGAGCAGGAGTAGAATTTCTCTTCTTACCTACTCAAAGAAGTAATGATGCAACACTCGCTGGAAAATTAATGAGAATGTTTTGTGATGATAAGTTCTATTTTGATACTGTTCTATTAAAAGAAAAAAAAACATTTGAAGGTGATGATGATCTAGAATCAATAGAAAAAGCTACTTTGGAAAGAAGAAGAATTAGTGAAGAACGCTTACAAGTAATCCTTGAAGAACACAACGATAATATTATATTTAATGGACATTAGGACTAGTAAGTTTTATAAGACAAAGCCTTTCACCATCATTAAAACAGAACATGGAGAGATAAATATGGCAGGATTGAAAAAATTTTTGATTTTTGATCCAGCATTTTTAGCGGAGGAAAAAAATGCCAGGATTTGATAAAAGTTTAGATGTAGTGAGTTTTAGTGAAAGTGTTGATTTTGAACGATCAGTAATTACTGTAGCAATTCATACTTACAACGAAGGTATCCCTAAGGTACAAGTAGGTAGACAAAGTAAGAAAGCTGATGGTGAATTGGGATTTGCAAAATTAGGTAGAATGACTAAAGAAGAATTAGAAAAAGTTCTCCCTTTACTTGAAAAAGCGAAAAAAGAGATGTAAATTATTTTTTTTCTTATTATTTTAGTTCTATCTAAGCATGTGCAACTCTTGGTGGACAAATTAAACTTATCTAGGATTTACTATATTCTACATTATTAACTTTAATCCCATAATAAAAAGGTCTAGCTTGTGGATATTCATTTTTTGGTGGTCTTCCTTCATTCTTCTTTCTTAAAACTCTAGTTAAATCATCAGGTAATGCTACAATACCACCTACAAAAAAGTCTTCAATACTAATATTTAAATTTTCTATTCTTTCCATAAAAAAAGAGAATAAAAAGAAGGTTATAAACTTTTTTGTGCTTGAGGCTTTTTTGGAGGAATTTTCCTCTGTTGAGTCTTCCTTCTTGATTTTGCAGTATAAACAAACCAGTCATCTTTTGTAATAGGTTTGAAATGGTCAGCTTCATCAATGAGAATTCTTGCAGCAGTTTTTTCTACAGCAGCAATCTCTACTCGTACACCCTCTGCACGTAAATGTCGCACTAACTCAACATAATCAGAATCACCAGACATGATAATAATAGTGTCCACCTTAGAAGCTAATTGTGTAGCTTTAATTGATAAAGGAATGTCTGCACTTTTGTGACAAGGTACAACAACACCATAATATTTTTCGTGTAATCTATCAGCTAATTTGCTTGAAATGTTTTTTCCTTCTCTAAAATAAATTAATCTATTCAATGCCCTTCCCCCTAACAGTTTAGGGATCAAAGTATCAAAATTCACCATTGCACTTTCTGTTTTTGCAATATCATGAATACTTCTCTCTATATTGTTACCATCACATAAGATAGCGACACTTTGGTTAATAATAATATTTGTCATGAAAGTTTTAGAATTTAGAAGTTTATAAGTGTTTAGTATTGATGTGAATTTTCTACATTTATTGATTATTTTTTATTTTATTTTTTAATTTAAGCCCATCTTTTGTTTTAGAAAAAATCAAATTTATTCCCCTTTGAAAGTCTATCATTTCTTATTCTCCGTCGACTTTTTATAGAAAGAGCTCTTGCTAGGTTCAAGTTTTTTTTAAG
>CAYWPT010000007.1:0-33346 GCA_964460605.1 uncultured Methanosarcinales archaeon
TACTAAAAATAAATTTTTTTTTGGTGCAAGCAATTTAACAATAAAAAAAGGTGATATTGCTAAGAAATTGACTGAGAAAAATATTGATTTAATTACTTTGGATCTCCCTCATCCTTGGGAAGTAATTGCTGTGGCAGAGAAATCTTTAAAGCGTGGTGGATATCTTGTTATTTATCTTCCAAATCTTTTACAGCTAAGAACTTTTTATGCAGCTTTGAAAGGAAGTCCAATCAAATTTTTAGAAACTATAGAATTGATTGAAAGAAAATGGAAGATTGAAGATACTATAATGAGGCCAGAGACAAATATGGTTGGTCACACTGCATTTTTAACATTTTGCAGAAAGTTATAGTTGGGGTGACTAGCAATTGAAACTATCGTTTCAGTGTTTCCTTTGGAAACAATCAAAGATTGCTGAACTAATTTTTAGGTTGTCGCCTAAAAATGAGGTGAATTAAATGGTAATTAAAATTAAACGTTTAACAGAGTCAGCTAAACTTCCTACTTATGCTAAGGAAGGTGACGCTGGTATGGATTTCTATGCAGATGAGTCTTTAGTTCTTGCTCCAGGTGACCGCCGTGGTATTTCAACTGGTATTTCTATGCAGATTCCAACAGGTTATGTTGGATTAATCTGGGACAAATCAGGTGTAGCATTCAAAGGTGGATTAAAAACCATGGGTGGCGTACTCGATTCTGGATACCGTGGTGAAATTAAAATAATTCTACACAATCTTTCAACTGAGTCCTATTCTATTGAAAAAGGAAATAAAGTTGCACAGATGCTTATTCAAGCTGTAGAGCAAAGAGAATTAGTTGAAGTAGATAGTTTAGAAGAAAGTGACCGTGGCGAAGGTGGTTTTGGATCTACTGGTTTGCAGTAGATTTAGTAAAGCGCCCGGGGCCAGATTTGAACTGGCGACCTGATGGTTAACAGCCATCCGCTCTAACCACTAAGCCACCCGGGCATAAGGCATTTGAGTCGTGGGTGATTTATAAAGTTTTGGATATAATTAAGGTTATTTTTACCTTATTCTCAAATGCAGACATAAGAGTACATATAATCTTAAAAGCATATTTCCGCTCAACTCTTGATGCAAGGGGGAATCCATTGGGAAGTTGTGGTATTGATGGGCTTTATAGTAAATGTTATAGGCCTTATCATATCAATGTTGATTACTCAAGGTCTTCTTTGGTTTAGAGATAAGATGATTTGAAAATATGGGACTTATAACAGGAATTAAAAAAATATTTGCGGCGTTTGGCATTGTGATAAGCAGAGCTTTATTCTTATGGTGGCTTTCAGTAATCATTGTTGTAGACATCTTTTTATTTGTGTATCATGTTTTAATTACAAATGGTATGTATCCACCAATGGCACTATTGCTTTTGGAAATAACAGCATTTGTACCTATTAGTGTATTAGCAATTATATTTGGAGGAAGAAGGAATGGCAGATTACGAAATTCGTCTAGACAAGACAGTCAGCGAGAAAGTTATGCAGGACTTGAAAGTAGAACAAGAATATAACTACTTTGGATTAGAAATGACTTGGGATGGTCAAACTATTCATTTAACTAATGTAAGTGAGTATAAAGAAGTTCCTGGTATTAAAAAAGCTTTTAGAGCTAATGCAAAATTTATTCTTGCCTTTATGTGTGAGTTACATGAAACTAATGGGAAGCTCTATGAAGGATCAAATGTTATTGATGCTTATTATGGTCGGGATGATCCCAGTTTAGCAGATGATATTTGGAATAGTATCAAACGTTGGGTTGCAATTGCTTTCAAATAGGTGAAGTTTTTTTAAAAAAAGGTTTATCTCTGTACAATTATGATAGAAAAAATATATGCTATTTGGACTTATGTAAATGATGTTAAAGAGTCAAGAAACTTTTATGAAAATATTCTTGGCTTGAAATTTAAATTAGCAGATGGGGATTGGATTGAATTCGATCTTAATGGGACCTCATTTGCAATTCTACAAAGGGAAGCTAGTCAGGGACCATTAAAAGCACAAAAAATGAGAACAATGTTTCAGGTAGGTGATATTAACAAAATGAAAGTAAGATTAATTGAGAATAATGTAACATTAATTGGAGATATCAGGCAAGAAAATTATGGGAAATTATTGACTTTTGAAGATCCAAATGGTCATTGGTTAGAGTTATTTGAAGCAAAATAATTATCTCTTCAACCCAACTCCATACACATCTTGTGCAATCCTAGCCATTTTTTCTTTATCTTCACAATTCTTGAACAATAACTCACCAAAACCATGGCAAATTATTTCAATCCCTTCAATTTTAAGAAGCAAAAGAATTTTTGTTTCCATAACTACTGGAAATTTTCTTTTAATGGCAGCTAAATCTAACTTCCTTGTTTTTTTTAATTTAGCAGAATACGCTGCTTTTGTTTTACATTTTTCTAAACTATACAATTCTTTCATTAAAAGTTCATTTCCACACCTTATTTTTAAATATACCTACCAAAGAATTTATATACTCAATTTACTTCATTAAAAAATAGCTTTTGTACTGAGGTGATTACTATGGCTAAAAGAAAAAGTTCAAAATCAAAAAAATCAAGAAGTTCAAGCAAAACTGGAAAGGAAGTTCATCAACTTGCACACTACGCATTCTTTGCTGGTATTTTAATCGCAATAATTGCTGGATTATTTAGAGATTTAGTTGCTCCAGAAGTATTAATGACCACTCTAGTGATTATTGGTTTCTTTGTAGGATTGTTTAATTTAACAGCAAAAGAAACAACTCCTTTCTTAGTTGCAACAATTGCTTTAATGCTTGCAGGTATCGTTAACTTAGGTTTAATTCCAGGTGTTGGAATTTATTTAAGATCTATCTTAAGCAACATTGTTGTCTTTGTTGTTCCTGGTGCAATAATCGTTGGATTAAAAGCAATTTGGAATTTGGCTTCTGACTAAGAGAAGCAATTTATTTCTTTTTAATTTATTTTAAGTGATTTAAAGTAATTTCATTAGGTGATTAGAATTTATAAGAAACAGATGGAATGCCCTTTTTGTAAATACAAATTTATGTCATTTATATTTTCTGGTCTGAAGGGAGTGTATTGTCCTTATTGTAAGAATAGGGTGAAAGTTTAAATAGTTCTTAGGAAGAAAAGTTCTATGGTTAAATTTGGGAAAGAAAGTGTACTTATTTTTCTTAAGGGTTTTCTAATGGGTATTGCAGATACAATTCCAGGAGTTTCCGGTGGAACAATAGCTTTTATTACTGGAATCTATCATAGATTAATTCATGCGTTTAGTCATATTAATTTAAGATTCATAACTCTATCTCTAAGAGGAAAATTCAAGGAATCTTTAAATATTTTGAAAAATCATGACTGGGCTTTATTTATTCCATTGGGTTTAGGTATTGTAAGTGCAATTTTATTATTCTCACAAGTAATATTATACTTATTAACAAACTATGCTGGCTTCACTTTTGCCTTTTTTGCTGGACTTATTCTTGCTTCAGCACTGATAATTCAAAAGCACACACAAAAATTTGATGTAAAATCTTTATTTTTTTCAGTATTAGGGTTTGTTTTAGCTTTCTTTTTAGTTTCAGAAACAGCTTTTTCTATCAATCATTCAGCTATAGTTATTTTCCTCTCTGGTTTTGTTGCAATCTCTGCAATGTTACTCCCTGGAATCTCTGGAGCTTTTATTTTATTACTCCTAGGACAATATAATTATATTTTAGATGCATTACATAATTTTAACTTTCTAGTTATCCTAGAATTTGCGTTAGGTGCAATCCTCGGATTATTATTCTTTTCAAAATTTCTTGACTTTTTGTTAGAAAAACATAAGAATACTACTTACTTTTTTTTAATTGGTTTAATGTTAGGTTCTTTAAGGCTACCTTACTTGACAATTAGGGATACAGAAGGGTTTTCTTTTTTGATTTTGTTATTTGCAATTCTAGCATTTATTTTAGTATTTATACTTGAGAAAAAAGCTAATACAAAATAAGTATTACTAAAGAAACGTTTAAAATAATTAGCCAGAAATCCTATCTACGAACAAAATAGGCATAGGCAGCTATTTATTTTGGAGAGTCAGCATAAATTGAATTAGATTTGGGATGCCTTGCTGTTGATTGAGTTAAATTTCCAAGAAGAACACTTGGTAAAACAGTAAAGAAATCTAGAAAAAGAAGATAAAATATTTCCTTCTTTTTTATTAAGTTTTTTTTTTATAATTTTTGATCAACTTCTCTAGCAATTTTAATCAAATTATTAAAAGTATTGTCTATGTCTCTTTTAATCTCTTCAATTAATCTTTCTAAATTATTTTCTCTAAGGATGTATGAATTGTGTTCTCTAATTACTAAGCCTGCGTTCATAAGCATGTTAAGGTGATGTACAACTGTTCCTCTAGTAAGTCCTAAACGTTCTGCAATCTCATCAGAAGAAATATGTCGTGGTATTTTTGACCTTTTAAGTAAGATTATAAAAATTCTAAAAGCACTACTGTTTTTATCTCTTAAACTAAAGAGGCCTAAAGAATTACCTATGTATTGAAGCTCAGCATTTACATTGTTTGCAGTCTCTCTTCTAGTTCTAATAATGGTAATCTTACTAATCATGCTAGTGTAATGTTGTTGTTTTTTTTAAATATTTCCCGAAAGATTTATATATAGCGTGCATTTAAAGCAATCCAAGTCGGCTTAAAGCCAACGAGAAAGGTGTAAAGAATGAAAGAAAATATTGAAGAAAATATTGAAAATCAAACTAAAGAAGGAGAAAAAACTCCCTCATCTGACGAATTATTAGCTCTTTTACAAAGAAAACAAGCTGAATTTGAAAATTATAGAAAACAATCTGAGAAAAGGAGTATAGAGATGCAAGAAATGTCAACTAAACATATTATCATTGAATTATTACCTGTTGTTGATAATTTTACTCTTGCTCTAAAGAACACTGAAAGTCATGAAGACTTTGTAACTGGTGTGAAAAATATTCATGAGCAGTTAATGAGGTTATTAGAAGATCATCAAGTTAAAATAATTAATACTGGTGGAAAATTTGATCCTCATAAACACGAGGCATTAATGAAGACTCCTTCAGAAAAAGAGGAAGATGAAATTTTGGAAGTATTTCAAAATGGTTTTACCTTACATGATAAGGTAATAAGGCACGCAAAAGTAAAAGTGAGTGCAGGAAAAGAAAATTAAATTTAATGAGGAAAAATAAAATGGCAGAAGAAAATAAAGTAAGCGGTGCAACCGTAGGAATTGATTTAGGAACAACCTTCTCAGCAGTAGCTGTATTAGAAGGAGGAAAAAGCACAATTATAACAAACGCAGAAGGTGCAAGAACCACACCAAGTGTAGTAAACATCAAAGGTGATGAGATTACTGTTGGTCAAGTGGCAAGAAACCAAGCAGTCGTTGACCCATTACACACAATTAGATCTATCAAAAGAAAGATGGGTACTAATGAAAAAGTAGAAATTGATGGTAAACAATATTCTCCAGAACAAATTTCTGCAATGATTTTACAAAAATTGAAAAAAGATGCAGAAGCTTACTTAGGTCAGCCTGTAAAAAACGCAGTAATTACTGTCCCAGCTTATTTTAATGATGCACAAAGACAAGCTACAAAAAATGCTGGCGAAATTGCGGGGTTAAATGTATTAAGAATTATTAACGAACCTACTGCTGCTTCACTTTCTTACGGATTAGACAAACAAGATACTGAACATACTATCTTAGTATTTGATTTTGGTGGAGGAACCTTTGATGTTTCTGTATTAGAATTAGGTGATGGTATTTTTGAAGTAAAATCTACTAGTGGGGATAACCATTTAGGTGGAGATGATGTTGATGATTTAATCATTAACTTCTTAGCTGATAAATTCAAAAAGGAGCAAGGTATCGACTTAAAAGCTGATCCAACTGCAGCTCAAAGATTAAAAGAAGCAGCAGAGAAAGCTAAGATTGAATTATCTACTAAAATGAAAGTAGAAATCAATATTCCTTTTATTACTGCAGATCAAAATGGCCCAAAACATATCAAAGAAGAAATTTCTCGTGCTCAATTTGAAGAATTACTCTCTGATGTTTTGAAAAGATTAGAAACTCCTGTGAGAGAGGCACTTAAAGATGCTAATTTAACTGCTGATAAAATTAACAAAGTAATTTTAGTTGGTGGATCAACAAGAATTCCTTCAGTTCAAGAACTTCTTAAGAAAATCCTAGGAAAAGAAGGAGATAAAAGTGTTAATCCAGATGAAGCAGTAGCAATGGGTGCATCAATCCAAGCAGGAGTAATCGCTGGAGATATTAAAGATGTATTATTACTTGATGTTACACCTCTGTCCCTAGGAATTGAGACTCTTGGTGGCGTATTTACTAAGTTAATCGATAGGAATACAACTATTCCTACCAAGAAGTCTCAAACATTTAGTACCGCAGCCGATAACCAGCCTGCAGTAACTATCAGAGTTGGACAAGGTGAGAGGAGTATGTTTGTCGATAACAAAGTGCTTGGACAATTTGATTTGGTAGGATTACCTCCTGCTCCTCGTGGTGTGCCTCAGATTGAAGTTACTTTTGACATTGATACTAATGGTATTGTACATGTAAGTGCTAAGGATTTAGGAACTGGTAAAGAACAAAAAATCCAAATTACTGGCTCAGGAAATTTAAGCTCCACAGATGTTGAGAAGATGAGAGAAGATGCTAAGAAGTACGAAGCTGAAGATAAGAAGAAAAAAGAAAAAATTGAAGCTGAAAACAATGCAGAATCTGTAATCTTCCAAACTAAAAAAGTTCTTGATGAGCATAAAAATAAAGTTGATGCTGATACTCGAAAAACAATTGAGGAGAAGTTAGCAGCTCTTGGCGAAGCTAAAACTGCAGGAAATGTTGAGGAAATCAATAAGCTAATTGAAGAAGTTAACAAAGATATGCAGGAAATTGGTACAAAAATCTACCAAGAAGCTGCAGCTGCTCAGCAAGCTCAAGCAGGATCAGAAGCAACTCAAGGATCAGCAGAAAACCCAGGTGAAAAAGTAGTTGACGCTGAGTTTGAAGAGAAAAAAGAAGCTCCTAAAGCAGAAGCTAAAGCTGAATAAGCTTTCTTTTATTTTTTATTTTCAAATGAAAATTCCTAGCAAGCAAGAGTGTATGGACAACTTTGAAAAGTACAAAGTTCCTAACAATATTAGAAAACACTGTATCTTAGTGAGTAAAGTTTCTGTATTTTTGGGTAAAGAATTAGAAAAGAAAGGAATTGATCTAGATTTAGAAGTTCTTGAAATGCTTGGTCTAGTTCATGATATGTTTAAAGTAGTAGTTCTCAAAGAATTAGTTCCGAGTGAATATCATCATCCAGAAGCTTACACTCAAGAAGAAATTGCAATGTGGAAACATTTACGTGAAACTTATCCAAATATGTATGAGAGTGGAGTATATGCTGCAATCTTCAAAGAAAAGTATCCTAAATTTTGTGACCATGTAAGAAGATTGAGCGATCCAACTAATGATGAAAAAGAATGGCACGAACAAATTGTACATTATGCTGATTGGCGTGTCTCAAATATGGAAATTCTCTCGCTCGCAGGAAAATTAAAAGGTTTGAAAGAACGTTATACTAAAACAGATGGTAGATGGGAAGAATACGAGAGAGTAATTTTTGCAGATGAAGCAAAAGTATTTGAACATTTATACTTTAAACCAGAAGAATTAAAAGAAAAGTTTGAACAAAGTGAGAAGAGTGACTAGTTATGGCAAAATCAAAAAATTACTACAAATTACTTGGAGTAGAGAAAGGAGCTACAAAAGCTGAGATTAAAAAGGCTTACAAAAAGTTAGCTATGAAGTATCATCCAGATAGAGCTTCAGAAGAAAAGAAAAAAGAGTATGAAGAAAAATTCAAAGAGATTAGTGAAGCAGCTTCTGTTTTAGGTGATGATAAGAAAAAAGCACAATATGATCGATTCGGAAGTGCTGGATTCTCTGGTGGAGCAGGTGGACATCAAGCTTACGATTTCTCAGATATAATGTCACAATTCCGTGGTGGAAACTTCGGAAACTTTGAAGACATTTTTGAACATTTATTCGGTGGTGGCGGAGCATCTCGTGGAAGAGGAAGACGTCAAAAACGTGGATCTGATTTATTGTATGAATTGAGTATCAATCTAGAAGAAGCTTCAACTGGTGTGAAAAAAACTATTGTTGTTCAAAAATTAGAACATTGTGGTGATTGTAAAGGTCGTGGTGGAAAAGATTTTCAAGTTTGTAGTCATTGTTCTGGTTCTGGTTATGTAAAGAAAACACAAAGAACGCCTTTTGGTATTTTCCAACAAAATGCTCCTTGCCATTATTGTCATGCGCGTGGAGAAGTAGCTAATGCATCTTGTGATACTTGCCTAGGAGAAGGTTTTGAACGTAAGAAGAAGAAAATAGATGTCTCTATTCCAGCTGGAGTAGATTCAGGAATGCGTTTAAGATTACAAAACGAAGGTGAAGCAGGAGCAGAAGGCGGACCCTATGGGGATTTGTTTGTGGAAGTGCACGTTACTAAACACAAATATTTTGTACGTAAAGAAGATGATTTACATATTACTGTTCCTATTTCATTTAGTCAAGCTGTACTAGGAGATGAGATAGAAGTTCCTACTATTTATGGAAAGGCTATGCTTAAGATTCCTAAAGGAACTGACTCAGAGACTATTTTCAGAATGAAAGGTCAAGGGATTCCTCATTTACGTGGGTCTGGAAAAGGTGATCAGATGGTAAAAGTTGCTATCCAAATTCCTAAAAAATTATCTAAGAAGCAGAAAGAATTGATTGGAAAGTTAGGTGAAGAGAAAGCTAGTAAAGGCTTTTTGAAGAGTTTCTTTGGTTAAGTTTTTAAAAAGATCACATAATTATTGTTTATGGTTGAAGAAAGAAGTCTTTTAGAAGGATTATGTAATGAATTTTCTGAACAAATAAGAACATTTCATCCAGGAAAACTCTATCTTATGGGCTATGAAGGGGTTCCTTTTGCTAATTCAGAGAAACCACATAAATATGTTAGACACTTAAATGGTGTAGCAAATCTTGGTTTTAATTATGGTATTAAATTGTTAGCTGTTTCTGCTCCATTAAGTTATATTGCAGATGATCCTAATTATTTGCTTCCAGGAATTATTGTTACTATGCTTGGAATTGCTTCGGGTGGAATTTCATCTTTAACTGATGCAACTATTTTTCCAACAGAAGATACACAAGGAGTTGAAAAGAAATTAAGGGAAATTTGTGAAGAAAATAATTTAGATTATGATAAAATAAAAGAAGGTGATTAATTACTAAATTTTCTAATAACTTTCAAATATTCTTTATCCAATCCGCCTAAGCGAAATAAAACAACTTCTTTTATTCCTTCTTCAGAAGCAACGGATAAATCTCTCTCTAATTCTTTTACTTTAAGAACTGGTTCATTTCCATGAATACCAGCTGCAAGAAGACCTAATCCAGGGATAAATCTGTTACCAAATTTTTTACTCAAAACCTGTAACTTCTTTCTAAACAGAGTTTCATTAAAGCCATGCATTGAGTGATAATACATTTTTATGTGATTAATTTTTAAATTTTTATAATTAAGGCCAAGAAAAGAAAAGATTGAACTATCTGAAGAATAAGCTACTGTGTATATTTCACCTTTACTATTCTCAATAAATTTTTTAATCTTATTTTTATTTCCAAGAAAATTAAAAAACTGAGTGAAAAGCAATGAAGCATTTCTTGTTATAGGATATTCTAAATCAAGCATAATTGGAGTCTTTTTATTCTTTAATTCAGAAAACACTCTTTCCAAAGCTTGTCTTTGAGAAAATGGAGAAATCCAATAACCTTCATCCTTAGAAAGTATAGGCCAATAAATTATTTTAATTATATTTTTATTACTAATTTTAGATTTTATTTTTTCAAATTCAGAAACACTCTTAGCAGCTAAATATAATTTAGAAGGAAAAGAAATAAGACTAACTTTACTCAAAGTATCATCGTCCGGAAATTCTTCAAAAAAGCTGATTAACATTCTTCACTTCGATTAACTTATCTTTCAATTCACTTAAATCTTGAATGATATCCTCTTTATTTAATCCTAAGTTAATAAAAGCTTCTTCTTTTGTACTTCCTTGAAGCACTGCAAAGAATCTTAAGTCTGCGTCCTTTGCAGCTAGATAATCATCAGTATGGTCACCAACTACAACAATCTCTTTTTTTCCAAGACCTTGTTGTGACAACCTTTCTAAAGCTTCGTTAAAGACAGCAGAACTTGGTTTTCTATCTTCATGATCTTGTGGAGATAAGATAAATGAAAAACTATCATAACCTGCTTGACCTAACCTTTCTTCAGCCATTCTTATCCTATTACTTACAATTCCTTGAATAAATCCTTCATTATCAAAGATTTTTTTGGTAACAACTCCGCCTTTGGTATCTTTGTAAGGTAAGAACGGAGCTTCTGCTCTGTATCTTCGTAAAACTAATTCAGCGAGTGGTTCATCTCTTTTGTAATCAATCGGATTTGGAAATAATCTTTTAAAAATATCTTCAAATGCGAGATTTTTACTTTGGATAAAACTAATCTCTTCATCATTTGGAGGAACAAAAGAAATTTCTTTACTAATATCTGCTGCAACTTTCTTAATTAAAGTTCTTACAAATTCGTTTGTAGCTACTAAAGTGTTATCTAGGTCATACAAAATTGCCCTTATTTTTCGTTTTTCTTCAACTTCTCCAGTCTCTTCATTTTGAACCAAGGTAACTTCTTTTTTATCTTTAGTCCATGCAGCATCTTCTAAAATAATTGTGTCATTTCTTTTTGGGCCAACGCTAACAACTGCAACTTGTACATTACCTAACTCTTCTACTTTATGTAGATAGTCCTTGGCTTCTTGTGGAAGTTCTTCAAAAGTTTTACACTTGCCAATATCTTCTTGCCATCCTGGCATCTCAGTCCATTCGTTTGCAATACAATGTGCTAAAACTCTTGAATCTGAAGGAAATTGATTTATGATTTTTCCAGGGAAAAAGAATTTTCCGTTATAATACATTGCTTCTCCAGTATATTTGTATGAATTACAAATTCTTAAGGTATCTAATCCTGAAAGAACATCTAATTTAGTGATTATTATCTTTTTTCCGTTGATGCGTGAGCAATATCTTGCAATTAGGGCATCAAACCATCCGCACCTTCGTGGACGACCAGTAGTACTTCCAAATTCTACCCCCTTATCTCTGAGATAATTACCTGTTTCACCATGAATTTCTGTTGGGAATGGTCCTCCACCAACACGGGTAATGTAAGCTTTTAAAATACTATATACATGATCAATTTGTGGGATACCTAAACCTGTTGTTAAACCACCAACACTTGGATTTGATGAAGTAACAAAAGGATATGTTCCGTGATCAATATCTAACAATAAGCCTTGTGCTCCTTCTAATAATATCTGTTTATCTTGAACAAGGGCATTTTGTAAGAAAGCACTTGAATTATTTACGTGTGGTTTCAACAATTTTCCAATAGAATAATATAAATTAGTTAAAATAAATGCAAACTTTTGTACATTTAAGTTTTTAACACACTCTATTTGTTCTTTGAATGGTTTAAAAAAATCGTCTTCAGGAATACTTTGTGAAAGGTTGTGTAAGATATCTTCATCTTGCAGAGCTTGCCTAAAAATAAACAATTTTTCTTCAATATGATTTTTAATTTTTTCATTGAGTAATTCTTTATCAAAAAGATCATTGATTCTCACACCAGTTCTATGACTCTTGTCAGCATAAGTTGGGCCAATTCCTCTTTTTGTAGTACCAATTTTTTTATTTTCACCTCGTAGACTTTCTTGGAAACCATCCATCATCTTATGAAGAAGTAGAATTATGTGTGCGTTACCCGAGATATGTAAATTGTTACAAGTAAAGCCTTTTTTTCTTAAAACATGCATTTCTTTGAGTAGAATTAAAGGATCAATAACCATCCCATTACCTAAAACACATTCTACATGATCCCAAGTTAAAGCTGAAGGAATTAAGTGGAAAACATGTTTCTCACCATTAATATATATTGTGTGTCCAGCATTGTTTCCGCCAGTTGCGCGAGCACTCACTTCAAAATATTGTCCTGCCCAATCAACAATTTTTCCTTTACCTTCATCACCCCATTGTCCTCCTAAGATTGCAATAACTTGATTATTTTTCATAATTCGTCCCTCTTCTTATTGTAATGCATTAATTAAATATGGCAATTCAACTAAGTTATGCATGGAAAATTCCCCTCCAATACCTAACTTAATACAAACTTGTAATCTTTTATTCGCTTCATCAAAGAAGTTACTCCTCTCTCCAACAAAAACTGTGCCATCTCCTTTACATTCTTCTTCAAATTCAGTATCATTAATTACTTTATTAAAATAAGAAATTTCTTCAGGAGAAACATTGATCCCTACTAACTCAATTCCTCTTTCACTGATTTGTTGTAAAGAAACTTTTTCATTCTCGCTCAATTTCAAAGACCTTCTATCTATTATAATTCTTCTAATATCAGTGTAAGGTTCTTCATAATTGAGTTTAAACTCTTCCCATCTTTGCAGAGCAATGTCAGTTAGTTTTGGAGCAAGACCAATATACTCTTCTGGCTTAAGTGCAAGAAGTTTCATTCTAGTCTCTTCTCTAATATCCATCCCTCGAATAAACTCCCTTAATTCTGTTAAAGTAGCATCTTCCCCACGAGAAAATTCTTTCATCAACTCATATGGTCTCTCATTACCTTCTATTCTTAGAAGAGTTTGAATGGCTTCTGTGAGAATATTTCCATGACCTTTAAGATCTTTTGAAACGATTTCTCTATTTACTTTTAGCCTATCTAATTCTTCAGCAATATGCACTGTAGCTAAATAAGAATGTGCTACTCCTACACCAATAGCTCTCTGTGCTTCATGATCTGAAAGGTCTCTTTGTAAACGTGAGGATTGTAATTTATTAATGAAACCTTGTAACTTTGCATTAGCTTCAGCAGTACTTCCTTCACCAACTTCTAATCTCCATGGATTAATTTTGTGTGGCATGGTACTGCTACCTACTTCATGCGCAATATTCGCTTGAGTAAAATAACCTGCAGAGATGTACATCCAAAAGTCAACACACATATCTTTTAAGATATTGTTAATGGAAACTAATGAAGAAAAGATTCTCGCTATTCCATCATGGTTTTCAATTTGTGTTGTAAACAAATTAGCTTCAAAACCTAAATTTTCAATAAAATCCTCAGTAAATGCTAACCAATCAACTTCTGGTGCTGCGAATACTTGCGCATTATGTGCACCAATAGCTCCATTAGCTTTAGTAGGTAATGGCATTTTTTGTAGATAAGTTAATTCTTTACGTAACCTTTCAATATAATTTGCAAACTCTTTTCCAAAAGTGCTTGGTGTTGCAGCCTGTCCATGTGTTTTTGATAACAAGGCTGTATTTTTTTCTTCTTTAGCTAACTCTGCTAGTTTATCTACTAATTTTACTAAAGAAGGGACATAATGTAATTTTAAAGCCCCTCTAAGCATTGCATTGTAGGCTACATTGTTTGCATCTTCACTTGTTAAACCAAAATGTACTATTTCCGTGAATTGTGCTAAACTAGATGATTGTAATTTTTCTTTTAGGAAATACTCAACTGCTTTTACATCATGATTAATTGGTCTTTGTCCTTTGTAACCAAATCTATCGATGTTTTGGATGGTTTGTGCATCTTGCAGAGAAAAATTGTTTACTAAATCTCTTAAAAATTCTTTTTCTTCTAAGGTGAAATCTCTTAAAGCTCTAAATTCCTGACATTCACTCAATGCTATTAAATATTCAACCTCTAAGTATAATCTGTATTTCATTAAAGCATATTCAGAAAGCCAAGCAGATAATGGTTCAGTTATTGTTCTATGTCTCCCATCAATAGGAGAGATTGCTAAAAGAGGATGCAAAGAAAGTTCTTCTGATTTCAACATATATCACCAAGAAGATTCGTGCTTGAGATCCTTTAAATTCTTTATGGTATTGAGTTATCTACTTAGGCTAACTTATCATCCAATTTACCAGAAACTTCTAAAGCATGTAACTGATCAAATCCACCAATAAATTCATCTCCAATAAAAATTTGTGGAACGGATGTGTAACCTTCTGTCTTATCAAATAATGCTCTTTGTTTATCTTCAGATAAAGTAAAAAAATCAATCTCTTCATACTTCACTCCTTTAACATCTAAAAGTGCTTTAGCTCTGTGACAGTATGGGCAATAATCTTTTGTATACATAATTACTTTTTTCATGAGAAATCCAAAAACCAAGAACAATATAAATTTTACTTTTAATTCATAATCAATTTACGCATTCTTTGCACAAAATCATTTGATTGAGCATACAATTTATCATATTGTGCACCAGAAATCTCTTTAATATCTCTATGGGTAATAGCTTTGCTCAAAGCATAGAAGTCTTTCATTGTTTGCACATATTTTTTCTCTAACTTTCCATTTTTCACAAAAGCCTTATCAAGCATATCTGCCATATGATCTGGAGATGGGGGGATATAATTATGTTTCATCAAAGCTGAGTGTGCAGAATCAATTACAGCCCAATATAAATCTAAGGTTCCTTGCATTACGTGCCATCTACTATTAGTCAAAGTTTTTGGAGCTCTTGCATAATATCTCCATACACTCTCTTCACTTGGTCTAATTCGACCTGTACGCAACAACTTCTGTAATGGTCTAAAAAATCCTTCATCATACAAAGGAACACCATCACGTAAAATGTTAAAGACAACAGGATCGCCAGCTTTTGCATAATCCCAGAATGAGCTTAAAGTCATAGAAGTGATATGTAATCTTGTTGAAGTATCATTGATCACTTTTTCCATGATGAGTCGATATGTTTCGATAAAAGCTTGAGTCATTTTAAAATCAATATCGTCACCGATTACAATAACATCAATATCACTTTTTTCAGTAGTCTCACGTCTCGCTGAACTACCAAATAAAACTGCGGCAACTAAGAAATCCTTGAATTCTTCTTGCAATTTATTTGCAAACTTCCTTGCAGTACGTAAATCATCTGTGGCATATTTCTGCAAGTTGTCATCATCCTTTTTAGCTATAGTAAACTTCATTCTCTTTAAATGGAGTAAATAACCTTTATTAATGTTTATTAGTCATTTAGAAGTAGGGAATTCAAATAACCCTGTTTACTTAAAAGAAACGTTTTTATAAGAAGGGGGGATGAATGTTCATTATGACAATCAGAGATATAATTATTATTGGTTCTGGTCCTGCGGGACTCACTGCTGCGATTTATGCTTCAAGAGCTGAATTAAAGCCTTTAATGTTTGAAGGATATAAAGCAGGTGGACAACTTATGTTAACTTCTGAAGTAGAAAACTATCCTGGTTTTGAAAAAGGAATCATGGGTCCCAAATTGATTGAGGAAATGCGTAAGCAAGCTTTACGATTTGGAACAGAAATTGTGACTAAAGATGTAACTAAAGTTGATTTTAGTAAAGCTCCTTATACTGTTGAAGTTGGTAAAGACAAATATCAAGCAAAAACAGTAATTATCTCAACTGGAGCTAATGCAAAATGGTTAGGTTTGGAAAGCGAACAGAAATTTATGGGCAGGGGCGTGACTTCATGTGCGACTTGTGATGGTGCTTTTTACAAAGGTAAAGAAGTTGTTGTTATAGGCGGTGGTGATTCTGCTATGGAAGAAGCATTATTCCTAACAAAATTTGCATCCAAAGTAACTATCATTCATAGAAGAGACGAATTTAGAGCTTCTAAGATTATGATTAAACGTGCCCAGGATCATGAGAAAATTGAAATTAAAACTCCTTACTCAGTAACCGAAGTATTTGGTGAAAAATTAGTACAAGGTGTTAAAGTAAAACATTCTGATAGTGAGGATATTGAAGAAATTCCTTGTAATGGAATGTTTGTAGCTATTGGTCATAAACCAAATACAGAATTGTTTAAAGATCAATTAGAAGTTGATGAAGCTGGTTACTTGATTACTAAGGGAAAATCAACAGAAACTAATATTAAAGGGGTTTTTGCTTGTGGAGATGTACAAGATCATACTTACAAGCAAGCTATCACTGCTGCAGGTAGTGGTTGTAAATCTGCAATTGAAGCCGAGAGATATTTGGCAGAACATGAATAATGGTGAAAATAATGAAAATAAAATATTTATTAATTGTTAGTGTACTTGCTCTAGCTTTTGTTCTTAGTGCATGTACCAGTGGAGAAGAAATTGTTCCATTAGAAAACCAACCACAATTAGATGCTCTGGCAACTTGTTTAGCTGAATCAGGCGCTCAAATGTATGGTGCATATTTGTGTGGCCATTGTGAGGACCAAAAGGCAATGTTTGGAACAGCCGAAGATTTACCATATGTTGAATGTACCAAGGAAGAAGCAAAATGTGAAGCTGCTGGAATTACTGGATATCCAACTTGGATCTTTGCAGACGGTTCACGTTCAACTGGAACTCAATCTTTAGCAGTTCTTGCAGCTACAACTGGTTGTGAGTATTAATCCCAAAAGTAGTATAGATTACTTTGGTGTAAATAAAGTTTTTTTTCTTTATTTACTTTTTCTTTTTCTTCTCTTATTTTTACACAAACCTTTTTAAAGCAAACAGCTAATTCTTGTTAAATTAACAACTGTGAAGAAAATGAAATTTAAAGTAGTTCATTACAAAAAAGATTGTATCTCTTGCGGAGCATGCGCAGCTATAGCTCCACAGTTCTGGGAAATGGATGAAGAAGGTATGTCACAATTAAAAGGTGCGCAAGAAGTTGGAGATCATTGGGAATTACAAATGGAAGATGATGAAGCTAAAGAAGCTAACCAAGAAGCTGCAGATGTCTGCCCAGTGCAAATAATTCATATAAATGAGGATGAGTAAGATGACTGGAAAACCAATCCCTTATCGGTGTTTAAAAGATACCCTTTCTTTAGAACCAGGAAATAGAGTATTATACAGCTCAGCACTTGATGGGAAATTTTTTGTTCAAGCAGAAGTACTTCCAAGCTCAGAATATTTTCCAGATCAATTTCTTAATGTAAGATTTCTTGAAGATTATGTTTTTGAAAGGCAACTAGGGGAAGATACATTTTATTCTGGAAAGTTTCTTAAATCAACAGAAGTTACAGCAAATATTAATACTGAAGTTTTTATAGATCCAGAAACTAGAATTAATTCTGCAAATAATAAAGATTTAGGAGATCTAGTAAATCCTTAATTTATATTCTTTTCTTTCTATACTCAGAAAATGTTTTAGCTCTGTCTCGAGAACCTTTAGCATCACGATCTCTACCTGATCCTCTTGAACCACGATCAGATCTTCTAGAATCACGTCCTCTATTATTATCCCTGTTTCTTCCAGAACCTCTGTGATCAAAATCTCTTGGTCTTTTTCTTCGAGACCCTTTATTGTTTCCAGGTTTAGCTACTGAGCCAGGACTAGATTTTTTCTTCTTAATAATAAGCATATAATGATCTTGTTCGTGTGGTCCTAGATCTCTGAAATCTGTTACCATAAACTCTTTTTCAACTTTTTCACGCACTTCTTGACAGATTTCTTTTGAATTTTTTCTAATATCAATACTACGAGCTTTAATTGCTAACAATCCTACACCATCTTCTTTTAAGAATAATTTACAATTTCGTAAGAAAATTTCAGCTTGATCTTTTTGAGCAACATCCATAAAGATAACATCTACTTGGCTCACTAATCCTTGGAAAGTATCCGGTTGACGCGCATCTGCTAAAATTGGCATAATATTTTTTCTTTTCTCAGCTAGAAAAACTAAATCTCTTGTGGTTTCTGGTGAGAAATCTAGAGCAAATAATATTCCTTCTGGACCAATCATATCTGAGACAAAACTTGGTGTGTATCCATGTGATGCTCCTAGGTATAGAATTGTGCTGCCCTCCCTAATTCCTGTGTTTTGACATCCATTTGCAACAGTTGCAGCAAGTTTACTTCTTTTTGGGTCCCATTCTCTGAAGGTCTCACCGTTGTCTCTAACTAAACGTTCTCCAAAATGAGATTCAGCTGGTTTAATCAAACATTTAGTGTATAGTTTTCTTCCTCTTGGGTCCTGATAAAAACAGAATATCTTGTGCGGTAGTACTTTTTTTCCCATATACTAGGATATTTCTTGTTTTTTTATAAAGATAGTGGCTTAATTTACTTTAATATCATAACATACCCTAAAGATATGTGGTGCGTGTTGCCCACATTTCACTTTTTTCTTTATACTCACTTTATAACCAAGATCTTTACATAAAGCCTTGATTTTTTTTCCTTCAGCATTAATCTCTTTTTCATGTAAGAACGCATATAAGTTGATGATCGTTCCTTTCTTTGCCTTTGTTAAAGCTATATCTAAAAAATCCTCACTTGTTTTTGGCAATGGCATTAAGATACGATCAAATTTTTTCTTAATTTTAGGAAGAACTTTGCGTACGTCATCATTGTATAATTCAATTTTCCCCTCTTTGATTTTATTTAATTTTAAATTTTCTAAACCAAATGCATGCGCTTTCGGATTGATTTCTACACCCACAATATGCTTGGCATCAGAATGTTTAGCTAATACTAATGGGTAAGGGGCACTTCCTGAAAACATAACTAAGACCTCTTCACCTTTCCTCACTTGTTTTGCAATACGTAGTCTTTCATGGCCAAGCCGAGCAGAAAAATAAGTCTCTTCAATGTTCAATTTCATTCGTACTCTGCTCTCTAAATGAATAGTCTCTTTACGCTTCTCACCAGCCAAAATCTTAACTCTACGTGTTCTAAATACTCCTGAATGAATCTCTGATTTTTTCACAACAACTTTCAAATGTGGATGTAATGATAAAAATGCTTGGGCAATAATTTTACCTTTGCCCTTGAGTTCCTCTGGAATTTCTAAAATAAGAATATCACCAATGATTTCTTGTGATCTTGGAATAAGTTTAATCTTTTCAGGACTTAATTTATCTTTGAGAACTGTTTTGATAGTATCTCTATTTTTCTTTTCTTTAAAATCAGCTTCAACTATTTCAAACAATTTACTTTTGGCTTTTTTAGTTAATGCAAAATAAATGAACCTTCCTTCTTTTTTAGGTCTAAATCCCATATCAATAAGATTTTTTTCTAAAAGAAACTCTTTTGCTTTTTGTCCATTTTTTAGCTCTACTTTAGCTGCTAGCATAGAATCTACAAAGTCAAAGCTGTTTTATAAAAGTATAGTTAAAAGAAATCGCCCAAACCTTTCTGTTGGCCTTTTTTCTGCTTTTCCATTAACTTAGCCAATTTTGAACGCACCCGATCCTCAGAAAACTCATGTCCACTAACTAAAACCTCAACTAATCCAGCAACATCAACTTTTCCCCATTTTAAATCATAATCGTCGGTCACTTTCATATGTTTAATCGTGTCAAAGATTTCTTTCCAAGATATTTCATAATGTTCTGACCATTTAACTGTTTCAAATATTTTTTCAAAATCCTTTCCATGTTCATGAAGCAACTTCAAACCTTTTTTAGGTCCAATACCTTTAATTCCTGCTGGATTATAATCAGTACCAGATAAAATAGCTAAAACAATTAGTTGATCAATATCGATACCCATCTCCTTTAAATTCTCATCAAGTAACAAAATCTCTGGCATAACTTTCTCATAAGCAAATTTTCCTGCTTTTTTACGTTTACCAGCAATTGATAAATTTCTAATTAAAGTAGGACAATCAAAAATTAAATTATCATAATCCTGACTCACTGATGCATAGACGTCTCCTCTTTTTGCCATATAGGCAGTCTGCGCCTCACCTTCTGATGGAGCTTGTACAACAGGAATGCCTAACTTCAAAAGAACTTTCTTAGCATCTTCTAGCATCTCAGAGGTCAATTTAGCAGTACGTCCAGCATATTTTTTCATACCTGCAATATCACCAGTTTTTTCTGCTTCTTTAAGTAATAAACTCGCTTCTTCTTTGACAGCACGACGTTTCTCCCAAGTTTTAGCTTTCAAACAAGGTGCTTTTCCATCGAAGACAAATACCAACTTCATTCCACTTTCCATTAAAGAAGTAACTCGATTAAACATACCAATTAAATGAGAAGTCACATTACCTTTGCTGTTTGTCAAGGGACTTCCATCGGGACCACGAATGGTTGTCAAGAATTGGTAGAGCATATTCTGTCCATCTACAGCTAATACCTTACCGCGCAGACTCTCCATTCGAATCTTTTTTTTTACAACAATACCTTTGAATTTTAATCCCATCTTTAAATAGTATATCTTTCTTCAATATTACATTTTATTTTTGCTAAGATTGGATTTTTAATTTTTTCAAAGACTCGCTTAATTAGAACATCATTAAAAAGATTCTTAAAAAACTCTTTAATTAAAGAGATATCAGTTCCAGAAATAACTGCAAATCTAATTCGGGCTTCTTTATCCTGGGTGTTTTCAACAAGAACATTAATACTTCTCCCTAAACAAAATTTCCTTAACCTCCCTCTGACCATATTGCCAGTTAAAGGGTGTTTTTCTGAAGAAACTTCGTACATATCCCATTCAATTAATTCTGCCATTTTACTCCTTCTGCATCTTCTTAGCCATTAAGTTATCAAATGCACCTGAATTAAGCAACTCTTGGGCCTTTTTAGATATATCGTTTGGATACAAGAATAATAAAGGCATTTTCTTAATTTGTGATTCCATATACGCGGCTGAAATATCTCTATCATCACATCGTAATTTATTTTTAGCCTTACAATAATAAGTCATAGTTCCTACAACAGAAGATGCTTTAATAGTCAAGTTAATCTCAGCATTCTTACGCACAACATCATGATCAACAACTTCAATGTTGATGGATTTAAGATATTGTAAAATTGAAGTTAAAAAATCGTCACTTTTTCTTTTTCTAGTAATCTTTTTCTTAATCTTTTCAACAATAGAATCTTCCTTTTCGGGTTCAACCCCTTTAATCTCTCTTTCAATTTTATCTGCCAAATCTTCTTTAACCAATTTTTCTTGAGTTGGATCAAGCTTAACTTTAGCTTTTACCAATTTCTTTTTATTGACCTTCTTTTTAGTAGTAACTGGTGGATAAATTGAAACTTCTTCTTCAACTTCTTTCTCTGTAGTATTAAGGGGATAGGATTCAATTCTTTTCTTAGCATTTGCTTTTTTCTTCTTTTCTTCTTCTTTTATTTTCAGGGCTTCAAATTCTTTTAGCTTTTCTTCTCTCTCTAAAGATTCTTTCTTCTTGAGCTCTTCGGCATCTTTCTTCCTCTTAGCTTCAAGTGCTTTCTTTTTCTCCTCAAGATCTTTTTTTCTCTCTTCCTCAGCTTTTTTAACAGCCTCTTCTTCTTCTTCTTCCTTTTTCTTTTTCTCTAAAGCTTTCTTCCTATCTTCTTTAGCTTTTAGGACAGCTTGTTTTTCTTCTTCCTCTTTAAGCAAAGCTTCTTCTTTAGCCTTCTTTTCAATTTCAATTTTAGTAGTTGCTTCAGCTTTTTCATGAGCAATTGCTCTCTCAACTTCAACCCTCTCTTGAATTTCTCTTTCAAAAAAGCTAGAAATTAATTTGTTTGAATCTTCTAGAGAAAGTAAATGCCACCTCCAAAACAACTCCTTTTTTCCATCAAAGGTTACGTGCAAAGGTACTGCAAAATCTTTTAGAGAACGTAAAACAACTTTATGAAGTAAATCTAATTCACTTTCTCGCAGAACTCTTTGATCTTTTAAATTCAATAGAATTTCTCTATCTTTAGCTTTTAATTCTGAAGTAAAATTAACTAATTGATCTTCTTGGCCATCAAGAAAATACAAAGGTGATGTTCCAATCTTTATGTTGGAGATTTTTACCTTTTTACGTGATACAAGTTCACTCAAATAGGCTGAACTGATCAAATTATCCTCACCTAAATGTTTGGAAACACTGATCGCTAGACTAGGTCCGTTAAATTTGAGAAAATTAATGATTTTATCTTCAACAAGCATACAAATCCTTAGCTGAAATGGCTTTAAATAGTTTTTGCAACAGCAGAAACACTATGGAAAACTATTATGGTTTCATCCAACGTATTTCATAATAAGTTACATCACCTTCGCCATCAACAATTCCCATTAACAATCTCTTCTTTGTACTATGGGCAACTCTGTTTTTAGCTGCAAATTCATACCAAGTAAGGGTACTTCCTTCATGTACGGGATAGACAATCCAACGTGCATGATCTTCTCCTGGTTTAATTCCCCTATCATACACTCTAAAGTCTGCACCAAATTTTAATGCAGTCTTAATGATATATCCTCTATTCCTTATGTCCTTATATACAGAATATCTAATCCAGAATTGTGGTTCAACTTTTCTAGCTTTTTTGATATAACTTTCAAAACTAATTTTTCTCCCTGATTCACTACGGAGATCTAATCTTTCCTTTTCAAAAAGATATAATGCTTCAAGTAAAGTAAGTTCTACCTTGCCATTTTCAATGAGTGTTCCAAACCTACTTTGGTTGTAAAGTTCTCTTGCATCATCACTCACCTCAGTGATAACTTTTTCTCCCTGAATAATAGCTTTAACTGGTGTTCTTTTATTTCCGTTCTTTTTTGGTTTTGCTTCTGTCAACTCCAATTTTTCTTGAGAAGTCTGCACTACAATAGTTTCTTGTAGATCACTCTCAAGGCTTGGATTTTCAACTACGTATTCTTCTTCTTCTTCTAAGGTCTCAGACAATGCTGCCTTAGCAGATTTTTTAGTTTTTGCCATACTATCTTAATAATTACGCCCACTTTTAAACCTTTTTGAAGAAGAACAGAGCTTCGAAAGAATTAAATAGCTTTTAACTTCACAAAGTAAAAAAGAAAAGAGGTTGATTTTATGACAATTAAAATTTATTCTACACAAACCTGCCCTTGGTGTAAAAAGGCAAAAGAATTTTTTGATAGTAAAGGAATTAAATACAAAGATGTTGATGTAACTGATGATGAAAAAGCTCGTGATGAAATGGTTGAGAAATCAGGACAAATGGGCGTTCCTGTAATTGATATTGACGGAGAAATTATTGTTGGTTTTGATCAAGAAAAAATAGAAAAATTGTTAGAAAATAAGGGTTTAACCCCAAATACCTAACCAAATACCAATAATCTCAACAATTACATACAACCAAATAATATAGGAAAGTATTGCAATTGTCAAAGTAATCAGGGTTAAATTTATTATTTTCTTTCTTTTTCTTTTAGCGGCATCTAAACTACAGATTCCTTCTTTTGTATAGAAATACCATCCAAGCACTCCTAGTAACAAACCTAATGAGACCCCTCTAAATACCCATCTATAATTCCCATAAAGGTTATCTGCTAATGATGCAGCAAAGGCAACACTACTCAAACCAAATAAAACAAAAATAACTGGAGTAAAACAACAAAGTCCAGCTATAAAAGCAGTAATAGGTATTGCTTTTTTCAAAAATGATTTTTCTTTTTTATCGAGTTTCATAAATTAAGAGAAGTAAGAATTACTTATTAAATTAACTTTTGAAGATAAAATAAAAGAAAAAAAATAAGGAAAACCTATTCAACTACGACCATACCTTTCATGCCCATTGCAGCATGAGGTGCACATACATAGTAGTAAGTTCCAGGAGTATCGAAGCTAATTTCCTTCTCTTCACCAAAATCTACTCCAAAACCGCTTTCCAAAGCATCTTTTTGACCAGCATCCCAGGTTTCTTGACTAACTTCAACTACGTTATGTGAACCGCCAACATCGAATAAAACTGAATCTCCAGCTTTAATGGTTACAGTATCAGGGGTAAAGGTTACACCAACAGTTTTAATCTCTACAACTTCAGATGCAGCTTCTTCTTCAGGAGCATCCTCAGTTTCAGCAGAATCTTCAATGTCGCTACTTTCTTCTTCTGTTTCCTCAGCATCGTCTTCCTGTGCTTCAGCTACTTCTTCAGGAGCTTCTGCAACTTCACTTGTCTCAGAACATGCAAACAAGAATAATGCTAATGCAAGAACTGAAATCATTACTAAAAATTTACTTTTCATTGTTAATTACCTTAAAATGTTTTAAAATAAGAATAGAAAAAATCTATTCGAATACAGTAATGGTTCCTTTAACTCCGTAACCTACAGTCCAGTATTCGTAAGTTCCAGCTGATTCAAACACGTGAGTATAGCTTTCTCCTACTTGGATTTTAGGTGAGTCAACTGCTCCACCAACCTTAAATTCTTCTTTGAATACTAAAACAACTTCACTAATCACATCAACATCATCAGCGTTTGCATTTACAAAGGTTACTCCTTCGCCAACTTTAACACTAAATTCCATTGGATCGAATCCTTCAGGACCTAAGATGCTCACATCACCAGCAATAATAACTGCCTGTTCTTCAGCTGCTCCGTCAGAAGCGCCTGCTGTACCTTCACTGGGAGCACTTGGTGCTTCCACATCTTCAGCTGCTGGAGCTTCTTCAGTAGAAGCGCAAGCAAATAAAAGAAGTGCCACAGTCAATACAGCTATAACTACTATATTTTTTGTTTTCATTTAATTTACCTCATAAACTTAATATTTATCCTTTATTATGAAGATGTTTATAAAATTATTGAAATTAAAAGGTAAATACCATTATAGAAAAGCTCTTAAATAATAATTGTTTTATAGAATCTATGTTAAATAATCTAAAATTATTTGCACATAAAAACCAAGGGGTTTTTTTATTGTGTCTTTGATAACTATTTTAGTATTAGTACTCTCTCTTGTATTAGGTATAATCTATTATGTGGGAAATCAATTTGATATTAAAAAGAAAAGTTATCGGGCAAAAATTATTTCATTATCAGCTGGGATTTCTATAACTTATCTTATTTTAGAATTATTCCCTTCATTTACAGTTGGCGCTTTTGCAATTAACCAATTATTATTTTTAGCAGTATTATTTGGTTTTATTGTACATCATGTTATTGAAAAAAATATCTTTCGTCATCATCATATGAAACAAGAGCTTATTCGTTTACTCACAGTTGAGGAAAATATGTTCTCTTATGCTTATCATTTCTTAGTCGGAATTTTACTCTTATTTTTTATGAGATTAGATGTAGTTCAAGGGATTTTGTTCTTTTTCCCAATCTTGAGTTATACTTTTGTAAATGCAATTACTATGAAGCCCCATAATTCTAAATTAGAATCTATGCTTAATGCAAGCTCTTCTTTTGTTGGAGTAATCTTTGGTTTTATTTTCTTTGATTTTATTGCTCTTCCTGTCTTTTACTTATTATTAGGCATAGTTACTGGCATTTTGCTTTTTAGTATTACAAGGCATCAAGTACCTTTTGGAAGCAAAGGACAACCAGGATATTTTATTTTAGGGTCAATTTGTTATGGTGCTTTAATTGTATCTAGTTGGTTTATTTAACTAATCTCTCAAGAATTCTTTTTGCTTTTTTCAGACTATTACTTTTAGAGATAAATGATCCGGAGACAAAATAATCTGCTCCTGCCTTTTTAGCAAGCCAAATGGTCTTAGGATCCATACCACCATCAACAATAACTTTTACATGTGGATTATGTTTTTTAATCTGTCCAACTTTCTTTAAGGGAGCTTTCAAAAATTTAGCTCCATAATAACCTGGGTGTACAGTCAAAACCAAGACATAATCCATATAGTCAATAAAACCTCTAAAATCAGTAAATGTGGTCTCTGGTTTTATAGCGAAGGCAACCTTAAGATTATTTTTTTTCAACCAATTAATGAAAGCTTCTTTAAACTTAACAGCCTCCCATTGCACTATAAAATATTTTATTTGTCTCTTTTTTTTCAACTTTAAAATGTACTTTTTAGGATTTTTCACCATCAAATGTACACCATAAGAAAATTTAGTACTCAAACGAAGATCAAAATCTAAAACTTTTGTGGGAACAAATTTCCCATCAGCTACATCTAAATGCAATACAGAAGAAACGCCTTCTAGCTTTTTCAAATAACAATTAAGTTCTTTTTGATCTGCAGCCATTACTGAAGGAAGTATTTTACTCATCGTTTAGTAGCCTTCTCAACTTTTTTCAATCTTCTTTTATGTCTAGCTTCTTTAGAAAATTCTGTACCAATCCATACTTTTACAATACTTTTAACTTTTAACAAAGCCATATAATCACTTGGAACACAAAGAATGTTAGCATTATCGTCTCTTTTAGTGCTCATGGCCATCTTTTTGGTAAAAACAGTTACCGCACGCACACCCTTTACTTTATTTGTCGCAATGCAGACACCTTGGCCATTTCTACAAAAGACAATCCCCAAACTTTTTTTATCCTTAGCAACTTTTTTAGCTAATGGAATTACATAATCTGGATAATCATCATTATTCTTAAACTTGTAAGGGCCTAAATCAACTACTTCATAAGCTAACTTTAACAAGAACTTCATTACTCTTTGCTTATAACTAAATCCACCATGGTCTGATGCAAGATAAATTTTCTTTTTTGCCATTATGCCTTCCCTCTTGATCCAAACAATTTAATCCTCTCTTCAGCTACTATACACATATTTCTGCGAGCACCACCTAAAATGTGCCGAGGGTCATAATCTTTAGGTTTTTTCTTCAAAAATTCACGCACACCAGCATCAAATGCTATGCGTAAATCTGTGTCTGTGTTAACTTTAGTAATTCCAGCCTTTATAGCTTTTTTCAATTGATCGGTATGCACTCCCTTTGCTCCACCTAATTGAGCACCAAACTTCTTAGCTAAACTCACCCATTTTTTAGGCACGGCTGAAGCACCATGCAAAACAAGAGGTGTCTTCACTTTTTTACCTATATCACGCAGAACATCAATTCTTAATTTTGACTTAGATTTAAACTTAAATGCGCCATGACTAGTCCCAATTGCTACTGCTAAAAAATCACAACCTGTTGCACTTACAAAATCTTTAGCATCTTCTGGATTAGTCAATATTATCCTCTTCGCAGAGATTAAATCCTCTGTACCACTGATAGTACCTAACTCAGCTTCTACTGAAATGCCTCTTCTATGTGCCATTTGAACAATCTGCTTAGTAACTCGAATATTTTTCTTCAAATCATACATAGATGCATCAATCATTACTGAAGAATATCCTTTACGTATGGCTTTTTTAACCAATTCTGGGTCCTTTCCATGATCAAGATGTAATGCAATTGGGATGTTACTTTTGTTTGCAGCTACTTGCGCAATAGCATACAAATAATCCATGCCAGCATACTTAACCGCACCACCTGTAGTGGCAAGAATGATTGGGGCTTTACATTTTTCACCAGCTCTCACTGCAGCTTGTGCAATTTCCATATTATTAATATTGAAATGTGCAACAGCATATTTGCCCTTTTGAGCTTTCAAGAGTAATTTCTTGGTATTAGCTAACATCCCTACTTTTTTTTCTGTACGGTAATTTTATGCCGTTTTACTGCGCGTTTAGCAGCAGTATGGTTTAACAATTTATGTTTAGTTCCTCTATGTTGAATTACAGAACTTGCAAGTGCTTGACCAAATTGCAAGCATTCTTCAACAGAATATCCTTTAAGATAAGCTGCTAAAAATCCAGCATTAAAAGAATCACCAGCACCGGAAGTATCACAGACTTTCACTTTTGGTGGTTTTAATCGGTAATGTTGCGTCCCATCGTATGCATACAATGATTTATCACAATTAGTAATTACTACAACGTCTGGTCCAAGTTTGTGTAACTTTTCTAATAATTTTGCTTCGCCACTTCTTTTATCTTTCAATAACACTTGTGCTTCTTCTTTATTCAATATAATTACTTTAGAAGCAGATAAGAAAGGTTTTAATTTTCTTACACCTTGTTTTGCTAAATAAGAACTTGGGTTAAACAATAAATTGATCTTATTCCTTTTTACGAAAGGCATAAGTTTTTTCATAGTATTGTGAGATTTTCCTACAAGTGTAGAAAGATAAATCCATTTTGTTCTCATCAAGGCTTCTTTACTTACATCTTCAGGCCCTAAATCAGAACTTGCATCTTTGTGTACAAAAATAACTCTATCTTTATCTTTTACACTACAGACAATGGTACTATTATCGCTGTGGTGCACAGATCTTTTTTTATTTAATAAAGGAACTTTGTAATGCTTTAATTCATCGAGTATAAAACCTGCGTCTTCATATTTCCCAATTTTTGCAATAATTGCAGGTTTTAATCCCCATTTAGAAAGTGCAGCAGCAACGTTACTTGCACCACCGCCAGAATGTCTCATATAATTATGTGTAAGAACCTTTACACCTTTTTTTATCGTCGATATGCTGCCACGCATAGAAACGTAATGGTCTACAGTTGCAGAACCAATGCAGATTACATCATATTTTCTTGCCATTCCTCTATTAACACCTACACTAAGAAAAGAAAGTTTTTATTTAAATGCTTTCTGTTTTTTCACAAAAAAATAACTCATTAATAAAAAAATTAATCTAAGAAAATGTTTCCAAAATCTTTATGGAAGAAAAAATTCTCGTCACTTTTATTATCTTTTATTAGATCTAGCATAAAAGATGTTTTCGCGTCTAATTCTTTTGCTATACTTATTACCAATGCTTCTGGAATTGCAGGAGTCTTGGGTGCACCAAAATGTTTTTTACCTAAACTGCTAGCTAAAATATTCTTTAGTTTCAATTTTGTTTTTTCTTTAAGGTCTGATCTCTCAAGATTTTTGTTTAACATTTCTAAGCCTAGCACTACCTGCCCTAACATATTCCCATCTTTATTAATTTCAATTGAAGTATGTACATCAAATTGTTTTACTTTACCAATATCGTGTAATAATGCTCCTGTAATAAGCAAATCACTATTAAGCCCTGGATAAATCTTTAATAATTCTAAAGAAATTTTTGCAACATTAAGGTTATGTTCAAGTAATCCACCAACACAAGCATGATGCCTATACATTGAAGCGGGACTTTTTCTAAAAGCAGTTGAGAATTCCAAATCATGGAAAAATGATTCTAAAACTCTCTTCAATTCTTGTTCATTTACTAAATTTAATAAATCTAAAAGCTCTTGCCATAACAAATTAATATTCTTTGGAGATTTTTTAACAAAAGCGCCAGTTTCATACTCATGTTCAGCTAATCTTTTTAATTCATTGCTTTGATTAACACTAAGCTCTACATTATTATTAAAAGAAGATATTTTTCCTTGGACAAAAATGACATCATTGACAAAAAAAGAGTTATACAACGACACCATGTTTGTTTTATCTTCAGAACCCCAATATTTCAAGAATATCTCTCCAGAAGAATCACCTATCTTAAGCTCAAAACGCCATTTAGAACCGCCAGCGTAATCATAGAGTCCGCCTTTTTCCCTAATAATAAATATGTCAGCAACTGTGTCTCCTTCATCTAATGTAGCTATATCTTGTACTTTACTGAACATAAGCTTTAAAGAAAATTAAAGTTAAAAAACTTAATCATAATAGAAAATATAGATTCATTATCTGTATATGCTTCATTAGATTTAAGAAAGAAAATAAAAAAATTACCTACTTCTTCTTCACAGGTGCATCAACACCAAATGCGCGAAGAATTTCTAAAGGTACAGCAAAAATCACAGTATTGCTCTGATCACTGCTCATATCATTAATACTCTGTAAAGTACGCAGATGTAAGGCACCAGGAGCCAATGCTAATGTTTTAGCAGCCTTTGCCATGTTGTTCGCAGCAGCAACTTCTCCTTCAGCTTTAATGATCACGGCACGTCTTTCACGGTCAGCTTCTGCTTCTTTAGCCATGGTACGTTTCATATCATTTGGTAATTCAATATGTTTTAGATCTACTGAAGTCACTAAAATCCCCCATGGGTCTGAAGCTTTATCTACAATTTGTTGAATACGCTTAGAAAGCTGATCTCTTTGATTCAATAACTCATCTAAGGTTACTTCACCAACTAAATCTCTCATAGTAGTTTGTGATAATTGTGATACTGCATGAAAATAGTTCTCAACTTCTAAAATTGACTTTTTTGTATCTCTAATCTTAAAGTAAAGTACAGCATTAACTCGAACAGAAACATTATCTTTGGTGATACAATCTTGATCAGGTACATCAACTGTACGTACTCTTTGATCAACTCTTTCCCAACTTTGAACTACTGGGATAACTACTCGTAAGCCAGGTTGCATAATCCCCGCATATTTCCCTAAAGTAAATTTTACTCCTCTTTCATATTCCTTTACAATCTTCAATCCTGATAGTACTAATATAACTAATAAAAATACTAATGGATTCAATAATACCCACAATAATGCCATCTTTAAAAACCCTCCAATATAATTCAAATAAAATATTCTCACAAGTATTTAAATCTTCTTTATGAAAGTGTTTATATACAAGTAAAAAAAATTATTCAAAAAATTAAGTGTGGATAAATGAGAAAAAGAGATTTAATTCAAAGAATTGTTCTTGCATTTATTATTCTTTACATATTTTTGCTAAGTATTAAACTGATGGGTGGTGCTTTCAAATTATTCGGGGCTGATTTTGCTACAGCATTAATTAATTTTACAGATAATCCTTTCATTGGTATTTTTGTGGGTATTTTAGCAACTGCAATGGTACAAAGTTCATCTTTGAGTACTTCTGTTGTTGTTGGTTTAGTAGCAAGTGGTGCTTTGACTATCCCTAACGCAATTCCTATCATAATGGGCGCAAATATTGGGACAAGTATCACAAACACCATTGTTTCTCTTGCACATATTACTAAAAAAGGGGAATTTAAGAACGCTTTTGAAGTGGCAACAGTACATGATTTTTTTAATTTTATTGTTGTATTATTCTTTTTTCCTATAGAGATTATTTTTCACCCTTTAGAGAGAATGGCTACCTTACTTACAGCTTCTTTGGTGGGCACATCATCTAGTATTGATTTTTTTAACCCCTTAGATTATATTTTAAAACCAGTTACTAATTATATTAAATATTCTTTTGGTGAAAATCCATTGTACATAGTAATTTTCTCTGTAGTTTTACTTTTCTATTCTTTACATTATTTTAGTAAAATTATGAAACCTTTAGCAGAATCAGAATTTAAACATAAACTCAATGAACATATTTTTTCAAGTCCAGGTAGGACTTTTGTTTTTGGAGCAGGATTAACAGTTTTAGTACAAAGTAGTTCTATTAGTACTTCTTTAGCGGTGCCTTTGGCTGGTGTTGGGATAGTTTCTGTTGAGAGTATTTTTCCTTTTATTTTGGGCGCAAATATCGGAACTACTATTACTGCTATGCTTGCAGGTTTGGCAACTTCATCAACTGCTGCAGTGACTGTTGCTTTGGTACATCTGTTATTCAACGTTTTTGGCTCAGCATTAGTGTATCCGTTTAGAAAATATCCAATTCACATGTCAAGATCTCTTACACAACTTTCTCTAAAAAATAGGGCATTACCAATAGCTTATATTATTAGTATATTCTATATCTTACCTTTTGTTCTAATATTTGTAATCAGATGGTTTTAATCCAATGAATCCCACCAGTGCTAAGAAATTTTAAATTTCTTGCACATAAAATTTCCTATTTAATTGTGTATTCACTGGTTGTGGTTACGGGTATTTTGAAAAAATAAAAAAATTATGAGCATTGCTCATTAATGCTTTCTACAGTTAATGTGAATTCTATGGAAGCAATTTGTGGATGAGTGATGATATCACTTGTCTCGCCAACTGTTAAAGTAACAACTTCTTCAGCAATAATCCTCCCATAATTTTTCTTAAGTAATTTAACTGCGACTAATGTTTCTTCTTGCATACAATAATCTGCGCTTGAGACTAGTTTCCATTCTAATGCGCCTGCTGCAGTATAACTCCCTTGGCCACGTGACAATGTTAATTCGTCTCCATCGCTTGTACTTATTATAACTGTATCAAAGTTGCAAGTGATATCGCAAGAACTTTCTGTATCATATAATGTTGTCAATTTTTGACATTCATTGTCAATACACAATAATCCAGTTTCACATCCACTATTTTCTGAACAACTTGTATCCTCTAAAATCTCAATCTCTTCTTCAATTTCCTCTATCTCTTCTATGTTTTCTTCAACCTCTGGGATTGATTCTTCATTAATTACTAAAATGGCTTCGCCTGAACCACTTCCACAAGAAACAAGAAGACTAATTGTTAAGATTAAAATTAAACTAATAATATATTTCTTCATAATAAACTCACCTCCCTTTTGAAATTGAAAAGAAGTATAAATAGTTTTAGATAAAGAAGTATTTAAGTGACCTTCATTTTAGTTAAGGTATGAAAATATATTTTAACCCAAGGTGTTCCAAGTGTAGGATTGCAGATAAGTATTTACAAGAACGGGATATAGATGTTGAAAAAGTACTTTACCTAGAAGAAAGTATTGCAAAAGGGCAGTTAAAAGAAATTCTTTCAAAAGGCTTAACGTTAGACGCAACCCTAAGGAAAAAAGAGGGTGAATACAAAAAATTTATTGAGGGAAAAGAATTAACAGAAGATGAAATCTTTAATGTGATTATTAAACATCCTAAAATCTTACAAAGACCAATTATTGTTGCTAAAGAGAAAGCAATTGTTGCAAGAGACGACAGTTCTTTAGAGAAAGCTAAATCATTAATTTAGCTTTATTCTAGTTTTGTTCTATAGATAGATTTAAATACAAAAAAAAGTTATTTCTTCTAGATGTCAAAGAGAGGTAGTAGAGTTAGATCTAGCAGGAAGAAAGCTTTAGCTAGAAAAAAAGCTACTCTCAGAAAGAAAAAAAATCAAACTTCTATGTTAAGTGCAACCTTCGCTGGCATTTTTATTATTGCAATAATCGCTGGAGTCATTTTCTTAGCAGTTAATGTTGAAGAACCAGTAGTTGGTCAAGCAGTTAATAATGGGGACCTTTGCTTAGATGTTCCTAATAGCGTACTCTACTTTTTCTCTGATGATAATAAGAATAGAGGAGATGGTTACTTTGGTGAAGCTCTTTATGAACGTGGAACTGGTGGGCAGTTTTCTACAAACGACATAGAAGCAGATTTTGCAAACGATTTTTCTATTGAGTTTTGGATAAAAGTAGATTCTCTTCCTAGCATAGGTACTCAAAATAATATTTTTATCTTTAAGCAAACTGCAGGAAATGAACCAACTGTAATGAAGATGTTTCTTAAATCAGATAAAACTCTTGGTTTTGAATATACATTAGATGGTGTTCTAGGCCCTTTAACACTTTATACAACTAACCTTTTTGCTCCAAACGG
>CAYWPT010000008.1:0-31903 GCA_964460605.1 uncultured Methanosarcinales archaeon
GCTTTCAAAATTGACGCTCCAGATCGACCGAAGGGAGGTCTGGAGTAGTTCACAATTTTACTAATTTTTTAGTTAAAGTAAAAGTTTAAATAGTGAAAAATAATTGATTCACTAATGAAGGGGGTATTAATAGTTCTAGCTTTATTGTTGATCAGTTTTCCTTTGGTAGCAAGCTCTGAGGAAGGAAAATTAAACCATCTTCCACTCTTAGCAGTACAAGAACTTCAAGATGGATCTTACCAAGGAAGCACTGCAGATTTATTTTTAGAAGTAAGGGTTGGGTCTGGAAGAGTTTTTTTAGATACAAGCCCTTTAACAAAAATTGATACACAAATTTCTACTAGATATGCTAAAGAAATTGCTTGCGATTATTTTGATTTAGACTGTGATCATTATGATTTTATTTATACTATTCGCGCTCATTCTAACATCATTGGAGGACCAAGCGCAGGTGCAGCAATTGCAGCACTCACTACATTAACTGTATTAGATTTAGAATATGATGAAAGTGTTGCAATAACTGGTACAATCAATTCTGGTGGGATTGTAGGTCCAGTAGGTGGAGTTAAAGAAAAAATTGAGGCAGCAGCCGAGCAAAATCTTTCAAAAGTACTCATTAGTCTTGGATCTAGTGATCATGAGTTTGAAAGTGAAGAAGCAGATGCAGATGAGAGTGCTCAATATAAAGAAGCAAAATCTAACCCGCTGGCAAAAGAAGATATGCCATTATTTAATGCAAACCCTTATGATAATTTAATTGATTATGGCACCAAAGGTTTAGGGATTGAAGTTGAAGAAGTAAGTGATCTCAATGATGTATTATTCCATCTAACAGGCATAGAATTACGGGAGAATAATTTTGATTTTGAAGTTGATGGAAGTTATAACCAGATTATGAAAAGTTTAGAAACAGATCTTTGTGAGAGATCAGATAATTTAGAATCAGAGTTACAAGCTTTGTTTGATTCATCAGAATTAAGTTTAGAAGAAAAAAATGAAATTCGTGATGTTATTAATGAAAGAAGATTAGATGCAAACGCTGCTCAAAACGAAGGGGACCATTATTCGGCAGCAAGCTTTTGTTTTGGATTAAATGTATACCTGGGTACACAAAATTTATTACTTAGTAATTTAAGTGACCTGGAGATATTTACTGAATCTGTTCGTATTGAAGGGAATGTCACTTTACTTAGTGGTCAAGTAGAGTCGGAAGTGATTGAGACCATTAGTGATCTACAAACAAAGATGATTGTTGAAGAAAGATTATTAGAAGTACTCACATTGTTAGAAGATGCAAATGAATCAAATCACACAGATATAAAAATATCTTCTTTAGCCTTTGCTCGTGAACGTTTAAATTCAGCAACTTCTTGGATGCAATTTTTTTCTATGGAAGGAAAACTCCTTTTAGTTGATGATATTATATTAGCAGATGTTTGTCAAAAAAAACTTGAAGAGGCTCAAGAGCGTTTTCAATATGTGGGCACTTATCTCTCAGAATTAGACCTATCTGATATTAATAGAAAGATTGAACGTGCACAATTTGCACAAAGAGAGGGTGACCATAGCATTTGTTTAATGCAGGCTTCTCAAGCAAAAGCAGAATCTAGTACGATTTTAAGCTCTTTAGGAATCAATGATGAAAATTTTGCAGCTTCTTTAGAAAGTAGATCACGGGCTGTAGAGAGAATAATTTCAGAGAATGTTGAAGAAGGATTTTTTCCAATATTAGGTTTCTCCTATTACCAGTATGCAAATACTTTGGGATCAGAAGAGATGAGTTATTCCTCACTACTCTATTTGGAGTATGCTTTAGAACTTAGTGATTTAGACATTTATTTCCCTGAGCAGAGAACTCTGATTCAAACTAATTTTGAAGTATTGCCACAGATCAGTACCTTTGTCTCTGGATTTTTTCAAGGACTTTTAGTGGGTATGCTTTTTATGTGGTTACTACATCAAGGGAGAAGAAAAAAGTATCATTAATTAATCTAAAATTCTTGAGAAATGAGCATAAAACCCCAAACAAAGTATCCGAAAACACTCTGTTGGGGAAAAGAGGTGATAGATGTTAATACCTCTGAGTAACAAATACTATTTAAACCTTTCGCAACAAGTCACAATGGGTAAAACTAGCGCCTTCAGAATACCAATTGAAAATAGGTAGGGGCAAAGTTTAAATATCCTCCTAATTTACATCCTATGATTCTCAAATAGTATTTAGAAAGGACTACTGGAGAATATATATGAGATGGTGAGAGAGATGGTGAGAGAGAAGAAGAGTGTGATTTTTTTACTATTAATGTTTATTCTAAGCATTAGTATGGTGTCTGCGAGTGCTGAAGATACTAGTGAATTATTAAGCCAATTAGATGTTTATTCTGGAGCAAAGATTCCAAGCGAGATCCAAGTAATTTTTGGAAATGCTGATATTAATATTCACATGAATATGGATTCTGGAAGTGAAGAAATAGTTTCACTTTCTGTTGCTGGTGGTGTGATAGAATCAATTGCCCTTGAATCTTTTGAAAAACCTGATTTAGATGTCTTTATCTCGGAAGCTCAACTTAATAGTATTCTTAGTTCTGGTGATGCAATAAATGAAATAACCTCTGGGTTAGAATCTGGAGCCATTAGTTATAGAGCAAATGGATTTTGGAATAAAATAAAATTTAGTATTATTGGATTATTTACTGGTTTCTCATCGAGTGATACACCTGAAGCTAATGAAGAGCTAAGTGACTCAACTGAAGGTGTAGTTGAAGAAATCATTGATGCTGTTGAAGAAGTGGTAGATGAAGTGCAAGAAGAAATTGAAGAAGCTATTGAGGATGAAGAAGAGACTGAGGAAGAATCCACAGAAGAAGATGTTGAAAAAAATAATACTGAAGAAACAGAAGAAGAAACAACTGAATATGAAGGAGATCATGTAATAAACATGAAAATTGATGGTTGGGAACCTGAAGAATTAACAATAAATGTAGGCGAATCTATAACATTTGTTAATGCAAGACAGAATGAAAAACCAGATATTGCTATGGTTATTGGTACAAGAAACCACAATGATATCAAAAGTGGTATTTTAGACCCTCAAGAGACTTATACCTGGACTTTTGATGAAGCTGATGAATATTTAATTGTTGATGGTATAATTACTGTTCTTCAACCTTTAGAAATCACAGTGGAGGAATAAACTAAATGAAGATTGTTTTTTTTAAGTGTGATACTTGGGAAAAAAAATCTTTAAAAGAATCTTTTCCTAAAGACTCTCTTATTTTTTCCTCTAAAAAATTAACCCCTAAAAGTGTTGAGAAGTTTAAAGACGTAGAAGTACTTTCGGTTTTTATTCATGATGAAATTACCCCGGAGCTTCTAGAAAAATTACCTAAACTAAAACTAATTACTACTAGAAGTACTGGTTTTGATCACATTGATCTGGAAGCTTGCAAGAAAAGAAAGATAAAAGTAAGTAACGTGCCTAGCTATGGAGAGAATACTGTTGCTGAACACACTTTTGCTTTAATTCTTGCACTCTCCAGAAAAATAGTCCCAGCTGTCCAAAGAACAAAGTCTGGAAGTTTTTCACTAAAAGATTTAAGGGGATTTGATTTAGCAGGAAAAACAATTGGGATTGTTGGAGCTGGAAAAATAGGTTTGCACGCAATTCGTATGGCTCACGGTTTTGAGATGAAAATTCTAGTTTTTGATATTCATAAGGACAAACAATTAGAAAAGAAATATGGGCTTAAGTTTGTAAGCCTAAAAACATTAATGAGACAATCAGATATAATATCTTTACACATTCCTGAAAATAAACATACACACCATTTAATCGATAAAGGAATGCTTTCTCTTTGTAAGCAAAACGCTTTTATTGTGAACACTGCTCGTGGAGGCATAATTGATACTACTGCCCTGTATCAAGCATTAAAGAAAAAGAAAATTGCAGGAGCGGCCTTAGATGTCTTAGAAGAAGAATGTGATTTATTAGAAGAAACACAACTTTTGAAAAAAGCTTTCCTAAAAAAATGTGACCTTGAAACTTTAGTGGAAAATCATGCTTTGCTCAAGATGCCAAATGTAATTGTGACACCACATAATGCCTTTAACACACATGAAGCTTTGCAAAGAATTCTAAATACCACTATTAACACTATTAAACAATTTAAGAAAAAAAAACATATTAATAAGATTAAATAAAGCAACTGTTTGACTTATTTGTCCCACTTTTAACAAAAGCATTTTATCTCTAAAAAATATACAATAAATTCTATGTATGGAATGTCTCAATCTTATTCTGGATCTCATCCAAGTTTTTCTATGAGTGCAAGTCCTTTAGAATATATGGCGAGCTCAGTTGATATAGAACCAATGTATTCTATATCTGGCGTTCTAGCTCAGTCGTATCATTCTCTAATGTCTAGTCCTTTAGAAAGACTCACTGGAAATACAGCAAGTTACATTGCTCAAGATAATTCTTACACCAGTACAGAAACAAGTTACATAAATACGCATACAGTGCACAGAGAAGACAATTATCATTTCATCCCTGACAATTTTCTAAAACCAGGAATGCATGGAACCTTTGTTGGTAAGGCTGAAGAATTGAAAGAATTTGTTGAAGATGCTTTTGAAAAAATCTTTAACACAAAATTCCCAGATGATATTAAGGTAAGAATTTTAGATGAAGAAGCGTTTAGAAAATTGGCACCACATCCAAGTACTATAGGACTTTCTTTAAACAGAAGAAAAATGGGGCTTATCTCTGAAGTATTTGTCTTAGAGGGGAGTTTAGCAAGGGTGCTCTTAACCCTGGGGCACGAATTAGGACACGTTTTAACACCAACATTCTCAAATATTCACAATGAGGAAGCAAAAGCTTTTGCATTTTCATTCGCTTGGATGGATGTGATTAAAGAACATAATATCGCAAATTTAAAAGACGCTTTTATTGAAGAGAGACCTGCTGAGAATGGATTACACAACATTGCTTATAAAATCGTACAAAAAGCAATTGCAGGGGGAAAGAGGGCTTGGCAGGTCTATCTAGACATTTTAAAGGGAAAGTTGAGTCATGCAACTTAGAAAAAGATAAAAACAATAACTTTCTACAATTACAAATGCACAAAAAACTCACAAAAGTATTCGGGAGTAAAATGAAAGCAGATGAAATGCTTCTACTTTTTGCAAACCAAAAAAATGTTGTACGTCAAGCTTTTTATGAACAAGAATTTAAAAAAGTGGAAAAGTTTTGCAGAATAAACAATATAGCTTATGCAAAATCTAAATTTAGGGTATTATTCTCAGATGAAGAATCAGGAGATTTCTCAAATAAAGGAATTGTGCTCAAAGACAATGATCCAAGAGAAGGCGCACATTTTTATTATCTCTCAAAGGATGAATCACAAGCATATTTAGCTGCATTTTATGAACTTACTGGACAAGATGGTGCTTTTGGGCTTATTTTAGGTTATCCAAAATGTTGTGTTGATTATTTTGCCAAAGAATTTTCTGCAGAAAATCCAAACCCTGAAATAAAAAGTGAGAATCCTCATTTAGATCTGAGTAAAAGGGACCAAGATGCTGTTTTGATAGCACATTTTCCTTGTTCTAGTGATTGTAGGCATAGTTTAGTTATTGCAAAGAATAATTTAGAACTCTTAGAAAAATATGCTCCTGAGAGAGCTACTGAGCTCAAATCAAAATTGTTTTGAGTTTAATTTTGGGAAAGACATATAAAGTATATGCTCCCCCTCTTATTCTCGTGACAAATAGTTATAAATATCTAACTGATTTCATTGATGGGATTGTTCATAACTCAACAGATGCTATGTTCCCTTCATTAGCTGGTTTAATCCTTAAAGAGGTAGCAAATGATGGAACCTTCCTAGATCTACAGAGGAGATTGGTTCTTATGGAAAGAAATCCAGTATATGCTGATAAAATGGCACTTAAACTTGCATTTGATATGGGTGTTGAATTTCTTGATCAAATCGAACAAAAGTATGTGTGTGCCCCTTTTCCTCACCATAATGGAAGGGGGGCAGTTGTTTTTACATATAAAAATACTGAACTGTCTCATCCAGTAAAAGAAATTGTAGCTCGAACAAAATCAGTCCCTAGTCTTATTGAAAAAATGAGTAGGGGAACACTAGAAGTGGGCAAAGGAATGGTCAGTAAAATTGATCCTAGGAGACCTTTTGTAAGTGATTTGTATGCTCTTACTGTTGTAACAGAAACTAAAGAAGTTGCCGAAGAGTTATCTTATTTTAATAGAAGTACTGGTCGTCTTCTTACTTACGAACATGATAACATATATGAGAGTCCAAGAAATTATTCAAGTTATAAAGCAATTCATGATGATGCTGTTTGGTTTGACAATGATCCATTATTAAATGGACTTCGTGTTGAAATACATTATGTTGCTCAAGAAGACAGAAAAAGAAATCTTCACGGAGAATCAGAAGATGATGTAACCTCCCATAGTAATTATGCAAGAACAAAAATTAAGAAACCACATAGTTTTGAAGGTTATCAAGTTGTGGTTGTAAGTCATGATACTCTATTAAGTGGGCTTTGGGGTAGTGGAATAGATAAAGAAAGATTTCGATGTAAGGAAGTTTCTTTTGGAAGAGAGACAGGTTTAAATATGGTAGAGCCAATTAAATATAATCTTTTTCATAATTGGTCCAATTTAGGAGGAGGGTTAAATGTACATGGCAAATCAACAAGAGGAACTGAAACAGCAAGCACTAGATATGCATAGAGCACACAAAGGAAAATTAGAAACAGTTTCTAAGATTAAGTTAAAAGATAAAAAAGCACTCTCTTTAGCATACACTCCTGGTGTTGGGGCAGTATCGAGCGCAATTGCTAAAAATAAAGAAGATGCTTATAAATATACAATTAAAGCAAACACAGTAGCTATTGTCTCAGACGGAACTGCAGTGCTTGGCTTAGGAGATATTGGTCCTGAAGCTGCAATGCCAGTAATGGAGGGTAAAGCTATCTTGCTCAAAGAGTTTGCAGATGTTGACGCATTCCCTATTTGTCTTGATACAAAAGATCCTGATGAAATTATTCAAGTGGTAAAAGCAATTGCTCCCACTTTTGGTGGCATAAATCTAGAAGATATTTCTTCACCAAGATGTTTTCACATAGAAGATGAACTTAAAAAACAATTAGACATTCCTGTTTTTCATGATGACCAACACGGAACTGCTATTGTTGTACTTGCAGGACTTATCAATGCGTTAAAATTAACAGATAAAAATTTCAGTAAAATAAAAATAATTGTAAATGGTGCTGGTGCTGCGGGAATTGCAGTAACTAAACTTCTTTTAGCTTATGGTACAGAAGATATTACCCTTTGTGATAGCCGAGGTGCAATCTATCAAGGAAGAAAAGAAGGTATGAATTCTGTAAAAGAATCTATTGCTAAAAAAACCAATAAAGAAAAAAATTCAGGAAGCTTAGCAGATGTCATCAAAGGAGCAGACGTTTTTATTGGTATCAGTGTCGCAAATGTGCTTACAACAAAAGCTGCTGCAACTATGGCAGAAAAATCAATTATTTTTGCTATGGCGAATCCTGTTCCAGAAATTATGCCAGATCAAGCAAAAAAAGCAGGTGCATATATTGTAGCGACTGGAAGATCTGACTTTCCAAACCAAATAAATAATGTTTTAGCTTTTCCTGGGATATTCAGGGGACTTTTAGATAGTAGGGCAAAAGTTGTAGACAATAAAATAAAAATAGCAGCAGCTGAAGCTATAGCAAACTCAATTACTCCTACAAAAGAGGAGATTGTGCCTGCAGCCCTTAACAAAAATGTAGCAAAAATTGTAGCAAATGCTGTAAAAAAGTGTGTGCAAGGAAGATAGTAATCCCTAAATAAGTTTTTTAGTTTCGTTAAATATTTATATGAAAAAATTTTCTCTAAACCTATGTGTCGTATGTTAATTGCAGTGGGTGATCATTCACATGATGATCTTAAACAAGGAATCCTTGCAATGGCTGATGAAAGTAATGGTTTTTATCATGATAGAAAAGATCTGTACCAAGGAAAACCATACAAACATGGAAATGGTTGGAGTTTTGCTCATTTAGATGAAGAAAAAGGTGAATGGGTAGTTCTAAGATCAATGTCAGAGATTTATGAAGATTTAGAGCTTCTCAATGATACAGAGACAGAATCTCCAGTAAAGATTTTTCATGCAAGAAAAGCTACTATTGGAAGTGAAATGATTCAGAACACACACAACTTCTTTCATCATCTTCCAGGCTACGGCTCTTACTTGTTATCACATAATGGAGATATTCATGATGATTTCGAATTTGATGAACACTTTAAGATGCAAGGAAATACAGACTCTGAAGGATTTTTCTACAGCATCCTCAGCTTAATGAAAAACGAAAAATTATCCGAGAAAGATGCAATTATCAAAGCAGCAAAAGGATTAAAAAATTATGAGGGTGCAAACATCATATTTGCAGGAAAAAATAGATCTTATGTTTTAGTTTTCCATACTGACTATCCTACTTATTATGGTATGCAAATAGCAGAATTAGATAATTGTTTAATTGTAAGCTCAGAAAAATTAAAACATATCAAAAGTAACTGGAAAGGACTTCAACATGGTGATTTAGTGGAAATTGATAATGTAACAAGAGAGTACACCATTCATAGGGTTCTTTAATTCTTCTTATTTGCTCTTTTAATCTTACGAGCTTTTTTCTTTTTAACCTTGGCTTCTTTTCTTTTCTTGCTTTTTTCTTTTCTCAAAGCTCTTTTTGTTTCTCTATGTTCTTTTCGAGCAATCTTTCTTGCTTGTTTAGTCTCTTTATTTGTTCTTTTCTTAAACAAAACGTCTCCCTTAGCAATTTCATCTTTAATATCTGATAAAGTAAGTGGACTTTGACGAGAAGCTACTTCAATGACTTCTGCCATCTTTATTGAATCTTTAGAATGTAAAATGTATGCGTAGCCTTTATTTTTTGGAGGAAACAATTGAAAATTTTTAGCAACATTATACTCATCCCTCCAACAACCTGGATTGAGAAGAATTTTATCTCCTTGTTTGAAAACATTTATTTTATGGTCGTGCCCAATAACCATCACTTTTACTTTTTTATCTCTTTTTGCTTTCTTTTTAGCTTCATCAATAAATTTGACCTCCCATTCTGTCGAAAAAAAATTTCTTAAATATTTTCTAAAATCCTTAAAAGTAAATCTTTGGACTGGATCTCCCCAAAATTTGTACTGAGTATAAAAAAATGATTTCATCATGTAAGTAAATGTATCAACAACAAAAACTTTCTTCAGGTGTCTTGGAAGTTGTCCAAACAGTGGCCCTCTTGGGATAATTCTTTCAAGTACAGGATATTTTTCTTTAACATAGATAAATTGATCGTAAAGTGCATTATAACCCCAAGGAAGCATTAAGAATGGTTCTGCATGCCCTGTATCTTTTTTAGGAGTAAAAACAAAATTATCTGGATCAACATAAAAAAATTGGTCTAATTGTGAACCATGCTCTACTAAAACAAGGCCATCATAAAACTCAAATCCCGGAAAAACAACTCTTTTTCTTGCAGCAGGATCTTTTCCAGCAATATAGTCTCTTAATTTTTTTTGGACTCCAGGAAAAACAAGATCATAATCGTGATTTCCCACAACAAAGATTACTCTATTGCTTGAATCATAATGTATCCAATCATAAAGTACCTTAAAATATTTTTTATGTGCTTTATAGATCTGTTTGGTTTTATAAACAGAAATTTTTTCAGTAATATGTTTAGGGTATTTCCCTTTATATGGAGCTTTCATGTAATCTAGTGTGTCTCCATTAAATACAATGTCTGCTGGATGGTTCTTTGATTCTGGAAAATGTGTTCTTATTGTATCCACTAAAAGCTCATCTTCTACAAAGTCATCTGTGGCATTTCCTGTTCCAGCTTCTATGTCACTAAATACTAAAGTCAGTTTCATCATAATAGGTTAATATTTTTTTCTTTTTATTTCTTTCCTAAAAACGTCAAATTTTTCTAAAACAAAAACTTAATAAGTTAAATTAATTAATCATCCTCATGCATGATGAAGAAGTAATCAAAGATTTTGCTCACAAAGCTGAAGAAGAAATTAAACATGAAGAAAAAAAACATAATGAAGTAGATCATATGCATCATGCAGTAAGGCGTTATTACCTTTTCGCTGCAGGAATTTTTTTAGTTTTACTTATGGTCTCTTTTACTTTTGTAACTTTTCCGATTGCAGATATCATTGTAAGCACATTGCAATCAAACCCTTTAGAGGATAATATTATTGATCTTAATAATTTTGAGGTCATTTTTGATCAAGATACCTTAGCAGAGTTGCAAACAATTTATTTCAACGAACAAAAAGTTGAATTCTCAGTTTGTCTCTCAGGTGAAAAACGTGGACCAGATTATTACATAAATTCTCTTTACCAACCAAAAATGTTTGAACAAACCTTTAATCATGTTAATTTTGCTCCTTGTAATCAAGAAACACTCCTTCTGCTTCATAGCCATCCTTACAAGAGATGTACGGCTTCAGAGACTGATTTGAATACTTTAAGAAAAACTCAAGAAAGCAATCCTGACATTTTAATGGTGGTTATGTGTGAACCAAGCAGATTTTCTATTTATTCTTAGGATTTCCATTATTCTTCCCAAAGCTTTATAATACAACCCATAAAGTACATTATATATGGCAAGAATCAAGTTTAAAAAAAAATGTGGGATCTGTAAAAAAGTATGGGTTGTTATCCATAGAAGGGAGTTCCCAATTTGTACACCTTGTCATATGAAAAGAATTTTTTCTGAAGAACAAAAAATAACTGCAAAGAAATTTTTATTCCTCAATATAGACAAAGAATTTTATGAGCAATCAAGATTCTTAAGAAACATTAGAGAAGCTTACTTAAGATTCGAGGATTTAACTGATCGTCAGATCGAAGCTTTCAAAGAAACCCTTGAAAGGACTAAAAACCCACCTTCTGAAGAGGAATTAGCTAAAGAAGCTGAAAAGAAAGCAGCAGAAAAAGAAAAGAAAAAAGCAGATTCTAAAAAATAGCTTCTAATGAAAAGTAAAGAGAATTTAAATACTTACAAATTCTTGATCCTTTAACAATTATTGCTATGGTTTAGGGCAACATTAAAAAAATAAACCTGTTTTAACACTAAACTATAGCATTTAATTTATATTTGACTTACTTATATTTTATGTGGTACTTTCATAATGAAAAAAATAATATATTTAATAACAATTTTAATAGTAGCAACATTTTTATTTTCTTGCGCTACAACACCTGATGTAGATGATATTGATCAAGATCATGGTGTAGATTTTGACATCCTTGAAGATTTTAGTCTTGATAATTTTGAACAAGAAAGACAAAATGATGATGTTGTCTTTGTAAAAGATATTGCTTATGGCAAATTTCCATTAATGAAATTTGATGTATTCTATAAAGAGTCTTATCTTAATGCTCCTGTCGTTTACATGGTACACGGTGGAGCAATTGGTGAAGGAGATAAATCAAATATGTATGGGATGGTCAAGGCTTATACAGACATTGGTTATACTGTTATAACTATGAATTATAGGGATACTAGAGATACAGACATTGCAAGTTATGATTTAGCATGCTCAATTGTCTCATTTGAAAAGATAGCTCCACACTTCGGAACTGATGCTTCAAAGACAGTAGTGCATGGTTTTTCTCATGGTGGGTATGTGAGTAGTATTTTTACTTATGATCAGGATACAAACTGGTTAGAAGCTTGTCCAATTAAATCAGGGGATGCACATGAAAACATTAAGGCTTATATTGCTCATAGTGCTAATAATTTAATAACAAAAAATATTGATAGTAGAGACTATCCAACTTTACTTGTTTATGGAATTAAAGACCCTAGGTTTAAGCAAAGTGAACTTGATGCAGCTCAAAGCCTTTTAGATACTGCTGGTGTATACAACCAAGAACATTTAGAAGATGTGGGTCATGGCCCTGCAGGTCACGTTGGTAATGAAAATATTGCTCAAGTAATTCAAGAATTTGTTTTAACCTTTGCAGGAGATTAATTTTTTTTTCTAAAATTTTCATAAAAAAAAGAGCGCCAACGCCCGGATTTGAACCGGGATATCCCGAAGGAAACGAGAGTTCCAGTCTCGCGCCGTACCAGATTGAGCCACGTTGGCAAGCTTTTTATGACGTAGCCTTGTTTTGATCAAACTCACAAAATAAGGTAAAAATCTTATTTGTGCACAAGTAAAGTAGTTTCTTCACTTTGTGTTTTATAAAGTTTGATTCTGGCCACCTTAGCTTAGGAAAAATTCTAAGAAGTGTTTATTTAAACATTTCGCAATTTATTTGCTTTTTTGATCAGAAGTTTTATTAAAAATAGCTATATTTTTTGATCATGACAATAGATGAGTTAGTCCTTATTGGTGCCGATCAAGTTTGGGGTGCATTTCTAGAAAGAAAATTTAGAGGTTTTTTTACTAAGGATTTAAGACATTTTGACATTGAGGAAACTACTGCATATGCCCAAGGTGGTATTGATAAGGAAAAAAGAAGGTTTTACTTAATCGATTTTGATCAGAGTACTGCTTCAGGATTGGATAGTTTATGGGAAGATTTAGCTAGGCTAAGGGAATATGATGGAAATGCTGTCTTTGTACTTTTATCTCCATTTGGAAATGGTCCTCATTCTCTTCCAGAAGGGGTTCATTATTTTAATAAAGAGGACATTAATGCATCAATTGTAAAGATAAGAAAAAAATATTTTAATTAAGATTTCTTGTTTTTTCTTCTTCGAACCCGCAATCTAAACAAGCATGGCGTCTTTTACCATCCATGTCATAGACATCTACATGAGAACTTCCACATTTAGAACATTTGTACTTGTCTTCTGGACGGGCTGTGTGTACCATTGTATAAAAAAGAGTGGCGATGGAGGGATTCGATCCCTCGACCTCCAGATAGCTCCAAATATTAGGTCATCGAGCAGAACTGCTCTCAGCACTCATACTTATATGAGTCTGGCGCTATAACCAGGCTAAGCTACATCGCCATCTAGCTTATAATGATTCTTCCTTAATCTCATTTATATAGCTTTTGCTTTCTTAAAAGAATAAAGGGCTTTAACCAACAAAAGATTTAAATATCATATGAAATAATTATCACCTATGAAACATAATATAGAAACTTACAAATTCTTTTTTGGAGCTTTAGCTAATCCTAATAGACTTCAAATAATCAATATTCTAAGAGATGGAAAAAAGAACGTAACACAAATTTGCGAAGAAACTAACTTTGAGCAAACTATGGTATCTCACAATTTAAAAGTTCTTGAATATCACGGGATGGTATTTATGGAGAAAGAAGGAAAGTATAGGAATTATTCTGTAAATAAAAAAACAATCAAACCATTATTAGAATTTGTTGATGATCATATGAAACAATATTGTTGTAAAATTCTTGAAAAGGAGAAGAAAGAAAATGGCAAAAAAAACTGAAAAAAAATCAATAAAGGTTACTGGGATGCATTGTGCAAGTTGTGTTGCTGTAATCACTAGAGCTTTAAAAAAGAAAGAAGGTATCAATAATGCTGTTGTTAATTACTCAACTGAAAAAGCAGCAGTAGAATATGATCCTAAACTCATTAGTGAAGGTGAAATTATTCAAACTATTAAATCTAAAGGTTATGGTGCTTATGCTGATAATGCTAAAGATTTCAAAGAACAAAAGAAGCAAAAAGAGAAAGAATTAAAATTATTAAGGAATAAAGTGATTTTCTCTTCAACCTTAGCAATCCCCGCCCTCATTCTTGGTATGTTTTTCATGAAAAATCCAATCCCCTTTCAAGATTATATCCTTTGGGCTTTGGCAACACCAGTCCAGTTTTATATCGGGGCAACTTTTTACAAAGGTGCTTGGGCTGCTTTAAAAAATAAAACAACAAATATGGATAGTCTCATTGCTTTAGGTACGAGTGCAGCATATTTCTTCTCAGTCTACGCTGTCTTATTTCTAGAAACGGGTCACCAATATTTTGAAACAAGCGCAGTACTTATCACATTAGTTCTCTTAGGAAAGTACCTCGAAGCTTTAGCTAAAGGAAGAACGAGTGAAGCAATAACAAAATTGATGAAAATTGGTGCAAAAACAGCAATAGTTATTAGAAATAAAAAAGAAGTAAAGATTCCAATAGATAATGTAGTTAAAGGGGATATTATAGTAGTAAAACCAGGTTCAAAGATTCCAGTTGATGGAATTATAATTGAAGGTTCTTCTTTTGTAAATGAAAGTATGGTAACTGGTGAGAGTATCCCTGTTCAAAAGAAAAAGAAAGATTTTGTCATTGGATCTACTATCAACAAGAAAGGTTCTTTTACAATGAAAGCAACTAAAGTTGGTGCTGAAACAACCCTTTCAAGAATTATTAAATTAATTGAGGAAGCACAAACAAAAAAAGCACCAATCCAAAGATTTGCAGATAAAATTTCGTCTTACTTTGTACCAGCAGTTATTTTTATCTCAATTATTACCCTAACTATCTGGTTCTCAGTGCTTAAAGCAGACTTTAGTTTTGCATTAGTTGCAGCAGTTGCAGTTCTTGTAATTGCTTGTCCTTGCGCACTTGGTCTTGCAACACCAACTGCTATTATGGTGGGAACTGGAAAAGGAGCACAAAAAGGAATTCTCATCAAAGGTGGTGATGCTTTAGAAACTGCTCATAAAATTAAATATGTTATCTTCGATAAAACAGGTACTATTACAAAAGGTAAGCCTGAAGTGACTGACATTGTTACAGCTAAAGGAGTCACAAAAGATTCTCTTTTACAAGTAGCTGCTAGTATTGAAGCAAAATCTGAACACCCTTTGGCAGAAGCAATCGTAGAAGAGAGTAAAAAGAAAAAACAAAGTCTCAAGAAAGTAACTGGTTTTAATTCAATTACAGGCCAAGGGGTTAAAGCAAAGATAGGAAAAACACAATACTTTATTGGAAATGCAAAATTAATGAAGAAACAAAACGTTTCAATCAAAGATTTTGAGGATGATTTAATTGGATTAGAAGATGAGGCTAAAACAGCAATGCTCCTTGCAACATCTAAGGATGTTTTAGGGATTATTGCAGTAGCTGATGAAATTAAAGAAGATTCATCTAAGGCAGTTCGTGCTCTCAAAAAGATAGGGATTATACCTTATATGATTACCGGAGATAATCAAAGAACAGCAAAGGCAATTGCAAAAAAAGTAGGAATAAAAGATTTCTTTGCTGAAGTGATGCCTGAAGATAAGGCTAACTATGTAAAGAAACTACAAAGAAAAGGAAGCGTTGCTATGGTGGGAGATGGTATTAACGATGCTCCTGCATTAGCTCAGGCTGATATTGGTATTGCTATGGGTTCTGGAACAGATGTTGCTATGGAAACAGGAAATATTGTACTTATGCGAGATAATCTTTTAGATGTGCCAAGATCAATTAAGTTAAGTAAACTTACCATGGCAAAGATTAGGCAAAATATGTTCTGGGCATTATTTTATAATGTGATGGGAATACCAATCGCTGCTGGTTTATTGTATCCTTGGACAGGTTGGTTACTCAGTCCAATGATTGCGGGTGGTGCAATGGCTTTAAGTTCACTCAGTGTTGTTTCTAATGCACTTTTACTCAAAGCAAAGAGGTTTTAGGCTAAATGAAACTAGTTTCAACTAAAATAAATAAAGTGTTTCAAAGAATAAACCCTTAGGTGATTATCAATGAAGACAATAAAAGCAAGAGTAAAAGGAATGACTTGTGCAAGTTGTGAGGTTATTCTTGAAAGAAAACTCAAAAAAGCAAATTTTGTAAGTAAAGTTAATGTAAATAGATCTAAAGAGACTTTGGAAGCATATTGTAAAGATCCAACACAATTAGAAGATCTTCAAGCACTCCTTAGTGATACTGATTATTTTTTAATTGCAGATGATACTATCGATAATCCTATGCGCCCTACTTTTATTGTTAAGAATAAAAAAAGATACGCTGAGATTGGTGCAGTTCTTTTGTTTATGGTTGGTGCTTACCTTATTCTCAATCAATTCAATATTTTACCTGAAGGGATTGGTGTAACAGATAATATGAGTTATGGTTTTGTATTTTTAATAGGTTTAGTTGCTGCAACTTCAACATGCTTAGCTGTAGCTGGGGGCTTATTGCTTGCAGTGGCAAATAAATATAATGAAGTAAACCCACACCTCAATGGTTGGCAAAAATTTAAACCACATATTTATTTTAATGTTGGAAGATTAGCATCATATGCTTTACTTGGTGGAGCAATTGGTGCACTCGGTTCAATACTAACACTATCGGCAAAAGTGAGTGGTGGAATTACTTTACTTGCAAGTGCTTTTATGATCATTATGGGTTTCCAACTTTTACAAATTTTTCCATGGCTCAATAAAGTGCAATTAAAGATGCCGAAATTTATTGCTCATAAGATCTATGACTCTTCACATGCTAAAGACCAGAGTAAAGTAACTTCATTCCTTTTTGGTGCTTCAACTTTCTTTTTACCTTGTGGTTTTACACAAGCATTACAACTTTACGTTTTAGGAAAAGGAGATTTTGTAACTGGTGCTTTAGTAATGGGAATTTTTGCTTTAGGAACACTCCCCTCCTTAGTTGGTGTTGGTGCTTTTTCAAGTTTCTCTAAAGGAAAGACCCAAAAACATTTCATGACCTTTTCAGCAATCCTTATCATTGTTTTAGGGATATATAATGTTGGACCAGGTTTAACTTTAGTGGGAGCAAGCTTAGATTTCAATCCACTTGATAATACTCCTTTGGTTGATACTTCTGTGATGAGTTTGAACGCTCCAATTGATAATAGTGGAGAACTTGTTGACGGAAAACAAGTAGTAAATCTTAAAGTAAATGGCCTAGATTATTATCCTAATCAGTTTACTGTAAGGAGAGGAGTTCCAGTTGAATGGAGAATTGATGGTAACGATGCAATTGGTTGTGCTCAAATAATCGCAATCCCTCAAATGAATGTTTTAGAAAGGCTTTCAACAAGTAAGGAGACAGTGATTACATTCACTCCTGAGTCTTCAGGCAGAATGCTTTTTAGTTGTGGTATGGGGATGGCAGGACCAGGAGTATTCAATGTTGTTTAAGTGATAAATAATTATTTTGAGTGAGGTAATAAAATATGAAGACAAATTTAAAAATTGAGGAGTTTCATTGTAATTCCTGTAAAATGTTAGTAGAAGACGTTTGCTCAGATTTTCCAGAAATTAAATCATGTAAAATTAACGCTAAAACTGGTGAAGTAACTTTAGAACACGGTGATTCATTTAATTTAGCTAAATTTAAAAAAGAGATTGAAAGTTTAGGTGCATATAAAGTTAAGAAAGTTTAAAATGAATATAAATCAAAAAAATCTTGGGCTTTTGCTCATTGTACTCTCTTTATTTTTACTAGTTGTTCTTTCTTTGGTAAAGATAAATTTAGATGAACAAGGAGCATTTCTCTGTGAGGTGGTTGCAGAAAACCCTGATTTAACAATGGATGACTGTCCAGCACATGAGCAAAATAGTTCTTGGATCATTCTTTTGGCTTTCGCTATAAACTTTGTAATCTTGTTAAATGGAATCTATCTGTTCTCAAGTAAGAGGGATAAGAAAGAACAAGAAAAAGCTGCAAAAATTCAACAAGCAGTTGATTTAAGCAAACTTGAAGAAGATGAAAAAAAAATCTTTAAACTTATTCAAGAGAAGAATGGGTCAATGTATCAAAGTGATATTGTAAAAGAAACAGAATTAGGAAAAGTAAAAGTTACAAGAATACTCGATGGTCTTGAACATAAACACAATCTTGTAGAAAGAAAACGCCGTGGAATGACCAATATTGTTATACTTAAAAAGAAAGGGTAGAATTAACTGTTTCTAAAGATTATTTCTAATCTTCTCAGCAATTTCTTGCATTTCTTCTTTAGGTAAAGTCTTTTTTTTGCTTATATCAATTAAAGCCCCATGTCCATCTCCCTCAAAGCGAGGAACTAAATGAATATGTGCATGTGGCACTTCATCACCAATAACCATGCTTATTACTCTGTCTGTATCAAAAGCTTTTTTTATAGCATTTGCAACTTTATTTGTAACTTTCGAATAATCCTCTTTTACATCCCAAACCCATCTGTAATGTTTTTTAGGAATAACTAAGCAATGACCTTTGTTAAGTTGAGTAATATCTAAGAAAACTAAGAAATTTTCATCTTCATGAACTTTGTAACTTGGAATCTCTCCAGCCACAATTTTACAAAATATACAATTTTCCATACTTATTCAACTACTTCCTCCCTTTTATTATTTGTGGAAAATCTTTAAATAACATAATCGTATAGTCTATCCATGGTAAACCTAGCAGTAAGAACTTCTGTTAAAGAACTCCTTGATGAAGAAGGAGTGAAGAGCATGTCTAAAGATTTTATGGACAGCTTAGATGAAAAAATAAAAGAAGTAGTAAAGGATGCATGTAAACGAGCTAAAGCAAATAGTAGAAGAACTGTTATGGCCCGTGATATTTAAGAAAACCAACCTTTCTTTTTCTTAGGTACAGGTAAGGGTTGTAATCCAGTATTTGGGCTTTCTAATTGAGCCTCTAAATCTGCAGTTTCTTTCTCGATTTGTGATTGTAAATCATTTTTCTGAGAGACTATTTTTTTATTATTAAGTAAGGTGCTTGGAGTTTCAATCGGAGAAGCTTCAGGAGGAAGATTTGGTTTTGGAACAGGAAGTGATCTTCCTTGTTTCATTTTTTGAGCAATAGCATTTTTTGTACTCGGTGGTACTGCTCCAGGTTTTGGTGGAACAAATATTTTTTTCTCAAAACTTTTTGGAACTCCTTGGTGTTTTACTTTAACTCCTTCTGGGCTTTTAGGTCCATCAATTGCCTTGAACATTATGTTGTGCCTCTCTTTTACTAAATCTCCCTTACGCACTGGTGGTGGTGGCATAACTACTTCTCCTGGAGCATGCAAACTTGGAAGGTTTTTTCCTTCATGAATTATTTTTGGAGGCTTAGCTGGAACAGGAGGAACAACATGTGGTCCAGGAGCTTTTGGAAGAGGAACTTGTTTTTTCTTCTCCTCAATAATTTTTTTCATATCTTCAGCAGAACGTTTTGGCTTAGGAAGCACTCTTCTCTGTGAAGGGAGTTGTTCATGCATAACTGGTCCTTTTCTTTTCATTAACAACTTAGTTTCTAATTTTCTGACCATGGTCTCTAAACGTTCAAGTTGTTCAAAAGAACCTCTTCCTTCTGTTTTGTATTTACCAATTGTATTCTTAATAGCATGCAATTGGTGTAAAAGTATTTCAATTTTAGAATAATCTTTATCGCTATGTAAGGCCTTTTCAACTTTTTCTCTATCACTTTCTTGTAAATTACCTAACAATTTTCTATTGATAGAAACTTCGTCTTTTACAGCAGCTTTTGCAAGCAAATCTCCAAGGACATGGCTTAACTTTTCTACTTTTTTAACTAAATGTGGATCTTTACTAGAGGCGAGTTGTGCTTTGAGAGCAGAGTTTTGTCTTTTTAGTGAACTTATTTTGCTTGATTCTTTTCGTGATACTTTTGAGACTCTTTTCTCCATTTCAAAAAGGTTCTCAAGTTTTTTCTCAAGATGAATTATCTCTCTTCGTAAAGTAAGTTTTGGTACTTTTCTCTGTGAAGATAAATATTTTATCTCTCCTAAACGTTTCTTGATCTCTTTACTAGAAATCTTTTTGTTTTGGAGTTCAAACTCTCTTGCAGCATTATACAATAACTTATTCGCTCTAATAAAAGACATTTTTATCTAAAACAAAGACCTTTTCTTTCTCTTTCCTGGGCTTGGCGGTGGAGGTAACCCTCCTGGAACTGAACCATGAGTTACAAAATGTTGTCCCATTGCTGGAGCAGCACCCATTGGAGCTTGTGGTAAACCTGACCCTTTAAGTCTTGGTCCGCCTGGCATAGTTGGAGGTGCAGGATGACTTACTAAGCCGCCAGTTAAAGAAGATCCTGTTGAATGACTAGCTACAGAACTTTTGTTCTTGTGCATAAAATCTTCTAGTTTATCAGAAATTGCAATCATTCCTTTTGCAATAGTTTCGTTTTGTGTAACCACTGTATCAATTCTTTCATTTAATCTTTGAATTGCTTTGAATGCATCTTCCTCTTTAGAATGTTCTAATGCTTTATTGAACACATTATTTAATTCATGTACTGCATCTTTTAAAGTTTCAATTTCTAAAATTAATTCATTAGCTTTTGCTTCTGGTTCAGTAAGTTTTTTCTTTAACGCCTCAACATCGAATTTTAAATCTTCTAGGAGTTGATGCGGGAGAATCTCATAATCATTAGTCATTTATCCACCTCTTTTTTAACCATTATTTAAAAAAGTGGTTCAGCAATCTTTGATTGCTCGCCACCTCTTTAGTAATATAATACTAAAAGCTATATTTGAGAGCTTTATAAATTTTTTCTCATAGTCAGCAAAACAATAGCTTAATATACGAAAAGAATCTTTTTCAAACTATGGTATTCCTTACGGTGATGGCTATAATTACACTTTCTATCTTAGTTATCGCAACATATTCAGATATTCGTTGGAGAATGTCAGCAGATTGGTTAAGTTACGCTTTATTATTTTCTGCATTAGGGGTACGTGCATTGTTTGCGATAGAATTAGGTTGGCAACTTTTTATTTCAGGAGTCATTGGAACATTACTCTTCTTTTTCATAGCTCTTGTATTTTATTACACTAAACAATGGGGTGGTGCAGACAGCAAAATTTTGATGGGTATGGGCGCAGTTATTGGTGCAGATTTCATTTTTATACAAGATGCTTGGGAATTATTATTTTATTTCATTCTTGTTCTTTTAGTTGGAGCAATTTATGGTTTGATCTGGAGCATTGGCATTGCAATAATGAGGAGAAAAGCTTTCAAGAAAAGTTTTAAAAAATTATTGAAAGGGCATAAGAAAGAACATTTGTTGTCATACTTTTTTACAATTTTACTGGTAGTTGCAGGTTTATTTATCCCTGTTTTACTTATTTTAGCAATATTCCCTATTTTTGCTTTTTATTTATTCCTTTTCGCAGCAGCAGTAGAAGATTCTTGTTTTTACAAAACTGTGCACGCAGGAATACTTACAGTAGGGGATTATGTAGCTGAGGATATTATGTCTGGGAAGAAAAAAATCTTTCATGCAAAGACAGTTGATAAAAAAGATATTAGAAAATTAATGCACTTAGAAGCTGAGGATAGAATTGATAACATTATAATAAAAGAAGGCATTCCATTTATCCCTAGTTTTTTATTTGCATATTTATTATTACTTTTTGCACAAGACTTTTTAGCAATGCTTTTACGTTTTTTCTTTTGAGTTAGGCTAAACAAATCCGCAACCTTTTTATACTCTCGAATATTACTTTTAGCTAGTATATGTCCTGTCCTAGAGACAGAGAGGTGATTAAAAGATGTTTAAATTCAAAAAGAAACTCAATAAGAAGGCTTCTTTAAATTTGAGTATTCAAGCAATTGTTATTGTGGTGATAGCCTTTGTAGTTCTTGGTTTAGGTTTAAGTTTTGTACGTGGTCAGTTTAAATCCATTACAGAGACTTCTAGCTCAGTACAAGAACAGATTAGAGCTCAGATTTTAGAAGATTTACGGACTGGGAATAAAAAATTAAGTTTCCCTGCAACTACACTCACTATTGAGAAAGGTGACTCTCAGGATATCGCTATTGGTGTAAAAAACACAAAAAGTGGTGACTTGGACTTTAGGGTTGAGGTCGAGACGCTGCAACAACAAGGTAATCCTGCAGCAACTTTAGAGGAGTTAGCTGAACAAGTAGAATTTTTCTACAATGATGGTGGAGAAACTGGTTTCCATTTAGATGCAACTGATGCCGAAGCATACAACATCAAGATTATTGCAGATGGTGACAAAGATACTTATCAAGTAAGACTAAAAGTAATTGATCTTACAGAACCAGACCAACCATACGCAGAGAAAAGTTTCTTTGTTGACATAATCTAGAGGTGTAAAAGATGGCGAGAAGAAAAAGTGGCAAAAAGAAATTAAGTAGCGCTCAAGAATTCGAGATAATGAAACTTGTTTTGGATAAGTTCCTCTGGTTAGGTTTCGTTGTAATGGCTTGGGGTATGTATCAAACTTTACACACTGGTTTAATTGAGTCAGGTATCTATTACTTAGGTGCAGGTGCAATCTTACTCTTACTCTTTGTAATTATCATTGTAAAAGAGTATGAAATTATAAATTAATTTTTTATTTTCTTATTATTTTTTCAATATTTTATATGGATTAGGTTTAAGTACATCCCTAAATTTTATCCTTTATGGTCATTCAAAGAGAAACATTCATTCAAGTAGCGGGTTTTTCGATTAGTACTTTTGGAGCATTTGCTGAAAATTTTGTAGTGGTGATTCTCGGAATTTTGTTAATCTTTCTCAACCATTCTTTAATGTTTAATGAATTAGGCCAAAAAATAGATAAACTAGAAAATAAACTTGTTTATCAAATAGAACTATCAAATGTTTGGAGTGAAATAAATGAGCTTAAAAAAGATTCACTTAAGTAGGAAAGGAGACGTAACTAGTAATAGTCAATTAATGACTGTGCTTCTAATAATTCTTATTCTTATTTTCACCTTTATTATTCTAAGAGACTATGGTATTATTTCTTTTTAATAAACAGTTAAACATATAAAGGGTTTATAGTTCTGCTAGATTCATGGATACTGTTGAGAATGGTGGGAAGGTAGATTTACCTTTATTACATGGAGATGATGACTTTGCTAACATGGATGCTTGTATGCGTTGTGTTGCAGATGGTGGTGGCTGCTGTACAGGTAAAGGGAGCGGTATTTTTGTAACCTTACATGATGTATTACGTATACATGAAAAAACAAAGAAACCATTAAACGAAATTGCTTCTTTTGGAAAAGTGAGTCCTGGACATGAAAAAAGTGTTAAAGAATCTGATCCATTTTTGTTTCAATATTATAGGGATTCTAGTGTTCTTCAATTGAGAAGGACAGGTGATCACTGTGGTTTTTTAGTTGAAGGAAGAGGTTGCACAGTTTTTGATCACAGGCCAGCAATATGTAGGTTGTTTCCATTTACTTTTGATTTCAAAAAAGGTGATGGTTCTGTAAAAATTGTTATTCCTAAAGCTGAAAAACAAAAAGATGAAGATTGTAGCATTGTGCAAGAAAACTTTTATCGTTCTAATGGTCAGCTTTTTAAGGCAATGAATACAAGCAGAGAAATTTTAGAAAAACTTGCTCAACAACATGTTAAAGAGATTCGGATTTATGGCACTTACATTAATGATATTGCTGCTGGTATGCCCTTGGATAAAGTAATTGTAAAGCATAATATCACTGTTTAACTCTGTTAAGCTTAGTTTTGTTGCGTAAGACTTATATAACTCTGATTTTCTTTTATTCTCCAAGCAATTCTCATGCTTGATTGGGGTGAGCACAATGAGCACAAATTTAAATGTTGGAGATAAGGCGCCAGATTTTTCATTAAAAGATAAAGATGGAAAGGTGCATGCCTTGCATGATATAAAAAGCGACTATGTCATGGTGTATTTTTATCCTAAAGATAATACTCCTGGCTGCACCATTGAATCAAATAAATTGAATGATTCTTTAGATGAATTCAAAAAGCTTGGAGTAACTATCATTGGTATTAGTGGTGGGGATGAGAAAAGCAAAACTAAATTTTGTGAGAGGTATGGTTTTAAATTCACTCTTTTGAGCGATACTGAATTTAGAACTTCAGAGAAATATGGTGTTTATGGAGAAAAGTCCTTTATGGGAAGAAAGTACATGGGCATTTTCAGAGAAACCTTTGTTCTTGATAAAGGTCATAAAATAATCAAAATTTTTGAGAAAGTAAAACCGCCTGTGCATGCACAGGAATTATTAGATCACATTAAAAGTTTAAACGAATAGTGAGGGAAAAACAATGGTAAAAATTAATGATGTAGCACCAGATTTTAATGCAGAAGTATTTCATAATAATGAAATTAAAAAAGTAAGTCTAGCAGACTATAAAGGAAAGTGGGTTGTACTCTTTTTCTATCCAGCAGATTTTACTTTTGTATGTCCAACAGAACTCGGAGATTTGGCAGACAATTATGCAAGATTACAAGAATTAGGGGCAGAAGTGCTTAGTGTAAGTACTGATACTGCTTTTGTTCATAAAGCGTGGTGGGATAATTCTGAAACCATTAGAAAAATCAAATTTCCAATGATTGCAGATCCGACTGGACAAATTTGTCGAGATTATGGCACTTACATTGAAGAAGAAGGACTTTCTCTTCGTGGAACTTTCTACATTGATCCTGAAGGGGTACTCAAAGCATTTGAATTACATGATAATAGTATTGGAAGAAGTACTCAAGAAATTATTCGAAAAATCCAAGCAGCTAAATATGTTGCAGAGCATGGTGGTGAAGTATGTCCAATGAATTGGAAACCAGGCGATTCAACACTCAAGCCTAGGTTAGATTTGGTTGGTAAAATTTGATTTTTTTAATCAAATCCTCTTGGTCCAATTTTTCTCAAGATTTCTTTAATTTCATTTATTGTTTTTTGTTGATATTTTTTATCAGACATTCTTACAAATTTGAGGAGAATATCAATAATTTCTTTTTCATCAATACATTTTAATTTAAAACCGTCTGTAATAAAATAAAACCTAAAGCCTTTATACTTTAGTTCTTTAATAAGAATTACACCAACTCTAGCAAGTGTTTTTCCTTTATTGGGAGAAGATCCCAAAGATTTTAAGTGCTGTAAAACTTTAACTGTTTCACTCTTAAATTTTTTATTAATCTCTTTGTAAAGAGATTTTACAATCTCTACTTTTGCCATTTATCTTTAGCCATTTCTATAGCTTCATCAATTGGCATAGAATCTTTAGAAGACATTAAAAATTCTCTGAGTTGTTCTTTTACAGCTAAGTCATACATGCGCTTAATGATGTCCTCATAAGTGTCACTTTTGCTTCCAAAACTGCTAATAAGATCTTTTGTTTCCTTACTCAATTGTATAGTTGTCATTCTATAGGCAATATGGCGACTATAGTTTATAAGTTTTTTGTATATAATTTATAGTTTGAATGGTAGGACATAACTCATAAAACTTATATAGTCTTCAATTTGTTAGAACTGAAAGATTAATAATTCTTTGGGAGGATAAATAAAATGGAATTTACATTACCAAAATTACCTTATGCATACGACGCATTAGAACCTTTTTATGATAAACAAACTTTAGAGATTCATCATACTAAGCACCATGCAGGATATGTTAAGGGATTAAATAATGCAATGGCAAAACTTGCTGCTGCAAGAGAGAGTGGAGATTATTCACTTATCAAACATTGGGAGAGAGAACAAGCTTTCCATGGCGCTGGCCATCATTTACATTCTTTATTCTGGGAAAATATGAGACCAGGTAAAGAAGATAACAAAGCGGAAGGAGAATTACTTACACAAATCGAAAAATGGTTTGGCTCTTGGGAAAAGTTTGAAGCACAATTCAAAGCAGCAACTGCTACTGTTGAAGGTTCTGGTTGGGGCGTACTTGCAAGATGTCCTCATGGAAGCTTACATGTCTTTGCAGTTGAAAACCATCAGAAGGTTTGGGTACAGGGTCTGAGTCCAATCATGGTTTGTGATGTGTGGGAACACGCATATTACTTAAAGTACCAAAACAGAAGAAAAGAATGGATTGATAATTTCATGAAAATTATTAATTGGGATAAAGTTGCAGAACTTTATAATACCCTCTAATTTTTTTATGGAAAAATCCCAGAAAACCCTGTCCTTTAGGGTTGGGATGGGTGTTTTGCGTAGCCATTTTCGTTATTTATTTCATTATTTTAACTAATGAACCTACCATCTATAACCCTTGGAAAAATTTAAGCCTTCTATTATAACTTGCTAATTTTTTTAATGCTATTACTTCTATTTGTCTTACTCTTTCTCTGGAAATTCTAAATCTATCTCCAATCTCTTCTAATGAATATTGTCTGGCTTCTCCAACCCCATAACGTAATCTTAAGATTGCTTCTTGTTTAATATTTAAAGAACTTATAGCTCTTTCTACCATCTCTTTTAAACAAGTATTTTCAATATCTCTATCTGGTCTTTTACTATTTTCATTTTTGATGTATTCTATTAACATTCTTGAGTCCCTTTCATTGTCCATTGTTCCATGAAGGTTTTTGAAACTAATGTCTAGAGGTAAATTAAGGAGCATTGATAATTCTTCTTCTGGAACTTCTGTTGTAGCTAGAAACTCTGTGAAATATTCTAAAAAACTAACTTCATTTGGTATCTTTCCTTCCATCTTTCTCGTATTAAAGTAATGTTTGAACATTAGCATCCTGTTTTTTTCTTCATCTTTTTTTGCTGGAATTTTTATGTGTTGATTAATGTATGATCTATTAATGGCTTGCCTAATCCAATATGTTGCATAGGTTGAAAATCTATTGCCTTTAATATAATCAAACCTTTTTGCAGCCTTACAAAGCCCAACATTTCCTTCTTGTATTGTATCCTCGATTAAATGTCCTGGTCTTGAAAGTTTTGTTGCTATTTTAAAAACTAGTCTTAAATTTCTCTCAATAAAAGTGTTTCTTGCTTCTTGGCTAGAATCTCTAATACTTTTGAGTTTGTTTTCTAAATCCTTCCGTGTATTTTCATTTTCTAAGAATTGTTCTAATACTCTATCACTTTCTCTTATGTACCTAAATTTTTTTGCATTATGCCAGTATGGTTCTATTGATAAGGAATAACTCAAGTCTACTAAATATCTCTGAAATGGCCTAAGGTTTTTTCTCTCTAGCTCTTTATAAATTTTTTTAAAAGCTTCAGCTCTTTGTTCTAGGTCCTCAATTAATAATATCCTTCCATCATTTATCCTTTTTGCAAAATCCCCCTTTTCTCTTTGTATAATATATCTTGTATACGCCTCAAAGATTGGCAAATTTTTTGGTTCAATAAGTTTATTATATGTTCCATCATCTTCTCCACAAAGAACGCTACCCCAATATTGTTCCTCTCTAAATGTTAAAAGTCTTTTTTTCATCATTTTTTTCATCATTGAGCCATCTTATAAAAATATTTATGGTGGAAAAAGAATGTTTATAGTTTTTAAATAAAACTATTATCTTTACAATAACACCATGAACTATGTCCTCTAATTTTCATGTTATAGGAGAAATTATAAAGTTTCAATTATTTATGGAAGATTGCTATGAAATTTAAAAATAAGCAAGTGTTTAAATTATTGCTCATTATTCTGATTCCTTTATTTTTATTATTATTGTCATATAAGTTAGTTCTTGTTTTAACAATATTGACAGAACCGCAAAGACTTGCAATAGATTTTCTTTATGATGCAGATTTAGAAGATGAGATGAGATCATATGGGGCTCAAGATGATGAAATCTCACATATGTATGATGTGTCAAATGTAATTAAAACAATAGACTTTTTTTTCTATTTATTTTTATTAAATATCTTTTTCATTTTGTTTTATCTTAATAAAGAAGGGATTAATATAATGGATGTTTTAGAAAAAATATTTTATACGAGTTTAGTTTTACTATCATTTTTGGCATTTTTTATTTTAATTAGTTTCAATTTTAGTTTTACTCTGTTTCATAAGATCTTTTTTCCACAAGGAAATTGGCAGTTTTCTTTTGACTCTTTTTTGATTACTACTTTCCCAGAAAGCTTTTTTAGTATGACTGCAATAAGGATATTTATTTTAGCTATTGTTTTAGCTTTAGTCCTTTTTGCATACTCAAAGTATTCTATCAAGAAACGTTAAACTTAAAAATCCTAAAATTTTCTTTTCTTTATGACTTTTGAAATCCTTAAATCTAATACTATGGATGATTCTTTTAAGAATAATATAAAATTTAAAAAAGTATTCAAATTTTTCGGATACTTTTATGAACATAAGACCATTACTGTTGGTTTTGTCTATAGTGATAGAGAGTTATTACCTTATATTGCTAGGAATGGAGTTGATCCTGCTGTAGTTGGTGGGACTAACTTAAGAAATTGGGCAGACCTTTTTTGCACTAGGATTAAAAAAACATAAATTTATTGTTTTTAAAGTAAATAATCTTTTAGGAACACAAAGATTAATTAAAGATAACTATATTAGGTACAGAATATACAAAAAAAATAAAAATGAAAATCATGTATACTATGCGTGGAATTAAGGCAATACTTGCTCTTCTTCTATTTGTACTTATGCTTCTTATATTTTTCATTCTAGCGCAAGCGTTTTTTATTTTGTTACTCCCACTGTTTATAGTGCTAGCACTATTTGGTTACTTCTTGAGAGTACTCAAGAAACTTAAAAAAGGTAAACCAAAGAAAGATGTGCTAGACGTTGACTATACAGTGAGGGATGACGAGAAATGATGAAACCAATAGTAATTGTTAATTTTAAAAATTATAAAAAAGCAACTGGTAATGGTGCTTTAAAAATAGCAAAGAGAATTAATTTACTTCGTTCAGCAAAATATGATGTTATTATGGCACCTTCTTTACTAAGTACTAAAGAAATTGCTGAAAAAACAAACTTAAAAGTATTTTCTCAACATTGTGGTCCTTACGGTTTTGGAGCTCATACAGGTCATGTATCTGCTGACGAATTAAGAACGATTGGAGTGCAAGGAGTAATTCTCAATCATTCAGAAAACAAGTTTCTTTTTCCTATTTTAACTACAGTAATAGATTATTGCAATAAGAAAAGATTAACAACAGTTGTTTGCACATCTAGTTTAGCTGAGGCTAAGAAAATAGCTTCTCTCAAGCCAAATTTCATCGCTTACGAACCTCAAGAACTTATTGGTGGAAATATCTCTGTAACAGAAGCAAACCCGGATATTATTGTTAAGGCAGTTGAATTAGTTAAAAGTATTACTCGAAAGACTAAAGTTTTAGTTGGTGCGGGTGTACATCAGGAAAGTGACCTAGGACACGCTTTAATGCTTGGAGCCCATGGTGTCTTATTAAGTCATAAAGTTGTTGAGGCTAAAGACCCTATGGAGTTCTTAAAAGAGATGCTACTTTGACTTGAAACTAATAAGTAACAAATAAACCTAAACCCTTTTAAACAGCTCTTATTTTAAGAGCTTATGGATATTTTAGCTGGATTAAATCTAAATAAGAGAGAAATAAGTGTCTTTGAAGAGTGTGTACTTAATAGACTTAGTTTTGTCTATACCGGGGATTCTGAAATTTACAACAGGAGGCTTAGCGAAATAGTTAGTTTAGCAAAAGAAGTTAAGGATCTAGAACGTTATTTTTCCATAGCTTGTTTAGCTGAAGGTGAAGAAAGAGATTTGACTTATGAAGAAAGGCTTCAAATCGTTGGAGGAAAAACCTTAAGGGTTGGAGATCACATTTATCATTTTTCAAATAGACAACACAATGTGGGATTTATGGGTCATGATAATATGTTTTTCACATCTGAGGATGATTCATTTGATGTTGAAAGTGACTCATTAAAAAAAAGATTCACAAATTTATTTACATACTTGTGAGGTGATTGATTCTTCTGCTATATTTAATCATGATGCTTATTTTCCTACTCTTGAAAAAAGAGATGATCTAATTATAGAATATCTTTCAAAACACGCTGTTGTTTGTCCACCTTGGTATTTTATGCCAAAGGAAGGAGCTATAAAAATCGTTTCCAGAAGTCAATTATGAATCATTCAACTGTTACAAAGAATTTCTTAACATTATCATATTGCCCTTCAATTTGATCGGGACTATCAGTGTAACGTACACGCACATTGTAAATATATCTCCCTTTAATTGCATCATTTGGGACGTTTATCAGAATAGGAAAACTTTCATGTGAACTTTCTCCAATAAAAATTTCTCCCAAGTTATAAAGAGCCCATGATTCAACTTTTGCTTTATTTATGGAAGATGTAATGTCATTTTCTTGTTCATCTATAACTTTTGATAAATCTACTGCAATTATAAAATTTGAACCATATTCTTCTGCATCTACATTAAAGATTCCCAAACCAAAGACATGATTATCGCCAGCTTCAACTGTTGCTGTATGCAAGGGTAATGCAACTTTTCTGCCTTTGTCTACTAAAAGTCTTTCTAGTTCAGCTTGTGTTCTTTGATCAAGACTTGTTTTTAGTTCTTCAGCCCCAGAAATCCAACCTTGGATAAGAATAATCCCACCTGTAAGGATAACTAAAGAAATGATAACTATAACAATAGTACTAATAGCTAATCCAATACTAGCTTTTTTATTCATAGTTTGAAGAATATTTTTTAACTTTTAAATGCTTTGATTTTTTCTACTATTCTTAGTTAGTCTATCTAATGGACTTTTAACTTTTTTTAAATATTGTTTATCAGCATGAATATAACCCTCTGTGCTTCTTATGCTTCCATGTCCAAGAACTTTTTGAATATGTGAAACATCAACATTAGATTCAAGCAGATGCATTGCAAAAGAATGACGTAAGAGGTGTGGGTGAACTTTTTTCTGTATCTTTGCTTTTTCCCCCGCTTTTTTAATAATCTCTTGAACAGACCTTACACTAAGGTGCCCTTTTCTTCCTTGAAAAATATATGTCTCTGGGCTATTAATCTTATCATATTCTTCTAGAAAAAACTGAGGAAGAATAACTGCTCTTTCTTTTTTACCTTTTCCTCTTCTAATGTGTAAGATTTTCTCACTAATCGAGATATCTTTATGTTTAAGTTTTACTGCTTCACTAACCCGTAGTCCTGAACCATATAATAAGGAAACAATAAGCTTATGTTTTTTATTATTAATGTTAGTGAACAATGCTCCTAACTCTTCTCTTGTTAATGGGTTTATCATTTTCTTTTCTTTTTTCACTAAGGGGATATTTTTCATTAAATTTCTTCCTAAAAAATTTCCATAATAAAAACGTAAAGCATTATGTACAAGTCTTAGAGTGGCACTTGATCTTTTCTTATCAATCAAATTTTCTAAATAGTCTCTTATATCCTTATTTGTTACAGCAAGTGGACTTTTCTTACAAAACTTTAGAAATTTTGAATTATAATGTAAATATAACTCGCTGGTTCTTTTGCTATACCCTCTCAGTTTCAGTTCTTGCTTTAAGGAAGTAAAGTCATAGCTACCCAGATTATTCATAATCAATTACGAATCCTTTTAACTTATAACTTTTATCCTTATCTGACCAGTGTGACCAGTGCTAAGACAGAAACACTTATTTTTTCTTTTGTTTTCAGCACAGCTTGGTTATTTAACTTCTTTTCTGCTCCGCAGCACTGGACAACACAGGACAATATCCAGAGCAACTGCGCACAAAAGAAGTTAAGTGAAATTTTATTTTTGCCTATAGAGATGGAAACATTTAAATTATATTAACTAATATATATTATTATGAGAGGAAGAACTATTTCAATTTACATTCCAGACGCAAATCCAAGAAGTATCAAAATTTGCGATATAAAAGATAGTATTGTAAAAGCCATTTTTATCCCTCGAAATAAATTATCTGATGCTACCAAAAGAAAGGAATTGCAAGATCCAGGAATTTATTTTTTAATTGGAGAACCAAATGAAGTTGGAAAACCTAGAATTTATATTGGAGAGGCAGAAGTTTTACTAACAAGATTAAAACAACATAATTCTTCAAAAGATTTTTGGAATTCGGCAGTATGTTTTGTCTCTGAAAAACAAAATATAAACAAAGCTCACATTAAATATCTTGAGAACTATTGTTGTTCGAAAGC
>CAYWPT010000008.1:31954-32474 GCA_964460605.1 uncultured Methanosarcinales archaeon
ATAAATAAATGTGAGTTAGAAAACAATACTAACCCAACACAATCAAGTTTAACAGAACAGGATGAAGATTTTGTTCTTAGTTTTTTTGATGATTTAAGACTTATAATTGCAACCCTAGGTTATCCAATTTTTGAAGAAACAAAAAAAGACCAATCCAAAATATTAATCTGTAAAGGAAAAGATGCTTATGCAACCGGTGAATACAGCGAGGATGGCTTTATTGTTTTTAAGGGTTCTAAGTCAAATTTAGTTGAAGCAAAAGGTATTGGTTCTTGGGTTAGTAATATTCGAAAAAATCTTATTGAAAAAGGAATTCTTAAAGAAGAAGGTTCTGTTTTAATCTTTACTGAAGATTATACATTTAGTTCTCCTAGTGCTTCAGCTGCTGCAGTTCTAGCAAGAAGTGCAAATGGTTGGACAGAATGGAAGGATAAAAATGGCAAAACAATCGATGCAAAATTTAGAAAAAATAGTTCTTCCTCTTAATGAATCATCTAATGCATAACGGCAAAAATAAAAC
>CAYWPT010000009.1:0-7108 GCA_964460605.1 uncultured Methanosarcinales archaeon
AAAAATGCGGGCCGGACGAGATTTGAACTCGCGACCGCCTGATCACTTTGTCAATAACTTGACTTAAAAGTCAAGCGCTCTACCAAGCTGAGCTACCGGCCCATTGTTTTTCGAGATAAAAGCGCCCTGGCCGGGAATCGAACCCGGGTCGGAGCCTTTCAACAGTTGGCGAAAGGTTCAGATATCTCTGATTTCTCGCCACCTCGACAGGGCTCCATGATAACCACTACACCACCAAGGCGTCACCCTTATCTCTAACATAGCTTGCACTAAAATTTCACTGTTTTTGTAGAAATTTTAAGCTCTGCCACATTTCTCAGTAGGGATGGGGTCTCTTTATAAATCTTTCGTGGATAAATGCTATAGAATAAGCTTAAATGCCTTTGATTGAGATGAAATTAGCTTAAGGTTAAGCGTTTTTTGGTGTTAAAAACAAGTACATACCCACTAGTCAAGTATTGAGATAGTTTATAAATTTTATTTAACCTTTAGTGAAAATGAAATTTGATAAAATATCTCCTGAACTTGCTGAATTAGCTGGGATTATTGCTGGAGATGGCCATTTAAGTAGATATATTTCTCCAAAAAGAACAGATTATAAAATTGTTATAGTTGGACATAAAGAAGATGATTTGGCTTATTTTTCAGAAGTGAAAAAGTTGTTTCTCAAAGAGTTCTTAATAGAGCCCAAAATTACGATTAAAAAGTCCTACATTGAGCTTAAAATAAATTCAAAAATATTGTTAGAACTCTTTGAAAATTTAGGCATTCCTGTTGGAAGAAAAAGTGGAATAGTTTTTATTCCTGAGAAGATTTTCCAAGACAAAGAGCTTTTACCACATTTTTTAAGAGGATTTGCAGACACAGATTTTAGTATGGTTTTTAGGAAAAGAAAAACTGTAGCTGATTATCCTAGAATTACTGTTGACATTAAATCTGAGAAAATGATTAATCAAATTTGTGAATCACTTACTTCTTTTGGTATGAAGGTTAATGGTCCTTATAGAAGAGAAAGAGAAAAATTCGGAAAGCTAAGAACAACTTATCAAGTTGATATTTGTGGACATGAAAATTTCAAAAAATGGATGGAGATAATTGGTTTTAGAAATGAAAAACATTTGAAGAAAATAAAAAAGTGGGACGAAAACGCACGTCCCACTGAGAGTCCCCCCACCCGGATTTGAACCGGGAACTTCTAGGTCTCGGCTGGTTCTTTTTCATTCTAGCCAATGAGGCCCGTTAAAAGAACATCTACAGCCCAGCGTTCTACCATTAAACTATGGAGGGATTGATGTATGGTGCGGCAGCCGAGATTTGAACTCGGGTCACAGCCTTGGCAAGGCCGTATAATAACCACTATACTACTGCCGCGATTATTTTCTTGAGCAACGCTGGTATTTAATAAACTTATTGGTTTAAAAGAGTGGGCCTGGTGGGAAAGTCACTATACGTTCCTGCCATGTCGGCAAGCCGCCATAGATTTGAACCCTCGACCTCTGGCTAACTTAGAACCCTAAGCTAATGCCTAAAACGTGGTCGTATAAGACCAGCGCTCTAACCAGACTGAGCTACAGGCCCAACTCCATGCAAAATGATATTGTTTTGTTTTTAATACTTTCTTATAATTTGCACTTAAGCTTAACTTTTCAAAAAATTTTCATTCATTTATATAAAATGAGCAAAATAAACTGTTTTTACCAGGCAGTGAATGCGAAACTATATAAAGGCTAAAATAAGCATTTTCTAAGATATAGGCTTGGATTTCCCCCTTGAGATCCTTGCAAAAGTGACCCCATGAATCTTAATCAAGTAAAAAAATTAATGGAGCGAAAGAAAAACTCCCACAAAGGAGAAAATGGATACGCTCTTATCGTCGGTGGCTCAGAAGACTACGTTACAGCACCAGCATTAGCTGGATTAGCAGCACTTCGTAGTGGATGTGATTCTGTAACAGTTGCAGCCCCTGAAAAAGTTGCTTGGACTATAAACAAAATTTCTGTTGATCTTATTACTCATAAAATTAAAGGAACTGGATTAAATATTAAAAATGTAAAGGAATTAGCTAAATATTCTGACCGTTTTGATGCTGTATTGCTTGGAAATGGACTTACTAGAAAATCTGATAAGTTTTGTCAAACATTCCTAAAGAGATCGCAACCTTTGAAAGTTGTAGACGCAGATGCTCTTAAATCTGCATCATTTAAAGATTTCAAGGATTCTATTATTACTCCACATGAAGCTGAATTAGAGATTTTATTAGTAAATAGTGGGAAGGAATTTTTGCTTCAGAAATTAAAAGAGTCTAATGCTAAAGAAAAGGCTGAAATTCTACAAGGAAATTTACGTTATTTTTTACATAACAATAATATATTATTATTAAAAGGTGCAACAGACATTATTATTTCTAGAAATAAAACAGCTTTTAATAGAACTGGTAATCAAGGTATGACAAAAGCAGGTACTGGCGATGTGTTAGCTGGGTTATGTGTTGGATTTTTGGCTAAATCAAAAGATTTGTTCAAAAGTGCAGTTGCTGCTGCTTATGTAAATGGTTTAATTGGTGATGAATTGCTTAAAAAGAAAAAAGGTTATACCTTCATTGCTTCTGATATTCTAGATGATTTAGAAAATTTAGAGGATAAATTAGGTAAACAATCTAAAGCTAGGAAAAAAACTACTAAAACTGCTGTGAAAAAGGCTAAAGAGAAAGCTGCTGTTGCTAAAAAGAAAGCCTCTAAACAAAAAGGTAAGAAGAAAAAATCTCCACGAGAAAAGAAGTGGAAAGATAAAAACAAAAAAGTCTGGGACAATAAGAAAAAGATTTGGGTAAAAATAAACGAATAAAATTATCCTCAATAAAGGTTTACAATTTATTTGGATACTAAAAATGGAACATTTTTATTATTCTAAACTAGCTTTTAACTTTTCTAGAATCATTTTTAAAGCTTCGTCAATGTTTTTCTCATAGACAGTAGTAGATCCTACGTAAGGGTGTCCGCCACCAGTAGAGTTTCCAAACTTTCTGCTGATTTCTTCACAAATATCGCCAATTTGAGCTTTACACCAATCTTTATGGAAAATGTTTGATCCAATACCAATTCTTGCAGTTTGTTCTTCATCTCTGATAACTTTGATATTTACACCATAAACAGACTTAGGATATTTCATATAAACATAGAATCTATCAACGTTTCCGTTTGATCTGAGAATCTTTCTTGAATCTTGAATACTAGTTCTTGATTCTTCATCATATTCAACATAAGTATCTAATTGTTCTCTCCATGCGTTAAAGCCATTTAATGCTGCTTTGTGGAATAATACTGGGTGCATTTCCTTGAAGAGTTGAGTTTCTGTTGGAATTTCTCCCAAATCAGTAGAAAGCATTGCATTGAATAAAACTGAGTTTAATTCTCTATCTCTTGTATGGAACAATTCTCCTAAGAAATGAAGTTGAAGTAAGATACTTGGATTATCAAAGTTGTCTTGATAATAATAACACTCAGTGATTACTTCTTTTGTGTAAAGTGCTGCGTCAATTAATTCACTTGCTTCTTTGAACTCTTTTAATTTAGGTGTTAATTCTAATCCAAATTCTTTTTGAGCGATTTCTAATAATAATCCTGCGTTACTGTAATGTTTTCCCCAGACATAACGTTCTGGAAGTTTTTCTCCTTCTTCAGGTTTGTTACTTGCATGATGATCAATCCAAGCAAAGGTTTGTGTATGTGGTCTTGGTAAATCTACTACAATATCATCTCCTTTAAACTCGAAATCTCTCATTTCATATGGTTTTACACCAATTACTGGAATCTTTTTGATATCTTCTTCGCTTAAGTTTTTGTCCCAGTGCTGCATTAAGTATTTCTTTACAACAAATGCTGAGCAAAATCCGTCTGTACACGCTGCGTGTGTAATTATTCTATAATTCATTTTTAGTATTAGAATTTGAGTGCTTTATATAGTTATGGATAATTAAGCAAATCTTTCTTTAAATCGATCTGCATCCATGTTCAAGAAGGGGTTATTTTTCTTTTCTTTGCCAATTGTAGAAGTTGGTGCTGAGCCATAATCATGACCAGGATAAACAATAGTATCATCTGGAAGATCTTTGAGTCTCTGGAGTGTCTTTGGCATTACTTCTTTGTCTGAACCAGGAAAATCCACTCTTCCACAACCTTCAACAAATAAAGTATCTGAAGTGAATACTGAACGTTCTTCTTTTTTGTAATCACCCACATACAAACACATACAATCAAATCGGTGTCCAGGTGTGTGCAGTACAGTCATAGTAATGTCATCTTTTTCCCAAACATGTAATTTTTCATTATCATGGAGAAGTTTAGCAAAATCTACTGGAAACTTTTCTGCTTCAATTGCTTCATGCGCATAGATCAGGATTCCTTTTTCTTGATATTTCTTTAAATCCACAATATGATCATGGTGCGAATGCATAACTACAACAAATAAAGGGTTTAATTTCTTTTCATTAAGATAAGTAAGAATTTGTTCTGCTGGTACAGCAGGATCTATAATAATACATTCATCACCGTTTAGAAGAACATAGGTGAAATTATCATCGTACCCTCCTTTAAATGTTTGAACATCCATTAGCAGCTAAGAATCTTTGTGCATAAAAAGATATTGCTTTTTAAGATAATGATCTTCTTCCTAAAAAGCCTGGAATTGTTCTTTTTGGATTACCCCTTTTAGAAGGAACATGGGAAATCTCTTTACTACCGCCTAATAAATCAAAACTGATAGTTGAATTAGAAGTTCCATCAGAATAAACAACTAATATTTTGTATCCACTACCTAAATCAATTAGTCCAGATCTATTTTTAAGTGTATAGGCTTCTCTGAGTATAGTCAAGCCCAATTCATCTGTTAATTCAGAAAAATCACTTATTAGCTTATCTAAAGTTAGTTCACTTAATCCTTTTCTATTTAGTTTATCTCTATTAATTAAAAACTTTTTGAAACGATTGATTTTAGCGGGTAATTTTTCAATATTACCATTACCATAAATGTCTTCGAAAGATGGACTTACCTCATCTTTTAATCCATACTTTACACCTAAACGTGCATAAAAACGCATAAAAAGCTGTCCACATTGATTAAAATCTTGCATTGGATCTAAAAAAATGAACCCTTTTTATATATTCCTACAAGTTTTTTATTCTTTCCAACCAGTAATAATAATATAAGTCCAAAATAATGAACGTTTTCTACGCACTTCTATATTAAATCCTGCTTCTTTGAAGACTTGCACTAATTGTTCTTTACTCTCAATCCAATCAACATTAGGAATAAGATAAAAGAATTTGTCATAATCTACGAAAACGATTGCTGCATCTTTTTTAAGATGATATGAAAGGTCTTTGAGAATCTTTTTTGGTTTTTGCATGAGGGATAATTGTCCAACAGAGATTACCAAATCAAAAAGGTCTTGTTGTGCTAATGAAGTTGAAGCTTCTCCTAAATCAAAGCGATCTAAATGTGGATGATGAAAAACAGTTACGTGAGCTAGGTCTTTTGTTCTTTTGTTTACAATTTTTGCATTGTGCAAAGACAAGTCTGTTGCAGTAATTTTTCCATTATGACCAACCATTGGTGCAAGTCTTGTTGTTAATGAGCCAATACTTGATCCATATTCTAAAACCTTTTTTCCTTGAATATCTCCTAATTCATCCAATATTTTTCTTCGCATACTGCTAGGAAAATGAATCTTTTCAGTTGCCAAAACTAACCAGGATAAAGATTCATTTACTTTAAGGATAGCTTTAGGATCATAATACATTTCTACAAGGAAGTAAAATGGAATACCAATGATGATAAAAGATGATGCTAAACGAATAATACTCCATGCTAAACTTCCTTCTAAATGTATCCAATTAATTACCAAAAGTGCGAAAAATCCTATAATCAAAGCTGGACCTAACTTAGGAAATGGCGCATAATAAGGTCTTGGCGTAGTTGGTGATCTTTTTCTTAAAATTGGCACAGTTAACACAATGATTCCAATGAGTAATAATCCTAAAAGCACATAAATTAAGTAAAAAGTCCTATAAGAATCTCCCCAGTTTTCTAAATAACCACGGAAGATAAACCAAGTGAAAACTAGTATAAAAACTGTTTGAAATAGTACTGCTCTGTATGGTGATTTGTGTTTTTTGTGTCGTTTTGCTAATTGTTTTAAGAATAATTTATCTTTAGCCATCGCTTGCAATAAACGAGAACTTGTAATAGGCCAAGCTGCAGCTGTTCCAATAATTACTAGATACATACCAAAGACAATAAGGTCTTCACCGAACTGACCCATGTTGTTAAAAGCTTGTACAGCAAAAGGTCGTGTGTCACTGACATAATCTTGTAGGGAAACTGTACCTAAAGATGCAAAAATGTAAACTACAACAATCAAACCACAGATAATTAATGCCCTCCTAAGTACCTTATGTAAAGATTTTACATCCTTTGCTTCGTTGCTTAGATAAGTAATAGTTTCAAAACCAAAGAAGGCTTCTATAAGTAAAAAAATTGAGAATAACATGTAAGGTATAATACTAGCACCTTCCCAAGAAAAAAATGGGGCTAGTCGCGCAGTATCGAATGGGCTTAGGAAAACCCCTTGTAATAAGTCTGGGATACTAATGAAAGAAGGTAATACTGAAAAGGTTACTACAGCAATCGAAAATCCACCAAATGCTACAAGCATAGATACCCCAGCATCAATTCCACGATATGCCATAAAGTTGAGTACTATAATCCATACAAAACTAAATGTTATTTGTAATAAGAAAGCTTTAGGACCTGCTTCTGGAATGAAATATTGTGCAGCCGCTACAATGTTTAAGGCCATACCCAAATTTCCTGCAATCCAAATTAACCAACCTGCTTGGAAACCAAAAAATCTTCCATAAGCTCTTTTACAAAATGCGTATGTTCCACCTGAAGAAGGAAATGCCGTAGTGAGTTCTCCAATATATGTTGCAACAAATATAGCAAAGATAAATACAAAAACCCATGCTAAAATACTTGCTGGTCCTGAACTTGATACACCTAAGCCAGGTAGATAAAATAAAGAGCTACCTAAAATTGCGTTAATAAGAAC
>CAYWPT010000009.1:7208-30140 GCA_964460605.1 uncultured Methanosarcinales archaeon
TTTTGTAATGCTTCACGAATCTTTTGATGGTTGAGCTTTGTTTCTTTTGAAGATTCTTTCTCTTTTAGAAAATCAAGTGGTTTTGGCCTTTCTTTAGGAATTTCTTTTTTAACCTTAACTTTAGGTGAATCTTTAACTTTGTTTGGATCAGTTATCATCCACCTCCAAAATCTTTTTAATCCCATCCTCTTTTCAAGAGGAAAACAAGTAGTTTTGCTATATAAAACTATTCACGGAGGGGAGAAAATGAGTTTTTTTGCATTATATCAACAGCCACCATTATTTATTGGACTAATTTTAGCAGTTTCAATTTGGGAATTAATTTGGAAAGGTTTTGCTTTATGGAAAGCTGCACAAAGAAAAGAAAAAGGATGGTTCGTAGTACTTTTAGTTTTGAACACAGCGGGAATCTTAGCAATTATTTATTTGTTAATGAGATTAGATAGTAAAAAAAGTAAGTCTAAAACTGTAAGTGTTACAACAGCTAAACCGAAAAAGTCATCTAAGAAAATAAGTGAAGAAAAGAAATAGTTTCTTTACTCTTTTTTCATTATTTTATTCTCATAAAGCAATAAACTTATAAGCAAAATTTAATATTATATTTACATTAAGGGGAAATTCGTGATAGATGGATCCTTAGTGTTCCAATTCTCTTAGAGTTGGGACACATTGTTTTTCTTAATTAAAATTGTTTTTCGATTCTGTAAAATAGAATTCTATTTAAAGGTTTGATTTAGTGTTTTTAGAAAACGAAAAGGTGATGAGATGGATATAGATCAATTAGCACAATCATTAATTTCTAATCGAGGATATCTCGCAGTTGTTGCAGGTAACATGGCCTCTGGAAAAACAAGAGATGTTGTAGAGTTATTTAGTTCTCTTGAGAGAAGAGCAATTCCTGCACAGATGATTAAACCAAGTATGGATTATAGAGATATGCACAAAGACAAGGATTTAGATGAACATTGTTCTGTTTCAAGATCAGGAGGATATTGGAGAGGACAAGCTGTTGATGCGAAAGATCCTAAATCTATTTTAACTTATATTCAAAGAGATACAAGGGTTGTTGGAATTGAAGAATTTCATTTCTTTGATCCATCACATGATTTAGTTGACACCATCCTTACTCTTACTGGATCTGGTATTTCTATTGTAACAACAGGTTTAGATAGAGATTTTCGAGGGATTCCATTTGAAGTTTGTGGCACCTTAATGGCTCATGCAGATTATGTAAGAAAAAAATTTGCAGATTGCCAGGATGGTGAATGTCATGATAAAGCAGCTTATTCTCAAAGAATAATTGACGGAAAACCTGCCCATTTTAATAGCCCAATCATAGTTGTTGGTGGTTCTGAAACTTATGAACCACGGTGTGGAAAGCATTTTGAATGTCCTGGAAAACCAGAATTACCCAAATTATTTTCAGATGTTACTCAAAGAACTTAAACTAGAAAATATACGCTCTTATGAGAATGAAACTATTAGTTTTCCTGCCGGAAGTACTTTATTATCTGGAGATATAGGTTCTGGAAAGAGTAGTATCCTTTATGCAATTGAATTTGCACTCTTTGGTGCATCTCGTACTTCATTGAGTGGAGACGCATTATTGCGTAAGGGTGCTGTTAGTGCTTCTGTTGAATTAACATTTGAGTTGAATGGTGCTGAGATTGTTGTTAAACGATCGTTGAAAAAAACGAGTACCGGTATTAAACAAGCTGCTGGGCATATTTTGATTGGTGGTGCTAAAAAAGAATTGACTGCTGTTGAATTAAAAGCTGAATTAATAGGGTTGTTAGGGTATCCAGAAGAGTTAGCAACTAAAGATAAGAATTATTTGTTTCGCTATACAGTGTACTGTCCGCAAGAAGAAATGAAGTTAATCTTACAAGAGAATTCTGATAATCGTTTGAATATCCTACGTAAAATTTTCAATATTGATAAATATAGAATTATTAGAGATAATTTGTCAGGTTATCTCAAAGAGATGCGTAAGGATTTGGCAGTAAAAGAAGCTAAGTTAGAACCCATTGTAGCTTTACAGGAAAAGATTGAAATTTTACAAAAAGAAATTACTACAATCAATGCTAAGTTAATTGAGTTTGATGCTAAGAAAAAAGAGAGTTCTGAGAAGTTGATGTTTGTTCGTGAGAAAATTTTGAAGCTTGAACAAAAAGAAAAAGAAGTGAAATTATTAAGAGAAGAGGTACTGCAAAAGGAAACTATGCTTAAGGGTTTAGAGGAGAGTTTAGTTGTTTTAGCTGAGAAGGAAAAAAAGATCACCGAAGTTTTATCTAGCTTCTTGTTAGTGGAATCTTTGAATAAAGAAAAGGTTGTAGTGGAGATAGAAAGTCTTCGTTTTGAGAAAAAGAAATTTGCTGAACAAAAGTTGTTAATTGGTGGTAAGATAAAAAATTTCCAAGAGAAAATAGCCTATTTGCAAAAAGAGATTGCACTGTTAGTTCTTCCAAAAGATATTATTCAGAAAGAAAAGAGGTTATTGTTGTTAAAAGAGTCTGTATTGACTAAGGAGAGTTTTGTTAAGAAAAAACTTGAGAAAGAAGAAGATGAAAAGAAATTGTTAGCTTTGTTGAGTAAAGAAAAAGCTTTGTTGGAAGAAAAAGAAAAGGTTATTGATAAGATTCTTAGTTTGGAAGATTGTCCCATGTGCTTGCAAAACGTTGGGCATGAACACAAAGAAGGGATTCTAGCTAAGGAAAGTGAAAATAAAAGAGTTTTAGCTGATAAGATTAAAACATTTGAAGATGAATTAGTTGTTTTACTTGAAGAGAAGAAGAGAATAGTTTTAGATCTTGAGAAAACCGTTGAGGATGAAAAGAAGTTATTAAGTTTAGAACTTGAGTTAAAATCGGTTGCTGAGAAAAAGCTACGTAAAGATAAGTTACGCAGAGAGATATTAGAGTTAGCTAAAGGGAATAATATTGCCATGAAAAAATTAACTGAGATGCAAGAGCAGGAGGGGGTTCAATTAGAAAGGATTGAAAAAAGGCTTGTGCAACTTGAGAGATTAAAGGAAAAATTATTACTCAAAGAGGGGCAAGAGAAACAATTGAAAGAAATTGTTTGTGAAAAAGAAAAGAATTTGTCTGAGAGAGAGAACTTAAGTTCTAAGTTAGTTATTTTGAGAGAAAAGTTGCTAGATGATTCTGGTGAGAAGGTTGATGTAGGAGTTTTGCGAGTGGAGTATGAAAGACTTACTAAGTTGGATAATGAATTTTCTTTAGTTTTAGAAAAGGAAAAAACAAGTTTTAGATATATAAATAAAGAGAAGGTTGGTTTAGTAAAGGATTTAGATGTATTGTTGGTATTAAAGAACCAGTTTATCAAAAATAAAGAGAATTATATTTGGTTACACGATTTCTTTTTGCCCTTAACACATACTATTGAAAAAGAATTATTGTTTAGAATTTATCATCACTTTAATGAACTATTTCAAGAATGGTTTGGACTCTTAGTTGAAGATAATCAAATCTCTGCGCGTTTAGATGAAGCTTTCACACCCATCATTGAACAAAATGGACATGAGATTGTTTTTAATCATTTAAGTGGTGGTGAGCGAACTGCTGTTTCTTTAGCTTATCGATTGTCTTTGAATAAAGTAATCAATGATGTGATTCACCATATTAATACTAAGGATTTGTTAATACTCGATGAGCCCACAGATGGTTTTAGTTCCGAACAACTTGAGAAGATGCACGATTTATTTGATAAGTTAAGCTTGAAACAAGTTGTGTTGGTTTCGCATGAAGCAAAAGTTGAGAGTTTTGTTGATCAAGTGATTCGTGTTGAAAAAGAAGAGCATTGTAGTAAAGTTATTTTATGAAATGTGTTTTGTTCAACTCTTTTTTTTGAATATAAACGTTTAAATAATAAATTACTTGAGAGGTTTTTATGTTAAAAGGCAAAAGGCCAAGACCAGGGATTAGATATTCTACACATCAACTCCTTAGTGATATCCATACACATTTTGGGGAAACTGATCCTAAAGGAAATCTAATTTCAGCAGATGATTTAAGAGATGCTCATCATGGAAGTGGTTTAATATATGTTTGTGCTGTTCTTTCAGCCCCACCAAATACATTGATTAGTTATGTTAAAGAAGATGTTGGAAATAGAAGAAGGAGAACAATGATGAAAGGTTTTCAGGAACATACAAGAGGCTACCTTTTTGGTGCTCTTGAAAGAATGAATACAGGCCAAATCGAAGCCAAGGATGTTGAAGGGGTTTATTTAGAGATAATTACAGAGGGAGAAGATTCAGAAGCATCAAATTTTTCAGCCTTAAGTATAGAGGGTAATATTACAAGAATCCTTGATTCAGTTGAAGATCCAATAGATATAAATTATACAGCCATTGGAAAAGCAGTGTTTAGAGGTTCAGCTGAGCATCTAAGAAGATATACTAGTTCTCAAAATATTTTTGCTGAGTATAAAAGAGTTTTAGAACAGCTTCAAGGTGTTGGACAATTAAAGGGGATTTAAGGGATGAGATTTCTTGTAGATACAAATGTTTTTCTTAGATATAGAGGCGCCTTAGATGTTATTAGTTCTGAAGGAGAAGACATAGTCCTTTCTTATGATGTAATTAGAGAATTAGATGGAAATAAAGGACTTGATGGAAATGCGGGTAGAAATGCTAGACAAACATTAAGATATATCCGTCGTCTTGTTGAAGGAGAAGAGCCAGGAGCAGATATAAGCCTTCCAGGAGGAGGGAAACTTTTCTTAGAATTACCAGAAGATATCTCGAGAATTAGAGAGAGAGCATTTGCTGATCCTTCTTTATTAGAAAAATTAGCTGATTCCAAAGATGCAGAGACTATCTTAATAACAGAAGATAATGCTTTAGCAATCCTTGCTTATGCAGGTGGACATAGGGTTAAGTCACTAGAGGAAGCTGCAGTTGCGGAACCAAATGCCCATAGAATTCTAGGCCTTGAATCAGGGATTGTAATCCCACAAGATTATAAAACTCAACTTTGGAAAGGTCAAAAAGTCTATATCCCAGAGGGTGAGATTAAAGTAAGTGGAGATGGAGAATTAACACATAATCAATATTTTATTTTAGAAGAATTTGGAGGAATTTTAGTTCAGTATACTTTTGAAGGAGGAAGGCATGCACTCAAGACCCCAAGGATTAAAGAAAAAGAGTTTATCCAGGGGATTAGACCAGAGAGTAGAGATCAAAGAGCTTTGATGGATGCATGTTTAGGAAATGCACCTTTTATTGCTGCTGCTGGAAGAGCTGGAACTGGAAAAACTCTTGCTGCTTTAGCTTGTGGTTTATACAAATTAACATCTAAAGATTCAAGAATTGAAAGACTAAGAATTATTAGACCTTTTGATGATGAATTTGGTTACCTCCCAGGAGGAATGGAAGATAAAATCGCCCCTGCTATGGCTCCAATTGTAGAAGCTGGAAAATTTCTTTTTTCAAGAAAAAGAAAGATGGGAGGTAGACATGTTGAAACAAACGAATGGGATAGACTAATTAAAAATGGACAAATTAGTCTAGAGATTGAAAGGTTCCATGAAGGTGAGACATTTAGAGATGAGTTTGTAATTGCTGATGAAATACAAAATCTTAGCCCAGAAATGGTTAAAATCTTAACTACAAGAATTGGAAATGGATCACAAATGGTTCTCTCAGGAGATCCTTTCCAAACAAAATCTTCTACCGGTCTTACTGAAGAAAATAATGGTTTAACTTATTTTGTACAGAAAATGAGAGGCCAAGATGTAATGGTACCAGTTGTGCTCACTGAAAGAAGTATTAGAAGTAAAGCAGCAGATATAGCATCAAAATTACTATAATTTAATTGAAATAATTTAAAGAAAAATAAATTCTAATTCAACACTGCCCTTAGAGAAGCTATTCCTACTTCTAATTGTTCATCTGAAGGTTCTTTAGTGGTAATTCTCTGAATCCATAATCCGGGTGAAATTAAGATTTTTACAAAAAAGTTTTTATCATGCTTTCCACTATATTTGATAGCTTCAAAAGCAATACCTGCAATTACTGGAATTAAAAGGATTCTTCCTACTAATTTTGCTACCCAACCACCTGGGATAAGCATGAACACTAATACGGAGATAATCATTACCAATACAAGGAATGAAGTTCCACATCTCGGATGGAATCTGCTGTATGTTTTTACGTTATCAATGTTCAAATGTTTACCATCTTCATAACAAGCAATACTTTTGTGTTCTGCCCCATGATATTGGAATAGAGTTTTTACATCTTTCATTCTACTAATAATTAATAAATATCCTAAAAAGATTCCAAAACGAAGTACACCGTCAACTAAATCAAAAGTTGGCCCTTCATTTTGCACAGTTCTCGCTAAGAAAAATGGAACTACTACGAAAAAAATAATTGATAACAAAATGGAAGTGATAATTGTGAAAATTGCTTCTTTTTTAGAAATTTTTTCATCATTTTCTAGTTGCTGGTTAGAACTCCAGATTAAAGCTCGAATTCCATCATACATAGTAAAAAGAAGTCCTATAGCACCTCGAATGAATGGATATGAGAAAAATTTAGGAAATGTGCTATTTTTTTCCTTCATAATTTGGATTTTTCCGTCTTTGTCACGCACAGCTACAGCGAAGTTTTCTTTATTACGCATCATTACTCCTTCAATCACTGCTTGTCCGCCAACTTCCATTGAAAGTAATTTCGTGAATCTTCTATATAAAGTTTTAGTTTAAAAGGAGAATTAACTGATTCTAAAGGTCATTTTTAACAGAGTTAAAAAAAGAAAAAAACTAGTTGTGATCATCTTCATCATGTTCTTCTTCATAATCCTCTTCATGCTCATCATGATCTTCAGCAGTATGATCTTCAATCCCATCACCATCGTGGTCATGGTCATCATGAGTCAATTCAATGTCACATCCAACTGTTACTAATAACAGTGCTATTAATCCAATTACTAATACTATTTTTTTCATTTTTATCACGCGTGTACATGGCCTGGACCATAAATTGCAATTAATGCAATTAAACTAAAGCCAAAAAGTATGGCAAAAAAGTGAAGATAACCTTCCTTTAAATTACATTTTCTGTGTAGTTCTGGGAGTAGATTTGAAGCCCCAATGTAGAGGAATACCCCCGCAGTAAAAGGTAATATGAAATGATTAAAGTTAGTCAATTTTGTAGAGAGAATCAAACCAACAATAGTTCCTGCAATTGCAGTTATCGCTGATAAAAAATTGTAAAACAATGCCCTTTTTTTGGAAAATCCTGAATACAATAAAATTCCAAAATCAGCAATTTCTTGAGGTAATTCATGTAAAGCTATTGAAACTGTTGCCCCAATCCCTAAAGGAATTGAAATTAAATAAGCGCTCCCAATGAGTAAACCATCAATAAAATTGTGGATACCGTCACCAATGATATTTACTAAACCTAAAGAATAACCATGGCTATGTGCACATTCATCATGCTGATTCCCGTGGCGTGAGTGAATGAATTTTTCTAAAATAAAGAATACTAAAAAACCAATGATTAAAAAATAAGGAATGTCCAAAGTATAACCATTTTCTATAGATTCTGGAAGCAATTGGATAAAAACACTACCAAGTAATGTTCCAACAGAGACACTTAAAAGAAGAGTAAGTATTCTCTTAGAGATATTTTTCTTTAATAATAAAGGAACGGTTCCTATAACTGCAACTAAAGAAACAATTATTGAACTCACAAGAGCATATATTATATTTTCAATCATACAGCTTAATTAGAAGTGACTATATATAGGTCTTACTGATAGCCATTATCAATAAGGTTTAAGAAAAAGCACCCAATCCTTTTTGAGAACTTTCCTTAAACAATTCATCTTCATCAATACCTAAAACATGCAGAATAGAACTTACTGCAGGAATTAGTTGATTGTTCAAATAATACTCAACATCGTAGCCTTTTTTACCGTTTTTAAGCTCATCCAATCTTTTAGCTTTCTCTCTGATAAGTCCTTTACCCTCTTCAACTACGAATTCGATAAGCATTCCTTTACTAATAGGATATCCTTCTTTTTCCATACGTTTAGCAACTGCAACGTGAGGTCCAATTGATTTATATTTGTCTAAAGGTCTTGTCAATTGCATTTTAATAAGCATTTTTTCTACAGGAACTTTTTTTGCTTTGACATTTTTGATTAATTTTCTCAGATAAGTGAGTCCTTCTTCTACCTTGTCTTTCATAATAAAATCTAAGAAATCTTTTTGCGCTTCTTTTGCTAATGGACTCCAGTTTCTACGTACGGTTTCAAAACCAACTACTTTTACTTTACCTTTTCCATCCAATAAAGCATATTTCTTTTTAGCACCCTTATCTCCTTGTTTACTTGCTACGAATAAAGCTCTTGGAAAGAAACCTTCAAATTCTAATTCCATGTGTCCAGGAAGATTTTCGTTCACATTGCCCACGAAATCGTGTGCTTGTTTTTGTGTTTTCTTCCCTAACTGAATCATTACACTATCAGTATCTGAATAAATTACTTCAAAACCTTCTTTTTCTGCATCATTGATTACTGTTTTGATATAATTTCTTGCATAGGCAGTGATTGCTCTTGCGGAATCTTTACTATACCAACGTGCGCCATAAAATCCAAGGTAACCATAAAATGAATTTACTAAAATTTTAAGTGCGTAGACACGACTATCAGGTAAAGTTGTATCTTCACCTTTCTTTTTCATAGATTTAATTTCTTTTTTGATCTCTACACGCCTATCAATAATATCTTGCAGAACTGCAGGGATAAAAGCTTGCTCTTTGGTATCAAACCACAAATCGTGTTCAGGTACCTTCACTGCTTTTGCAGTCTTTTTGAGTCTAAGACTTTCACCTGCTAAATTGTGTGAGATAATAATGCTAGGATACAGAGAGAGAAAATCAAATACAACTACATCTTTGTACAAAGCGGGTTTTGGTTCATAAACAAAAGCTCCTTGCACTCTTACACCCATTCTTCGTGAAATTTCTTGCTCAGAAGGTTTGTTTGGGTGGAGTACATTAAATTCATGTTCACGTTTTAATAAGTAAGCTTCGACTAATCTAGAGAACTTGTGTCTGATCATAGTTGTCATAGGCAGATCTAGAATTCTGGTGAATTCAATCATTGCCGGTAATAAAGTTTCACAGAGTTCGAAAGCTAATAGAGTATCTTTATGATTATATTTAGCATAAGAGTCTAAATTATTATTAGTATCCCAATCATCTGCTAATTTACTAATATCAACCTTGTCTTTCTTTTGTCCTAAAAGATATTCTCCTACATTGTCTAATGAATAGCTATCAATTTTCCAACTTTTCCCAAAGATATTTCTTATGAACTTGTAAGTGTCAATGTGCATGATTCCTTTAATATCTGCTGTAGTACTCGCACCGGGTCGTACACGTGAAGAGATTCCGGTTTTATCAATTCCAAAATCTAAATCGAGTTTGAATTTTGCTGCACGTTTTCTCAAATAAGGTAAATCGAAAGGATCTGAGAAGTAACCTGTAAAAATGTCTGGGTCACATTCGTGCATCAGTTCATTGAAACGTTCAAGCATCACAGCTTCACTTTCTAAAAATTCAATGTATTTGTGTTTTGTTTTGAACTTTTTCCAAGTGAGCACTTTTTCGAAAACTTTTCCTTTCTTTTTTCCATACAGAGCAATCATCAAGATTGGATTTTTATCCATATCAATGGTTCGCTCTTTGTTATAGGTTTCAATATCAACACCTAAAATTGTAAGGTCTTTGAGGAATTCTTCTTCGGCTTCATCAGTGAATTTTATTTCTTTGATTTTTTTTGCATTGTATACTGGAACTCTTAATCTGTCTGTGATTGTTTTTTCTTTGATCTCTTCTGCATCAACTTCTAATAAAGACATAGGAGTAATACCAGTATCTCTGATGAAGAGTTCTCTAATAGACAATTCTGATTCATAAAATTGTAAGCCTCTTTTTGAAAGTGTTTTTCTTAAGTGGTAAGGCACTTGCGGATGATTTGTAATAATTTTGAGATATTTTCCTTCTTTTCCAAAAAGTTCTTTTTTCTCTTCTTTCCACCCTAATACTTTTCCTTCAAATCCTTTGAGATCACAGCTAAAATCCTTGAGTGCTTTTTCTAATTTCTTTTTATCAACTTTTTCTGTAGAAGTATAACAATAGGATTGAAACTGCTGTCTTAGCACCACCTTCTTTCCAGATTCTAACTTTCCACAGAGCTCTACGTATGTAGTGTCTGCTTCATTTGTACTAGAAATATCAAAAAGGTAAAACTTGAGTTTCATAGAAGTATTAATGGTAGGAATGCTTTAAAAAGTTATTCCTCTGGAAGTTCCTTTCCCACATGTTTGAATCGAGGACCTTCAAAATTATCTCTTTTGATAAGTTTAATAAAATCATGTCTTGGCCTTACCCAAATTGGACCTGTGCCAAATTCTTCATCTGTGTATTGACCTTGATACACAACAACTTCTTCAGTATTTTCACTATCTCTTGCTAATGCAATTATTTTGTAGAATCTTCCTTTAAAGTGTTGATAATATTCTCCAACGTAAATTGGAGGGTGAATTACTCCTGTTTTCATTATGGTTTTCTCCTCAATGATTTAATCAAATAATTTTCTTTTTTTGTTCCCTTATCTTTTTGTTTGACTACTGCTTCTGTTTTAGAATCTTCACTTTTAGCAACAATCATTTTCTCATCATGATCAGTTATTTTAAGATCTTCTGTGAGTGCTGATAATTGAATCATAGCATCTTCTAAATCAAAGTCTTCTAGCTCTTGTGGTTTCCATTCTAAAGAGATGTTATCTTTATCTCCACGTGGTAGAATATGCATAGCAAAATGTGGTACTTTTTGTCCAGCACCTAAGCCATTTTCAATTAAAATGTTAGTTCCTTGCGCTCCTAAGGTGTCAAATAAAGAGATTGCTAACTTGTTTGCAATAGAAGACATCTTAGCAAAGGTTTGTTTAGGGATTTGTTCTAAAATGGTGTAATGTTCTCTAGTAATAATAGAAATTTGTCCAGGAATATAAGCAAGAGTGTTTACAAAAGCAATAATCTCTTTATCTTCATAAAGAATTACTTCTTCAATTTTCCCATCTTTGATTTCACAATAGTCACAAGCCATTTTCTTAAAGCAGATCTGCTATGTCCACCTCCGCTTTATTGATAATTTTCTTGATTTTCTTTTTAGCTGCTGCTTTTACTTCTTTTTTTACTTTAGCTACAACTTTGGCTTTTGCTGATTTTTTTGATTTTGCTTTGACTTTTGTTTTTGTGGTCTTTTTTACAGTCTTTTTCTCCTTAGTTGTTTTTCCACGTTTTTTCTTAACAGTCTTTTCTTCTAAGATTTCCACATGTTCACCATCAAATTCTTCTAATTCTTTAGCTGCAGCTTTTGACCTGAGTTCTGCTTTTTCTCCTTTGAGCACTTTAATTTTTTCTTTACCCATCTTTACTGTATCTGGTAGTTTTTCTTTTTCCACAGGAAGCTCTGGGTCTAATTGTAATTTTTCTTGTTCAGAATAATCTTGGCTTACACCAACTAATTGGTCAAAGTGTTTTTGCATCTTCTTTTTTACTTCAACTCTTATCTTCTCATCAATTACATGCTGTTCTAGCTCAAATATACCATCTCCCTCTTTTCTTGGAATAACATGAACCATAAAATGTTGTGCTCTCTGACCAGCAGCAGCACCATTAGCTACAAATAAATTAGTTCCATCTACTTTGAAAGCTTTGAGAATTCTTTAGCAACAATGAATAAATGTCGTAACTCATTTTCAGGTACCTGAGGCATAATCGCATAATGCGCTTTTGGTATAACAAGTACATGACCTTTAGCTGCGGGATGGATATCTAAGACAACCTTGCACAGTTTATCCTCATAAATAGATCTACTTGGAATTTTTCCATCAAGAATTTGACAAAAGATACACTGTTTCTTTTGGAGTTCAGCTAACTCCCCTGGAGACATGTTTTTGAGCTTTTCTTCTAGCTCTTTTCTTTGCTGTTCAGAAAGTTGAGATAAATCCATGTATTATCATAAGAATAAAAAGAATATAAAGCTTTTCTTTTAGAAGAATATACTTTATTCACTATCTGTTAAAAATGAGATTATTTCTGAGATTCCTACTGGTTTCATATGAAGCCTATCAACTAAACCTTCTCTTTCTTTAATTGCATCATAAGCAGCTTCATTTCCGGTACATAAAAAAATTTTTACATCATTCTCATATCTTTTTCTCAATTCTGTTGCAAAGTCTTCGCCACAGACCTCAGGCATGTCTCTGTCAGTGATTATGTGCAAAGGCACATTTTTTCCACTTTCAAGTGCCTCAAAAGCTTCATTAGGGTCATAAAAAGTTTCTATTTCTATTTCTAAGCCAGCCCTACGAATAACCTCTCTTACCCCTATTTGCAATGCTCTTTCATCATCTACAATATAAACCAATTTAGTGTTAATTACATAACTCATTTTAATAATTTTTCTTGTAAACTAAAAGGGAGATATAAGCCTAATTTTTGTCCAAAAACTCTTGAACATTACGGAAGTGAAGTTTCACATACTCTCTAAAAGAAAGCTTTTTTCTCTTCAATTCATCAAAAGCCCAGGCAACATGAGTGCTTCCTAAAGGGATGGGAAATCCTGCTTTTTTGCTTAGGAAACTTATTTGTTCAAGACCTGCAGCTCTTGCTAAAATGGATGCTGCTGCAACTTCTACAAACTTATGTTCTGCCTTAGTTTCAATAATATCTCCTACTTTGCATCCTGGATACTTATCAACTACATGTGTTCCCCCAGAGAGATACTTTGCTGTTTGTTTGTGTAATCTATTAAGCAGAGGAGTTACTCCTTTTTCTTGATTATACTCTTCTGGACCTACAGAGATCACATGACAACCAGCAATTTTTCTAATTTTGTTAGCTAAGGCTGGTATTTCTTTATCTTTAAGCACTTTACTATCAGCTACACCAATTGCCAACAATTCTTTACGAATCTTTTCATCAGCTTTTACTGCAGCTACTACCAGACCGCCAAAAGTATCACCTTTTAAAGTCTCATCACTACCAATCACCCAACCTAATTCTTTTCTAAATTTGATTGTTTTTTGTTCCTTACCAATGCCAGTTCCCCTTAGCTTTTGAGAAAACTTTTCTACAGCTTCTTTTTCTCCTTGTAAGAGTAAAGTTCCAGAATTGTAGAGGATTGCAATAAGTTTATTTTTTCCAACTTTTTTGTATCTAATGTTTTCATGGATAGTTTTATTCTCTTGAAGTTGAAATTTTTCTTTTTTGAGAATTGATAAAAGTCTTTCTGCTTCTACTCCTTTGAAGGTTACCATAAAGCTAAGAAAGAGAGAATGGTTAAAAACTTTACTCTGAAAGTCAATTTACCTCATTGCTCATTTCTTTGATTTCCATAATACTTCTCCCTACAGCTAATTCATAAAAAAAGCTTCCAAAAACCTCATTTCTGTTAAAGCAAACTATTTTCTCCCCAATAGCTCTAACTTCAGGATGAAGAAATAATTTTGCTAATGCTTTGTCTGTGTTTGGGTTATTAATAGAGTAAGTATCTGCTTCAAAATATTTTCCAGGTACTACTAGAATTTGAGTAGGTTCTTCTCTTTTTATATTTAAATTTCCCAAATTAATTTCATAGCATATTCCATCACCCATGGTACCTTTCTTCACTAAAGAATTAATAGTGGTGTAATCTAACCTTCCTGAAACCAGAGTTCTTATGCTTTCTTCTTGTGCAAGAGGTCCATCCAATTCTTGCGTCGCTCTTTCAATTATATAGAGGGAAGGACCTACAGATAATCCTAAAAAACATGCGACTATATCACTTCTCCTAATTCCCATTTCTAATACTCAAATAATTTACTTTGTTTAGCTGCTTCTTCAACTTTTTTGTATGAAGCCCAGCTTTTTCTAAAGTATTTCTCGTGTTTTTTATAATATTTTTTAAGAAAATCTTGCGTTTTTACATCACTCATGTATCCTGAACCAAAGTCGTGTCCCACCTCTTCTTTAATGTGATCAATAGCTCTATCACGAATTACTTTAGCAATCACTGATGCTGCAGCAACCACAGTGTAGTTCATATCTGCTTTATGCTCTACAATAAAAGTGGTATCTTTTTTTACACCTTCACTCACTCTTGAGAGTAAATATTCTTTGTAGCCTTCTTGGTTGATACTAGGACAATCCACAATTGCTTTGTGTGGTTTTAACTCAGAAATCATACGAGCAGAAGTATCTGCTTCAAGCCAGTTTAAATTAGAATCTGCACTATTTAATGCATGATCCACTGCGTCTGCTTCAATTACATCTACGCGGAAATCGTGGACAATTTCATGGATACGATCGAACATTTCTTCACGCACAGGTTTGCTCAATAATTTCGAATCTTTAACACCCATCCATTTGAGCTTTTTCTCAGCTTCTTTGTCTATGGTAACAGTCACCATTACTAATGGACCTATCACACAGCCTCTCCCTGCTTCGTCTGTACCAGAAGTTATGGTTTTTTTCATATTTATTTAGTGAAATGTTAAGTTTTTAATTATTATGAATGTAGAAATAACTATTACTCTTACAAACCAAAAGCGTCTGTGAATTCACGCATTTTTCTAAATTCAGCTAAAAAGCCTAAACCTTTTTCTGTAATATGCACAACTTTAGAACTACTCTTTTTAGTTTTAACTTCTTCAACTATGATCATTTCTTTCTCAAGTAACTCTTCCATATAGCTACTCAATAATTTGTGTGATAAGTTTGATTTATACATTAAATGGGTTGGTTTAATTTTCCCACCCTTGTTTTGGATAGCTGCTAAGATGTCAAAAACAAGTTCCAATCTAGATCGTCTTCCTGCCATTATGCTCTAGTCACCATCCTGTACACAATTAAGATAAGTAAGAAACCAAGTGACATTAAGCTCATACCAGCAAAGTATAATACCTCCCAATATTGAATAAAGATAAATGCTAAGTGTCCAAGCAAGATTAAGAAGAATGCCACCATTACTAACCATGCATTGTCTTTACCTGTGTTTAAGTAGTTTCTATAATAGTTTAACACGATTAGTGATAATAATACTAAACTAGTTACAAAAAATACAGGCACTACAAATGTGCTTACAATTGCAATTAATAATACTAAATACACAAATAAACCAATCTGAGTTAATTCATGATATTTCTTTAACCGTGATCTTGATTTTTGTGAAACTAAGTAAATGAGTAACCATGATCCTAGTAAACTAGCCATTTGTAAAAAGAAGCCAACCCTATAAAACAAGTTTCTATATGTTTCTCCGCCAGATTTAGTGATAGGTCGTAAAATTTCACCTGTGATCTCTCGTACTGGTGCAAAGTATACATTACCTAAAGTAATAAGCTTGAACAAAAATGCTAGGCTTACTAATAAAAATGAAAATGAGAAATATGCAAACCTTCTATCTGAACTCAGTTTATATATTTTCCAACCGTATGCACTGATTAATAATGAAATTAACAAGGTTACCGCTGTAAAGATAATATCTAAGTGATTGAACCAATCTGGTGTTGCGAATAAATTAAACATATTATTTTTCACCTTTGTAACTTTAATTTGTTACTAAATAGTTAATAGAAGTGAAAATCGCGGATTTCTTTTAAAAGGTTTATGTTTTTATTTTCTTTATTCCTAGTTTTCCTCATTGCTTGGTGACGATGGAAAAGAATGAAGAATTAGAAGAAATCTTAAAAAATTTCAAATAGTTTTCTACTCAAAAGGTACACCTGACCATAGAGTCCAATCTTCTGAAGGCGAATAAGGTTGGAAAGTGAAATTAGGTGGGGCGTTTTGTCCAAAATGAGAATATTGAATGCTTCCCCAAGTTCTTTCTTTTTGCATCGAAGATGCGCTCATTGCACCAGAGATTGGTGAACCAAACAATTTCCAAGCTTTCATTACACTTTGAAAACCACCGGTATCTGTTGTAAAATCTGCACCAGGTTCTACAATTAAATCTCCTTTGTAACCACCTGGAGTATTTTCTTTGATTGCTTTTACCATCTCTACAATCGGAGCGTTCCCTTCACCAGGAGCTAGATGTACATCATTGTATCCATAATTATCATCTAAATGAACGTGACCAACCATGTTTTCTTTAGACATTTTTTTTACCATATCTACCATCCATACATTATAGTCTTTATCGTTTTGTTCAACAGACTTTTTTGGATCTTGTTTCCAATATTTACGCCACATGTTTAAATGTCCAACATCTAAGGTAATACTAATATGATCTTGAGCTTTCTTCATAGCTTTTTCTTCAGACCACCCACGATCCTTGATAAGCATTTTTGCCATTGCACCACGTGATCCACGCAGAATCTTCATAATCTCTTCAGGATGCGCACCATAAGATTCAGGAAACAAATTTTCCATTGCAACCATAATAGGTCGTTTTAACTGATTTTTCTTTTCTAACTCTTCAGATTTTCTTAAAGCATAGACTCCTGCTCTTCCATAAGAGTCATAACTCTCCTCTAAAGCATAACGTCTTGCGCTCTCAACGTGCTTGATAGTCTCTTCAGTTTCTGCAGCTCTTGTAAACCCACTACTCGCAACATCCCTAATACGTTTGAGTGCATCTCCCCTATCATTAATTTGTTCTTTCAATGATTTTACTGCATCTGAATTTCCATCTTCTTGAGCTTTTTTTACTCCTTCTTTCAACTGCTTTATCTCCTCTTGCGTTCTCTCAAAACGATCAAGGTACTGCATAGCAAAACCACGTGCATCAGCAGCATTTGTTTGTAAAGTAGTAATTACGAAAGCTTCTTCTGGGAGAACTTCAATTTCTTTTTCATTTAGAGCATCTTTAAAACGTCTCCAAATACTATTATCCCACACACTCTCTGGTGCATTTTTATTTTTTCTAAAAAATTCCTTTGCTTCTTTTGTGAGTGTTTCTGCTTCTTCTTTTAATTGACTCCAACCGACTTGTTCGGTCTCAAAGCGCCCAGTATCCTTATCATAAATAGGAACTGCATTTGTCTTTTCTACCTTATTTCCTAAATAATCAATATAACTTCCTTCTTTTACTACTTGACCTTTTTCATCAACATATTCTTTTCCTTTGTGTTCTTCCCAAATATCTCCGCCACGTTCATTATTATACCTCATATATTTCGCCTTTGTAACAGTTTTTCCTTTAGTTACTGGAGCAAGGGATTGTCCACTTCTTTTATCGACAACAAAAAATTGTGAACGTTTTTCATCACCCGGGAATGATTCAAATTTTCCTTTCCATTTCCCTTTCTCGTTCCAATCTGTTTCTGAAAATGGTCTATTAAACTCTCCAGTATGTACTACAACAGGACCACCTAAACCAACATCTGAAGCGAATTCAATTGCACGTTTAATTTCTTGCAAAGAAGTAATCTTTTGTTCACGTGAGAAATTTCCCCCACGATCTTGACCCGCTAGGCCAAAAACACCTACACTGGTGTGTGTTGTAAAATCTAACCTGTTTGCTGCTGCTGACTCACGTAAAGCTTGTCTTTGTTTTTTACCATACATACCTGCAGTGTGTCCTTGCCCGGAACCTTTACCCATACCCATGAAACCTAACTCCACTTGTTTAGATCCTGCACGTAATTTTCCAAGAATTGCTGGCATATTTGGTACCGGTCCAAGACCAAAACTCATACCTAAGTCTCCTGCTTTTACATTAACGTCATTGGTATCATGGTGGTGATCACAATTATGTCCAGTATGAGCGCTATTCACTGGCCCTTTAACTAATTCATTACCAATGTACTCTCTATCCATAGCGTTAAAGTACCTTGTATCAAATCCACCAAAATCAACCATGTCTTTTAAGAAGAAATATTCGTATATAAAGTTTACTTAATAAACTATAATTACTGATACCAATCATTCATGTTTCGAGCATCATCTTTGTTTGGGTTATACATAACATTAATACTTGATTTCATTTTATCAATATCACTTGCTCTGTGTGCAACTTCTGTAGTAAAAGAATAATCACCATTTTCAACATCTTCTAATTTTCTTTCAATTGCTGAACTAATGTTACGTACTCGTTCTTGTTCAATAGTAGACATATACCCCTTATCTTTAACACCTTGATACAGGCTTGTCATTTCTTGATACAATTCTTGCATGGGTTGTTGGCTCAAGGAACTAATAAATTCTAAATCTAAAGATTGACCTTGTTCTTGTTTTCGAGCAAATTCATGTTCACTAATGGTCTCTTCTAAAGTGCTTTCTTCTTTTTCTTCTTGTGAAGATTCTTCATCAGCTTCCTCTTCAGATTTTTCTTCCAAATTTTTATGTAATTTAAGAATTAATTTTTCTTCTTCACTCAAACCCTCAAGGCTTGTTGCAGCAACTTGGGGAATGGGAACCTTTTCCTTCCACTCATTTTGAATATTTATTTGCTCTTCAGCTTTTTTTATGGCTTTTTCAGTACTTTTAATCTCTTTTTCCTTCTCTTTGATTAATTTTTTAAGCTTATCGAGCTCTTGAGAAGGTCCAGAATCAGAAAAATCTTCTACCATATACACTAAAAAAGCTACTTATATAAAATAGTAACATATATACATTTTATACTATTTGTAGAAATAGACATTACCAAGTGGTCATTCTGTGCGCCTTTTTGAAGTTGTTATAAGCGTTCCAAGAAGCTGCAAAAGCTCCTGCTTTATTCTTTCTATACTCTTTTTTCTTCTTTTCTTCTTGAGGAGCAGCTTTCTTTTTTCTGTCAGGTAAGAAATCTCCCACCATTCTTTCCATAAAGGTTGTCGGTGCAGGTCCTTGTGGTTTAGATTTTTCTTCTTTACCTTGTACTAAAGATCTTGCTTCATCTAAATAAATTTTAAGTTCTTCACCTAGAGCATCCATAGAAGTTTTTACAGAAGCAGAAACGTTTCCGATTAATTCAAGAATTTCTTCTTCTTTCATTTCCTTGTAAAGTTTAATCTGGTCTGGAGTCCAATCCATTACTCTTAGAGTCATAGTCATATTACCTACATGTACAGGCCCACGTTGATACCCTTCTTGTTGGAACTTTAAATGAGGTCTCGTCCTATAATTAAAAGTAGCTAAAACGCAATATGCTTGGTTCCTATCATAAGCTACAAACTCAATGTCCATCATGCTTCCTTCAAAAGAACTTACTAAATCTGCTGAATCTTGATGTATTCCTTTAAGGCTTAAACGTTGTACTGTTTTCAGATAAGGTTTTAACCAAGTAATATACATTTGAATAATTTCATAATGTTGCCACAAATATTTTAGTGTAAAATTTTCTCTTGTTTTGTGTTCTGCATGTGTTCTTTCTTTCCACACCATAAAATTTCTTAAATGTCTTATTAAAACTCTGAGTACATTATCATTAAAAGTTTTTGATAAGTTGTTAACATAATCTTCCATCTCTTGACCATCTTTGAATGGAGGAGCATCGAAGAACAAATCAGGCAGGGTCACAAATTCTAAATTTGTTGCCATACCATATACTGAAGCTGGACTTTTTCCACCACCTTGTACTAAATCTACAAAAATTCCTTTCAAAGTAATTTCATCACGTTTTGCTCTTTTTGGAAGATCTTTATCTAACTCTGCTAATGCACCATCATAATAAACAAGCCTTTCTTTGAGAATTCTTCTCTCTCTTACCATTTGGAAAAGTTCTTTTATCATTTTTCCTATGGTTGCTAAGTACTGACCAATACGGTCTTGTTGTAATCCTAACCTTTGTTGCGTCATTCCAAAAAATGCAGAATTTTCTGAAGCTGCAAAGGTATCTTCGATCTTTAAAATATCAGGATAAAATTGTTTGAGAAAATCTAAAATCCAAAAATAAGGTTCTTCGATGTTTAAATCAGGTACTTCGTAAACTAAACGGTGTCTCCTTACACTGTTTGGATAACCTGTTCCAAGATACTGATCAAATTGACCTGCTTTAAGATATTCGTAGACTTCTTCATTAGCATGTTTTTTGTCTAGTTTATCTCCAAACTCTTTTTTTCTTACGAAATGGCCTTTATCTTCATCTAGTTCATACTCATCAGCATGAGCTCCTTTAATGAAACCGTACTTGACCATCAACTCTTGAATTTCCATTAAATGACACCTATCTTTACTATAGGAGTATTTCTTAGTTTAAAATCATTTCGTATTTTCCCCTTTAATTTGACAAAGATTAAAATACTAGAAAATATTTTTTTTTGTCATGGAAGAGAAAGTTTTGTATGATCTACCAATACATGTTACTCGGTATTTAGTACCAAAGATTATTACTTTAGTTATTCTCTCTATTGTGTTTTATTTGTTTTTATTATTGAATTTGACTTTGCTTAATGTAAGTGGCGGCGCTGAGAATAGTATAAAACTTGGTGCTTTATTTTTACTTTTACTTTTAGTTATTATTGGAGTTGTGCATAATATGGTTGCAGCTAGACACGGTTACTTATTTTATGCTAACAGAATTAAGTTTGCTCATAAAAATGTAACATATTATCATATCACAGAAATTGAAAAGAAAGAAAATTTTCTAGATAAAATGTTTAAAACACATTCTTTGCACTTGAGTAAAAAATTTAAAATCCAAGCAATTCCTAATACTGTTGATTTACATCAGTATATTCAACAGATGATTGATTACAATAGACAACAAGCACATCAGTGATACTATGAATTATAGAAGAAGCAAAGATTTGACCTATGTTGGAATTGATGAACATCATATTGGAGGAAGATCGCCTGGAATAGTTGTGGCTGCTACTTGGTCAAAGAATCCTGAATTAGCTAGATTAATTGGTGGTTTACGTAAAGCAGCTTGTTATCTGCGTGAAGATTCTCCTGCAAGTGCATTTCCAAGAATTCAAGATATGAAAAATGCAGGTGTAGATGGATTTGCATGGATAAGGTCAAATAGTGGAAGAAGGTTTAATCAACAAAGTATTATGCCTGTTTCTATTGCTTGTTTAATCCGTCATTTAATTGCTGAAGGAATAAATCCGGTTTCTTTACAAGTACATTTAGATACTTATGCAGCAGATCACCATATGACTTATCCTATTGGAAGTTTTTTACGTGAAAGAGGGATTCCAGTACATGAAAGACAAATTCTCCCTAGTGCAGATCAGTTGGTTCCTTTAGTAAATTATGCAGATCATATCGCTTTTCGTGTGGGAAATGAATTGAGAAGAGTGCAAGAGAGATATAGACCTGGAACAAATCTCACAACTTTAGTTGATTTTGAATTAGTTAATTGGGTTCATCAAAAGAGAATTGCTACACCAAGCCTTGAAGATAGAAGAGTTCTTGAAAGTGTACTTGCTTAGTTACATACCAATGCCAGGATAAGAAATGTCTGTGTTTTCTTGTGGGTTCTTTTCTTTTTCTTCTTGAACAAAATCTGGAAAGAAAGGAATCTTAATTGGTACTGCAAATCTAGTGAATGTACTACTCACTAATGCTTCGCCTTTATCCAAACTTGCGATTGTTCTTTGGTCTTTGCTGAGATCCTGTGCAGATGATTCTGTTACTGCTTGACGTTCAGTGCCCATTTCCATTCCAAGAATTATTTTTGTGTTCATATTAGCTAGAATATTTTTTGGAATTTCGCTTGGTAGTTGCGTGATTGCTACAAGACCAATTTGGAATTTTCTCCCTTCACGAGCAATGCTATCGAAAATGTTTGATCCACGTTCTAATACTTTTTTACCTAATACTCTTGGCGCTTCTTCTAAAACAATGCTGATTACTGGTTTATCTTTGAGTGTTCCTTGTTTTAGATAATATTTGTATAAGTTAAAAGCTTCTGTTGCAATCATTGATCCCACCATTACCTCTAAAGCTCCTGAAAAATAACTAGTATCTACAATAACTGTTTTTCCTTGTTGTAATTCATAGCAAATTTCTTTGATGGTGTTTTCTCCTGCATGTTCATCAAAGATGCCCTTGCACTGCAAAATTCCATTATGCATTTCTAGGTTGAGAAGTGAGAGTAGTTTCCTTTTTACTACAGCCATGGTATCCTCATGGAATTTTACTCCTTCAATTCTTTGTTCGTTTAATAAAGAAGTTATCCAATTCTCTTTGAAAACTTTGTGATAGAGGTGTAAGCTTTGTCTTTGCGGATCGCTCAAAGTTATTGCACCATTAAAATGTTCTGGTTTGAGTGTTTTGATATTAATCTTAAGGGTTTTTGCCCCAGGTGGTGGTGACCTAGGTGTGTAATAAGTTAATTTATTTCTTGCATCTTGGTGGTCTTTGAGTCCTAACTTATTTCTCCCATAATATTCATCATGTGGATCTAAAACTAACATTCCTACGTAATCTTTGCTCAGACAATCCCATAAGACCATGGACATTAGATTAGATTTTCCTTTCCCTGTACTTGCTGGGATTAATACGTGGTGTGAAAATACATCTCTACCTGAAAGGTGTACTTTGAAATCTAATTCTTTTGAACCGCTTCTTAATTTTCCTAAATAGAAAGGATTTTTTGGTGTTGTTATGAAGTTAAGGTCTTCACCCTTTATTTCTCTGACTTCTGCAAAGAAAGGTGGGAGGGTTTTACAAATTTTGCTCCCTTTTCCAATGGAGAGGACGGGTTTGAGAAAGGCCATTTGATAGTTTCTTAAGTGATTATCTAGGATTTGGAAACTTGAATCTTCTTCAAGTTGCATTCCTGAGACTAATTCTAAGTTTTGTTGACTGATTTGTGAGGCGTAAGCTAAATCATATACTTGAAGGATGTACTTTTGTCCTGTGTTTTGATCAATTACTAAAAGCTCCCCTAACTCTAGATTAGCATCCTTTTTAGCTCGCATTGCTAATTGTGAAAAATCACCTGAAACTATCTGTCCCTTTTGCATG
>CAYWPT010000010.1:0-4206 GCA_964460605.1 uncultured Methanosarcinales archaeon
GGTGAAGAAGTTGTAACTACTGATACAAGAGCTAATATTATTATCGAAAAACTCTCACAACAAGTAATTTATCATGATCAAGCATTCTACGGTTGTCAAGCTGCAGATTATATTGAAAATACGGGAGCTTTAGAAAGCAATGCAAACGCTTGCTCAGTAGAGGGAAACGCTTATTGCGCATTCCAAAACCCAGAGGGATTAATCCATTCATGGTCAACAGATTCTATTGATAACTTTGGCTACCAAGAATTAGCAACAGGCACTGTAATCACAGAAGAAACAGAACTTGAACTAAAAACCTGTAATCCAAATGATCCAGATGTCGATTGTTCAACAAGGGATTCAGCTGCTTCAATTATTCCTGGAAAGAATTTTATTAAAAATTCCTTATTTGAAGATAAATCACAAAATGATATTAGCTTTTGGTACTTATCTAATGCACAGACTTCAGAAGATCTAAGTGTAAATGAACAAACAAGTACATTCACAATTCAATCAGGACAAACTCTCACCACAGACCCAATGGTAATTCGTGGGGATCAAAAATATCACTTTTCATCAGCTAATGATTGTGAAGCAAGAATAAAAGTCTATAACAACAATGGCGACTTGAGCACAAATTTCCCCGCAAACGAAATTACTGAACTCACTGATGCATCACATGTTATTGTTGAGATTGAGGGTCCTTGTGAACTACAAGAACCAATGCTTCAAGTAGTAAACGAATTCCCTGAAGAGTTCTCTAATGAATACCTCAGTACTGGAGCAGCAGCTTGTTGTCCAACTGGTATGTGTTATAGTGGTGATTATTGTGTACGAGACATGTCTTTATTTACTTACATGTCAGAAAGTATAAACGAAGAAGTTTACAGATGTATCCAGGGTGAGTGGACTAATTTAGAACCGCAAGCTGATTGGAATGATGATGAGAAAGGATTTTGTAATAATCCAACACAATGTTATGTGACTTCATCTTTAACTGAAGGAGCTGATGGTGCTAAAACCAACGAAGATTTCTATAATGGTGAATACCCTACATGTGTTGATGATGGTACTTATATTTTTGATCATTTATGTGAGGCTGGACAATGGTCATCACGAACTAAATTATTAGCATCCTCATTATTACAAGTAGCAGAAAATACTAACGATTATGTATTATACTGTGCAGATTTAGAAACTAACTTAGTAGAAATTGATGGTAATGAAAATTATTTATTAGGTGATGATTTTGCACCAAGTTTAGAAAGTGCTGTAGCTACTGCTAACCTTTTAGCAGGTATTGAAGAAGAGACAGGGCAGGATGTACAAGTATGTTTTAATGGTGTCTATACCAACGAACAAAGAGGAAATGAATTAGTGCCTCCTAAAGATAATAATTGTATCAACAACGTTTGTGTATTAAAGTATAAAGATGGTAATACCCTTAAAACAGCTTTCGCAACTAGCTTGAATAAAGATATCACTGATGATAGATCTTTTACTATCCCATTATTAGGTCAACGATTTGAAAGTACAGAAGCTTTCTGTCCAGGATCTAGCTCAGAAGAAGGCTTTACTGAATGTACTAATGAGTTATGGTACTCACATAGTTTAAATTCAGTAATTTATGGGAAAAGTGGTATTACAATCCAAAGAAATATTTTTGAAACTGTTATTGACTTCTTCGCTGGGCTTTTCACTTCTGAAGAAGAAGCTGCATCCTTTGTAGAGAGTTATACTGACTTTAACAGATTATATTTACTAAACAGCCAAGAGCAAGGAATCTCTATTAAAGCTGTTGAAGAAATCAAAGATGCACAAAGAGGTATTGTTGCTCAGTACCAAGGTATTGATGCGCCTGTTTGTGATTATGTGGAAAATGCTAAAGATGAATTTGTACGAAGATTACAATTCCCTGCAGCTCCAGAACCTTTAGTGCACTGTGAGTTAGAAGATGATACTTATTTTGTAAACGCAACTCAGGGAGCAGATTATTGGTGGGATAACTTAGTTGGTGAGTTACGAGTTCTGGAGTGATTCTGGATTACTTTATGAACTGTTGTTTTACTATGTGGGATTTGTTTAGCTATCTCTCTTATGCTTAAACCAGATTTTCTTAATGTAATAATCTTTTCTTTATCTATTGGTTTTTGTAATGTTTTGCTTAATGCTGAACAACAATCATTTAATTTTTTTATTTTATCTTTATTTGTTAAAAAACCAATCTCATCTCCAAATTTAATTATATTTTCTTTTCTTCTAAAAATAGTGAAATAATGATCTGCAGTATTCTGATCTTTTGCAGAATTAGCTTTTAATGGGATATTACTACATTCAACTCCAAAATCCTCTATACATGTTTTAACTTCAGTTAAAAATTTTCTTAGATCAGGCAACAGTTCTTCATTTTTAGACATTTTAAACTTAGGCAAATTACTATGGCTTTTTTTCTCAATTTTAATTGTACTTAACTCATCTTCAAGAATTCCTTTAAGAAACATTCTTTTACTTTCGTTATCCTTTTTAATCCACTCTGGGACGCTGAATGCTTTTTTTACTTTATTTCCCATTGGTGCACCAAGAGAAAAAAGAATTCTTCCAAGAATGCAGTAATTAAGCCTTAAAGAGAACGTTATTCTTGGTTTTTCCCTTCTATTAATTTTAATCTTTTTTGAAGAAATTTTTAATTCTTTTATTATCAATTTTTTAAGAAAATTTAAGTCTTTTTTAGATTTACTAATAAATTGAGTTGAATAATTCTTGTCTAAATGTCCATCTCCCATAATTTTTCCAATAAGAAATGCATAAAATGATTTATTTCCCTCAGAATAATATTTATTAATCTCAATTTCACTTTTATTGGAATTATATGTAGAAAGTACAGCTAGAGAAATATCTCTTGAATTCATAAAAAAAGAAAAGAATGGTCTTTAAAATACTTTGTCCACAGTTGACCTGTGTCCAGTGGTATCCGCGCATGTTAATCCTTTAGTAATCCCTAGGTTTTTTTCCTTAAAAAAGGAAAAGTGTGGAGGAAGGGATTTGAACCTTTTCGTATTTAAAGCCTTAACTTTAAAAATCTCGAACCTACTAAAGGACAGGATATCTCATACTGAATCAAAATTCAGCTATCCATCTTAAGTCCTGCGCATTTGACCAAACTTTGCTACCTCCACAGGTATCTTAGAATTTAAGTTAATCCTTTAAAAACTTTTCTAGAATTTAAGCTGCTCGACCAGTAGAAGTATGTAAATCTAGCTGTAAATCATCAAATAATCTCTCCCATTCACCAAAATATTGCTGAATAGCATCACGAACAGTTCTATCTGCATAGCCCCATAACAAAGTGTTACCTCTCACAGTACCTAAGACTTCTCCAACACGAGCTAACCTTGCTTCAAACATTTCTTCTTCAGTATATCCTGGAATCCCTTGCATTTGGTATGCTCTTGCAACTCCTGTACCTGCTTTGTTTGTAGCATCAAGGTGAAGATTTTCTCTAATCTCGCTTGCAAGATAAGTTGCTAGATCAGATACTCTCACTCCCTTAATATTTCCAACAATCTTGTCAGCACTCATTCCATCTAATTTTTTTAAGGATCTTCTTCTTGATCTATCTGTTTGATTATTTAATCCCTCTAATTCATAAGCATGAAGTAAACTCAATACTCTTGGAAGATCTCCAACTGCTAATCGTGAGATCCCTCCTTCCGCACTTGTATAAGTTCCTAAATCGTGTCCGAAAGGATGTAATCCAAATTGTTCATAATCAATAAACTTAATATTTCCTTGTTCATCTCTAATTACATGGTGAACTCTACTATCTCCATGTTGGAGTAAGAATCTTTCTTCACCAAGTCCTGATTCTAAATCAACGAGCCTTGCAACACGTTCAGCAAGACTGGAACTTTTTAACACCTCCCTTCTGATGTGTTCTTCTCTCTCAGAATTTGTACTTGGAAGTTCTACCCCTTGAATTCTAAGATCATGCGCAACAATGGTACTAAGATAATTTCTTAAACTTTCAATCTTTACTTCTCTTCTATCTCTTTCTTCAGAAAGTGTAAAAGCAAATGGATTTCTTCCTTTAAAACTAGAACTAGAATAAGGTGCAAGCATTCCAGTTAAAGCTGCCATCTTTCTTACAGATGTCTCAATAATTCTTTTTCTTGCATCCTCGTCTCCTCTTGCTGCAATTAATAATTCTTTATCAGTAACTCCCTC
>CAYWPT010000010.1:4216-28259 GCA_964460605.1 uncultured Methanosarcinales archaeon
ATAAATTCAAAAAGAACAATAGGTTCTTCAGTAGCCCTACCAAAGACTTTTGGAGCTAAACTGTAATTACTTCCCCAGAGTTTGTATACTTGTGTTGTTGATCTTAATTCTCTTCCACTTAATCTATCTGGGTTTCTTCTCTCTTTATATGATTGGCTACCGCCTACGGGGGTAAAGTATTGTTTTGCAAGAACAGTTCTCGGGTTTACTTTAGGTTTTTTTCCTCTACCTTTTCTATAATGAACTTGTAATTTAAATGTTCTAGAATGATTTGTAGTTGTAATGGGCTCTACTTCAACTCTTCTCACATTACTCAAAACTCGTGATCCAGGAATGTTTAATTCTCTAAACTCTTGTTGGGTGTATTGATCTAGTGTTTTTAGCCATCTTGGTCCCATTTTACTACTCATTTTTCTCTCAACTGAGCTTATTTATAAAACTTATCTCTCCATTTACTATTCTCTAATGGTGTATCCTTAAGCCTTGCGGTTATTTTAGCTTTATTCTACCTAAAACCTTTTTTCCTAGAATTACTGTTAATACTGGTATGTCAACCTATTTAACTCGTGAATAACTCCAATTAATCTACGTAATCGATCTACCACAAATATTGTTTCTTCTCTATGGTCTTTGTGTTCATCATAAAATGTGTTCACTTTTTTAACGATAGCTACCTTAAAATCTGATAAAATTAATGCTTCTTCTCTATTTTTTGCAAAATAATACTTAACAGCTCCTAAATAGAATTTTTCTGTATCCTTGATTAATTCTCTAAATTCTTCTTTACATTTTTTATTTTTTATCTTTGATTTGGACATTGCTCTTGAGATCCTTTTAGATTCATCAGCAACAGCTTCTAGTAAATAACTTGCCATATAGGTGTTTAATAGATCAACACCCATTAAACCATGGTTCTTAAGCATCTTTCCTTGGTTTCTCAAGCCATAACGCATTATTCTAAATAATAAAAATGATAACCTGTTTACATCTTTGTCTCTTAGATTAATATTTTGAGCATTATCATCTTTAAAAGTCTCTGCAGTATCTTTTAACATTGATCTATTAATCATATCAATCTTTTTAATAAGTTCTTGAGGAGAGATTTTATCCATATCTAGGAAATCTTTAGTAACAATTTTTTTCGAATCAAATTCAAGAACTTCTAAAGCAATTAATTCTTTAATACTCTCTAAAACAATCTCTGATTTTTCTTTAATCTCTTTTCCTGTGAATGTGATTTTTCTATTGTTTTCAATATAAGCAGCATTCAATTCTCTTTTAATCATTAAATCGTTTTTTCCGTCAATGTTGAGGGTGATCTCTCTTTGTTCTGATTCTTTAAATTCTTTAGAACTAACTATAAGGTCATTTTGACTCTCGCTTACATAGACCATATCTCCTTTTTTTACATTGTTATTTCTAATCCAAGCTTTAGGTAATGATATAACAAAACTACTTTTTCCGAATGATATGATTTTTCTATATTCCATTTTAACCTACTCTCTAGATTACCATCACTCTCTTAAAAAGTTTAATCCAAAATATATCGGAAAGTTTCCGAAACAGTATATGCATCAAATAGGCACCTATATGTTATTTAGGGAGGGTATTTATATTTAAATGTTTTGAAATATAATTAGATCTAGTGGATAGTGCTGTTAATGTGCTGTCTTAACCAGGGGTGGTTAAAAATGCTATATGAAGAAGATAGGGATGACCTTGTGCTATTAGAGCATGTTAGGTTGGCTAAATTAGCCAAGGCTCGTGAGCGTTCGCTTACGAAAAATAAAATGGTCTTGAACAGATTATCGTGAAGACAAAACCCTTGATAAAAGACGATTGAGTTAAGAGGATACATTAGACTTCTTTTCCTCACTATGACTCTTTTTTCAACACCCATGCCATACTATGAGCTACAAAAAATTGTTTGGGGTTGAATCTTTTCCGGTAAAAGACTATGAGCTTATGAAAATGCTTGCTGAAGCTAAGAGGAAGCAAATGAACACGCTCGAGTTTAAGACTAAACGAGGAAAGGTTGTAAAAATTAAGATAACTGACCTATATCCAGAAGGTATTATGCAGGGACATTATCGCATGTATAAAAGCGATTAAACAGAAAAGTCTTTAAATGATTTTTTCTTTCTTTTTTTTTATGAATATATACAAAGACGCATTCTTGTCAACTTTTAATCTTATTAGATCTAAAAAAAGACTCTTTTTAGTATTATTTTTTATTCAAATTATTCTATTAATAGCAACTTTTGGATTTTTACTTACTTATCAATTAGCAATCTTTGAAGATCTACAAGCTATCAATGCTCCTTTGCAAGACATATCTGATGCTTCAACACAAGAACTTTTGGAACAATCCTTAGAATTATCTTTAGCATACAAATCAATGATTAAACACATTTTAAGTTTATTAGGAATTTTAGTTTTACTTTACTTTACACTCAACGCTGTACTGTGGTTATTGAGTCATTACATGTTTTTAGGGAAAAAGAAAGATTTGTTCAGCTATTTCAAAAAGTATGTCTTAACAACTCTAACATTAATTTTGCCTTTAGCTCTAATTTATTATATCTTGTTTGTAAAGGCAGTGAATATTGGAATAGATCAGTTTTCTCAAACTTTTAAGTCACTTAGCTACTTTAGCCTAGCACTTATGTATGTTTTACTTGTAGCTTTAACATTATTAACAATTAAAGAGAGAAAAGCTTACACAAAAAGTATAATTCATGTTGCTTTTAAAAAAATTCATTACACTTTATTAGCAGTATTGATAATAATTGCACTCTTAGCTTTATGTGTATATTTTTTTATATTTGCAAGTTTGGGCGAGGGAAGCTTTGCGTTAATTATATTAAGTACTTTGCTTTTTGTATTCGTATATGTCTTTGCAAGATTATATTTAATTGCATTAACACACAAAATTAAGGTGAGATGAGTGATAAAGGAAAAAGTAAGAAAAGTTGTACTCGATACTAACGCTTTATTAGCTATTAAACAGTTTAATTTAGATGTGCTCTCAGCAGTTGATGATGCTTGTGATTTTGCTTACCGATTATTTGTTTTTGAAGGAACTTTTGATGAATTAGACAAAATCATTGATGAACAAAAAGGTAAGGATGTTGTGGCAGCAAAATTAGCAAAACAGATTGTGATGAGAAAGGTTAATGATGGTAAAATTGAGATCATAGATGACTTTTACCCAACACATGATGTAGATTATAATTTAGTGCACGCTTCTCGATTAGGTTATTTAGTATTAACCCAGGATAGAGCTTTGAAAAAACGTTTAGAAAAACCTTATTTGACCATTAGGCAGAAAATGATGGTTTCTATGGTAGGAGCACAGTATTTCTCTAAGTACTAGCACAATCTTTTTAAAGAACTTACTTATCTTCATTCTATAACATTTAGAGGTAAATTACAATGAATTTATTAAAAGATATTCCAGCTGGAACAGAAGACGAAGTGAACTTTATTTGTGAAAACACTAAAGGTTCTAACAATAAATATGAGTACAACAAAGAATTAAACATTTTCTCATTAGATAGAGCAATGTATAGTGCATTCGCCTACCCTTCAGATTATGGTTTTATTCCGCAAACTCATTGTGATGATGGTGATGCATTAGACGGTTTTTTATTCGTTGATCAAGGAACTCCTACTGGTGTACATACCGCAGCAAGAATTGTTGGTGTAATTTACATGAACGATAGTGGGGAAGAAGATAACAAATTAATCTTAGTAGCTGCAGATGATCCTAACCATGCACACATCAAAGATTTAGGTGATCTACCTCCTTTCTTTGTAAAGAAAGTGCAACACTTTTTAGAATCCTATAAAAATCTTAAAGGTAAAAAAGTAGTTGTAAGTGGTATTAAAGGCGCTAAAGAAGCTAAGGCTGAATTTAAGAAAGCAGTCGAAGCTTATAAGAGTTTATAATTTATTTTTTTCTACTTATTTTTTGGAGCATTTTTTTAATCTCTTCTAAATCTCTTTGAATATCTTGTACTTCTCTCTCTGCTTTACGGTTAATTTGATGATCATACTTAGCATCAATTCTATCACGTTCAGCTTGCCTATTTTGTGCCATTAAAATGATTGGCGCTTGAATAGCAGCTAGACAAGATAAAGTTAAGTTCAATAAAATGAAAGGAAAATTATCAAAAGAGTTTGTTGTTAAAATAATAGTGTTGAGAACCATCCAAAAAACAATGAATGCTAAAAAGCTTAAGATAAAAGTCCAAGACCCGCCAAATGTTGCAATAGCATCTGCTGCTCTTTGTCCAATGGTTAATTCTTCAGTAAAAATAGGATGATGATGATTATTCTTTTTCTTTTTTTTAGAAGAAGCTTTCGCTTTTGTTGTCTTCTTTTTCATCTTCACCATAGAGAAAATGAATGTTTTTTGCTTTATATATTTTTGGGTCTATGCTTTGAGAACAGAATGTTTATAAACGTAAATATGATTATAAAAATAATGGAATTAAAAGCACTCAAACAAGAAGTTCATGAATTGCCAAACATTGATGACGAGCTTAAAAGTTTGCAAAGTAATTGGCTTAGTCCTTTCTTGAGTAAAACTAATAGAAGTAAACTCAAAGATGAAAAGTGTCCTCGTCATGCAATTAACTCATTAACAAAAGAAGAACAAATCGAATTGAATGCTCTCTTAGACAAATTTTATGGAGTTTTTAACCAATTAAAATATGGGCAGTTTACCAATCATAAATTACAATCATTAGCAAAAGCAATGACTGATTTAAAATTGTTGCAATTCCAAAGTAAAAACTATGAAATGCCTTTGCATAAGGATAATGCGATCTCTTCAAAGTTTCATTTTATCAATTCTCAAGTTTTAGGCAATGATTTTAACAGTCTTCAAAATACTATTAAAGAAATCAAGGAGTTTGATTCACAATTACTTAGAGCTGAAGAAGTTTATAACGAAGTGAACCAGTATTTGTATCAGAAATTACCTCTTGAGCATTCTATCAATTTAATGGACATGGGTCATGCAGACAATTTGAGAAGTCTAAAAATGGCGAATAAGAGACGTAAAATGTTGATCAAGAAGTTGGGTAAGAACTTTATTGCTCTGCAAGCACCTTTACGTGGTAGAAAGAAAACTTTTACTGAAAAAGACTTAGATTTGGTTCATGATTGAATATTCTTTTTTTCAAACTCACAATATGAAGTAATTGTACATTCATCACATTTAGGTCTAATTGGCGCACAAATTCTTTGTCCATGGTCCACAATTAATTTATTCACATCTAACCACCTTTCGTGAGGAATAATTTCCATTAATTTTAATTCAGTTTTCTCAGGATTTTTCACAGACATCCAATTTAACCTAGTTTCATTTACAATTCTAAACACATGAATATCAACAGCGATTGCTGGAATCCCAAAAGCGTAAGCTAGGACGCAATTTGCTGTCTTACGACCAACACCAGGTAAAGTCAACAAAGCTTCCATAGTTTGTGGGATTTTTCCACCATAATCATTAATGACCATCTCAGATAACAATTTTACATGTTTAGCCTTTGTTTTATAGAATCCAATTTTGAAAAACCATTTCTCTAACTCCTCAACAGGAACAGCACGAATTTCTTCAGCTCCTGGATACTGGGCAAAAAACTTCTCAACGATAGGAATAACTGTAGCATCTTTACTTCGAGCACTCAGAAGAGTTGCAACAGTAATTTGGAATGGGGTCCAATCTTTAAACTGTTCAAGCATAGTCTCGCCATGACTCTCTTCTAAAATGTCGAGAACTTTAAGCATTTCCTCTTGTGATTTTACCATCTATCTTCAGAAAAACTATAACCTTTAAATAGCTTAGTGAAGAATAGACTGAGATGAATTATTATACACTATTCATAAGACCAATACTCTTTAGAATTGATCCAGAATTAGTACATGATTTGGCTGTCTCTACTGGAAGAACTCTGGGAAAATCCATGCTAATGAGAAGAGTGCTTAAAGATTTCTTCTCTTTCCAGCATAAAAGTTTAGAACAAAATATTTTAGGGATCCATTTTAAAAATCCAATTGGTCTTGCTGCTGGTTTTGATAAGGATGCACAATTAATGAACATTCTCCCTTCAATAGGTTTAGGTTTTGAAGAGATTGGATCAATTACTGCACTACCTTGTAAAGGTAATCCGAAACCAAGGTTATGGAGGCTTCCTAAAAGAAAATCGATTGTGGTTTATTATGGTCTTAAAAATCAGGGGGCAAAAGCAATTAGAAAAAAATTACACAAAAAACGTTTCTTTTTTCCAATAGGAATTAGTATTGCAAAAACTAATTGTAAAGAAACTGTTGATACTAAAGCAGGGGTTGAAGATTATTACATCTCACTTCAACTTCTTAAAGATTATGGACAATATTTTACTATAAACATTAGTTGTCCTAACGCTTTTGGTGGGCAACCTTTTACTGACCATAACAAATTAGATTTATTATTGAAAAGATTGGATGAAATTAAAGTAAATAAACCAATATTCCTTAAATTATCCCCTGACTTATCTAAAAAAGAATTAAATAATATAATCAATATCTGCGACAAACACTCTGTCCAAGGATTAATAATCTCAAACCTTACTAAGGATAGAAGCAATTTAATAAAAAAAGAGCTAGATTCAATCGGTCAAGGTGGCATTAGTGGAAAACTAGCTAAGGAAAAATCTAAAGGACTTATCTCTTATGTATACAAGAAAACAAAAGGGAGATATATTCTTATTGCAGTTGGAGGTATTTCTTCAGCACAAGAAGCTTATCAAGCAATTAAAGATGGAGCTAGCTTAGTGCAACTTATCACCGGAATGATCTATGAAGGACCGCAACTTATAGGAGAAATGAATAAGGGATTAGTAAAAATGTTGAAAAAAGATGGCTATTCAAATATTTCTGAAGCTGTAGGAACTAATCATGCAAAAACTTTTCAAAATTCTCTTTAGCCTCTAAAATCATATTCACTTGAGCACTAGAACTCATAGAAGCCATATGTGGACTAAGTAAAACATTATCCAGAGTAAAAAACCGAGAATCTACTGAAGGTTCATTAACAAATACATCTAAAACAGCATTCAATTTACCATTTTCTAAATATTTGATCAAATCATTTTCATTAATAATACCACCACGAGAACTGTTCAGAACAATAGCATCTTCTTTCATTAAAGAAAAGTCTTTCTCACTAAGCAAATTTCTAGTAGCATCTACTAAAGGAACATGTACTGAAATAACATCAGCACCCTTAAGCAATTCATCATGCTCAACTTTCTTAGTACAGGCATCAATTTCAATCTGCTCAGCACTCAAAAAAGGATCTACAACCAAAAACTTACAATCAAAAGCTCTCAATTTCCTATGAACTAGTTTAGCAATATTTCCAAAACCGATTAAACCAATTGTTAAATCCTTAACCTCACGAGAAAAAAACTTCTCCCTTTCCCATTTACCTGACTTAATAGTTCTATCAGCCAAATTCAATTTACGTACTAGAGATAATATCCCTCCAACAACATATTCTGAAACTGCATTAGCGTTTGCAAATGGAGCATTAAAGATTTTAATCCCTTTTTCTTTACAATATCCTAAATCAATGGTATTAAGACCATTAGAACACTGTACAATGAACTTTACTGAAGGATACTCATTCAACTCTTCAGCAGATAATCTATGCTTAGCGCCTGCTACAATCACTTCAGGATAAGAGCTTTCTTCATACTCTGAAAAATATCTAGAGATCTCAGGATTGTGATGCATAAATTTTATTTTCATTACTTAAAGTTCAGACTTTGCCTTTATTAACTTATTGAAAGAAGGGACTTAACTTTTGCTCTTGTCAAGCGGGAAACCCAAAGGTACTCTGCTCCAGTTTACTATTTTTCTTTCAGAAAAATCTTTCGCAGAGAATCATTGTATAAATCTTATCACCCAGCGTATGGACAAGAGCAAAGGACGTGATTAAAGGTAGAACAAGGTAAAGAATCCTAAAAGTACAGCTAAGCTAGCGAATAAGAATACCAACAATTTCAAGTGGTGCTCTTGTACATTTAAACCTTCGATTTTCTGAATCTTTTTTAATCTCCAAAAAGCAATAGCAAATACAATAGTAAATGGAATCAATAAGAGTAAGTTGTGCCATAAGAATAATGGTAACACTCTCCACCGAAGTGTAGCACTTTCAACTAATAATTTTTTTAATAATTGGTATTGTCCATCCCAACTTCCAGCAACAAATAAAGAAGCAACCAGAGCAATAATAATAAAACCCCACATAGTGGTAGCATAATGTCTAAATGTTCTCCAATGTGGAATAATACTTTTCAAATATTTTCTGGGTATAGTATGCCCTTCGAATAAGAATTGTTTCATAATAACTAACCCTGCAACTAAACCATAAAGAGCAATAAATCTTGAGAAGAATAATGCTTTGTTTGAGAAGAAAGTAAAACTTCCAATACCTAAACCAGATATAAGTAACATGAAATAAATAATAGCAATGTAAATGATACTATTACGTAAAATGTCTTCTTTTTTATCTTTAACACTCAATCTTTGATCTTCATCTACGTGTTTATCTCTATCCTTAATCAAACCAATTAATAGCAATAAAAAGATTAACACAACTGCCATGCTGGTGTTACTTACAGTGTTTCCAACACCAGTTCCAGTAATGCTAGCAAAATTGAGCAACTCCATAACATTTTTTGGTTCAGCGCTTGCTAAAATACCAATTACTTCATCATGATCTAGACTAGGACATGTGGAATCAGTATTTAATAAAATTCTTTGTTCTAAAAAATCATTCATACTATCAATTCCAATTAAATAAGTTCGTAGAAGAAAAACAACAGGTACTTGCTGTTGACTAGCATCCACGTTGTAAGCATTATAATAATTACTCAATAAAGCAAGGTTATCTGCATCATGATAGACCTCATATTCTTTAACTTTTAAGTTTGGATATTTTTTATTCAAATCTTCAACTAATAAATTTGCTTCAGTACAATCTACGCATTCTTCACCATAAAAATAGTATAAACAATCGTCTTGTGCTTCTCTTGTTCCTTCTTCACTTAGAGCAAAAGATGTAGTGCTAAGTATAACTAAGAAAAGTAGTGTAATCGCAACACCTACTAATGCAACTTTATTTTGTCTTAACATCCTACGCTCTCCAGTGATAGAGAAGAATTTTTGCTTTTATAAGCTTTACTATCTTTACTCTAAGAGTTTCCTTCTTCTTTGCTCATCTTTTCTTTGCCTTACAAGATTATCAACAAAATAACTTTCATCAAAAGGTGTTACAAGATGTAAGGTGTCATCATAACTTATTGTTGTTCCTTTTGACATTGCGATTTCAGAATCAACTTGTTCAATGAATGCTACTTTCTCTCCAAAATCATTTTCTGAAGCCCTATATTCAAGAGTCTCACAATGTAGATAAGTAGTCCCAAAAGGAACTTCTCTACCTAATAAAAAATAATGACTGAAAATTTGTGGGGTTAGGCAAGCTGGATGTCCTGTTGCAATTACCACTTGCATTTTTCCAGGATGTTCTCTAGCTCCTGGAAGAACTGTTGGTGTTAAAATATCAATACCAATGCCTAAGTTACCAATGGGTATTGTTGAAGCATAAATAGCATTTGCTTTGCCATCAAGTTCTACTCTTTTTCCATCAGCATAAATCTCTCCATCTAACTTTTCCCCATAAAATCCTGAGGTATCTCTTGGAGAAACAAGTAATCTTCCAACTGTTTCTTTGAATGCATTAATGGTACCTCTTGCACCATTCAATTCAATTGCTCTCCCTAGATGATCCTCATAAACTTTTTCAAAATGTTCTTGGCTATCAACAAGGTTTACTGCACCTTCCAATTTGAGGAACTCAAAGATGCTCCCTCCCTTGTAAGCCCAAACTAATTTTGGCACCATTCCAGATCCATAAATGAAACCTCTTCGCCCACTATTACATCTTAATATACCTAAATCTTCTGTATGCAATTCCTCTTCTCCAAGAATTTGTTCTACTACGTAATCAATCACTTGTACTGGTTTTGAATTACCAATCCTTGTTTTTCTTTTTAACCTATCTAAAAATGGGTCATGCGCTCCAGCAACAATAGCCCAATCATTCATAGTTCCACCAGCTAAAGGTATCACTTTATCAGGAATCTCCCCCCAAATATCTTTTGCTCTACCTAAAGTATGTCCAGCACTCCCATCCCCACCAAAAATACCAAGAATATCAGGTCTATCTGAATCTCTGAGAACCTTATCTAAATGCTCTAAATCTTCAGTGATAATTAATTTTCCTTCAATTACATCGTGTGCTCCCATGAGATAACGTACTTCTCTTTCATCATAACCACGAGCATTTCTGTTTACAATAGTGAGCAATGAAGGTTTTGACATAAGTTTTATTTCTACTTATTCTTTAATAATTCTTCTCTTAAAATGGCATGATTTTAGAGGAAGTGTAGATTAATGTGCCTATTAATTTACACTATACCAAATGTATCACTATGTGTCTATTAATAATGGGACACTACACATCTGTGATAATTTAACAAAACTTATATATAAACTTTTGAAATTGATAATTAAATAATGATTATGGGGTAAAATAAAATGGTAAAAGAATTAAACGCGACAAGTTTCAATAAAGAAATTAAAGAAAAAAAGAAAGTTATGCTTGTAGATTTTTGGGCTCCATGGTGTGGTCCTTGTAAAGCACTTGCTCCAATTTTAGATGAAGTGAGCGAAGATGCAGATTTGAAAGGAAAATTAGAATTTGCAAAAATTTCTACAGAAGAATTCCCCAAAGTAGCACAAGATAATGCAGTAACTGGTATCCCTTGCTTGATTATTTATAAAGATGGTAAAGAATTGGACAGGATTGTTGGTTTTATGGCTGCTGATGCTTTGAAGGCTAAAATTCAAAGTATTCTTGGATAAATATTTTTTAGTATGCATTTTTTTTAATTTGTTTTGATTAATCTTGCTATTTATTATATGAAAGGATTAAGTAAAGGACTTCATCGAATAAAGGAAAAACTTGGCTCTGTTTTATAGGATGTTGCGTAAACTTTACGGGTTTTTATCCTAAAGACTTTTTAATATATTTTTAATTTATTCTTGTATGAAAAATTTAACTTTAATGGGATTATTATTGACTGGGTGTCAAGAACTTGATTGTCATTATGATTTTTTACAAATACACAATGAAGAACTTTTTGCATGTCAAGAAGTTAGTGGAAGGGCAGCCTTAGGAAGATGGTCATACTTACATAAAGACCATTATGATGGAGAAACTTTTTGTAGTATGGATAATTATTGTTGCTATTCTCTTGAGAAAAATTCTAGTTGTGAAATGCCATTAGATATGAATGGGCATGACTTCTATAATGCAGAAGATACAAATAATTAAAAAGTAAATTTTTCTTTTTCTTTTATGATAAAAGATATTGCTCAGGAACTTAGAACCATTATCACTAATTACTCTAAAGAAGATAAACTTATTTTTAGAAATAAAGTAATCCCTATTAAGCAGGAGCATTTTTCTTCAATTACTCAAACAGATTCTAAAACAATTACTTACATTGATGGTGGTCAAGCAGAAATCCTTCAGGCAGGAAATTTTTGTCTTTCTTTCATAAGAATTGGTGCTGCTAAATTCAAAGGAGGAAAACGTTTAAAGCAAGAATTGAATGAGTTTTATGTTTTAATTACTGCAAAAACAGAAGATACTAAGCAAGGGAAAGAATTAGTCTATGAAGCAAAAATATTTCAACAATTAGGGGAACAGCTTGTAAACCCAGAACTGCTTAGTATATCCTCACAAGACTCAAGTATTAAAACTGGCTCAGAACGTGCACCTATTAAAAAAGTAGCGCAGATGGCTAGGCGTTTTGGGGAACTAAATTATGCAAAAAAATTGGCACACAAAAATTATTCTGATTATTTTATATTAGATGGGTCATTAGATCCAACATACAAAAATGAAGAAACAATAATCAGAGATCTTCCAAATAATATAGCTGCCTTGGCAAAATCTTCGTCTTTATTCACACAACAAGGTAATTCTCCAAACATCCTCTTATCAAACATTGGTCCATTAGGTATTTGGTCCTATTTTGTGGAAGGAAAAACTTATCTTGTGAAATTGCATGAAAATGCTAAACATGTTCTTAGATTTGATGGAAATAAAGAAATACTCCTAAGCATGACCCAAAATACTGTTGATCCAATTTTTCTAGGTTATCCTTATGGTTTAATTTTTATAGATAGAATTGCTAGAGTTTCTAAGCAAGAAAAAGAATCATTAAAAATAACATTTTTACTTAACAAAGAAAATGAAGAAATTGCAAAATATTTGAGCACAACTAATGCTCATGAGATTTTAGATAGTATCTCTTAACTATCCTAAGTCGTAAGTAAAACTTAAAACTATTCTTAGGGTTTAGGATATACCAATAATAATAGTTTGAAAAAATTGTTATTGTTCAGTATATTTATCCCTAGTTTTGCTATGGTCCCTCATTTATTCCCATCAATAAATTCTGGTTCGTAATCATTTAGTTCTTCTTTTAATGGATGTATCTTTCCTGCAGAAAAAAAATGCATCTCTGAATATTTAGGTATTATCTCAATTCCTTCTCTTTCGTCTCCACCCAAACCTGAATATGTTCTATGTCTTCCAAATTCACCATTAATTGCTCTATAAACACTTGGTGCAGTATGTGAAACCACTTTACTTTGATCTCCTAAATCTTTTCTTGTGAGTACTAATATCTTTCTTGCTAGGGCTAAATATTGTGTTTTCTCAGTTTCAGTATATCTAAATAAATGATTTAATGGATTTTCTTTTTGAGTATCTCTTAAATCAATTTTTCCATGATAAGCTTGTATCTCATTGAGCATAGCTAAATTATATTGAAATTTATTAATATTCATATCTAATCCGACTGCAACAACCCCTAAATAGATGTCTGGAATATTTGCTAAAGCTTCTAGAACTATTGCGTCTCCACCTTCAAAAGGGTTTTGTTCTTCACTCTCATCAATGGCATCTCCATCTCTTAAAACTAATGAGTCTCCACCACCATCTACAAAAAACATCCTCTGTATATTTTCTTCTTCTCTTAATCTTTTTATTTCTTCCCTAAGTGGTATATGGTCAATATTTCCTTCAACTTCTCTAGCTAAATATAATATTCTTTCATTTAGAAGTTTTGCTATTCTCGCTTCTGCAAACCTTCCTCCATTATTTTTTCCTCTCCTAAATGTATGTCCATTTATCCAAGCAGAACAAGGAGACACTTTTTGAGCACGAACAAGGTTTTCAATTCCTCTTCTTCTTGATGAAGCTAAAACTACTTCATGTCCTTGATTTTTTGCTGCAAAATATAAAGGCAGAGCATTAACAATATCTAAACCGCCACCAAGACCACTGATAAGAATTTTTTCCATAAAATTTAATTCAAACTACTCTCTTTTAAAACTTGTCGAACTAATTCTTTATTAGACAAACTTTTACGAATAATCCTAACTGTTTCACCATCAAGTAAAACTTCTGTTGGCATTGCTCTTAAATTATAAACCCCACCCATAGAATAACAATAAGCACCAGCATCATCTATTGAAAGAATATCACTCTCATGAATTTTTGAAAGTTTACGTGAAGTTGCAAAATAATCACCAGTCTCACAAATGTTTCCTGCAATATCATACTCGATTAGTTCAGATTTTGGATTACTAAGGTTTCTTATTTTATGGTAAGCATCATAAAACATTGGTCTAATAAGTTGAGGGAAACCTGAGTTAGTACCAATAATTTTTTTCCCAGAATTTTCCTTTACTGTTGATACTTGAACCAATAAGTGGCCACTTTCAGCTACTAAATAACGACCAGGTTCAAAATACATAGCTAATTCTTTTCCGTATTCAACACATTTTTGTTTAAATAATTCAACTACTTTTGCTCCAAATATAGCATAATCATGATCAGTTTCATCTTCATTGTAAGAAATTTTAAACCCGCCACCAAAATCAACAAATTTTAAATCTGGAAAATTATTTTTAGTAACAATTTTTAAAATATTTTTTAATCCAGACATCATATCTACTGTTTCTGGAATACCACTCCCAGTATGTTCATGAATTCCAACAATTGTCAAATTATATTTTTTACAAATTATTTTAACCTCTTCAACTTTGTTTAAAGTAATCCCAAATTTGGTATCTTTCCCACCAGTTCTTACTTTTTCATGATGACCAGAGACTACATCAGGATTAAAACGGATACAGATTTTATTTCCAGCAAATTTTTTTCCATAGCGTTCTAATTCTGATAATGAACCAATATTAAACAAAACGTTCAGACCATGTACTTCATGCATTTCAGCGTCTGTCATCATGTTAGCAGTGTATAAAATTCTATTAGCACTAAAACCTATCTTTTGTGCTAAAAGAACCTCAGCAGGAGATACAGCATCAATATTAGCACCTTCTTTTAAAAGAATTTTAAGTATCTCTGGATTATAATTAGCTTTCATAGCATAAAATAGTTTAGTTTTTGAATAAGGAAAAGAATTTAACAATTTTTGATATTTTTGTCTAATCATTTCTGCATCGTAGACGTAGAGTGGTGTTCCAAATTCTTTAGCTATAGAAATTAGTTTCATCTTATTTTAGTATTTTCCTCATCTCTCTAAATTTCTTTCATGTCCTTCGAAAAATTTCATCTAAATGTTCTGCAAATCTTCCTTCTGTATGTTGTATTGGCCAACGTGTTCCAGCGGAATCAATTAATCCTGCTTTTAGCATTAAATATTTAATAGATGCGGGATTACCATCATGAAAAACATCTGTGAAAAGGTTGCCATATCTCCCTTCTAGGTCATCTGTTATTTCATTCTCTCCATCAATTAAAAAACTAGTATATACTTGCATCACTTCTGGTATTAGATTAGAAAGCACAGATACAACTCCATTACCACCATCTCGTATGATCCGATTTGTTTTAGGATCATCTCCACTATAAACACTAGCTCTCCCTCTAGTAATTTGTATCATCTCTTTAATGTGTTCTAAATCTCCAGACGCAGCTTTTATTGCAAAAACAGATTCTAAGTCTGCAATTTTATTTACTAGACCAATTTCCATTTTTACTCCTGTCCTAGAAGGAACGTCATAAGCCATAATTGCTTTTTGAGTTACTTCTTGAATAGCTTTATAATGTTGATAAATCCCTCTTTGTTGTGGTTTGTTGTATTCTGGAGTTGCGACAAGTAGACCATTTATTCCATCAAATTGATTTAAGTATCTAATTTCTTCTAAAACTTTTTTTGTTCTATTTCCACTAGCTCCAACTATAATAGGGATATATCTTCCTCCTTCTTCAAAATGTTTATCTCTTTTTGTAATAGCTCTATTGATAAGTTCAACCTTTTCTTCATCATCTAAACAAGGTGTTTCAGCAGTAGTTCCTAAAATAACTAAGCCGTTTCCAGCTTCCAATTGTTTATCAACTAAATCTTCAAATACACTATAATCTATTCTGGGTTCAATATGTCCTTCTTTTTGAGTATCAACAAATGGGGTAATCATAGCAGTGTAAGTTTTAAAATCATCTAATAATGCAATTTCTTCTTGTTCCATCTTATTTCTGTTTTAAGCTAAATCTTTATAAAATATTGCACTTAAAAAGAGTTATGAGTATTGATCAATTAATTTCAGTAGCAAAATTTGGAGGTAGTTCTCTTGCTGATCAAAATAGTTTAGAAAGAGTAAAAAAGATTATGCTTAGTACTCAAGGCTCAATTAATGGGGGTGAATTAGATAGGAGATATATGGTACTTTCTGCTCCAGGAAAACGTGATGATACTGATACAAAAATAACTGAACATTTAATTTCTATTGCAAACGCAGAAGATAATCAAAATTCAATGGATCTAACTCAGGTTATAGTAGATCGTTTTAAAGACATTTATCCTGAATTTTCTCTTGATCAATTAGAAGAAGATCTGGGTCGAAGAATTAGGGCTGAACTTTCTGCAGAACTTTATACTGCGCAACTCAAAGCTTTTGGTGAGGAATGGAACGCTCGCCTATTTACGCAATGGTTGAATGAATCTGGGATTGATTCTGTTTATGCTGATCCAAAAGAATGGATGACCTTGCATGGTGATGCGAATAATGCTGCTGTTAAAAATGTGGATAGACAAAAATTGATGAATTTTTCTTGCAACAATAGGCGAGTTATAATCCCTGGTTTTTTTGCTTATGATGAAAATAATCAAATTTTAGTTTTTGATCGTGGAGGTTCTGATTTAACTGGTGCAATTGTTGCTGAAGGAGTTAATGCTAGTGTCTATGAAAATTTTACTGATTGTTGTGTTATGACCGCAGATCCTCAAATAGTTTCTTCTGCAAAATCAATCCCAAATTTAACTGAAAGAGAAATGCGTGAGCTTGCTTGGGGTGGATCAAGAATTTTACATCATTTAACACTTCTTCCTCTTGCTAGTACAAGTATCCCAGTTCATGTAAGGGGGACAAAAGAGTTTCCTAGGCTTGGTACTTATATAACAAAAACCCGTGTTGGTAGAGGTGTGGTAGGAGTTGCTTATCGTGACAATCTTGCTTGTTTTACGATGGGTGCTCTTGGAACTCAGGATTATCGAGGTATTTTACGTGATGGTGCAAATGAATTTACTAAAAGAAATATTTCAATAGCTTTTACATCAGATTCGGTTGATAGGATTTCTTATTTAGTTGACCAAGATGATTTAAAAAAAATTGGTCTTGTAGATGAGATCAAAAGTGGTTTAAATAATCTTCTTGTTAATCCTGAGTGGAGTTTTTATGGAAAACCTACTGGAGAAACAACTTTTTCTCAAGACCTTGGAGTTATTGTAGTTTCTGGACAAGGTATTAGAGGTAATTCTTCGATTGGTACAAAAGCTTCTCAAATTTTAGATGAAAACAATTTTGCTTATAGAAGGTTTGGTGGAGATATGTGTGCAGCTTCTTTAGTTTATGTATTAACTAATCCAAAAGATGAAGGTCATAGAGCAGTAACTGCTTTACATGATGCTCTGATTAACTAACTTTTCAACCCTTGTTAAAATATTTGTTAAAAAGCTAATCATGCAAAGTTCTCAGACGAGTTGAAGTCTCATTTAAATTCATAAAAAGTCCACTAAAATAGAATCACTTAAAATCCTTAAAATACCCCCTCTTGGGGTTTTTTAGTGATTGATAGCAATATTTATCTATAAAGGGCACTCAACCACTAAAATGGTCACGAGTATTTTTATTTTTTTGTTAGTTCGATCTAGTTTTCTATCCCTTATCTCATCTGTTAATGTTAATAAAAATTGATTCAATCATTGTGAATATACAAATGAAAAATCAGTTTCTAAAATTAATCATCACCTAACATTTCAAAAATATCATCTATACAATTATTTTTAGAAACACTGGGTATACCTGCTTCTCTAGCCTTTCTAACAGAATTATCATCCCCAGAAATTGATAGAAATTTAGTTTCTCCAGTTTGAATTAATTTTTTCAAACAATTATAAACATTTGAAGCAGGTTGATATGAATTATTATCTGGAAAACCAAAATTTGTGTCCATAACATATAAATCAAAATGATTTTTTGGACTGTAATCATCTGGAGGATTAACTCCCATCTCTTTATACATTCCTTCAACAGATTCTGTTGAAGTAATTTGATAACCTAACAGATCTAAAGCTTGAGAAACTAAATCTATATAACCTGGATTATGTAAACCTAATAATGCTCTCTTTTTCTCACTCATTTTTTTACCTCTTTTTATAAATTAATTTACTTATCACTTTTTTTCTATATCCAATTTTGTCATTTTTTTCCATTTTAATATTTCCTCTTATTTTTTTATTAATTATTTTCTAAGATCCTAAAAAGAATCTTTCTTCTTCACTAGTAATCTTTCTAATTGGTCAAGATTAGTTTTAGAATCCCACCTTTTTTCTGTTGTCATTTTCATTGCTTCATCATAACCTGTAAATCTTTCCATTTTTTCTATATAATAGGCAACTTGAGATCTATAAGAGGGGGTATTTTCATCAAGAACACTAAGTAATATTCTTACTTCCCCTCCTATTACTTCTGTTTGTCTGTTTGCCTTTATTTGTGATTGAATATATGCTCTTGCTAAAGAAAAATTTAACTCATGGTCATAAAAACGAGTGATTTTTTTCTGATCAGTTATTTGTATTCTATAAATATTTGTAAGAAGTAAATTTGATAGGTAAAATTTTTTAGGCATAGTACATCTTCTTAGACTCATTGATTTCATACTTTTAGTAAATCTCATAGTATTATATGAGTAAGTAATTTGAATCTACAAAATTCATAGAATGAATGTGTGTGTCCACAAAGAGACCCATTTTTGTGTGGACATACGAAGTGATTCAACTATTTTTTCTAAGATGTAATTGGCAAGCGGTTTAGGATCTCCATCTCTAGCAACTTCCATAAGATCAGTGTATTCTATATGTTCTTTACTTGGAAAGTTAATGGGAGCAAAATCCTCTTTTATGAGTATCCAATTGAATAGCAAGCGAGAAACTCTTCCATTCCCATCAATAAATGGGTGAACCACAATGAAAGACCAATGAAATAATATGGCAGCTTCTATTCTCGAAAGTTTACTTTTATTATAGTCCTCAATGAGCCTTGAGACTAATTCTCGTATATTTCTTCCTCCTTTTGGAGGAAAATGTTTTGAGCCGGTCATAGCAACATCTTGCCCTCTCTTACGGTATGTTCCTTCATTCCTTTTATTCTTAAGAGTATTCTGAGTAACAAGAAGGTGAAGTTTTAGAATGAAATCATGAGTGAGTTCTTTTTCATATTGCTGAATGAAGTTGTATGCTCTTCTTGTGTTTTCTATTTCATGTACCTCTCGTAGAGAGTGATTTTTTGGAATAATTCCCTTTGATAAGATCATCTCAGTTTCCTTAAGAGTTATTGTGTTTCCTTCAGAAGCATTTGTGTCATATGTATACTTTATCAAGAATGATTTCCTCACTTTTTGTAAAATATCTTTATCAGTTAAAGATATCTTTTTTGTGTATTTTTTCTTTAGGGATTCTAACTTTTGTAATGTTGAATTTGGCAAAATTCTCCTTGTAAAATCTTCTTTAAGGATAAAAGGTTCTTTTTCAGTTTTTTCAATTATAGAAACTTTGGCATCCAAAATCTTTTCCCGTTTTTTAACAGCTTCTTTTAGCTTTTTTGGTGAGAGGTCAACCCCCAAGAAAACACGAACTTTTTTGTATTTAACACCAAGCCGAACAGTGTGTGTGAGATAATAATATTTTTTTCTCCCTCTTTTTTGGATCTCTGTGTAGGCCATATTAAGATTATATGTCCACAACTATTTAAACTTTTTGGTGGACATACAAATTGGTCGTTAAGTACTAATCAAAAATATCTCGAAAATCATTTAGGACCTCTTCTTTCAATTCTGTCGGACAACTATCTAATAAGCTTTATTTGTGTATTCTGTTATATGATTTTTAGTACAAATGGAGGCAAATAATATGAGTATACATATTTCCTTTCTGTTGCTTTTATTGGTAGTAGCAGAGATTAGTTTTGATGAAGAACCCAGTGATGAAGGTGAGGCACAGTTCGATGAAATACTCTCACTTGTTATAAAAATCTATAATTTTATCAAATACCCAGTGTTGGTATTTCGCGTGATGATGCTTGTTTTTGCAGGAGTTAGTTATCTTATCTCTGGTGGGGAGCAATCTAAGAAAGAGAAAGAAAAGAAGAAGCTCTCTTGCTGGCAAAGAAGGTAAAAGTTGGTTCTTATGTCACTCAAGACAAACTAGCTTTCTCTTTAGCTTGACCAAAAACTTTATCAAATTCTTCTTCAAACAATGAAGCAATTTCCTTATTAGAAATTATTAACACATTCTCATCATTTCTCTTATCACCACTTGCAGTTGGATTAAAAGAACCAGTAACAACTATTTCTGAATCAATAATAAAGACTTTATGATGCATGGTTTTTCCATTTGCATCCTTATAGATTTCAATCCCTTGGTAATTAAAAACATCCCAAGGAGAATATTGTGTAGCAGATCGAGCTTCTAAAACGCCTTTTACCTCTTTACCTTCATCATGTTTAATGAGTAAAACATTTTCAATACCATCATGTGTAAAAGAAAAAGTCATAAAGTGAATACTCCTTTCAGCTTCCTCCAAAATTTCCTTCACATTAAGTGCACAATCGTCTTCTGGACAAAATAAGTTAGTGATTCCAATCTCACCATAAGTATCATCTAATAGAATGAAATTCTCTTGAGTAACCCGTTCACCTTTTTTAAACTCACCAGCATACAACTCTTCAAATTCATCTAAATAGTTATGAGCAATTGCTTTACTTTCAATTATCATAATATTATTGTTATTATGTTCAGCACCATTCTCTGTAGGATTCATTGAACCTGTAAACACTTTTTCACCATCAATGACACAAAATTTGTTATGCATGAAACCCCATCCATCCCAAACAACAAAAGGATGATCAAAATCTTCTAAATAAGTATTATCACTTACTACCTTGAAATCAATTGATGGGTCTGTTTCTAACGATAACAGTTTATTATTAACTGATTCATAATCAATTTCATATAGGGCGCAATAAACTTGTTCTGCTGCTGTATCTAAAAATTCTAATAAAACATCATCACAATTATCTTGTGGACAAAAATATAATCGGAACTCTCCGCTTTGTTCAATACTTGTTCTTACATCATTTGAAGAAACAGCTAAACCAGTGATAGCACTATCAATAAACTCATTGATGTTAAATCCTGTAAAAATAAAGCTACTAAAAACGAATAAAACAATACCCAACAAAGCCCACGTCTTTTTCTTCATATAAAAAAGAGAACAATTTAGTATTTATTAATGTTAAGTATAAAGAAAATAATAAAATAAAAGAAATCTAAAAAAGCTCTGCTTAATTAGAAATTAATTCTTTCTATCGTTTGCTCTTCGTGAAGGTCTAGCTTTTTCAAAACCTTTACCTTTACCACGCATACCACGTGATTTTCGAGCAGCTGACGTTTTTCCTGTGAAAGCTCTTGAATGATGCTTTTTATTCACAATCCAGTTAATTTTAGGATCTGATTTAATTACAGGGTGGTTTGGATCTACCATTACAATTTCATACCAATAGTATTTACCATCTTCAGCTACGTAATAAGAATTTAGTACAACTAAGTTTGTAAATTTCTTAGCTGCTCTTTCTTGAGCGATAACTTGATAACTTTTTCTTAAAGTTAATCTTGTAGTATATCTTTTAGGTCGTCTTCCACCAGATGCTTTTGGTTTTCTGTGACCACCACGAGAAACTCTTTGTCTAACAACAACATATCCTTGTTTTGCTTTGTAACCTAAGTTACGAGCTCTATCAATTCTAGTTGGTCTTTCGATTTTTAATGTTGAAGGATCTCTTCTCCAAGCGATTAATCTTTCTTTCCAAAGCTCACCTAAGTTTGCTTTTGGTCTTTTCCATACATTTCTTACATGTTTATATAATCCCATTTTGTGTCTCCGGGCAGCTCATTGGCTTACCCCTTCTTGGATTCAGGCTTAAGCCCACATTTCCAATATAAGCTTAACAAAGCCATTCATTTATAAACATTTTGTCCATTTCAAGCTAAAATTTTTTAAAAAACAAGCTCTATCAAAGACTATGCAAGGAAGAACCTTTATTATCCAAACACAGGGAACTTTAGAATCAAAAGAAAAAATAGAGCAATTGCTTAAAGCATTCCCTTCTATCCTTAAATCACAAGCCCTCAATGAACCTGTAATTATAGAAAGGAAAGGAGAACCTTCTGGGTACACCGGTTTTATTGTAACAAATGCAAATAATATTACTATTGATACTTTTAGCTTAGCAAAAAAGATTGAAGTGCACATTTATTCTTTCTTTAGAGATTTAGGAAATGAATCAATACACTTTTTATCAAGAGAATTACAAATCCCATTAGATTTATTTAAAACCCAATTGATCTCAGATCGCTCAGGAAGAATTGAATGTCAAGAACCAAATTGTACAGATAAAGCAAACATGTCTTGGAACGGTTTGCATGTTTGTCAAGATCATTACGAACAACACAAAGCAAAAAGTGACTCAGATATCTTTGATATGAACAAATACTAAACTTTATAATCTCTAAAATTTTTCTTAAACTATGATTGAACTATTACTTACTGTGCTTGTCATTGCATTTATTCTTCAATTTATAGATGCATCTTTAGGTATGGGTTTTGGAACAATGACTCCTATCCTTTTAATTTTTGGATATCCTCCTTTGCAAGTAATTCCTGCAGTGATCTTAGCAAGCGCAGTATTAAGCCTTCTGGCAGGTATTTGGCATCATTCTTTTGGTAACATTGATTTCTTTGAAAAAAAAGATTTCAAAATTACAAGCACCTTCATCCTTATTGGGATTTTTGCAGTAAGTATTGGAGCTTTCGTAGCTCTGAGCATTAATGAACTTTACCTTCAAATATATGTTGCTCTTTTAATTATAACAATCGGAGTAATTCTTATCTTGAAGAAAGGTGAACACACATTTTCTTGGCCACGTTTACTCATGTTCTCTTTAGTTGCTTCTTTTAATAAAGGAATCTCTGGTGAAGGTTATGGTCCAGTCTTAGCTAGCGGGCAAGTATTCTCTGGAGTGAGTCCAAAAAAAGCAGTAGCGATAACTGCACTCTCAGAAGGTGTGATTAGTTTTTTTGGTGTTGCAACTTATTTTCTTTACATGGGATTTGATGGGATAAACACTCCATTAATCATATCATTACTTTTTGGGGGAATTCTCGCATCACCTTTAGCAGCATATTTTGTGAAAAATACTGAACATAAAAACATGAAATTACTTATGGCTTCTTTGAGTATACTCTCAGGTGTTTTACTTCTTGGAAAACTGCTTTTCTTTTAAAATCTAGACTCTAGTTTAGCAGTATTTATATACATCTTCACTTAGTGAAATATATATAATAACGTGGGGGTATTTGAAATGACTATTAGTACTTTAGTACGTAAGGATTTCTTAAAATTTGGAGTAGATGACACTGTGCATGCCATGGTGAATAAATTAAAATTGAGTGGGAAAAGAAGCGCTCTTGTTTTCCATGACAATCACTATATTGGTGTTGTGAACAGAAGACTTTTACTACGTAACAGTTTGAGTGTTGATAACGCAAGTTTGGCTAGATGTACCACGAAAACACCAATTATCCCTTATAATGCAGATTTACTTTCAACTGCTAAATTAATGTATGTGGGAAACTTACGATTCTTACCTGTTGAAAAGGATGGAGAGATTCAAGGAATCATTACTGCTTTGGATTTACTCAATGAACTTTCAACATCAGCTGTGATGCAAAAGTTACAATTATCTGATTTAAAATTAAGTAAACCTTTGCCTTTAAGAAAAAATGATAAATTAAGTACTGCTATTTCAAGCATGCAAAAAGATAAGATGGATCATATTCCTATTTTTGAAGGTAAAGAATTGCTTGGTGTGATTAGTTTAGGAAACTTAATGGACTATTTTGTCTATAAGGGCAAGAAAACATCAAGAGGAAATAAAGGAGTGGGCGTTGCTTCTTTTGAGAGAGTTAAATTATCCTCTCTACCTGCTTTATCTTTTGCTACAACAACAGAGCTTAAAACTATTACAAGAGATAGTACTTTGGCTTCTGCAATTAAGGAAATGAACAAACATAATGTGCGTGATTTAGTTGTAAAAGAAGGAGAAAAAGTCTTTGGATTAGTAACCGTAGGTGACATTCTAGCTCGTTTAGCTACACATCAATATGAAGCGAATGTAACTTTAGAATTAGTTGGTTTGGGTAAAACAATTGCTTCTGATTTTAGAAAAGAGCAAGTTGAAAAAGCAAAAAAAGATTATCCTACCTCAAT
>CAYWPT010000011.1:0-27146 GCA_964460605.1 uncultured Methanosarcinales archaeon
CTTACTAGGCTATTTCCAATAAGATCACAAGTCTCAATGTTTTCACTTACCTTCGCTACGGTATTGAGACAAACATCTTCATGTAAATCATCTAATGCCATTGCACAAAGATCCAAATCTACTGTATCTCTTGCAATTGAAGTAATACAACCATCAATGGTTGATTCAGTTCCAAGATTAAAACAAAGGTTAGCATCATTTGTCGCTAAAGCAATTGTTTCATAACATTCTATTTGTTGCTCTCCTCTTGTAACTAACATGCAAAACTCTCCTTGATTGTTATTCGTGGCATATTCAGTATAACAATTATCTGCCCAATAAACATCTTCAATATTTTTACAGATACTAGCATCATTTATTTTTTGAGCCACTTTATCTTGACAATATCCTTTTGCTGAATCACCTTGTACTAAATCACAAACAACAATATCAGATGAATCAATAGCCATTTCAGAAACGCAGGTATCTCTTACAGTATCTGAAGATATTTTAGTACATTGTAGTGTTTCTAAGTAGCAGTCATCACGAGCACCACCATCTAAAGCAGCACAACCTGTTTCTGTAACTGCTCCTCCTGTAATGGTACAAGAAGCTATAAACAAGCCCAAAGCCACCAAGAGTATCATATAGATATGAACTTTTTTCATAGTTTGATTTTTAGGAAATTTCTATATAAATCTTATGATTTTCTTTATAAATAAGCTTTAGAAGCAAAAGATATAAAAATAGGCTTAAGAATGGCATTACTACGTGGACGTGCCAGAGTGGTCAAATGGGATGGGCTTAGGACCCATTAGCTTAGTGCTTACGCAGGTTCGAGCCCTGCCGTCCACACTTTTCTTTATGAACAAAATAATTAAGAAATAGAATTAAACAGAAGCAAATAATTTTGCTACTCTTTCCCTACCAATTTCTAGAATAAATGAAGCTAATTTAGGTCCTTTTGGCTTATTTAATAAGATCCCATAAGCTAATTTAAAGAAATCTCCAGTAGGATATTCATTGTTAGTGATTAAAACATACATCTCTTCATGCAATTCCTTATCAGTCCAATCTTTCTCTTGAAGTTTTTCAGCTAATTCATTTAGGATCTTTTTTCCTTTAGCATCAACTTTTATTTTACATGAATCTTGTACTTCAAACTTAAATTCTTCAGGAGCATATTTTTGTAGCCAATTTACAGCACATTGAGCTCTTGTTCGTAAACGTTCTTTATCAGACTCATTTTTCAATTGTTTTTCATAATAGCCAATTGCTTTATCAATATCTAATTCATTGATTTGTAAAACCATAGTTAAGTGTCTGAAACTTGGTTGGAAAGGCATTGATTTGGCTGGTTTGTCAACACAACTCAGCTCATAAATTACTTTTTGTTTGCCTTCCTCTTTTTCCTTAACTTTCTCTAAACTATAATAGATTCTCTCTACCTTATCAAAGTCTTCATAGATTTTGATTACATCAGCATCGAAAGAAATTGCGAATACTGCATTAGGTCTTGTTCCGGCAAATAAGTAACGTAAGATTGCTGGCTCGTATACTTCTAATACATCTTTAATGGTTAATACTCCACCAGAACTACTAGATATTTTACTTGTTTGCCCTTTAATTCTTACATTATCATACATAACATAAGTTGGCGCATCTCTTTTCCATAATTTTTCAATAATTCTTTTTCCAGTATCAAAACTTCCGCCCGGAGATGAATGATCTTTTCCTCCTGGTTCATAATCAACTTCTTCAAAGTTCCAACGCATTGGCCAATCAATTCTCCACCTTAACTTTACATCAGGTCCTTTTCGTAAATCAACAGTTTCTGTTGAGCCATCTTCAAGTTCATAACTCACTGACCACTCACCATCATATTTTACATTCTTAACTTTGTCATTTCCAAATTTCTTTGAAAAGACACCAATTGGTAGCCAATCTTTTGCTAAAGGTTTTTCTCTAAACTCATTGAGAATTTCTTTAATCTCTTCAGTATGATCTAATGCAAACTTAATCTCTTTTGCATAATCTCCTGCACGATATTTTTGCGCTTGATAAATAAATTCTGGGAAAACACCCACTAATTTTACTTCTTCTTCTACTCTTACTTCATTATGCCTCGCATAACTACTCTCTTTTTCGTAAGGATCTTCAATATCAATGATAGGTTTTCTCAAACATTTTTCTAACATATCTTGTTTTGGCATTCCTTTAGGAACTTTTCTAAATACATCAAAATTATCCCAAGAATAAATGAATCGAACTTCTTTACCTCTTTTCTCTAAAGCTCTTTTTACAAGTTCAACTGTAATAATTTCTCTAAAATTTCCAATATGTACTAATCCAGAAGGTGTGATTCCACTAGCTACTGTATACTTCTTCTTATCTCCTTTTTCACGGATAACTTTTTCAGCAGCAAATTCAGCCCAATGAAACATTGTTTGTTTGGGTTTTTCTGATCTTTTCTTAGAATCTTTCTTCTTATCAGCCATATCCTAAAAGCAATGATCAGTTTTTATATAAACATTACGACTAAAAGGGTGAAATTTATATACCCAAAAACATTCATCAGAACATGGTAGTTGTTGTGAGTTGTGGTAATTCTGAAGATATTGCTAAAAAGATAGCTAAGGGTATCAAAGGGAAATACTCCAAACTCAAAATCTCATCATTTCCTGATGGAGATGTATACATGCAATATCCAAGTTCAGTAAAAGGAAAAAAAGTGATTATTGTCCACTCATTCCAACCACGACCAAATGCTTCATTGCTCAAAGTAGTATTCGCTGCAGAGACTGCAAAACAACTAGGGGCTAAGAAAGTTGTCTTAGTTGCACCTTATTTAGCCTATATGAGACAGGATAAACGATTTCATCCAGGAGAGTGTATCTCAAGCAGAGTTATGGCTAAATTACTCAATAATAGTATTGACAAGCTCATCACTTTTGATCCACACCTACACAGATACCATTCACTCAAAGATATTTTCAAAATTCCTGCAAAGAAATTAACTGCCAACCATTTAATTTCAAATTATATCAAAAAAAAAATTAAGAATCCAGTTATTATCGGTCCTGATTGGGAGTCTTATCAATGGGCAGAAGAGATTGCACATACAATTGGTAGTGAAAGTACGGTCTTAGAAAAAACTAGATATTCTTCAAGAAAAGTAAAAGTAAAAATGATTAAGCAAGCTGATATCAAAGGAAAAAATGCTGTGATTATTGATGATATCATTTCTACTGGGCATACTATAGCAGAAGCTGCTAAAAAAGCTAGGAATAAAGGTGCTAAATCAGTTACTGCAATTTGCGTGCATGGACTATTTGTAGAAAATGCTATAGGAAAGTTGAAAAAAGCTAAAGTGAATAGAATTGTTTCTAGTAATTCAATTAAACATCCAACAAATAAAATTGATTTATCTTCTGAATTAATTAAAGAGTTAAAGAAAAGGATTTAAGGATATCTGATTGCTTTTTCCAACCAGTCACCATTCAATTCAATATTTACTAAAGCTACAAGTCTCCTTGCATCTTCTTCAGTTTTTCCAGTAAATTCTGCTCTTGGGACTAGATAACCTTCCTTTTGGTAAGCATCAGACATTCTTCTTGCATCTCTAAAAGACATCACACCAGTAACTCTATTACCACTAGCACCAATTGTTCCATTAAGAACTCCAATTACTGCTCCATCGGGGATATCTTTACCATAACAATTCACAGGACCATAAGGATTTGCTACCGCAGCTCTAACTAAAACTGTTGTAACTGTTCCTTCTAAACCTTTATCTGTTAAAATATCACAATAAAAACAACTTGCTTCCGGTGATAAAGCATCACTTTGATGATCAAAACGACCATTTAAATCATTAATGTCCACATACACTTTAAATTAGAAAAAAAATGAAATAAAATTATTTTTTATTCCAAACATACTTTCGAACTCTCGCAGTATCGCCATAGCCACACTTTGCACATTTCTTTTTACGCATATGAAAAGCTCCTTCACCACACCGTCTACATTTAATGTGACTCCTTTTTCCGGATTTTTTACCCATGCTTGCTGTTCCTGTTCCCATTGAAAATTTCCTCTGGTAATTTTTAATTGGTCCAGAAATCAAAGATTTCTGATACCCATTGTATATTACCTATAAATTAAATTGCTCACCTAAGCTGGTGAGATAATAGTTATTGTATCTCCTCTAATAAAAACGGTTCCTAAGCTTTTTAAAACTTGACCCTCTTTAGTTTCTTGAGCTTCCTCAAGAACGACATTAATATGAATATCAAATGCTTTTAATTTTCCTGTGTAGGATAAGCCATTTTTTAAGTTAACTATTACATTTTTTCCTCTGTTAGCGTTTAAAGCGTCTAAAGGTCTAGATTGTTGTTCCATTTTAATTTTTCCTCCAAATAACAAGAAACCATGAGGATTTCTCTTAAATCTCTTTCTTTATGAGCTATATATAAAGGTTTCTGTAAAATAAGTGTTATTTCTTTTGTCAAAATAATAGTGACCACCCTCAATGAATAACAATAAAATCAAAGATTTTATGTGCAAGAAATTTTTAATTTCTTTGCACTAGTGGAATTAAGTGAATTAAAAAAATAAGAGCAAATCCTTATAAAAACAATCTTTTTTGATAACATATATGGATTTTACTAAATTACAAGAAGAAACTAAAGCATATGATGCTCAAAGAGAAGACCTAATTAAGAAAAGTAGAGATGTTCTTAAGCTAAGTAAACTCTTGATATATGCTGTGCACAGAGATGAATTAGACAAAGCAGAAGCTTTTCTAAAAGATATTGAAGCTGAATTAGCTACTCTAAATACAATTGCTGATAATAATTCTAAATTACAATATGAAGGTAGTTATAAAATTGCTATCCAAGAATATGTAGAGGCAACATTATATTTACACTTTGTAAAAACTGGAGAATTAAAAGATATTGATGTTTTAGCTGAACATTACTTATTAGGAATTGCTGATTTACCTGGAGAATTAGTTCGTAAAGCAGTATTTCTAGCAGGTAAAGGTAAATTTGAAGAAGTTGTAAAAATTCGTGATCAAGTTGATATGATTTATGGTGAAATGCTCAAGTTTGATTTTCGTAATGGAGAATTACGTAAGAAAACTGATGGTATCAAATATGATTTACGTAAATTAGAAGATTTAGTATTACAGTTAAAATTGAGGCTAGCTTAATTTTATCACTAAGTGAGGACACATTTATAAATTAGTCTCGTTTTTGATATACAATGGTTAAATTTATTAGTCTTGATACACAGCAAAAACATTATAATCCACCTCAATTTGAAGGGCTAGAAATGATTTTAAAGCTCCCAGATGGAGAAATTAAACCAAATGGGATTCCAAACTCTAGTGTTTGGATTTTTAATTCCTTTGCTCCATACAGACCAGAGATTCATGGTGGAGATACAGGTTGTGGAATGACTGCATTTGCTATTGAAAAAGTAGATGTTCCTGATGCAATTGAACAACTATATACTAAATTAAATGGTACAGGAATAATTGGTCGTGGCAACCATTTTATCGATATTCTAAGCCATATTGATGGCCTTGAAGAAAATTTAGGCACAAATTATCAAATATTATTGTTACATACCCATGGTCTCAAAAATAGTCCTTGTTCTTCATTAAAAGAAGCTTTTGAAAGACAAAAATATGCTAGCGAATTTAGAAAAGAAACAGGTGGAGATATAGCAAAAACTCTAGGTGTCAGTTTTGAGATTATTTCAGACATGCCACATAATACAGTTTACTACGAAGATGGGTTTACAGTTTATAGAAAAGGCGCTGTGAGATGTAATTCTGATAATATCTATTTTTTACCAGCACACTTAGGTGCAAAAGTTATGGCCTACACAATTAATGATACTTTACCTATGCAGACCATGCCACATGGGACTGGAAGAAGTATGCCAAGATCAGAGATTAAAGAATTAGCCATGCAAAGAGACATAGACTATTTAAAATCAATAGTATACTTACCAAAAAACATGAATGACTCTTCATTAAAAGATATGATTCCAGAAGCCTTTAATAATTATGATCAGATTATAAGAAATATGTTATTAAACCCAGAATATGATAAAATGTTTCTTATGATGGGTTCAAGTAAAATTGAAGGTTCTTTGTTTAAACTTTAAGCTACTAAGAGATGAATCTTCTTAAATTTTTTACCCTCAAATTTAATAGCCACATTAATATGTTCCTCATTTAATCCAGTTGTATAATCTTTTTCAAAATGAGGGTTATCAGTCCAAAATTGATGGTAAATTACCTTATAACCTAATTTATGCAATCTATTTAAATTGGCAGCTTCATTAAAAAAAATTTGAAAATTATCTTTAGGTAATCTATAAATTAAAATTTTATTTTTTCCAAAAGTTTCATAATGTGCACCATAATATATTTTTTTAACTAATTTTGAGGAAATATTCCTTCCTCTCTTTTGCCGTAGATATTCTTCTTTTCTCTCCCGTTCATAATATTTTCTAAAAACATTAGTCACTTCTCTTAATGTTTCATTTAATATAGCCAAATTTTCCTCATCATTATTTTGTTTACTTATGTTCTTATTTAAAAATACCACTAACTTATCTACATTTTTTAGGACTTCATAAATTTCTATAATCTCTCGTGAAAAAATTGGGTCTTCTGGGATTGTATTTGTACTATTAAAATCCCTAGTTAATGAATGATCAATTTCTTTAATAAATTCTCTGGATTTATGTATAAGCTCAAGTTCAATAAATTCACTCTTTTTAACATCTAATGCTCCTTTCTTCTTACCAATTTTTTTATATAACTTCTTTTGTAAAATTTTATAATCATAAAGTTCATCAACCAATATCTCTAATTGCAATTTAATCTTTTTAAGTAATTCTTTATCTTGATTATGTGATACACCACTAGAAACTTTCCTAATAATATTTGAAAAAAAACCCATAAACTAAAAAGTAATTTTTACTATTTAAATATAACTGGTTCAGAAACCTATACCTTTAGGTAATTTTCCACCCATTTTCTTCATCATCTTTTCCATATCCTTCTCAGAACCGCCTTTGAACATCTTCATCATTTTTTTACTCTGACGATATTGTTTTAATAATTCACGGATCTCTTTAATAGATAAACCAGAACCAGCTGCAATCCTATCAATTCTTTTAGTATTAAAGACCTCTGGGTTTTCTAATTCCTCTTTTGTCATAGAATCCATAGCAAATTTCCATTTCTCTAATTTTCCTTCTTGCACTTGCAGAGCTTCTTTTGGAATTTTCATTTTTCCCATTCCAGGAATCATTTCCATAATTTTACCAAAACTACCCATTTTTTTCATTGAAGACATTTGCTCATACAAATCTACAAGGTTAAAGTCACCTTTGAGCATACGCTCAGTCATATCTTGCGCACTTTCTTCAGTAAAAGCATCTTGTACTTTTTCTAAAAGGGTTTCAATATCACCCATACCAATTAATTTTCCAACAAAACGTTGCGGGTGGAACTTTTCTAAATCGTCCGGTTTTTCACCCACTCCAATAAATTTGATCTGTGCTCCTGTAACTGCACATGCTGATAGTGCTCCACCACCTTTTGCAGTACCTTCCAATTTGGTTACCACAACGCCCGTTACCTTTACAGATTCGTGGAACATTTGTGCTTGTTTTTGTGCAGCTTGACCAATGTCTGCAGAAATTACTAATAGTCTTTCATCTGCTTGGACTGCATTATTCATAGCGTTTAATTCTTCTACTAATTCTTCACTTAAAGCATCACGACCCGCAGTATCTACAATAACAACATCATAATTTTTCAATTGTTCTTCATATGTTAAATAAATTGAAACAGGATCTTTTTCTCCTTTTTCTCCTAAGAAGTCTACTCCAACACTTTCTGCTAATTGTTTTAGCTGTTCATATGCTGCTGGTCTCCAGGTATCTGTTTGCATAACCGCAACTTTAAATCCACGTTTCTTGTAGAACTTTGCTAATTTTCCAGCAGTGGTTGTTTTACCTGATCCAAATAATCCTACAAGCATAATTTTTGTAGGTTTTTTATCAATAGCAATATCTGTACTTTCTTTTCCTAAGAAATTTGTTAACTCCTCATAAACAACATTTACTAATTGTTCTCTTTTGGTAACTCCAGCAGGAGGGTCTTGTTTTGCTCTTGTTTTAATACTTTTAGAAAGCTCAAAAACAAGTTTTACATTAGTATCTGATTGTAAGAGTGCCCTTTGGATATCTTTTACTAATTCGTTGATGAGTTTTTCATCTACGAAGATCGCTTTTGTAATTTTGTCCAAAGTACCTCTAAGGCTTGAGCCTAACTTATCTAATACCATTCAATAAGAATATTAGAACTCTCTATATAAAGATTATGAGAAAATAATTTAAAAAAATTTAAAAAAAATCAGTAGCTACAAGCTGAGTTAGAGTTTGTAGGTGCTTGTGGATCACAACAGTAATATGAATCTTCTTGACTAATTCCACACTCTATTGCGCTCCAGTAATAATTAGAGAGATTTAAGCTACAGTCAAATGTTCCTGAAGCATTTATTGCAGTTACATTGTAACAACCAAAACCACTCTCTACACATGCCCCATCTTCACAAATTCTTCCTTCAGCACAAGGGATAGTAGATGGATATCCTTCAACATTACCATCATCTAAACAATTAATTTCTTTAACTCCATTTGTGTATTGGCTACAAGTGTCAACCCAAGTTCCATTGATAACGCCATCAATATACTGAGTAACAATTCCACTTTCGTTTTCGTTTGCTCCCCCATCACTATCTACACAAGTAAGTTCAGCTTCTCCCCCTTCTTCCTCTATACATACTCCATTAAGACAAAATTCTCCTACACCACAATCAATTTGGTCAAATGCATAAGATCCATTTGTTTGACAAGAATATTCATTAACAAAACTTAAATCTCCATAAGATGGTTGACAGAAATCACTGTATTCACCTTCTACAGAGTTTACTGTTCCTGCAGTATAAACATCTACGCCCCCATCACTATCAGTACAGGTTACATCTGCACCCACACATAAACCATTCTCACAAATTTTTCCACTATCTGCACAATCAAAAGAAGAAGCTTGCGTTTCAACACCATTTCTACATGTAAATCTATCTATAACTGTATCGTCAGCACATTCAGATAAAAACCCAGTATAAGCAATATCGTTATGTACACAAAAATCTCCTGCACGCACAGCTTCACCAGCAATTGCGCTATCTCCGCCACAACTAACTAATAAGAAACTAATTGTAAGAACTAATAAACTTAAAAAAATAATTTTTTTCATTAAATACACCTCTTTTACAAAAGTAAGATGAATTAGTATATAAAGATTACGAGAAAAATGGTGGGCCTAGGACAATCTGTAACCAAATTTTTTAGAAAAATTTGATAAAAACAGAGCTACGCTAAGAAAAGAAAAATGGTGGGCCTAGGAGGATTCGAACCCCCGGTCCCCCGGTCCGAAGCCGGGTGCATTATGTGTCTCACGTTGGGACATGCCCAATAAGCTATGATTGCTCGTGTCCAGACTATGCTATAGACCCAATTGGAAATACTTATTTAGCTTATCTTATATTAATCCTTTGCTTAAAACAAAAAAATTAAGAAGAATTTATTTAAATAAGGCTAAAAATAAAGTACTATGTCAGAATTTTATAGTATTGTAGAACATGAGGGAGCTAATATTCTTGTATTATCAAATAAAGAAGAATCTGCAAGAACTTTTCTTAAACGCTACGGTTCTCAAGATCAAATAAGGCCTTTAGTTCCAAGATTTCCTGTTAGAAGAAAAGTATTACTCGCAGACAATGCAACTCAAGCGAGTAGTTCCCATTATATCGGTGAAGGGGCTCAAATTTTTGCTTTTCCAGATCTTGAAGAAAGAAAAAGAAGAGAGGAAGATTTGCTAGATTGTACAGAACTCCCTAATTCACATTTCCATTCACTTGGTTCAGCCGTCTTTCTCGAAGATTCAGGAGCAGTAGATAACAAAACCTACCGCCAGGTTTTTGTAGAAAAACCACTAAGAGATGCACTTTTTGCTAGTTTTGTTACTGGGAGAGAAGATTCTGGAGAAGGCGTTTTTGAAATGCAGTGTTACCTTAGTCATTGGCATGGGGTAATTTATGTTTATGACACATCATTAAAAAAATTAGAAGAATTAAGAACAAGAAGAAGTAATGCAAATAATCCAGAACTTAAATATGATATAGCACATAAAGAAAAGGGGAACTTAGGACTTGAGAGAAACTTGTGCCATAGAAGTGATAAAATATTTTCATATGATACTGGAAGGTTTGAATTTTCAGTTTCAACAAATGCTTTTGATGCTTTTTTAGCTTTTGTAGAAAATCCAGAAGAAAGAAGAAGTAAAACCCTTTCAGATTATATTAAATTCCCAAAATTTCATTCTAGAGCTCTAACATTAGTTCAAGAAGATCTTTTAGAAGGAGAATTAAACAAATTAAGAAGTTTAGAACATGGACTGCTTAAAAGAATTGCAGAAGGTTGCCAAGATGAAAGAGATGAAGCAATAGCTAATTACATTTTAGGATTATTCCCTGAAGAATAATTTTTAATTTATCACACATACAATTCTGATAACAGCTTCAAACCAACACGAGAATCTAAAGGATTCAAAAGAAGCTCAGCCATTGTAAAATTATGCATCTTTTTTATACGTTGTAACAAATACACCAACTCACGTGTTGTCATCCCACCTGGTTTACTTCCACGAATAGTAGGATATTCAAGTACATGACTATCAATGAGAACATACAAATCACTAAATTCTTTAGCAACCACCATCACAGCTTCACAGACCTCGCTCAAGCCTTCATGAGAAATTTCTTTCATTGAAAAGAAATGTAAGCTGTTCTTATTAACAAACTCATGCTCTTTTTTTGTTAAAGCATGTTGACCTAAAAAAACAATGTTTCTCGAACCAATTGTTTTGTCTAACAATAATTTATGGATTACTTCATTTTTATGTAAAAGAGTTTTATTAGATAAAATAATCAAACCAGGGTTTTTTCTTTCAATTGTAAAACTTTTTACCCGATTATAACTAGCATTTGAAAATGTAGATAAAAATACTAAACGATCATGTTTCTTTTCAAGCACTAATCTTTCTGCAGGATAATAAATGTAAGATATTTCATCTCCTTCCTCGTTTACTTCTTGCTTTTTTAATTCATCTAAAAGAGGCATAAAACGTTCAGTATCGTAAATAAGCTTCATCCTAAAAATAAAGCACTTTTCCTTTATTTATCTTTTGCTAAGAGTAAGAAATATAAAGTAAGAGAAACTCTTTGAAAGTATGCATAAATCAATGAGATCTTTGAGAACTTATCTTATTATAGTTATTTTAATGGCATCTATTTCATTGTTTGATGCAGTTTTTTCATATTTGTATGAGCTTCCAACACTATATGCTTCAATTATCAATGTAGTTTTCGTACTTTTCTTTTTTTATAACATTACTAGAATTTTTGTTTTTTTAATGCAAAGGTTAGACCATATTACCTTGGTACTACCCTTTTATCATTTGATAATGTTTATTTTATTCTCAACACTAGGAGTATATTTTTTTAATCAAGGACTAATTACAGGAGAACCCATTTTAGCAATGGTAATTATTTCCGTACTGAGTTCTCTCTTTGAGATGGGATTTGCTTACTACCTTCTCAAAAGATTCTTCAAAAGACATCAATAAACTATCATTTTCCATGACCATTGAATAAGCTATACTTGTCATTTTCTTTTTTTCAACATATGCTAGAAATTTATTTTTTTTATTTTCATCCCATCCTTCAAACTTTTTTGCAGTTTTACACAAAAAGTCTACATCGCAATGACCAATACGTAGATCTGCTCCTTTGTTCAATAAAGGATGTAATGGACAATGTACAGAGCCATCTGTATTAATTAAATTTCTACAGACACCATCACGAAGATCTGTTGCATACCTTCTCTCCCTAAAGTTTGTTAATTCTCCTTTATTACTTGGGGCCATTTTAAGGTATTCTCTTGTATTGCTAGTAATAGACTCCTTTACCCTTTGCTCAGAAGGAAAGGTATGTCCACAACAGCCCATACAACCACCATTGATTTGACATAAAGAAGAAATAGTTACCATAGTATCACTTACATTTCTTCGGGAGCTTGAATCCCTAATAAGCCTAATCCATTTTCAATAACTTGTCTTGAAGAATCTACCAATAATATTCTTGCTTTCATTTGCCTTGCATCTTCAGAGATTACTGGGCATTTGTGATAAAATTCATTAAATGATTGTGCGATTTTTACTAAATGTTGAGCTAAATGGTGTGGTTTTTCTGTTCTTTCCACTTCTTCAATAATTTTGGGATAAGCCAAAAGTAATTTAATCAAATTTTGTTCTTCACTTAGGTTCAATAAATCAAAAGGTATTTTTGTTGTCACAGACATTTTGTGTTCTTTAGCTTTTCTTAAAATACTACAAGATCTTGCATGCGTATATTGTACATAAGGTGCGGTTTCTCCTTCAAAAGATAAAATTCTTTTCCAATCGAAGTTTACATCCCTATTACGATCATTACTCAAATCTCCAAAGATAATAGCCCCAACTCCAACTTGTTTAGCAACTTCTTTTTTATTTTTCAGTTTAGGATTTTTTTCTTTAATTGTATCTAAAGCTAGATTGATGGATTTATCTAAAACTTCATCTAAAAAAATGACTTTACCTTTACGAGTGGACATTTTTCCTTCTGGGAATCTAAATAATCCAAAATTAACATGTTGAAACTTTTCTTTATCTTCACCAGATAATTCTAATACTTTGAATAATTGTTTAAAATGCAAATTTTGTTCAGATCCAACCACATATAATATTTTATGAGGTTTATATTTTTTTAACCTATACTGAACTGCAGCCAAATCACGAGTATGATACGTTGTAGCTCCATTAGTCTTTCTCAATAAGACTGGAGGCATTTTGTACTTTTCCAAATCTACTATTAAAGCTCCGTCAGACATTTTAGTAGACATTTTTGCTTCAAGATCGGTTATTGTTTTGTCAAGCATAGAAAGATAAAATGCTTCACCATTGTATGAATCAAATGTTACGTTAAGAACAGAATAAATTCTCTCAAATTCTTCAAGACTTAGTTTTCTAAATCGTTCCCAGAGTTTAAGTAATTCTTTATCTCCTTGCTCTAGCTTACTAAAAGCTTCCCTTCCTTCATCAATAAGAGATTCTTTAGTCTCAGCTTCTTTGTGAAACTTCACATATAATTTTAATAAATATTTAATGGGATCTTTTTTCAGTTCTGCTTCTTTTCCCCATTTTTTGTAAGCCACAATTAATTTCCCAAACTGTGTTCCCCAATCTCCTAAATGGTTTACTCCAACAACTTTGTACCCAAGAGTTTTGTGTACATTATACAAAGCATTTCCAATAACAGTACTTCTTAAATGTCCAATTCCAAAAGGTTTAGCAATATTTGGAGCAGAATAATCTATTACAACTGTTTTACCTTTTCCTTTAGAACTTGTTCCATACTTTTTCTTTTCTTTTTTGATTTGTGTTAAAGTAGATTCAGCAACAGCCTTAGTATCTAAATAAAAATTCAAATAAGGACCAGTTACAACAGATTTAGCAATACTTTTAGGCAGGTTAACTTTCTTTTTTAGCTTCTCTGCAGCTTCCTTAGCATTCTTCCCTAATGTAAAACAAGGGAAGGCATAATCACCCATTTGCGGATTTGGAGGAACTGAGAGTAATATCTCTACTTCTTCCTTTTTGAGCTTGGATGCTTGTACTAAAGCTTTGATTAAATCTTGCCTAAAATCCATAAGAGAATAAAACTTTGATTACTATTAAAATCTTTGTCTATTTGCGAGAAAAAATGCCTTTTCTTTTAGGGGGTTTTGGAATACCTCCATCAGTCTTTCTCACCTTCACATTCCTTGGTCTTTTCTTTGCTTTTCCACTTTTTCTTGGAGCTGGCGGAATATGTTTTGTTTTTCTTTTTGGTTTTGAAGCTTGAATGTTTTTAGCTTTAGCTTTTCTTTTGCTTTCTTTTTCTGCTTTTTTCCCACCACGCACTGGTGCTGGGGGCATATTCTTGAAAGCTTTTCTTTTCTTTTTAGCAACTTTTACTTTCTTCTTTTTTATTTTACTCACAGGTTCAAGTTTTTCTAGCATTATTGCGCCAAGATTTCCTTGTAATTTTCTTTTTTGTAATATTAAGGTTTCAACAGATGATCCACTAAACATTTCTAAAAGGCTTTTTGTTTCTTTAACAATTTGATTAAACTCTTTTGAGCTCACTGGAGGCATTGCTTCAATGTGAACTAAAGCACTATGGGTTTGCGCACTTAGTTTTGTTCTTTTATTTTTCCAATAATCTAATTTTGTTCCAAGAACGCTTCCCCTTTTAGCTTCATCTTTGTAATAAATATCTCCTTGCTTTAATCGTTTGAGAATTCCAATACGCTCTTTCCCTGAAGCTACATTAAAGTGAATATTACCATTAATTTTTCCGTAATCATCAGCACCAAAAGGTACAAGATGTTTTAATGCTAAATAGTTTGATACATTTGTAATAACATTTTTTCCAGTAACTTCTCTTCTATCTAAAACTGTTTTAAGCAATCTTTCTACAGAAGAATGATAATGCCGAGCTTTAGAACCAAACTCTTCTTGAGCAGTTACCCAAGGAGAAATTAAATGGTGTGTTTTAATAGTGTCTTTATTGAATGTCAATCTAATATAAGTTTCAGCCTCTTTGAGTAAATGACGTGATTCTTGCAGTTTGTCTTCGTTTTTGATATGTTGAACTAAGAAAAAAGCAACCTTCAATTTCGGATGGAGTTTTTTGAACACATCCTTATCAATTGATACCCTCATCGTTTCTTTTTACCTTTCTTTTTGGATCTTTTTTTAGAAGATTTCTTTTTTTCTTCTTTATGAACATTATCATCCATGTGCGTTACCACTGCGTGTTCTCTTAAGAAATGCACATCTTTTTGAATTACTTTTAGAATTTTTACTCTTTTATGATCATAGTAAACTCTGAATAAAATTAGAATTAAGTATAGTCCAAAGATTCCACCTAAAATCCAACTTAATGTGCTCAAGATTGGTCCTACAACATTTACTAATGGTTCTAATAATGTTGCTAATTGTGGTGGTATATTATTCGCTGCACCATTGAAAGCATCAGCTGCATCTATCGCCATAGTGTAGAATAGTTATTTTTCAGTATTTATATGTTTCGTAAAACGCTTGTTTTACGAGCATTTCAGAATTATTAATTTTGAAGAATTTTTCGGAATGTGAGGGTGAGAAAGACTGAATATTATTCGGTTTTTTCTAAATTAAACATTTAAACCCATTAAATCAATAAGATTCATGTTTAATAAAAAATCAAATCTCTTAAAAATCGATAACAATAGAAGAGGATTAATAGCTGAAGAATTAGTTAGGTTTGAAATACCTTCCTCACTAAGATGTAAGAATAATGATGTAAACAAATTAAACTTGGAATCTTTAAATGAAGAAAGAATTAATTTTCTTAAAAATAATTGGAGATATTTTGACTTAATAAAAATTAAGAGAGATGAATTAATATTATTTGAAGTCAAAAGTAGAAAATATACACTAGATAGAAAAATATGGAAAAAGCATGCTGTCTTCCCATTTATCCATGAAATGTATGAAAAGGCAATAAGACTAGGTATTAAAGTATTTTTAGTTGAATTAAAATTTATTAAAAATTGGGAATATTTAATATCTGTTAAAAGGTATAATAAGCATGATTTTTCAATAAGTAAGAACAGGAGTCAATCTTCGCGCAGGGTAAAGAAAAGTAGCCCCGCGCGGATTTGAACCGCGGTCAATGCCTCCAAAGGGCACTATGATAGTCCACTACACCACGGGGCTGTAAGTACTTTGGGTTTTAGGTCATTTATAAAATTTTCCAAGCTTAAGGAAAATAAAGCCATTTCACGCACAAACTTTATAAATCATCCACAAATTAGGTTAAATATAAGGCAGATCGGTGATATAGCTCATCTGTACTGGAGATAATATAAAATGGCACGAATGCATTCAAGAAAAAAGGGTAAATCTGGGAGCTCAAAACCAGCTTCAAGTGAAAAACCTAGTTGGACAAACTATTCAGCTTCAGAAGTTGAGAAATTAGTTCTAAAGTATAGAAAAGAAGGAAAAAGTATGAGTGAGATTGGTATGGTCTTAAGAGATAAATACGGAATTCCTAATGTAAAAACAATTACAAAAAAATCTATCTTAGAAATCTTAGAGGAGAACAAATTACAAAGAGAAATCCCTGAGGATCTATTAAATTTAATTAAAAAGTTAGTTTCTATCCAAGCACACATGGAAAAGAACAAAAAAGATATGACTGCAAAACGTGGATATCTTTTAACTGATTCAAAAATTAGAAGACTTGTAAAATACTACAAAAAATCTGGTGCACTCACTGCTGATTGGAAATTAGACAAGAGCAGATTAAAAATGTACTTAGAATAGATTTTCTATATTTTTTTATTTTATTATCTTTATTTCTCTAACAATAAGTTCTTATTATTATTTTTTGGGGAAAAATCTTTAGCAAATTGTTAATATATTTTTTGTTTTTGTTACTTTCCATTAGTATCAAAAAGCATAAAAGAGTAATTAAGTTTGTTAATTTCTTATCAAAAGAAAATTTAAAACATCTTTGACTAAAATATAATAGGTGACAGCATGAAAGTATTAATAACTATATTTGGCATTGCATTACTTCTCTTATTAGCAGTATCCTTCCTTTCAGAAGGTGATTCATTAACAGGAACTATTGTTGTTGGAGAAATTGCATGCTATGATGATAAGGACTGTGATGATGGCATCGCAGCTACAGAAGATATTTGTAGAAACCCTGGGTCTGAATTTTCACTTTGTGTGAACAGGTAAAAGAATTTTAAATTTGAAGAAAAAAAATGCAAGCAATAATCTAAAGCATTGTTCTAATGCTCTCGATGTTACTTGCGATTTCTTCGCCTTTGTTTGTTAACTCAAGTAATTTCAATCTACCTTCTTTACGAAAGTTGATTAATTCTGCTCTTTGCATCTCTTGTAAAATTTTAACAACGTGACTGTAAGTACAATCGATTTGTTTAGCTAATACTGATGCATACACTTGAGAATTTGCGTTCTTCAATTCTACCAACATCATTGCCGGTTTTTCTCTAAAAAATACTTCAAAAATTGGTTTATTTGCCATGATTTTCCACCCCGAAAGTTCATCAATTAACACCCACCAACTCTATTCTTTTGCTCTGAGAGTTGTATTTAAAGGTTTATAGTTTTGGAACTATATTTTCCCATATATTGATTTGTTGTACAGGATTTGTATATAAATCTTATGCTAGAATAGTATATGCCAAATAGAAAAGAGAAAATAACAAACTGGATAAGTATATAAACAAGCAATTCTCAGAAAGTATCTTATGAGTTCTCAAGCTGAAAAAGATGATTTTGTAAAAGAAATATTCTTTCCACATGATTCTATAAGAAAAGGTCAAGAAGGTCTCATAAAGGATGCATATAAAACTATAGGAGAAGGTAAAAATATTATTGCTAATGCTCCAACTGGAATTGGTAAAACTGCAAGTGCGCTCTCTGTGGCGGTTGCTTACGCTCACAAGCATGATAAAAAAGTATTTTTCTTAACCAATAGGCATACTCAACACACAATTGCTATTGATACTCTAAAAGAGATGAGTAAAAAATTTGGAGAAGAAATTATTTGTGCAGACATGATTGGTAAAAGATTCATGTGTAATCAAGAGGTTGCAAATCTTTTTGGTAACGAGTTTAATGAATATTGTAAAACTATTGTAAAAAAAGGTGAATGTGATTATTATAACAAAGTTAAGAAAAAAAATGAATTAACAGTTGAAGCAAAGTATGCTCTAAGCCAATTAAAAAATAGAAGCCCCTTACACAACGAAGAATTACAAAACTTTTGTCGTGGTAAAGATATGTGTTCTTATGAGATGTCAGTTGCTTTGGCTAAAAAAGCTACAGTGATTATTGGGGATTATTATTATATGTTTAATCCAGTTGTTGCAAGCATGTATCTACAAAAATTAAAATTAGAGTTAGACGATATCGTTCTTGTAATTGATGAAGCACATAACCTACCAGATAGGATTACTTCTATGATGAGTACAAATTTAACAACTAATATGTTGAAGAATGCTATTTTAGAAGCTAAAAAGTTTGGTTTTGAGGGTTTGATTACTTGGCTTGATTACATTAACACAGTTGTAGTTGACATGGCTCAATTTGAAAAAGCTGACAAGTGGAATGAAAAGGAGAAGATTGTTTCTAAAGATTCTTTTTTAGATGCTGTAAAGAAAAAGTTAGATTATAAGCAAGTAATTGAAGAACTTGAGGAAGCAGCCGACACAGTTCGTAAGAAACAGAAAAGAAGTAATTTAGGAGGAGTTGCAGCATTTTTAGAAAACTGGAAAGAAGATGAAGAAGGTTTTGTTCGTATTATAGCGCAAAAGGAAGGTCGTATTGGTGAATTTATTTCACTCCAATATTTATGTTTAGATCCAAGTGTAATCAGCAGAGATATTTTTTCTGGCGTGCATTCAAGCATTATTATGAGTGCAACTTTAGAACCCACTAAAATGTATAAAGATTTGTTAGGCATTGATGATGTTTATGAAAGGTCTTATCCATCACCATTTCCTGCTGAGAATAAATTAAGTTTAGTTATTCCTGAGACCACTACAAAGTTTTCTTCTCGTAGTGAACAAATGTATTTGAATATAGCTCAACGTTGTGCAGAGATTGTAAAATCTGTTCCTGGAAGTTCTGCTTTATTTTTTCCTTCTTATCATTTACGTGACAAGATTGCTTACATGTTAGAAGACATGATTAGTGGAAAGAAAATCTTTTGGGAAAAGCAAGGCATGGTCAAAGAAGAAAAAGAAGAATTGCTTAGTAAGTTTAAGCAAAATGCTTTTCCTGGTGCTGTACTTTTTGCAGTCACTGGAGCGAATTTTGCAGAAGGTGTAGATTTTCCAGGAGATTTGTTGAAAGCAGTAGTAGTTATTGGTATTCCTCTAGCTAAACCAGATTTGAAAACAAAAGAGACCATCGCTTATTATGATAAGAAGTTTTCACAAGGGTGGAATTATGCTTATACCTTCCCTGCAATCAATAAATGTATCCAAAGTGCCGGTAGATGTATTCGATCTTCTACTGATAGAGGCGTTGTTGTGTATCTTGGAGAAAGGTTTGCTTGGCAGAATTATTTTAATTACTTACCTCGAGAAGGTTTACGTGTAACCCGAGATTACAAGAATATGATTGATAATTTCTTTAAAAAGTGAGGAAAAACCCATTTATCTCCTTTTTACGCTTAATTAGACAATTCTGACTTCATGATACTAGTAGACGATATGTTGTTTAAGCTCAACCAGTATACAAAATAGTAATATTTATATACTTATATAACATTTCTTAACTTATCAAGGTGAAACTGAAAAGCCAGACTCCGTTTTCTACCACCCTCACCCCTCAACGGGGGTCTGGTTTTTTCATTATTCTAAATAAGTTGATAATAAGCAATAAAATGATCTTGAGATACAGAAAGTCCAGCTTCTAGAAAATATTTAGCTAACTCTTGTGCATCTTTGTTTAGATCATCAGATTTTTTAAATTTAAGAATTCTCTGTAGAGTAAATGTTGATAAGTAAGCATCATTTGTTTTAATTACTGCTTCTTTTATTGTTTTTGATTTTGTATGTTTTTGTAAAGAAAGTTTTTTAGGATCAAATACTAAATTTTTGTGTATGTAATTACATCTATTTCTTTTAAATCCCATTGCTTCTAATTCAGGAATAATTAAAGATAGTAAAAAGTTCTTTTTTTTTTTAGCATATATAGTTTCAGGAATTGAAGTTTCTTTTTTATCTAGTACATGCACTTTACCAAGATATTGTTTTACTTTTTGTCTATTACCTTTCTTAGTTTTTATACTCTCGACTAGATAAGCGTATTCACTTCCGTAAATATTCTTTGTTCGGACATATACCACATATATATTTATAAACAAACTTATATATATAAGTTTTACTTAGTTTATTATATGCTAAACAATAATAGATTAAAAAGACTTAACAGATTTTCTCAAAAGTGTAAGCATTATTGTTCCTAAGTTTCAAAATAAAAAACTTGGAATAATAAGATTCTCTTAAAATAGATAAGAGGAAGAGAGAACTAAAAAAATCGAGGTGAATTAGAGGTGGGGGATGGAGTTTTTAACAGATGTATTGAATGTGAAGATATCATTACAAACCCAATCTGTCCAGATTGTTTAGTGCAACAGATGAGAGTCATGGTTGCAGAAAAAAATCCATCATTAGCAAAAGATATTGATGGAATTTATATAGAAGGCGGAACAAATTGTTTCCAGTGTGGAAAAAGTACAGGATTGTGCGCGCATTGTTTCAGTAAAGACATATATTTTCAAATTAAAGAAAAAGACCTTCTGCTTGCACAAGAGTTTGCACAAAGATTTGATTATGATTTACGAGCAGCTTTGCTCTAAAATTTCTTTTTAATTTAACATCCAATACCTAATACAGCTACTTCTAAAGGACTTAAACATTGCCTTAAAGCAGGACAATATTGTGTATAATCTGTTGCTGTGTAAGGTAAGAAGCCAGAAGCTACATTTTTTGAAGGAAGTACATAAAATCCTCTAACTCCAGATTCAGGAGGATAAATGATATGATGTAATTCAATATTAGTACAATCTAAATCTCTTGCTAGATTACTAAATCGTTCCCAACTAGTAAATTTCACAGCAAAGCCATATTGGTCTGGATCCCAATCACATTGTTCCGATGGAATAATCACATGACCCGAAGATGCTTTTAATACTCTATAAGAAACAGAAGGAGAGGCATCATCATCTACTTGTACACATAAATCCATTGAATTTATTAGTTGGAAGAAATCATTTTGAGTGATATAATCCTCTAATGTTAAAAGAACATCACCTGCAAAGTTATCTCCAGTATAAATTGCATGACCTGTAGAGTTACTTACAAACATAATTAAAGCACCCATAATAAAAATTGATAAAACTGTAATCATAATTATTTTTGAATTGTTTGGAGGAACGAGAGAATGCAAACTTTTACCCTTCTCTACTTTTCCACTCGCTTTAAGATAATTAAAATAATTGTGTTGTGATGTTAATTTGTAGGCTCTTTTAATTTCAGGTTCTGGCCAACCTGCAGCAATTAGTTTTTTCCTAATCTCAGGGTATCCCTGACCCATTTTGATATGTTTAGTAATAAATTTCTTAACTTCTTCAGGTACATGTTTTTCTTTTCTATGTTTTCCATGAGAAAGCATAAAGTAAGCTAGAGCTACAAAGACAGCAATAACAATAATAACTAAAGCAATGTTTTTGAGTAGATTAGCTCTTTCTTCTTCTTTTTGTGCTTGTAATGCTAAATCTGTTAATTCTCCTTTAGTTGTTCCTAAATCATCTTCTAAAGCAGCAAGACCAGCTAAAGCTTCATCAACTTCAGATTCTAAATTAGCTTCAATTAAAGCTTGATCACCACTAAGAATTTGAATATCATTTTTTGCACTCGCTAAATCTTGTTCTAATTGAATTACATCATCTTGTAGAGTTTGAATTTTTGTATCCTGAGCGGCATCATTTGTTTTTAGAGCACCTACATCAGTATCTAATTGATTAATATCTGTTGAAGTGAAGATAGTATTTGAACTTGTAGTTGTTGTATTAGTGAGAGTAGTACTAGGAATTGTACTATCACTTATACAAGTTTCATAAGTAGAAGACAAGATATTCAAATCACAAATTTCAGTAGAGAGACAATCTAAATCAGAAATGCACGCATAAACTTCAGCAGTTTCGTTTTCTGGAATTATTTCTTCACTAGGAGAATCGTCTGCTAAGACACAATCGCCATAAATATCTCCAGTAGAAATATCACAGATATAACCTACCTCAGTACAATCTGTGCTTTCAAAACAAATATCTGCATATGCAGAAGGAAGAACAAATAGCATTAAAACTAGAGTAAGTACTACAAACATACTAAATCTACATCTCATCATGCCTCTTCCTGTCAATAATCATTATTTTTTGCTTTATATATATTTCTATAAACTTAAGCTTGGAGATAACAAAGTTTAAATAAATACTTGAGAACGTATTTGACTATGTTAGACATAAAATATTTGCGAGAACATCCAGAGGATGTAAAAGCATCTGAGAAAAGAAGAGGACATGATCCAAAACAAGTGAACTATGTACTCAAATTAGATGCAGATTGGAGAGCTGAAAAACAAAAGGCGGAGAAACTTCGTCACATGCGTAACTCCATCTCGCAGGAAGTAAACAAAGCTAAAAAAGCTAAAGATGAAAAATTAGCTAGTAAAAAAATCAAAGAGATGCAAGCACATGTTGCTGAAATGAAAAAGCAAGAAGAAAAGTTAGCATCAGTTCTGGAAAAAAGAAATAAGGCTTTGAAACAAATTGGAAACGTTCTTGAAGCGTCAGTACCTTCAGGTAAAGATGATTCAGAAAATGTTGAATTGAAAAAAGTAGGAAATATTCCTAAGTTTGATTTTCCAATTAAAGATCATATTGAATTAGGATTAGATCTAGACATCATTGATTTAGATACAGCAGCAAAGAATTCAGGTGCACGCTTTTACTATTTGAAAAATGAAGCTGTTTTACTTAGTTTTGCAATCCAACGTTATGCAATGGATAGGTTAATGGCTGAAGGTTTTCAATTAATTAAAACACCTTTTATGCTCAATAGAGCAGCTTTAGAAGGTGGAGTAAATATGTCTGAGTTTGAAGATACTATTTACAAAATCCAAGATGAAGATTTGTATCTGATTGCAACATCAGAGCATCCATTAGTTGCTTTAAAGAAAGATGAAGTTATCCTTGAGAAAGATTTACCTTTCAAAATTGTTGGAGTAAGTTCATGTTTTAGAAAAGAGCTTGGAACACACGGAAGAGATGATAAAGGAATATTTAGAGTACATGAATTCAATAAAGTTGAAGAAATTGTCTATTGTAAACCAGAAGATTCTGGGAAATACTTTGAAGAATTGCAAAAACTTTCTGAAAGTTTGTTCAAAGATTTAGGGATTCCATTTAGGGTGGTACAAATCTGTACTGGTGATATTGGTAACAAGCAAAGTCTGCAGTATGATATTGAAGCTTGGTTCCCTGCACAAAATGAAGGCAAAGGTCGTTATAGAGAAGTAACTTCATGTAGTAATTGTACAGATTACCAATCAGTTTCATTGAACACTAAATTCTTATGTTCTGAAAGTGGTAAGAAAGAATATGTACATTTATTGAACAACACTGCGATTACTGATACCAGACCAATTGCTGCTATTCTTGAGAACTTTCAAACTGCTAAAGGTACAGTAAAGATACCTAAAATTCTTTGGCCTTACATGGGCGGTGTGAAAGAGATTAAGAAGAAGTAATTTTATTTTTTACCTTCTGCAATGTATGAAAGGATTTCATCGTTAAAATCTTTTAATCCATTACTTAACTTTTGAGATGAAGTAACAATGGAATTAATTACTTCTTTTAATCTATTAAGGTCATCAGGATGTTGGTCAGGCCTTCCAAAATTATTAATATTTGCAATGTTAACAAACTGGTTATAAACTCCCCGTAGACCATTGAGGTACTTTTCCCACGACTTAAATCTTTTATAATCTGTACTTGAAATGCCATTTTTGCCTCGTTCTTTTCTCATTATTGCTTTGAGCAAAGTACTTAATTCAGCTAAATAATCCCCTATTTCCATATAAGCTATTCTTGGACCTGTTCTAAGCATCATAGATCTTCGCAAATAGCTAATTGGATTTCCTTGGAAAGCTAAATATTCTTGGTATACTTTTTCAGATCCATTGATTGATTCTTCTAATTTGTCAGGTAAATTTCCAAGTAAAATTTCACGTTCTTCCCTGCTCTTCCCTTCACCTTTCTTCTTCTCTTTTTTCTTATCAGCATGAGTCTTAACCTTTGCAGCTTCTGATCCTAAATCATAAGTCTCTAATGGATCTGGTTTCTCTTCGTTTACTAATTTAACTAAAGCAGCTAAAATTACTTTTCTATATTTTTCTAAGCGTTCCAATTCTTTATAAAAATCACTCTTATCTGACCAATCACCATCTTCAGCAGGAACTTCTAACCTTTGAGCTTCACGCCATAAATTTTGAACCCCAGCTTCTAAATTACGTAAATGGCCTTCTCGATCAAATTTCTTTTCATGTTTATAAATCTTATAAAAATCAGTATAAACTGCTTTTAATAATCTTTCTAATTTTCTCCTTTTCTTATCAAGTTTAGTTTTTCCAGTACTCCTTTTATCCTTTCTTCTTTTGTAAGTTAACAGGATATTTTTTAAATCAACTATTAATGGTTTTACTTGCTTCAAAGAATCCATAGCAGAAGCAAATCTTCCCCTTCTTTCTTCAAAAACTTCTCTCTTCTCCTTCTCTTCTCTCTTCTTCTTCATGGTATCCATTAAATTCTTGAAAACTTCGCCACCATCACCAGAAGAACTTTTTCCATCAGAAGGGCCTATTAAAAACTTGATAAAATAATAGATCGCAAAAATTGCTACAATTAATTCAGCCCAAGCTATGAACTGATCAACTGCTGCTAAAACTGTTGGTGAGAAAGCCATCTTAGAGACCACCTAACACTGTTTTTACATGATAACTCATTGCAGCTAAAACCCATAAAAGAATTAAACTTACAACAAATTTAATGAAAAGCTCCGCCCTTGTGTCAGAAGGCGTCATTAAAAAAACTGATAAAATTGCAATAACAGGTAAAGCGATCAAAGCCACACCCACCAAAGTTCCGAAACCTGCACCAATACCAAGAATTACTTGAGCAGGTAAAAAGATTGCTGAAATGATTGCAAGGACTAAAGCGATGACCATATTTTGATTTCTTGTAAAGCCTCTTTGTTCTGTAAGTACTACAGTTAAACTTGCAAAAAAGATAGTAAATACTAAAGTACCAATAAGAATTCTAGTAAATGCAATAACTGCACCAGAACTATTCAAAAAACTTAAACCACCAATTCCAATAATAGTATTCCCAATATTTTGTAAAGGACCTGCAGCAACTAAAGGGATAGATAATAAAGAAAGTACTAGCGCTAACAAAAATTTCCTCTTCATTGAGATAAAAGAATATTTTTTTATTTATAAAATTATGTATATTATAGGAAGAAAAAAAGAAAAAAATCTTTAACGTCTTTCATACAAAGGTTTAGTTGCAGCTAATAAAGCCTGTACTTCTTTGTTTGCTTCAGTTAATTTATCAAAAGCGCCTTCTAATTCGAACTCATCTTTTTCTAATTCTGATTTAATTGTTCTTAAGTCTGCATCATTAAATACAGTACTGCTTCTAAGGTCTATTGGAATATCACTTGTTTTAACAGCCATAAGAGCTCTCCATTCACTTGATCTAAACAAAGCAGAGAGTATATCTTCAGCTTTCTTAATCTCTGCAGCTACTTCCTTAGACAATTTAAGAATTTTATTCTCATGAACTTTAATTGTTTGAATAGCAGAAGGATCATCCCTAAGATCATCAATAATCTTTTGTATACTAGAATTTTGTCTCCATAGATCTCTTTTCAAAGTTTTAAAATAACGTCTTACTTCTTTTACTCCTTCTGCATCTTCTTTGATACCTTCACGAAGTTTGGAAGGGCCATCTTTTGCATTAAAGTCATCGAATCTTCCTTTAGAAATGATTTTTTCAATTATTGCAATCCACTTGATAATACTCCTTTGGGCATCTCTAATCTTTTCTTCTTCTTTTTCATCAGCAAGGTATAAATTAACTTGCCTTACTTTATTTGCTCTGTTTCCTTTAAAAGGAATTCTTGCTTTAGCTTTCCCTAAAAGTTTCTTAGCACCAGGCCCTAAAGGTTCTGCAGCTTTTCCACTACTAAAGAAGAATAAGCCAAAAAGTTCAAAGAAGAAAATTAATCCAATAATAGTAATACCCCAATTAAGAGAATTACCAATGTGGCCAGCTAGACTTTGAATTGTTTCAGCTAAACTTCCACTAGCTGCTGTAGGAAAAGAACCGACACTAAGGCTAAGAGTATCAATTGCAAATTGTTTTGCAGCATTCAAAGAAACCATACCTGCTCCAAATATTACTACTCTAAAAATTCTTGATCCTAAATCATCTTTTGGAATGGTAACATATGCATAAGCAAGAGGTGCCATAACTAAAGCGATAAGAGCAAATCCAAGTAAAGAACCCATTGCTGTTCCAAAAGCTACAATTGCGGCTGAAGGAAGAAAAATCATAGCGATTAAAGTGATTACAAGAGAGATAGTAATCCGAATATTTTTTTGGTTTTGGAGAAAAAATGCGCCAGCATAGATTATTGAAAAGACAGCAATACCAATAATTACTCGAAGCATACCCAGTAAAGCTTGATCAGAACTAACACCAGCTGAGACAGCTAAATCAGCAATCCAACCTAAAGCTCCAATGTATACAATCCAATTAAGAATGTTTTGAAGTAAGTTGTCAGTTGCGTCTGGCGATGCAGCAAAAACTGCAAACGAAGCTAGAATAAATGATAGCAAAGTTGTTAAGTATAATTTTAAACGTTTCATCTGTAAAACCTCTCTTAAAGTATAATTGATACTTTACAAAAAAGAAGAAAGAGGAGTATATAAACATTTCTATATACTAAAAGAGGGAGAGAAAAGTTTTATATAGCTTTGAAACTTAATTTAGAACTATACTATTAATAGTTATTTGATAAAAGACAAAAATAAGGAGTTAAGTGCAATCACATGGTAGAAAGAAGCAAATTTCAATCGTTCATCCCAGTAATATTATTTTTAATACTATCAGTTATCTCTTACCTCATTGTAGAACCCTTTGTCTTAGTTATTATTTTAGCAGCACTATTAGCCTACACAGTTAGCCCAGTTCATAATTGGATGGTAAAGAAAACAA
>CAYWPT010000012.1:0-24889 GCA_964460605.1 uncultured Methanosarcinales archaeon
TTTTGATTGTAAATCTTTTGCAGAAATTACACCCTCACTAGTAATAAATTCTTCTTTAGTATCTGTTACAAAATATTTTTTTTTGGTCTTTTGAGAAATGAGAACTTTTTTCACTGCCATAGTAATAAAATAAAAGATAGAAGTATTTAATTTTATTGAAAATAAAATCTTTTCTTTATTTTCAATCCAAAAAACATCTTAAGTTTTTATTATCTCCTTCTTCTAGGAGTTCTTGTTGCACCCAAGATAACCAAAAGCACAACACTTAGACTCACTAAAACAATAAAGACAATGATTAAACTTACTGCAAAATCTTCTAATGTGTAATTCTTCTCAATGGTTTCAATAGTTCCTACATTAGCTTCTACAACTTCATAATCCCCATTAGTATCCAACAAATTACTATCTAAAGCACCATTAGTACTAGTAGTGCCAGTAATAGTTGTGCTTGAAGCACCATTACAAGAACTTACAGTAATTTTTTGATGATCTCTATCAACTAAAACATTAAAATCAATGAATGCTCGTGATTCAATTGTATATTCACCATTTTTAGCATCTCCAGGGATTTTGAATTCATACCTGAATAGCTTAGAACTTTTTGAAGAAGATCTCCCTTGGTCTAAAGCAAAATTTTCTCTTTGAGAAATCCCTAAATCAGAATTAACAATCTCTAAAGAAACCTGGTCTTGATTATTACTTCCAAAGTTTGCTACTTCAGCCTCAACAATAAAGAATCCACCACAAACTAACTCTGTTTGACTTAAATTAACTTCATTTAATCTTATGTCGTTCTTTTTTCTGTTAACTTCAAGTTGAGCTAAAAAATCGCTTGTGAATTTTGCGCCATTTTCATCTTCTGCCTCAAATTTGATTTCAAGGTCATAGTCATCATCTTCATCTGCACCTTCTGGAACATGGAATTCTATTGCAAACTCCTCATCATTCCTATCTGTTTTTTCATCGGCATCTAAAGTAAAGGTGATTTTTTCGTCAACATCTTCTCCAAAATCATCGTCATTTAGATCTACTCTGATTTCTACATCAAGATCCCCACGTTTGTAATCTTTATCAAATAAATTTTCTAAAGCAAAAGTGATCACTACATCATCTCCAGGATTTACATCTAGATCAACGTCCCCATCATCACTTTCATCTTCATCCATATCAAATTCATCTTGAGAGTTTATCTCAAAATAGATCTTATCTACTAAAAGCATGTTGTGCACATCAGCATCATAAGTTAATTGAGTTGTTCCAGAATTTTCTGTAACTGATAGAGTAATAACATCTTCATGGCTTCCACCATCAATATTATCGCTTAAATCTACTTCTATATCAAGGTCTACTTCTTTTTTCTCTCCAGGACTTAAGGTAAAACTTTGATCAGTAGCCGAATCAAGATCCACTATATAAGAGGAATCACTAGAGAGAGTAAGACTTACACTTTCAGTTGAACTACCATCATTGGTCAAAGTTACCCTTTGTACAAGAGTATATTCTCTATCATCATCATCACCAAGTGTTCTATAATCTACATCAAGAACAAAATCATTTTCATCGCTAATGCTTAGATCTGCATAAGCTACTGTACTCATTGCACAAAGTAAGATGAGTAAAAAAGTTAGTTTTTTTATGCTCAAAACTCCTAAGAGTTTTGGCACAAGAGAATGGAACATTCTCTGTGCAGAAAGACTTTGTCTTTCTTGCATGCTAAAAATAATAGTTTTTATTTTTATCACCATAATTGACACCGGTATCTATTGATGAGTAGTTATGAAGATAATGGTATATAAACTTTGTCGAACAATTCATTAAAATAAGAGTAATTAAGAAAAAAAATTATTTGTTGCCAACATAGAAGAACTTCTCAATTGAGACATCTTCGTCATTATAATCGCCCGAGCGAGGGTTATTACCTTGAGCTGGACCGCCTGAGCTATTAGTTGGAGGTCTTGCAGGAGGAGCTGCTGGCGCAGGTGCACTTGGTTGAGCTGGAGCTGCCTGAGGAGCTGGACTAACAGCAGCCTGAGTTGGCATTTCCCTTTTCAAATCAATCATATCTCTTCTCAAAGTTACAATCTTTTCTTCCATTGAAGCTATTTTTTCCTGAAATCCTTTGATTTGATTTACTAAAAAAGTTGTATTTTGCTTAAGAATTTGCTCAATCTCTACAGAAAATCCGCTACTAGTTTTTCTCTGCTGTGCAGATTCAGGAGTAGGCATAGGTGCAGCACCATTTGTACCCACTTCTAAAGTATTTCCTTGGGAACTTTGTAAACTTACATCTCCTTCTTGAGAACGATAAATCTTTTCAGCTTGAGCAATTGCTTCATCTCTATTAGACGCTAAACCTTGTTGCATAAGCTCAACTGCTAACTTATTAATTTTTTGAATTCTTTCAATATCCATCTAATCACACCTCTCCTAAAATAAATAATACAAGAAAAAGAGATTAAAAACTAATTAAATGCTTTTCTATTCTAGAAAGACTAATACTTATCCAGAAGGTGTTGGACAGCTCAGTAATGGAAGACTAAAATCTAAAACTCCACCGTTCATTAAAGCTATTAACACAGCTAATAAAATTAAACCAATGAAAAAGCCAATGAAGAAAAACTTCATCTCAATAATACCTAATTGCCCTTTTTTGTTGAATATCATAGATAAGATAAAAATTTTTACCTATATAAAGATTCCGGAGTTCCCCTTTAGCCTTCATTTTAGGAAAAATATGCTTAAAAAGAGAAACATTTATAAACAAACCTCGTTCAAAGTATTTAAAGTTAACTCTGATTAGCTTTCTTACGTGGGGATGATATACTATGCAAATACTCAAAAAACAATTAAAAAAATGTCCAGATTGTGGTAGTACTAATATTTATCATAAAACAGATAAAGGGGAGACTGTATGTCGTGAATGTGGTTTAGTCATAGAAGATCGTATGGTTGATTTCTCACAGGAATGGCGTAGTTTTGAGGATGATGGAGGACAATCAGGAAAGAGAAGAACTGGAGCCCCTACTTCACAGACAAGCTTTGATCAAGGGTTAGGAACAGAGATTGGAACTACTTCAGATTATTATAAATTAGGTAAGGATAAAGATAAATTCTTTAGATTACGAAAATGGCAATACAGAATCAGTACTGCAATTGAAAGAAATTTAAAAGTTGCACTAGCTGAATTAAAGCGTGTAAGTTCCTATTTAAAATTGCCAAAACAAGTTGAAGAAGAAGCTGCTAGAATTTATCGTTTAGCTGTACAGAAAGGACTTGTTCGTGGAAGAAGTATGGAATCAGTTGTTGCAGGTGCATTATACGCTGCTTGTAGGAGACATGAAGTGCCTCGTACCTTAGATGAAATGGGTGAAGCTTCAGGTATTGAGAAAAAAGAAATTGGTAGAACATATCGATTTATTACTCGAGAACTTGAGATTAAAATTAGACCATCAAATCCTAGTGATTATATTCCAAGATTCGCTTCAGCTCTTAAGTTAAGTCCTGAAACACAAAGTAAATCTGTAGAGATTTTAGAGATGGCTCGTAAAATTGAACTAACTTCTGGTCGTGGACCTACTGGAATTGCAGCAGCAGCATTATATGTGGCAAGTTTAATTCATGGAGAGAAAAGAACTCAACGCGAAGTAGCAGATGTTGCAGGAGTTACTGAGGTTACTATTAGAAATCGATACAAAGAATTAATTAAGAGACTGAAGTTAACAAAAGAAGTAGAGAAGCATAAGAAAAAATAGTTTTTATATTTAATTATCTTCTTCCTGAGGTGGTAAGATGTTTAGGAAGAAAATGGCAAGAACTAAGATTAAAATTGTTGGACATTTAGCTGATCCAGATGGAATTATTGCGCACGCATTACTGCGAAGAGACCATGATGGAAGAATAACTTCTAAACCAAGTTTTGATGTTGAACATATTTTCTCTGATTATCCCACCATTCTCACAGACTTAAAAAGATTAGCTAGATCTAGAATACATGGGTCAAAAATAATTTTTGCAGATATTAATTTTAATGCTACTCTTGAAAGAAATAAAAGATTATTGAGAACAGTTCGTGAAGGAAATAGTATGGTTTGGGTTGATCACCATGGAGGGTCTGAGCAAAATAAAGAATTTCTTGAAAGCATTGCATTCCCAGTAATTATTGATAGAAGATATTGTGCTGCAAGATTAGTTAATGATAATTTAGTAGATAATTCGGACAATTATTGTTCCCTTTTAGCACATATGGCACAAGTACATGATTTTCAAATTTACACTGACCCAAATATGCAAAGAGCAGTAGAATTACAAGATTTAATTACATCAAAATCTAGAGCTAAAGATGCACAGGCAGCGTTAGAAAGATTGGTAATTGATCTTGCAAGAAAAAAAGTATTTACTCGAAGAGATTTTAATTTAAGTGCAAGATATACTGAAGAAGTTGTAGCATTTAGAAGTGAAAAAAATCAAGCATATGGTGAATTAGCTAGGACTATTTCGTATCATAATATTGGAGGCCTTAATGTTGCATCTGCATTTTCAGAAGATATTTTGTATATGAAGGAAGGACCTAGACACTTGAGAGAAATAGCAGATAAGGTGGATATGTATGCAGTTATTTTCAAAAATAGAGAGGGAAGTGTTCTTTTAGAAGGAAGGGTTCAGTTTCCTGCCAATGAAGGAGTCCCAGCACTTTGTAAAAAACTTGGTGGTGGAGGAAGAGGTCTTGCAGGTGGTTATATTTTAAACAAACCAATTATTTCACATGGGGATTATCTTAATGCACGGGATGAAGTTCTTGAACATATTGGAAGTTATTTTAGTAAAGAAAGAGGTTCTGAATAAAAGTGGAAATTTCACCAGAGATGAAAGCGCAATTAGAAGCGCAGAAAAAAGAGTGTATCTTTTGTAAATTGATTCGGGGAGAAATACCTCCAAAAACTATTTTTGAAGATGATATGACTATAGCTATGCTTGATATTTATCCGGCAGTAAAAGGCCATTGTACTTACATGCTCAAAGAACATTACCCCTTACCCGCATATTTTTCTGGTGAAGAATTTACCCATATGTTTGCTTTAATTCCTGGTTTAGCCGCTGCACAAAAAAAGGCAATGGTCATGACTGGGTTTAATACAGTCATTTCTATGGGTGGAGCTGCTGGGCAGATGTCACCACACTTTTTAGTACACTTATTTCCTCGTGAAAAAGGTGATGGTTTCTTTAACTTTAATTTTGATAAGCAAAAAGAAAGTACTGATGAAAATTCTGTAAAAATGCTTGCACAAAATATGCCCATTATGATGAAGAACCATTTTGGTCGTAATCCTGCTTCTTGGCATGTAGGAAAAGGAAATGTCCCTGCACACTTGTCTTCAATTTATGAAAATGGGGAAGTAGTTTATGAAGATGAGAAAGTTCTTTGTGTTACAGCAAATGAGAGTTTAGCAAAAGGACATTTGATTGTATATAGTAAAGAAGAAGAATCGCTTATTGAAAATTTATCTCAGGAATCGAGCGCCCATTTATTCTTTGCTGCAAGTTTCGCTTCTACTGCTGTCTTCGAAGGTTTAGGAGCACATGGAACAAATATTATTTTGAAATCAGGAATTGCTAGTGATAATCCAGATGGTCGTTTGAGTGTGCATGTTATTCCAAGAATGCAAGATGATGGACAAAAAATTATGTGGGAACCTAAACAAGGAGATATGGAAAAGCTTGATGGTATCGCTTCTAAAATAAAAGATAAAACTTGGAAAGTAAATTTTGATCCTGGGAAGAAAGAAGAGCCCAAAAAAGTTGAAGAGAAAAAAGAAAAAATTCTTATCAGTGATGGTTCTGTTGATAATGGAAAAGATGAAATCTTGAACGCAATAAATCAGTTCAAATAATTATTCACCATCAAATTCTATTAAATGAAATAAGTTATAATTTGCTAACTTTTCTCTCCCATTTAGATCTGGTAAATCAATTACAAAACTAATTGCTTCTACACTCGCCCCTAACTTTTCAACTAATTGTGCAGCAGCTAGAGCAGTTCCACCAGTTGCAAGTAAGTCGTCCATGATGAGTACTTTATCACCTACTTGAATTGACGATTTATGAACCTCTAGAGTTGCACTTCCGTATTCTAATTCATATTCTTGCCCAATAGTTTCCCCTGGCAATTTTCCTTTTTTTCTAATTAAAACTAAAGGTAAATTCATTTCTTTAGCTAAAACTGAAGCGAAAACAAAACCTCTTGCATCAATACCTGCTATCTTTGTGATACCATTACCTTGAAATTTTTCTAGAAACTTTTGTGTTGCAAATTTGAATGCTTCAGGTTGTTCAAGCATACTTGTAATATCTCTAAACATGATGCCTTCTTTTGGCCAATTTGGAATTGTTCTAATTGTTGATTTTAAATCCATTTGCTTCCACCTCTTAAAACATTGCACCATCTAAAGCGCGCTTACAGCCGCAATCTTGATCTGCAATTTTAGGAATAACAGTAAGTAAGAGTTTTTTAAGTTTTTCAATATTGGCGCCCATTGTCTTAAGTACTTCTTCATTACTTACTTCTGCTCCTTCTTTCCAAACATCATAATCTGTAATCATTGCAATGTTTGCATAACAAAGTTCTGCTTCTTTAGCCAAAACACATTCAGGAACAATAGTCATACTAATAATATCTGCCCCCCAAGAATGAAATAATTTTGATTCTGCTTTACTAGAAAACCTTGGCCCTTCTATTACAACCACAGTTCCATCCTTGTGATGTGTGATTTGTAATTCTTCCGCAGTTTGTGCTAAAGTGTTTCTCAAATTTTTACAAAATGGTTCAGCAACCGAGATATGACATACCTTATCTTTATCATAAAAAGTTTGATTTCTTTTTGTAGTTCTATCAATAAATTGGTCTGTAAAAACAATGTTTCCTGGGATATATTCTTCTTTTAATGATCCAACAGCAGTTCCAGCTAGAATATGGGTACAACCAATTTGTTTTAGAGCCATGATATTTGCTCTATAAGGTACATTTGTTGGATTGAGTGTATGATTTCTCCCATGTCTTGCTATGATAGCTACTTCAACACCAGCAACAGTCCCAGTAGTTATCGGACTTGCAGCTTTACCAAATTCTGTTTCAATAAGAATCTCTCGCCTGTTTTGCAAGATATCAGGATGATCTATCCCAGTTCCACCAATAATGCCTATTTTTACCATAATGGAAGAATATTTGAATCAGAAGATATATAAATATTTATAGATTGTTTAAGCTATGGCAAAAGCTGGAGATTTGGTAAGAGTAATAAGAGAGAAGAAACGCGAGCAAGGAATTCTTATGCCAAGTTCTGATAAGAATGTTATTTTAATCAAATTAGATACTGGATATAATATTGGCTTTGAGAAAAAAGGAACTAAAGTGACTGTGCTTAAGAAAGCAACTAGTGCCAAAAAATCAAAAAGGAAGGCAAAAAAAGATAAATCTCTTCCTACTATCGCTGTTTTGCATACAGGTGGTACTATTGCTTCTAAAGTTGATTATAAAACAGGTGGAGTGAGTACAAACTTTTCTCCAGAAGAATTGTTGGGACAGTTTCCAGAACTAGGAAAAATTGCTAATATTGAATCAGAATTAATTGCACAGATGTGGAGTGATGATCTACGTTTTGCACATTTTACTTTAATTGCGAAATCTATTGAAAAGTGGGTAAAGAAAAGTGTAAAAGGGATTATTATTGGAATTGGTACCGATAATTTAGCTGTGGCTTCTGCTGCACTTTCATTTATGGTTGAAAAAAGTCCTGTACCTATTATTTTTGTTGGAGCTCAGAGAAGTTCAGATCGTGGAAGTTCAGATGCTGCAATGAATATTATATGTGCTGCTGAGTTTATTGTTGGAAGTGATTTTGCTGGTGTGGGTATTTGTATGCACAATTCAGCCCAAGATGATTCTTGTGTTATTTTATCTGGAACTAAAACATATAAATTACATAGTTCAAGACGTGATGCATTCAAACCAGTAAATGATGGAGTTATTGGACTTGTTGATTATAAGACTAGAAAAATTAAAATGTTGAAAAAGAAGTACCCAAAGAAATCTTCTAAGTTAATAGTTAAATCAAAAATGGAAGAAAAAGTTGGATTCTTAAAAATCCATATTAATATGTTTCCAGAACAGATCTCTTTTTTCAAAGGATATAAAGGATTAATAATTGAAGGAACAGGTTTAGGACATATACCTGGTCAAGCTCCAAACAAAGAAGCTGCTATTCACAAAAAGTTTTATCCTGCTTTGAAAAAATTGATTGATGCAGGTTGTGTTGTAGTAATGACTACTCAATGTATTTTTGGTGGCGTTAATATGAATGTCTATAGCAAAGGACGCGATTTGCTTGAGCTTGGCGTAATTCCTGGTGAAGATATGTTAGCAAACACTGCTTTTGTAAAATTGTCTTGGCTTCTTGCTAATGAAAAGAAAGATGTGCTTAAGCTTATGCGTGAAGATTTACGTGGCGAGATAAACCAAAAGATTAAGTACTCAAAAGAGTTTATGTAAAAAATGAAAAGAATGTTAATGGTTCTTTGTATGCTTAGTTTATTATTACTAAGTGCTTGTTCTGTTCCAGTTGAGAAAGCTTGTGAAGTTGATAGTGATTGTGTTGCAGCAGTTTGTTGTCATGCAGATGACGTAGTTAATGCAGATTATGCTCCAGTTTGTGTGGATATACTTTGTAGTGCTTCTTGTGAACCAGGAACTTTAGATTGTGGACAAGCAGTTCCAAAATGTGTTAAAAATGAATGTGTTTTAGTTGCTGTTGAGGAATAAAGTGGCAAGGAAGAAAAATAAGTTGTCTTTTTTGACAGAATTTACTCGTTCTATTGTATTTGGAATGGAAGATGGTTTAGTTTCTAATTTGGGTGTTGTCTTTGCAGTATGGGTTGCTGGTGCAGGGCAAAACACTATTCTTCTTGCTGGCTTAGCTAGTCTTTTTGCTGGTAGTTTGTCTATGTCAGCTGGATCTTTTTTATCTTCTAAATCCCAACGTGAAGTCTATGAGGCAGAGATTGCGCGCACTAAGAAAATGATTGCAAAAAACCCAAATAAAGCTTGTAATGAATTATGCGTAGAATTAAAAAAAGAAGGTTTTGATGCTGATGAGATTGAAATCATGAGCAATCACTTTTTAGAACACAATGAAGATACATTTATTCAAAATTATATTCAAAAGAGATTAAAATTAAATCCTGAACGCTTTGATCATCCTGTGAAAAATGGACTTGCTATGTTCTTAGCATTCTCTTTAGGAGGATTATTCCCTGTATTTCCCTTCTTCTTTGCTGCTGGATTTAGAACAATTGTGTTATCCGGAGTTTTAGCAATATCTATGTTATTTATAGTGGGTGTTGTGAAAAGTAAAGTAAGTCATAGAGATTGGATTAAATCTGGTTTAGAGATGGTCATTTTAGGTGCTGGAGCAGGAGCTATTGGTTATTTAGTTGGTTTAGTTTTTAGTTCTATGATTTAGATAGAATAAGATTTATATAAGGGCCTTTGTGAGAGAATAGTACGCGAAGGTGGGAGAGTGGTCAAATCCGCAGCCTTGAGATTTTATTTGGTGAACAAATAAGACAAGAAGGGGCTGTCCCTTAGTGGGTACGCGTGTTCGAGTCACGTCCTTCGCACTTTTTATATACTAAAAGATTCCCAAGAAGATACAATGAAAACTATGACATGTAAGCAATTAGGTGGACCTGAAAGCTGTGAAGTAAAGTTCCATGCAGAAACGTTTGATGAGGTGGCAAAACAAAGTCATACCCATGGATCTGAAATGTTTAAAGCGCAAGATGAAGCTCATTTGAAGGCTGGTGCTGCAATGAAAGAGATGATGCAAGAACCAGGGGCTATGCAAAAGTGGATGGATGAGAGAAAAAAAGAGTTTGATGACTTAGCTGATGACTAACGCAATTATAGTGAAAAATTTGAAAAAGAATTATGGAGAACTTAAAGCAGTTGATGGTGTGAACCTTCAAATCAAAGAAGGAGAATTCTTTGCTTTACTTGGCCCAAATGGTGCTGGGAAAAGTACTACCATTCATGTTTTAACAAGTTTAGCTGTAAAATCAAGTGGTACTGTCAAAATATTCAATCATGATATTGAAACAGACCATATCAAAGCTCGTGAACAAATTGGTTTAGTTCCTCAAGAATTTAACATGGATATTTTTGAGATTGTTGAGAAACTTTTGTATTTTAATGCCGGCTATTATGGGATTCCTCGGGCTGAGAGGAAGAAAAGAATTGAAGAAGTTTTAGAATTAACTGGTTTGACTAAAAAACGTAAAGTAAAAGTGATTGCTCTGAGCGGTGGAATGAAAAGAAAACTTATGATTGCTCGTGCACTTTTGCATAAACCTAAAATTTTAATTTTAGATGAGCCAACCGCAGGTGTTGATGTAGAAACACGACAAGACATGTGGAAGTTTTTGAAAAAACTGAATAAAGAGAGTAAAATGACTTTTTTATTAACAACACATTATATTGAAGAAGCAGAACAATTATGTGAAAGAATAGCTATTATCCAAAAAGGAAAAATTATCGCTTGTGATAATAAAGACAAAATTATGAAAAAATTTGGTAGAGATGAAGTACACGTAACTTTGAGTAAAAATGTTTCTGAGAAAGAAGTTGCAAGTGTTTTGAAAGGTTATAATTACGAGAATGGTGGAAAATTGGTTAAAATAACTATTCCTGCAGAAAATTTTGATTATAATAAATTAGTTGCAAAATTAGGTAAATTACCATTAGATAAAATTATTACTAAAGAAAAGAGTTTAGAGGAGATCTTTGTGGATTTAACCCATAAATATCAAAGCAAAAAATCTGTGGGTGGGTTCTCACAATGAATCAATTAACAGCTTTAATGACTCTAGTTGAAAGAGAATTGAGTAGAATCTTTAGAGTATGGAGACAAACCCTAGTACCGCCTATTATTACAGCATCATTGTATATTTTGATTTTTGGATATTCTTTAGGGAGTCGTATTGATTTAGGAACTTCAGTAGATTATTTAACATTCATTTTTCCAGGTTTAGTATTAATGGGAGTTATTACCAGTGCTTATTCAAATAGTTCATTTTCATTATTTATTAGTAAATTCCATAAAAGCATTCAAGAATTACTTGCTTCACCTATGTCTTATTTGAGTATTAATTTAGGATATACTATTGGATCCTTGGTACGTGCAGGAATTGTAGCTATTGGAACTTATGTAGTAGGATATCTTTTGGCAGGAATTACTATACAACACCCGATCTTAGCAATTTACATTGTCTTAGTATCATCAGTGATCTTTTCACAGATGGGAATTTTAACTGCAATGTGGGCTGAAGATTTTGATCAAATTAATGTATTCACTGTGTTTTTAATCACTCCATTGATTTATTTAGGAGGGGTATTTTATTCTATTGATTTATTACCACCATTTTGGAGATCAATATCTCAGTTTAATCCGATCTTTTACTTGGTAGACAGTTTCAGGTTTGCTTTTATTGGTGTAAGTGACACTTCTGTGTACCTGAGTGTTATTGTAGCGACTGTGATTGCTGTAATATTAATTGGGATTAGTATGTGCCTTATGCAAAAAGGATATAAGATTAAGAGTTAACTAATGGAACAATACTTAATTTACCCTCAAGACGAAGTTTTAAACACAAACTGTTGTCTATTTTTTCCAATTCCCCCCTTGGCACACCATCATAGAAATTATGATATATTGCTTCAGCATCATAACCCTTAGGTCTTTTTTTAAGTTCTAAAACAATTCTGTCATCATCAGTAAAATATGCCCTTTTTACATACCTTAATGGGGGGATTATATACCTTCTTCTCTCTTTAATATCTTTTAAATGTTCTAAACGACGCATAATACTTTTTTGAGAAACCATCCGATCATTAACAAGAAATTTTAATCCAGCTTTACCAAAAATATCTTCAACCTCTACAAATACCTCTGCAAACCTAGTGCCAAGAAGATGAAGAGCTGTTCCTTCTTCTTGATCATCCATCAAAAAATCTGAGGGAACACTAATTACCTCATGATAAGTTCTAGAAGAATCACCAACACGGTCATCTAAAGAGGTATTAGAACGATTAGTACGATGGGTTTCTTCTTCTAATGTTTGTACAATAAATCTATATTGAGCATCAAAACTATCCAAACCATGTTCTTCTATTTTTTTTCTAATCTTTTTTGCCTTTTCTTTATTAATTCCTAAGAGCTCAAAAGTAGAATCGAGACTTGTAATAGCCATTAATCTATTCAAAAATGAGTTTAATTAAAAAGATTACTAACAAAAATGTCAAAAACTTTAAGAAGGAAGAGGACACAGCATTATTATGAGGTCAATTATTTTAAAATTCGTCTTAGAAAACGCTTTCAAGTACGGTGGTTCTGTAAACCCTAAAGCTGTCTTAGGACAAGTTTTAAGAGCGAATCCAGAGCTAAAGAAAGACGTGCCTAAAGTTCTTGCAGAGATTACTAAAACTGCTTCTGATGTTTCTGGATGGACAGAAGATGAGATTAAATCAAAATTAGAATTAGAAGCTCCTGAGTTATTAGAAGTTAAAGAGAAAAAAGAAGAAGGACCTTTGAAAAGATTAGCGAATGCTGAGAAAGGTAAATTTAAGGTAAGAATTGCTCCTAGTCCTAGCGGTCCATTACATATTGGACATGCTTATGGTGCTTTGATAAATGCAGGTTATGCAAAAATGTATGAGGGGAGCTTGTTACTTAGAATTGAAGATACTAACCCTGAGAATATTTACATGCCCGCTTATGATTTAATCCCTAAAGATGTAAAATGGTTAGTTGGAGATGTACTTAAAGAGACAATTGTACAGAGTTCTCGTTTAGAAACTTATTATGATCATGCTAAAGAATTGATAAAGATTGGAAAAGCTTATGTTTGTACTTGTGATAATGATACATGGAGAGAAATGAAAGCTCAAGGTAATGCTTGTGCTTGTCGTGATTTATCTGTTTCAGAACAAGAAGAACGTTATGCAAAAATGTTTGACAATGCTAATGGTTATGTAGAAGGTGCAGCTGTCTTACGATTAAAAACTGATATTAAACACAAAAATCCAGCAATGAGAGATTTTGCGCTAGCACGTATTGTAGAGCACATACACCCAAAAACTGGTGATAAACAAAGGGTATGGCCATTAATGGTATTCTCAGTAGCAATTGATGATCATGAATTAGGTATTACCCATGTACTTAATGGAAAAGACCATACTGATAATGGTAAGAAAGAAGCTTTGATCATGGAATATCTTGGCTGGAAGGCTCCAGAGTATAAACATTGGGGAAGAATCAATTTTGAAGGTTTTAAATTGAGTACAAGTGGAACAAAAAAAGCTATCGCCCAAGGTGAATATGAAGGGTGGGGAGATATTCGTTTAGCTACCATTAGAGCTCTTCGAAGACGTGGTTATCAAGCAAGAGCTTTTGAAAAGTTTGCATTAGAAGTTGGCTTGAGTAATAATGATAAAACAGTTTCTTGGGAAGAGTTTTGGAAGATGATTAATGCATTTAATCGTGAACTAGTAGAAAAAGAAGCTAATAGATATTTCTTTGTAGCAGATCCTGTTTCAATTAAAATCTCTCAAGCTCCATCGGAAAAGGTGGACTTAGATTTACATCCAGATTTCCCTGGACGTGGAAAAAGAGAAATTAATGCTGGAGAAGATTTTTTAGTAAGTAAAGAAGATGCTGGGAAATTAGAATTGGGTAAAGTACACAGATTAATTGATCATATTAATTTTACAGTTGAAAATGGGGAGATGAAATATCACTCACATGGTTATGAAAAGTTTAATGAAGCTCAGAACAAAGGTAAAATTATTCATTGGCTCTCTGCTAATGATGAGAATGTGGAATCTGAGTTATTATTAGAAGATCATTCTATAGTTAAAGGATTGGTTGAGCCAGCATTATCTTGTGTTTCTAAAGGGAAAATAGTACAATTGCAAAGAATGTCTTTTGCTCGACTAGATTCAAAAGAAGGGAAAGTAGTGTTTTATTATTTGCATAAGTGATTATTAGAGATAGAAACAAGTAATCATAAATCTAAACATTTAATAAGGTGTAAATTATTATCCTTGAAGTGAAGGAGTTTACATGCGAAAAAATATTAAAAATATTTTTTGTATGCAAGAAAGACAGAGTCTTTCTGCACAGAAAATCAAAGATTTTCTTGTGCCAAAAACCAGGGGTTTTTAAACATGGCCAAAATAAGTATAGACACACCACTTGCAGAATTAACACTGCGTAGGTATGAAAAACCAAGTGTTGATGATAGAGACTTGGTTCGAAGATTATGCTTATCTTTAGGTTTACTTCAGCCAGGTGATTCTCGAGATGTTGTAGTTGACGTATTCTATGTGTTATTAAAAGGAAGACAACGTAAAGAAGAATTACATTCTGAAGAAATCAAGAATTTAGTAATGGCTGAACGTAAAGAACGTGGTTTAGCTATGCTTGGAATTGCATCATCCAATATCCGCAGACAATTAAAACGTATGAAAGATTTACATTTGATTGAAACTAATGCTAATTTGTATAGAATCACAGAATTTGCTGATTTACATGAAATATTTGAAGACAAGATAGAAAATTTTATCTTAAATTCTGTAGTAACCAGAGTTAAAGACTATTTAAAACATGTTGATAAAGAATTCTCTGAGATCAAAAAAGAAAAATAATTGTTAAAAAGATTAGAAATAAATTTTAAATAATATCTTCTTCAGCTACAACGATGAAGTCACCAGTTGCAATTACTGCTGAAAATGGGATTAAAATTTGATTGTCCTTATTTCTTTCTAATTCCATCCTATCTGTATAAGAAGTTGGATTTCTTAACACTAAATGAATTAGCTCACCTGAGCCTACCTCAAAAATCATATCTCCGATATCCCCAAACTTTTTCCCGGATTTTGAAACTATTGTTTTACCGAGTAGTTCTCTAGAATAATTTTTTTCTTTTTCCATACTGCTATCCCTCACCTAAATATAATTACCTCATAAAAAATAGTGGGAAAGACTTTTATAAACTTTTTGGTAAAGTAATCTCAGTTCTTTGGGGCATATTTTAAGAAAATAAGAGTTGAAGAAAATAAGAATAAAAAAAAATGAAAAATTAGCGTCTTCTCATACCGCTTACCATTAAAGCGAATAAGAACACAACTAAAGCAAATGCTATTACAACTGCAGCAATTAACCATGAAACACTTCTAATTGCATCCCAAGTTAAGTCACTAGCACCAGTATAACTTACAGCACCAGTTGTACCAGTTGGAGGAGTAATAGTTGTTACCACTACTTCCCTATCTGATTCATCATCGTTTGATGTGCTGGTAGTGGTTCCTGTGCTTGTTGAACCGCTAGTTGTAACTGAAGTTGAGCTTCCAAGATCTCCAGAGAGGTCATTAAAGTCAGCTCTTGGGTCACGAGGACCGTTTTCAACTACTTCTTTAACATCATCTAAAAGTTCTTGAGCATCTTCTTCAAGATCTTGTAATCTGTCTTCAAGGTCTTCTTGTAGATCATCATCAAGAGAGTTATCATCTTCAATGTCATCTAAAAGATCCTTAACATCTTCAACAAGTTGACCTACATCATCTTCAAGGTCATCTAAGCCATCTTCTGCATCGTCTTGATCATCACCATCATCATCTTCGATTGCATCCCTTAGATCATCTTCAAGATCATCAAATAAATCTTCATATTCATCATAAAGATCTTCTAAATCAACAACATCTTGTTCTTCTTCACTTAGTTCTTCTTCTACAGTGATTGTAAAAGTAGCTGTAGTTGAATCTGTCCCATCACTTGCAGTAACAGTTACTGTATGGGTTCCTTCATCAGCTACTAATGGACTCCAAGTAATAGTATATGTGTTATCACCATTATCTGAAAAATCGCTAGTTGAGCTAAGATCTAAAGTTGTAGTTGTACACCCACTTGTACAAGCTACACTTGCATCTACAGTTAAACTGTCTCCTTCAGCATCACTTACACTAAAAGTGTAAGTATTTGTTTTAGCATAGTAAAATGTTTGATCTACTGCACTAATTACAGGAGCATCGTTAACATCTGTTACTGTTACAGTAAACTGAGTAGTTACAGTATCAACACCATCAGTTGCAGTAATTTCAATTGTATGGCTACCAACATCATCGTTAGTAGGAGTCCATTCTAAATCGAAACCATCATCAACAGTTTGGCTGCTTGTTAAACTTGCACTTGAGTCAAAGGTACTTGTTGTACCGAAGGTTAAAGTTGAGCTTGTTTCTGTAGCACTGATAGTCAAACTATCTCCATCATCATCAACAACAACAAAAGTTGCTGTGTATGTGCTGTCTTCAGCCACACTTGAATCTGCAATTAAATCAGTTAAAACAGGAGCACTGTTTTGATCTAAAGTTACAGTAAAGCTATCTTCAACTACTTCTCCAGCAAGATCTTCAATGGTCACATCAACAGTAATTGTTTCATCAACAATTTCATCTGCATCAGGTGTCCAAGTAATTAAACCATCTGAATCAATATCAAAATCAGTTAAACCACTAAAGTCTGATCCTATAGTAAAATCTAAATCTTCACTTGCATCAACATAAAGGTCAATATCTTCAAATTCTACTTGTAATTCGAAATCAACCCCTTCGCTTTCTGAAACGCTAATACTTTGATCAGTAATTTCAGTAATAGTTGGAACATCGTTTACATTTTCTACAGTAAGAACATATCCAATAGTGTCTTCTCCACCATCAGTATCAGTTACTGTAATTGTAAAAGTGTGTTCACCAACATCTTGGTTACTAGGTACCCAATCAGCTAAAGTCGCACTTCCGCCAGTATCATCCAAGTATGAACTTTCAAAAGTTGATGTTAAATCACTTAAACTGTCAAATGAGTCTTCTGTGATTGTAATATCTAATTCATCACTATCATCTTCTTCATCACTTACAATGAAAAGAATAGTTGAAATTTTTTCATCTTGTGAGATTATATCTGCATCACTAGTTGAAGTGATTTCAGGTAAATCATTTACTTCTTCAACAGTAATGGTTATTGTTTCTTCACTTGTTTCAGTTGCAGTACTATCATCGGTTGCAGTAATTGTAATTACATGCTCCCCAATATCTGCTTCTACAGGTTCCCAGTATAAATTAAATGAGTCTGTTCCTGCAGTAAAAATATCTGCAATATCTGTTAAAGTGTCACTTGAATCAATCACTGCTGTAAATGTAATGCTATCTCCATCAGCATCTAAAGCAGGAATTGTTTCATCTAAAATTCCATCTTCATCAACACTTAAATCTGAGATTACAAAAATTGGAGCATCAGCTACAACTAAAGCAGAACCTAGAACTAAAAGCATTGCAAAGATTGCTAATAATTTGTTAAAATTCATTTTTTCTTTACCTCGGTAAAAGTTTATTTTATACACGTGTTTTAATAGTCGTTTAGAAACGCTTCCCTTTATAAATATTGTGTAACAAATGCTACTTCAGAGTAACAACACTAAAATATGGTCTCTCCACGATGAATTTTAGGTAGAAAATTAAGAATTTTTCCTTCTTTGAGCTTAGAACTAGCAAAAATTTGACCTTTATAGCTTAAAAGTACATGTTTTGTCTCACTTTCTTCTGGTTTATTAATATCAATACCATGGTAATAGCTTCTCATCTCTGGCATAGTAAATTCAATGACATTTGAGAGTTCTTTTCCGTTTTTCTTTGCTTCCTGAGCAAATAACTGGGCTCCTTCTAGGCTTAATCTTAAATGGTCATGCTTTTTTTCGGCAAAATAGATGCCAAATCTATCAGTTTTGAGCTTATCTAAGGGCAACCTAGCAATATCCTTGTTCACTAAAAAGATCTTTCCTTTAGCATTCTCTAAGTAAGCATAATCACCTTCTAAAGCATAAGAAAATTGCTTCTTTAAAATGGCCTTAAATTCTTTGACTTCCTTACTTTTAAGAATCTTTAATCTTTCCATGGAGAGTTAAAACTAGTACTTCTTTAAGAAATTAACTAAAAATAAAATAAAAAATGCTTTATTTACAAGCGTATTTGGATAATCCCCAGATAATTACTAAGGTTCCGATAAATTGTGGCCAAGTTAACCATACTCTCCAACCATTAAGAATGATTAGAATACCTAATATAATAAGCCATAAACTACTATAACAACTACCACCGATTTTTCCAGTAGTTACTACTTTTTTTGTTTTAGCAGGACTTGTTCTCCTTGAACTTGCTTTTTTTGGACTTGACCTTTTTTTAATTGATTTTCTTTTTGCCATATAAATAACACCTCTTTGTATACCAGGATGAATGTTTTATGGTTTTTAAAACTTTTCTTTTGTTAGATAGATTGCAGCCAACATTTTAGAAGACATATTTCAGGAAATAGAGGAGATGTGGTTCTTTAATTAAGACATTTGTAACTAAAGGGATAGGGTTATCTCTAGCATATTTAGTAAACACACTTTTTACTTTTTCTTGATTAACTAATTTGAGAAGATAATCCCAATCATCGTCGCTAAATTTATCCATAATTCTTCTTATTTGTAAATGTAACCACAATTTTCTTCTCACTGGATCTAAGGCTTTGTGATAATTTTTCTTGTTAATAATAGAATCTACAAGGATTTGAGCAGCATCTAAACCTGGAATTAAGCCACCTAGGGTTGTAGCTTTAACTTGTCCTGCTGCATCACCTAAAAGATAACAATTGTCCTTCTGCATTCTTTGTTTGGTGCTGTATAAAGGGATAGTTCCCCCTTGCATCTCCTTGACTTCATTTTCTTTGAGATTATATTTCCCCATAAAAGCATCATATAATTTTCTACTATTTTTTTTACTTCCTAATCCTACCCTTGCAAGTGTTTTAGATTCAGGAACTACCCAAGCAAATAAGTCAGGACATAGGCTTTGAGAAAAGTAAGCAGTAAAATACTTCTCAGAAAAATCTCCTTTAATAACTGCTTGTACACCAAAGTAATTTTCTCTTGATTTTTCATATAAACCATAAGCTTTTGCTGTTTTAGATAAAGGACCATCAGCAGCAATAACAATATCTGGGCTTATTCTAATTTCCTTTTTGTTTTGAATATCTTTAATGATAAGATTTTTATTTTCTTTTCTTAAGAATGAATGTGATAGATGAATATTTGCTCCAGAATTAATTGCCAAATCTCCAAAGAATTGATCAAATTTAGTTCTACAGACAAGATACTCCTTTTGTGGAATTTTTATCTTATGATTGGGAGACTCTACCCTAATCTCAGAAAAAACATTCACTAAAAAATCATCCATGGGAAGCTGAAACTTATCAAAGTCTGCACTCAGAAGCCCAGTACATTGAATAGGGTTTCCAATTTGGGCATGTTCTTCATAGATATCTACTTGATAACCACGTTTAGCTAGTAAATGACCTGTATAATTTCCTATGGGTCCTGCTCCAATTATTGCTATTTTCATTCTTTACTCCATTGATTATTTTCTAAGCTGCAGATAGTTAAATGCTTTGTGATATGATCAAAATGAACACATTTTTAGCATGCAAAATTTCATTCTAATGGTGTCTTTTATATCTTATGAAATTTTTAACATAATTAAAAAAAAGGAGAAGTAGGTGTTATTAAAAATCTTCTTAAATAAAAAAAAAGGAAAAAATTTCAAAAGAAGATAAAAAGGAAAAGAATACTACTTTAGTAGTATGCTTCTTCTTCATCTCTTCTTAATCTTGTGAAACCGATAATTAAACCAATCACAACTAGTAATACAACTAGGATGATTAAAGCTAATTCTAATCCATTTCTCAAGTCGAAATCTGTTCCTGCAGTAGCATTTACACTAGCTCCAAGGGAGATTGTTTCGATAACTTGACCATTGTTACTTACAACAAGACTAGCAGTGTGAGCGCCAGAAGCGCTACTTGAAACATCTACGTTTGCGTAAACAACTTGTGAATCACCGTTAGAACCTAATACAACAACGCTTTCACTTAAGCTAGCAGTTGACCAGTCACCAGTGGTTAATTCTAAGGTGTAAGTTTCGGATGAATCTCCTTCGTTAGTTAAAACTACAGTGTAAACAGCTCTTTCACCAGCAGATACAGTTTGTGATTCAGGACCAACAGCGATTAAAACTCTTTCAGAGCTTGCTCCGCTACAGTATGAACCATCTAAAACAGTAATGGTGTATCTTTCGGTGGTTGATTCGTATCTATCGTATTCTGCAGTAACTTCCACAGTGTATTGCCCAGGAGCAGCACATTCTGGAATTTGTAAGAATAGTTCTTCAGTGTGTTCGTAAGCAACATATTCTCTGTTATCTTCAGTTTCGAAATCGTCTACGTAATCAGTTGCGCTTACTCCTAATTCAGGAATAGCTACAGTTACTTTAACTAAATCTTCATCGTTTTCTCCGTAGTTTTGAAGTAAAACAGTAGTTAATAAACTTCTACCAGCTTTAACTTCGCTTCCAGGTGAGAATACAACATCTTCGATTGCAACACCGTTAGCAACAGGTTCGATTCCTAAAGCGTAAGTTGCTTCAGCAATTGATCCAACTGTGTTAATGTCATCAATCACGATTTCAAGACTAGCTTCTACTTCATCTAAGAATACAGGTAATGGGATTGTTAAATCAATAACTTTTACTCTACCGTATTTAATATCAAAAGATTCACTTTCATCTTCTAAATCTACGTAATCGTCAAATTCATAACCAAACAATTCTGCTTCTACTTGAACATTTTCAAGGTCTACACCATAAAAGGTAACACCGTCATCTGTTCTTTCAGCAACGTTACGGATGGTCACTTCGATGTCTAGGTCTTCCCCTTCTTCAACTTCGAGAAGGAAAGAATCTAAGTCATCAATATCTACACCATTAACTTCTACATTGTCGATTTGAATATCGCCAACATCTGCGAAAGCAGTTGAAGCAAACAGTACAGTCATTAGAGCAAATAATGCCACTAAACTTAGTATTTTTTTCATTTTTTATCTTCCTCCAAAATCCTTTCAAAAAGGTCTTGAATATTATTTTTTGTTATTTAAAATTCCCAAGGAATTTTTCATTCAAAAATGGTCTTTCAAACATTTTTGTTATTCACCAGTAGCAATAGCACTGGCTCTTTACCCTCAAAGTTTGCACCACTATTTAAAGTTTGTGGTACAATGAGTATCTATAAGTAGTTACACTTAAAGACCTTCTGAGCGACCCCCTCTAGATCACCCTAAAACTACGATAAATAACGTGATCGTATTCTTCGTTACTTAAGGTAATTTTTGCATCATATACACCTTGCCGAGCATATTCTGGAACATATACTGAGATACTTTCACTTGTTTGTTCATTAAGATCAAGATCAAAGCTAGTGCTTACATATCTTACTCCTAAATCATAGATTACAACTGAGAGTTGTAACTCTTCAAGTTCTCTTTCTCCGTAATGATCTAAACCAACAATAAGCTGGTTAGTTTGTCCAGGACGAACTAATTCGCTTGCAAATTGTACATAAGTAAATTTGATTTCATCATTTGGAAGGTTAAATTCTTCTTCCACTAATACTCCTGAGATAAGGTTTAATACAGTGATAGTCACTACTTGACTATCAGTCCCACCATTTCCATCGCTAACAGTTACTAAAACTTCGTATTCGTTAGCATCGTTTGTGGTGGTTAACCAGTAAAAATCAGGACTGTTAAATTCTGCATCTCCAGGTAAAGGGTCCACAGTAAAGGTTAAAGTGTCACCATCAACATCTAATGCACTCACAGTAAATTCTACCTCTTGAGTTTCAGTTACTTCAATGTCATCAATGAAATCTAACTCAGGAACATGGTTACCAAGAGTAAATGATTCGATTGTGATAGTTACATCTTGGCTATCTGATCCACCATTTCCATCAGTTACAGTTACAGTCACTACGTAAGTGTTAGCATCACCAAGATCTGTTTGCCATTCGAATACAGGACTATTAAATTCTGCATCGTTTGGTAAAGGACCTACAGTAAAAGTTAAAGTATCTCCATCAGCGTCTGTTGCTTCTGTTAAAAATTCAACTAATTCTCCTTCTGTTCTAGTAATGTCAGCAATTGAAGCTAATACAGGCACGGTATTTTCTGAAATATCATTAGCCCCTAAAGTCCAAGTTTGTTCATCAAATCCACCCATTGTATCTTCTACTCTGACAGTAAAAGTGTGTGGAGCAGTTTCTTTGGCATCACTTAGAACATTCCAAGTTAATTCACCTGTTACTAAATCAATTACAGTTCCAGCTGGACCAGTAATTAAAGTATATTCTAAAACATCTTCAGTATCTGCATCAACTGCATCAACATCGTATTCGTAAGTTTGACCTTCTGTTGCACTTGGAGTAGGAGTACTTGTAATTACAAGTGCTTGATTTACATCATTCACAATAATTGTTACAAGCTCAGTTACACTATCTCCACCAGCATCTTCTACTTTTAATGTTAAATCAAAAGTTTCATCCAAGTTTGGATGTGTTACAAAAGTGAATAATGGTTCTAAAGACACATCAAAAGTTCCATCTGCGTTATCAATTATTTCTACGCTTCCAGAACCTAAGTTAGCTAAATCTGCACCAATACCAGCAGGTAATAATGCATCTACAGTAAAACTTTCACCTTGAGCATCAAATGCATCAATGGTAAAAGTTAATGTGTTTCCTTCATCTACACTTAATCCACTTGGAACAGTTAATCCAGGTTTATCACATTCATTACCAACACCATCGTTATCTTGGTCTTCTTGATTTGGATTTGAGATTGTTGGACAATTATCATCTCTATCAGAGATATCATCACCATCAGTATCAATTAATACAGTTAAGGTCAAAATATCCATTTCTTGATTTCCATCAGAATCAGTAATTACACCTTCGATTTCAAAAGTAGTATCAACACTAATACTGTTTGTATAAATAGTAAATAAACCACTTTTTGTAGTTTGAGCATTAAGTGTCTCGCTTACTTGATTGCTTCCTAAGCCCAACCCATTCTCACGCATTACAACGTTAAGTTCTGCATCTAAATCTTTAGCTTCAGCTTCCCAATTATAGGATACAATATCTCCCTCTAAAATTTCTAATTCATCACCTACAAAAATAAGTGAATCCCAGCTTAAATCAATTTTTGGATAATAAGACGGGTTTGCTTGAGCATCTAAATCAACAATCAAAATACTCCATTGTTGTGAATCAAATTCACCATGAGGTATATCAGAAACCTTTAGATCAAAACCATGATATAAACCTTGATCACCCGAAGCATAATCACTTACATCAATTAAAGGAGCAATTCCTGAAATAAGAACTTCAATATCACCTGTGGTGCTAGTAATTACTTGAGCACTTAGCCAATAAGGTAAAAGTAAATCTTCAAAATCCATGATGTCTCCATCAATGTCTTCAGCTGTTAATGTATAAGAGTAAAATTCCCCTTCATTAACTTGTAATACAGCTGCACTTGTAATCACAGGAGCATTGTTATTTGCTACAGGGGCATTAACAGTGAGATCAAGAATAGTAGTTTCCATGGAATCTGTGTTTCCTAACCTATCATTAACACTTGCACGAAGTTCATAGTCACCAACTAAATTCGCAGTATCTAAAGCACTTAAACTGGCATAATAAGTATGCATAAAATAAGTTGAAGTTAGTGAGTTTCCTCCAGTACATACAACATTACTTTCTTGATATAAATCAAGAATTCTTGTATTCATATCATCATAAAGGGCAATATCAATGTCGAAATTTTCATAACAAGTTGCTACTATTGCAGCCTCAGCTAAATCACTTTGCATAATATCACCAGAGCTGATATACCATGAAGCTGAAACTGAAACTAGAGGGCTTGCATGTACAACAACCGCTAAACTTGAAAGTAAAAATAGACCAATGATAAAGATAGCCATTAATTTTTTATTTATTAATTTCATTATTCATCCCCCCGAGATCCTAAAGCAACACCTAATTCAACATAAGGTGAAGCAGAAAATTCAGTTCCAGTATGACCTAAAACATTTTCATAGGTAAAGGCACCAAGACCTGAACCAACAATAAGGTTCACCCTTGACCCTGCAATTTCTCTAAAATGTAATGCCAAATCTCCACCAAGATAATGGACTTGAGAAAATAATCTGTTTTCTTGTGGTTCAAGTTCTTCCCTTGAAGTCATTGTATCAATATTAATATCATCTACACAATTTCCTGAGAATATTTCATCGATAGTTGCTCCGGCTTCGAAATTTTGAGCCAAACAACTTTCCGCAGTATAAGTTGTATCAATTGCACTAGATACTGTTTTATTAGGTCTTCCAGCACCCAGAAAAGTATAATTTGCCAAAAAGGCAAGACTCATAACTCCAGCTATCTCTGGACTTTCATAACCAATTTGTAAAGGGAGAGCAAAATGTTCTCTTCCATCACTGTGAGCTGTAGTATCAAATTGAGTTGCACTTTGTGTTTCTCTTCCAACTACATACAAAGAACTTCCAGGAACTCTTTCTCTAAATGTGTCTGGATTTGCAAAATTATCTCCAAGATATGTTTCTTGTAAACTTGAAGCATGGTCTCCACCTACATAAGCGATACCAAATCCTATAGAAGCGAATAAACTTCCTTTTTTTGCACCGAAACTTGTATGAAGATTTCCATTTATTGATGTAATTGGAATAGTTGTAAAAGGACTTTCTTCACCAAAGGCTAAAACTCTTTGACGTAGACCTAATGAGAATTGTCTTCTTCTATCAGTTGTAGCTTCTTTGAGTGCTACTCTAACGTCATCTCTTTCTTCC
>CAYWPT010000013.1:0-22969 GCA_964460605.1 uncultured Methanosarcinales archaeon
ATAACATTCAAACCTTTTCTCTTTCTCTAATGGGTTTAATAAACGAGCCTTCGCCTGATTTACCATTTCATTACAATTACAACAATTTACCAAATTTCTCAATACTGCCACATTACATTCCCTCGCTTAGATAGAAAAAACTTGAAGTATAAAAATACTTCTTAGTGCTAGACCAATTTTGTAAATTTTTAGCGTAGATTTATAAATTATGAAAAGATAATCTAAAGCATGTCCAAGATATATTCCACAGTGCTCAAATCTATTGCACCTAGTACAAAAGAGAAGAAAGAGTTAGAAAGTATTACAAGTGGATTTCTCAAAAAGCTTAATGGAAAATTAAAAGGCACAAATGCTCTAGCAATCTTAGGCGGGAGTATAGCTAAGGATACCTGGCTCAAGGACAATAAAGATGTAGATATCTTTGTACAGTTCCCATATAATAAGTATAAGCAAGATTCTGGAAAATTATCTAACATTTTGAAGAAGGTGTTAAAAGAAGCTTTTACTAAAGAAAAAATTGTGACTATGCACGGAAGTAGAGATTATTTCCAAATTGAATATAAAGACATTATTTTTGAAATAGTACCCATCTTAAAAATTGAAGATGCTTCTGCAGCAGTAAATATTACAGACATTTCACCATTGCATGCAGGATGGGTAAATAGCAAATCTAAAAAGTTGAAAAATGAAATTCGATTAGCTAAGCAGTTCTGCAAAGCGCAGAAGTTGTATGGTGCTGAGAGTTATATATCTGGCTTTTCTGGTTATATCCTTGAGATTTTGGTAGTAGAGTATGGTGGCTTTGAAGCTTTGCTTAAAGCGAGTGCAAAATGGAAAGAGAAAACTGTGCTAGATCCTTCAAATTTTCACAAGAATAAGAACATGGTACTTTTTGAATTGAATACTAATAAATTACAAAGCCCATTGATTATTGTAGATCCCGTTGATAAACATAGAAATGCAGCTGCTGCCCTAGGCTTAGAGAAATTTAGGTTGTTTAAATCCAAGGCTAAATCCTTTTTGAAAAAAGCAGATGCATCATATTTTGATTTCCAAGAGATGGATTTAGAAGAGTTACTTGCTAAAGCTAAAAAGAGTAAATTAAAAGCTGTATATTTGGAAGTTACTGCTTTGAAGGGTAAAAGAGATGTTATTGGAGCTAAGTTGCTCAAAGCGTTTAACTTCTTGCTAAAAGAATTGAAAGCTTATGGTGTTGCGCACAGTGATTGGGACTGGGAGGAAGGTAAGCCTGCACAGTTTTATCTTCTTTTGAAAAAAGATCATCTTGGAAAAGAAGAATTACGTAGGGGCCCTCCTATAAAAATCGAAGAGCACGCTAAGCAATTTAAGAAAAAGTATAAAGGATACTTTGAAAAAGATGGAAAACTCTACGCAAAGGTAAAAATTCAACATCCAGAGCTTAAAAAAAGACTTGGAAGAATAGTTTCTAAGAAGTATTTTGGAGAACGCATTAAAAGCCTAAAAAAGAAAGTATTCTCTTAAATTAGTAGTGGAAAAACTAAAACTATAAAAAGTCCTAATTTCTTTTTTCTGCTATGCTTTCTAATCAAGTGCAAGCGGAATGTCCTAAATGTAATAGCAAATCAGCAGCAGACGCTTTCGTTCTCGATTATCTAGAGAGAAGAATGGTTTGTCCTGGCTGTTTCAAAAAGGCACGTAAGCCTACTTTGAAGGAGCAAACTGAGAAACAAAAAGAAGTTGTTAAAGAGACTAAACCCCCTGGATGGGACAAGGAAGACGAAGAGCTAGATAAATTAATTAGAAGTCGTCAGAATCATGTCTCTGGAAAAATTGAAAGAGTTCCTGGAGCGGAGTATGTAAGGTTTACTTGCCCTTCATGCACATTTAAGTTCAAATATTATCCTTTACAAAAAAAACCTCGGACCTGTCCTTATTGTAATAAAGATAATCCGAAAATTAAGGTTACTGGAATTCTATAGAATTATTCTTCATCTGGATGTGTTTTTAGATATTTGTCATAAACAAAAAGAAGTCCAATACAAAGAACATAAATGAGTACTACAATTTGTACGTAAAGGTTGATTCCTTCCATGTTCTTATGATATTATTTTATTATTTAAATTTATCTTTAGCATAAGTTTTTTAAGGTATAGTGTGGTTTTCAGCTTATGATTGAGAACAAAGAATTTTCTGGCAAAGGCATAAGATTGAGCCTTATTGAAAATGCTAAAGAGATAGGCCATTGCTATTTGTATTTGCTCCATAATGATTTGCATACAGAGCCTTTTGGACTTCTAGAAGATGTTTTTGTTCTTGAGGAACATCGTGGTCAAGGTAATGGGAAGAAGTTGGTTTTGAAGGCAATTGAAGTGGCTAGAGAGAAAGCTTGTTACAAATTAGTCTTTACTTCTCGTTATGATAAAGAAAAAGTGCATGCTTGGTACGAAGAGATGGGTTTTAAAGATACTTCTAAAGGGTTTAGAATGGATTTTTAATCTCTCCATTCTTTTCTTAACATTCCAAACTAAACATTATGAACCATAAAAAAGGAATTCTGAGTAATATGCAAAAGTTTCTTCTTAATCAAATTGTCTTGAAAAGAGTTTAATACCACTCAAAAATTCAATTTTTAATTTAGTTCTCATTTTCATTTGGTCTGCAAACTATGAACCATTTATGGATGTATTTTTTAGAATATAAAAGATGCCAACACAACAATCTGTAACCAAATTTTTTAGAAAAATTTGATAAAAACAGAGCTATGCTAAAATAAGAGAAATGCCCCCACTGAGATTTGAACTCAGGTTACAAGCTCCGCAAGCTCGTGTCATGTTTGCCTCGCGATGTGAGGCAAGTTCACAAATGTTTCATTTGTCGCGTCCAGGCTAAACTATAGGGGCCTAAAGATAAAATTAGTAGATCCATTTATTAAATTAACTACAGAGTTAAATAAATTTTATATAAAACACACATATTTGAAATTTTTATGTTAAGAACAAGGTATCACTTTAGAACAGCAAAAGCGACTGCATATTGTAAAACTGGTCTGACTAATGCACTAAAATCTATGGGATCAGATGCATTGAGTACAAGTGTGACTATGAACAGAGAAAAAAAATATTTAGAGATCCCAAGAAAAGCAACCGTCCATTTAGAAAATTTTATTAGAAAATCACCAGATGTAAAAGTTATTAGAATAGAACCTTTGGCTTTCTCATTTCCAAGGGAAGAAGCATACATAAGAGATGCATTAGAAAGCTTAGGTTATGATTTAAAAAGTCAACTAGTTGAACTTGATCCTGAACAAGCAGTCCATACAAATTTTTATGAAAACGGAAGAGGATATATTGCTTTGGTAACACCTAACCATCTTGGTGAAAGACACTCAAGAATTGGAGAAGATGAAGTTCAAGAGGCGATTGAAGTTTTACTTGAATATACTGAAAAAGAAGCTAGAGGATTTCATCTTACCGGGCGAAGGCCTTCTTGTGTTAGTAGAACAATTTCAAGTCCATTATTTTCTGAAAACATAATAGGGGATGATGCAGAGATTAAGGGCATTTTAATTGCACCCTTACCAGAATATGCAAAAAGACAAAGATTCCAAATTCCTTTAAGCGAAGAAAACTTAGCACTAGAACTTCCATATAGAGAAGTTAATGGAATACTTACAAGAGCATTTGGAGAAAAAGCAGGAAAAACATTAGCACATATTCTTATCTAAGTTTTTTTCTTTCTACGGATTTTCTTTAACTCAGCTCCACCAGCAGGAATGAATTTAATTAAATCATCCAGATCCCCACCATCGAGTTCTTTACGAATCTTCTTAGCAGTCACTGATTTTTTTTCTCTACCAGGGATTAAAATAACAAACTTATCTGTTTGTTTAGATATAGCAGTCTCAGGTCCACCAATGACTTCTCTTCCAACTAATCCAATAGCATACTCTAACTGTGGATATTGGTACAAAGTTTTCCCACGCACCATAAAAGCACCTTTAGGTAAATTCTCACCAGCTTGCGCTTCTTTAGACACCTGATCAGGTTTTACGTAGAAAACATCTGCAGTTCCATGACCCAGCTTCCAAGCTTTTGAATAAACAGCTGTAGCCTGTGCAGCTTCTGCAATAGAAATATCTGTAGCTTTTTCGCCACCTTTAATAACAAAAAAAGGGCTACCTGCCATATCAGTATGAAAGACTAGGTCTTCTTTTTCCATATGTTTTTTTACCACTATTTCATTTGAGGTTGCATCTTTTCCACCAATGCACAAAAATCCTTGAGAAGTCATAAACCAATGGAATTTTTCATACCATTCACGTTTTCTATTCTTTTTCTCTTTAATGATTTCTTCTCTTTCTAAATATTTAGCTTCATCTTTAAGTAATTTTTCTAACTTTTCTTTACTAATAGCTAAAGCTTTGTGTGCTCCCTCAAGCTTCTTTTTATTCTTCTTAGCAGTATCAAAATACCTTCCTGCATTTTCATCTACTGACTTTTCTAAGAAAAAATCTATTTCCATATTTATGAAAAATAAGAACCACTATAAAAAATGAACTGAAAATTGTTATAAAACACCATGAAAATGCTATATCACATAAATTAGATTAATTACAAACTTTCAAGGATATTAGTATAAACAGCATCTTCTGTTTGACTTAAAAGGGTTTCTTTTTTTAATAGATAATCTTCCTCAGCCTTGCGTTCCATTAATAAGGTCGATTTTTTTAATTTTAATTCATTATTAGAATTGTACGCAGCAATCCCTAAAGCAATAGTTAAACCAACATATTTTCCAATATCATCAGCAACAAGATTTCCAAAAAAAATACCTCCAACTGACCCTACAAAAAAATTATTAAAATCTAAAGCTTTTAATTTTGTCTCATCATAAAGTGTAGCGATTGTAGAAATACTGGCTCCGGCCATAATTGTATAAGGTTCAGAGTCTAACATAAATCCTATTAAACCACCAGCAATTGAATTAAACCCTACTCTTTCACCATTAATTCTATGATTTACACTGGATTTTGGTTTAGATTTTATTAGATTTGAGTATTGTAAAGTGAAATTCTCATAAATTTTAAATGACCTATCATTTATACAGACATTATTCTCAGTTATTAAAGATAAGTCATAATCTGAACTAATCTCTTCTAAAGATTCTACTTCAGAACAAATTCTTTCTAAAATTGACATTGTATTTATTAAATCAGCCATATAATACAATTTAAAAAAAAAGCTTTATTAAAAGATTTATGAGATTATAAAATTAGTTTAAAATATATATAAAATTAAGAATGAATACTAGACCACCAAATTATTTTCTCAACAAGATTTTATTTGACCCACCACTAAAGCTTGGTCTACACAAATTTCTTCCTTATCCACCACTTTTACTTTAGGAATGATTTTAGCTTGCCTAATTTGCCCACTCAACTCTTCATTATATCCAAGATGAGTAAGATAATTTCCAGCTTTGCTCATTTTTGCATCAGAAAGGTCATAACTCTCTGCACGTTCAGTCCCTATGATATTGACCATTAAGCCATCTACTCCAATATTAATACCATTTTCAACAACGAAGAAGAAGTCATTTTTTTCTGCATCAAAACAAATTTCATCCTGTCCACCAATATTAGAAAAAACAAGACCAATATCAATCGTACATTGTGATTCTAGAGAAATTTGAGCACGTCCAAAGTTCATTACAACAAGACCTACAGCTACTGCAAAAGAAATTAACAATAGTGTCGCTACTATCGGAGCCATACCTCTTTTTCCGTACATAAGCTTAGATGAGTATTTTTTTGTATATAAACTTTCCGAGGAGAGCAAAACATATAAAATAAAAGAGATTTGATACTTTATGAAAGAAAGTCCCATTGGAGAATTGATTGAAAAACAATATTGCACATTTGATTCTTATCTAGAATGTCCTTCTTTGAGAGGATTTTATGTAGTGCAAAAAATTCCCATTTTAGCAGCAGGCGCTATTCTTTTTCGCATAAAAAATAAAAAAAGAGAATATTTGTTAGTAAAACATCGCAAGCGTTTTGGTGGCCATTGGAATTTCCCTAAAGGACAACATGAAATGAAAGAAAGTTTTGAAGAGACCGCACAACGTGAGATTAAAGAAGAGACAGGATTGCGGGTGAAATTTATTAAAGGCTTTAATGAAAAATCAATTTATTCGCCTGGAAATTTTCCTGCAGTACGTAAAACTGTGCATGTGTTTTTAGCAGAGGTATACGACGATAAAAAAATTACAATTGATAGCACAGAGTTGGAGGATTATGCCTGGATTTCTTTTTCTAAAGCTGTAAAAAAAATAACTTATGAGAGTAGTAAAGAATTGTTAAAGAAAGCTGAAGAATTTTTAAAATAAAAAAAAAAATTTATTCCTCAATAAACTTTTCTAATTCAACAGGTAATTCTTCGTCACCACGTAACATGCTTTTCTTACGCATAAATTCACGTGCGATTAAGTAAAGAACTAATCCCACTGATTTCTTACCTTTGTTATTAACAGGTACAACTAAATCTAAGTTATTAGCTTCGTTGTTTGTATCACAAAGTCCAATGATTGGAATACCTGCTTTCATAGCATCTCTTACAGCATTCTTATCTGGCCATGGATCACATACCATTAATACTTTAGGCTCGATGTAGGTTTCTAAATTTGTATTAGTTAGAATTCCAGGAGGGTATCTACCAGTAATTACTTGAATACCAGTCAACTTGGCTAATTGTTTAAGTCCTTTCCATCCGTTTTCTCTTCTACTTACAATTAAGATGTCTTTTGGATCGTATTGTGCTAAAAAGTTAGCAGCTAATCTTACACGTTCATCAATCATTTTTAGATTTAAAACGCTTAATCCATCTGGTCTTGTTTTGTAGATGAAGTTTTTCATATATTTAGTCTTGAATTTTGTTCCAATATGTACACCTGATTTTAGGTATTCATTTGAATCAATTAACAAGTCTTCACTTTGTTGTTCTGTTGCACTCATTTTGTATTTTACCTTCTATATTTTATAGGCACAAATAACTCAAGAATATCATTCTTGTCTGCGTTCTTTTTTGCCTCACGCAGCTCCATAAGTCTTAGACAGGCTTATTTCGGCTATAAAATACTAGAATTGTGGTTTATTTATAAAATCTTGCAAAAAATAAAAATTTTGCAAGGCTTAAAAATATCATTTTAACATGATATTTTTATTGTTTTAGTTCAAATGAGACCCAGAAATTGCTCTCTCTTCTAATTCTTCTCTGAGTTCTTCTGGATCAAAATCGCCCCTATCATGCAAATCTCCTTCTTCCTCTTCTTCACTCACTGCTGCCGCAGTTACATCAGAACCATCAGAAAAGGTGTATAAAGAACTTACCACAGAAACAAGAAAAGCTACTGCTAACAAAGCTACCAAGGTCTTATTAGCAATAGAAACCATTAGGAGTCATCTCCATTATTTGGATAATCTCCCTTTTTTTTCTCTAATTGTTCCTCAGCAAAAGCTCTTGCTCTCTCATCTAACTCAATTGCTTGACCAGCCAAAGCTTCTTCGCCTGTAGCAATTTCTCCCGAAGAACTAATGAATAAAATAATACTGATAGTACTTACTAAAATTACTAAAATTAACATAATTAAAACCATTCTGTTTGAAAGATCGTTTGGGTGACTTTTCATAACAAGCATATTTGATTTTGCATCAACTTTAGTTTTTGTAATTTTTTTAGAAGCTTTGTTTGTTTTTCTCTTAGCGCCTTTTGTTTTTGTAGCTTTACGCTTTGTAGTCTTCTTAGCCATTATAAAAAAGAATATTTTTTTGTTTATAAAAGTTTTCTTAAATTAACTCATCTAAACCAGATTGAGTTACAGTGAAATGTAAGTTTTTCCCAGGAGCTAAATAACGATGTTTTCTCAAAGTAAAGGTTCTTTTTACTCTCTCTTCCTCATCATCTATACGTGAGAGTTCAATTAAACATTTACTTCCATATTTGAGTAAATCACCACCAACCATTTTCACCTTATCTTTTTGTGTAAAATCAGCATAGACTTGATTTGTGATCAAAACGGGGATTTTTTTGCTTCTAGCAATTTCTACTAAAGAAGCAATTTGTCTAGCTAAAGTTGAATTAGTATCAAAAATGTTCTCAGATTTTCCTAACTCTAAACGATATAACATAGATATAGAATCTACTACAATAAGACCAAAGTCTAGTCCTCCATTTACAATATGTTTTAATTTTTCAAAAACTTCTTCTTGTTCTCTAAAGTTTAATGGTTGGAGAAAAACAATCTCTCCTAAGACTTTTTCATAGTCATTAGTTAATTGTTTTATTCTTTCAACCGCAATACCACCTTCGGTATCGATCAAAAGCACTTTTTTACCTTGTTCCGCAACTTTTACTGCAGCTAATAAACACATGTTTGTTTTTCCAGATCCACTTGGTCCATAGATAGTAGTCACTACATCGCTTTCATAACCCCCATCTAAATGTCTATCTAAAAAGGCTGCGCCTGTGCTTAGTTTCATTGATTAAAAACAAGTGAAGGTTGATTTAAATATTTCTAAGTTAGAGAGGAGATATATAAAAGAAAATGAAAGTATTATAAACTAAAATCTCTTCTTTATCTGAATATGTTAAAGAGGAAACATTGGATAGTTCTAGCAATTGTTTTAGCAACACTTACTTTAAGACTCATCTTAGCTTTTACAATTCCTGATTTTAGCCCAGATTCTTATTTTCATTTAAGACAGGTTGAATCTATCCTAGAGAATGGTTTTCCAAGTTATGATGATGATTTATCTTATGGTGGCAGGGATTATATCTTTTTACCATTGTATCATTACCTTACTGCAGGTTTTGCACTTATCTTTCCATTGGAATTTATTGCAAAGTTTCTCAACAACTTGGTTTTTGTACTTTTAATTCCAGTTATCTTTATGATCTCTGAGAAGATAAGTAAAAGAGAGAACTCTTCTCTTTTTGCAGCAATTGTTGCTGCACTTCTTCCCATAAATTTCATGACTAACAGTTTTGAGCCTTTAGCATTTTCATTATTATTCCTTTTCCTATCAATAAATTATTTTCTGGAGTGTCAAAAAAGTGGTAAAAGAAAAGTATATTATTTTATTGGATCTTTAATTGTTTTACTATTAAGCTCATCATTAGCTTCTATTCTTATCTTTAGTTTACTCTTTTATCTCCTTTTATCAAATGTTGAAGAAACCAGAACATATAAGAGTGAGATTGAACTCATTATCTTTAGCACATTCTTGTTCTTATGGATACAACTTATTTTCTTCAAGGAAATTTTCTTAGCAGAAGGATTTTCATTTATTTGGAAAAACATTCCCCCACAAGTTCTTAACGAATACTTTCCACAAGTAAGTATCACTCAGACAATTTTTTTTATTGGTATAATTCCCCTTCTTGGAGGATTGTTCTTTATTTATAGTAGTATGTTTGAAAAAAAGAACAAAAACCTTTTCCTCTTAGTGAGTTTCGCAATTTCAAGTATTATCCTAACTTGGTTTAAATTAATACCATTTAGAACTGCTCTAGCATTTCTTGGACTTTTATTGGCAATCATTTTTACTTCATTTTATGAACAAGTCATTAATTTCTACCAAAAGACAAGACTAAGTACCCTTGATAAAAAAATAAGTAAGAAAATCAACAAAGTACAAAAAGTAAAAAGGTTTGCTGATATTACTTCAACAATCATCCTTATTATTTTAATCCCAAGTATGCTTATTCCTGCTGTTGGTTTTTCTTTGCAACAAGATATTATTGATCAAGAGATCATTGTAGTTTTTGAACATCTTAAAGATAATACTAATAAGAATTCCGTAATATTAACAGATCTTGAGGAAGGACATGCTTTGAGTTTCTTTTCAGGTAGAAAAAATTTTATGGATACAAATTTTAATTTAATTGATGATGTTGAAGAACGTTTTGAATCTTTTAGAACCTTGTATACGGGAATTTTTGAAACCGAAGCATTAAAATTATTAGATAAATACAACATAAGATACATTGTTGTTAGTGAGTCAGTCAAAGAAAGGTTTGATATTGAAGGATTAAATTATCTTGACCAAAATTGTTTTGAATTAGAATTTAGTTATCAAGGAAATGAAGTCTATGAGGTTACCTGTAGTATAGAGAGATCATAAAATGGATAGAATCATTAAAGAAAATATTACATTTGTACTCAAACACAAAAAGAAGATAATATTTGCTCTTCTCATAATAGTGATAACTGTATCTATATTTATGAGATATTCTCAAGAAAAACCCTTATTGTTTACTCCTGAAGCTTATACACATTTAAATTCTGCAGAAAATATTATTGGTGGGAACTTCTTTCTTTCTGAAAGCACACTATATTCTGTTTTTTTACTCCCAATTTTATTCTTTTTTTCCTACGAATTTAGTTTATTCTTACCTATAGTTTTAGCAATCTCAAGTCTTTTACTCTTTTTTACATTAGTTAAAGAACATAAGTTCGATGAAGAGTATGCTTTCTTTTTTGCTCTCTTTTTAATTTTATCACCAGTATTTATCGTTAGTTTTTCCACTCTTGAGGATACAACACTCTTTTTATTTTTATTTTTATTAGGATGTTATTTGCTCAATAGAAAAAATAGAATTTTACAATATTTTGCAGTACCATTATTTTTCTTATTACCTTTTTTTAATCTTATTGTTGGCATAATAAGTTTCTTACTCTTATTCAAATATTCATTATTCTTACATAATAAAAAAAGAAAGAGTTTCAAAGTAAACAAAAAAGAGTCTGAAAAAGATTTAGTAGATCTTGCCCATGAAACTTGGAGATTAGAGAAAGATTTTGATACTCCTTTAAAGTTCTCTTTGTTTAGCGTTTTTATTGGATTGATAGTATCCTTTGTTTTTTTTGGAAGAACATTATTAGGGGAATTAGTGAGTACACAAAACTTTTGGCAAAATTTAATCTCTGATTTTGGAGGGATAGGAGGAATTAGTTTGTTCGTCTTTTTGCTAGCCTTTATTGGATTTTTAGTTTCATGGAAGAAAAAAGAGCTTGTGTATTTACACCCAATATTTTTTTTACTTCTCCTAGCATATTTTTTTAATAATGCGTTTTTACCTTTATTGAGTATTGTTATTGTTGCTTTTGCAGCACTGAGTTTCAAAGATTTTTTAGAAAGAGATTGGCTTTTAGAAAAACTCAAACACTATACTATTTTTTTACTTATCTTAAGTATCATTTTTTCAGGAATTACCTTTATCGATAGAATCCCTGGATTTGAACCGTCTGAAGAAGCAGTGTTTACATTAGAATGGATTAGTGACCACCCACGTTATACTTATCTGACTGATATTAGAAGCAAATTTTTGAACATTGGTGAAAATGAAGCTTTTATTGAATTTTTCACACCATACAGGGCTTCGAGTTTTAGACAAGATTTTGCAAGAGAAAAAATAGAGAATATATTTAATCAAAATGATATTGCTACAGTAAGCACAGAAAATCAAGAAGCTTTCTCAGTTACTTATACTAAAAATATTTTCCCAGCATTGCAAAATGATAAAATTCGTTTTATTTATATTGATCCGCTTACTAAAGAACGTTTTGGAGATGAACAAGGCGGGCTTATTTTTAGCTTAAGAAACGAAAACTTTAAATTGATTTACAGCGAAAATGGTTATGAGCTTTGGCTTTTTACATTAGATGAGATTCAAGCTCAAAAATAATTACTTTTCTTAAGAGAGGAAAGAGAGGAGAATCATGAACACTTTTATGACCATATTGTTATTTGTAGTATACTTTTTATCACTCTACTTCTCAGTCTTTCTAATCTTAGTATATGTAGACAAAGATGAGGAATTTAAAAGGGAGAAATCATCAACTCAATTAGATCAATTTCCATTAGTTTCCGTGCTTGTTCCAGCATATAATGAAGAAAAAACTATTCTTGGAACTTTAGATTCAGTAAGAAAAATTGATTATCCTATTGAAAAGCTAGATGTTATCGTAATCAACGATGGTTCAACTGATGGAACTAAAGAAAAAATTAAAAAATTTATCGCTGAGCATAATTTATCACATTTTACTTTATTATCTCATGAAAATAGAGGAAAAGCAGCTTCAATGAATAGAGCATTGGAAATGGCTAAAGGTGAATTTTTTGCTTGTTTGGACGCAGATTCTTTTGTTGATAGTGATACCTTAAGAAAAATGCTTGCTCTCTATTACAAAGAGAATGATGAAAATTTAATAGTAATTACACCAGCAATGAAGGTGCACCAACCTAAAAATTTGTTACAGAAGGTACAATGGATTGAATATTTGATCATGATTTTAATTGGTCGTTTGAGTAGTCAGCTCGATTCACTCTATGTTGCTCCTGGACCTTTTTCTTTGTATAAAACAAATGTTATTCGTTCTTTAGGTGGATTTGATGAAAATACACTTGCTGAAGATCAAGAGATTGCTTATCGTCTTCAAGATAAACAATATCGATTAAAACAATGTTTTGATGGCTTTGTACACACAACAAGTCCTGGAAAATTAGTTCCATTCTACAAACAACGTCGAAGATGGTACTTAGGAAGTATTACTTGCGCATACCAATATAAACATTTGATTGGTAATAAAAAATATGGAGATTTTGGGATTATGCAAATGATTAAGAATGTTCTTGGTTATTTAATTGCTATTGCAGGAATGGGCTTTGCTGGTTATTATATTATTTATCCTGCATTAAAATGGTTAGGAAACGGTTTTGTAATAGCGTTCGATCTAATCCCTTATTTGATGAATTTAGATTTTTATTTTAGTCCACTTTTATTAGATGTACCGAAGATTTTTGTCTTCTCAGCACTTATTATTACTTCTTTGTTTTTCTTTCATCAAGCGCATAAAAATGCTCGTGAGAAAATTAATGCTTTTGGTTTATTACCTATAGTTCCATTCATTGCTTTTTACTATTTATTGAAAGGTGGAATCTTGTTATTATCTATGTATGAATTTAGTCGTAAGGGTAAGAAGATTAAGTGGTAGAGTATATAGCTTTGAGTATCTGTTGAATTTCTAAAGAGAATTCTTTAAAAAGAGATGCGCTGTTTAGTAGATCATGAGTGGTACGACTGGCAAATTCCGTAAAATTAGTAAAAAGAACTATGTCATGGCTGGAATCATTTCTTTTCTGATTTTTGCCCTAGGTTTAACTTTAGGATTAGTTTTGGAGGACCAACGTTATGATTGGGCGCAGGAATTATCTCAAAGACAAGAAGTAAATTACCAAAGCTTGCAGATGCAATATTTGTTTGTAGATGAATTTGGAGATGCGGGTAATTGTCCTGTACTATTGAGTACCCTGCAAGCAGCAGTAGAAGATTTGTCTTATTCCTTATCTCGAGTAGTTGATTATGAAAAGGATAGTTCTATAACAGAAGAAGATTACAAATTAGTAGCACGTGTCTATACTTTAGATAATTTAAGATATTGGTTATTAGCTGAAAAGGCAAAAGAGAGTTGTGATTTAGATATTGTTAGTGTATTATACTTTTATTCAGATGATTGTCCATCTTGTCCTAATCAAGGTACTGTCTTAACCTATTTTAAGAAATTGCTTGGAGAAGAATTTCTAGTATTCCCTATCGATCTTAATTTACGTGATGAAGAGCCTATGGTTGATATCATGCTCTCCTTATTCGAGGTTGAGAAAAATCCCACCCTAATTATTGGTGATGGAAAGTATGAAGGTGTTGTGAAGAAAACACAAATGGAAGAAGTCATTTGTACAGATAGAGGAGAAGCATATCCTTGTTTAAGTTAAAATGTTTATTAAGAAAGTCAAAGAGAATAAGTATCTATTATCCATTCTTGCTCTTGCACTTATTTTACGTTTGTACCAAATATTTCGTGCAGAGAGTTTCTGGTGGGATTCTTATGTCTACGTAGCAATGGCCAAATATATGTACTCAGCTGGAGCTATGGGTTTTTGGGAACCTTTTAGGGCTTTAGGATGGCCCTTTGTTTTAGGATTTTTTTGGTGGCTAGGTTTACCAATACTTTTTGTTGCAGATGTTTTGGATGTCGGTTTATCTTTGTTAGCTGTGTATTTGTTATACTTGATCGGAAAAAAATTGTTTAATGAAAAGGTTGGCTTAGTTGCAGCTTTGATATTTGCCACAATCCCTTTATTATTAGCACAAACTGGTTTGCTTTTAACAGAGCCACTTGCGCTTACTTTTGGTTTGTTAGGAGTTTGGTTTTTTATTCATGAGAAAAATCTAAAGAATCTCACTTTGAGCGGAGTATTTGTTGGACTTGCTTTTCTGACAAAATTTCCTCAAGGAATTTTGCTTGCTGCTTTGTTCTTAGGAATATTGTATTATAATGGGAAAAATCATAGGAAAAGTCTTAATGAAATCTTAATTTTAGGTGGATCTTTTTTTATCATTGTTTTGCCTTATTTTATATTGAACCATTATTTGTATGGAAATTTTTTGCAACCCATCACTTCTGGTTCTGCAATTGTAAATACTGCAATTTGGCAATATAATTCTGGTTATTTATTTTATTTCAAAGAATTATTGATGAAAAATATTGCTTTAATCCTCTTTTATCCTGCTCTGATTTATTTCGTTTTTAGAAAAGAGTGGAAAGATAGAAACAAAGTTCTTGTTTATATTCCTGTTTTATTATTCTTAGTTTACTTTAGTGTCTTTGTTGCACGTAAAGAAGTGAGGTATATGATCTTTGCTCTGCCTTTCTTTGCCCTGATCTCTGCTTGTTTTTTAGTGAGTGTATATATGGGTTTGAAAAAATCTTCAGAGCCAGTGATTAAAAAAGAATATTTCTTTATCATTATTTGTTTTATTATCGTTGTATCTCAAGTCTCTGAGTTTGATAATAAATTCACACAGTTGGCTTTGGGACAGCAAGAGCCAGGTTTAGATGTCTTTGAAGAATTTTCTTCTTTGATTGCTGAGTTTGATACCGCCGTAGTAATGAGCTCGAATCCTAAAGTTGTTTTATTCTTGGATGCTGAAATAATTCCTACTGGTGATATTTATTTAGCAAAGGATGTCTATTATTGGAAAATTGATGCATATTCTCATATGATTATTGATGATTGTGATTATGTTTGTGAAGAAGGTGATGCTACTTGTGCTGCAATTAAAGAAAGATTTTTGGGCCTCATAGAGTATGATAACATTCTTTTAGAGGAAAATTCTTATACATATGATGGAAAGAATATTAAAGGAAAAAAAATTACTAAAAGCTGTTTAGTTAAATTATACCAAAAGCCACCACAATGAATGCGACCATAAAACATTATTTAGGAGAAATTTTTAGAGATATTACTAGTTTAGGTAGTGCTGTTTTTTACGGTGCTGTGTGTTTAGTTGTCTTAGCTTATGGAAGTGTGACTTTGTTTTGGAATTTGCTTGCTGGGTTTTTCTTTACAGGCGTTGTGATCACAGTTGTTAGATTAGTATATTTTAAACCACGACCCCATAAACAAGTGTATAAAAATTGGATTGAAAAAATTAATGCATCATCTTTCCCAAGCTGGCATAGTGCCAGGGTATTTTATATTGTATTTGTGTTTATTGGAGTGAGTAGAGTATTTGATATTGTTTTATTAAGCTTAGCAGGATTAGTTGCTTATTCAAGAATTTATCTTAAGAAACATGATTGGTGTGATGTGATTTTTGGCATTGGTCTTGGATATTTAAGTTATTTACTCATTACCTTTTTCTTGTTTTAATGAAGATTATATAGGAGAGATTAAAAATTTCTTTGCGAAAATGGAAAAATCAACTTTTAATACAAATTATTTATAAACTCCAACCTGTCAACATAATAATTAGAGTTTTTTAGATGGTGTTTGTTGATTACTTTACGAAAAAATCATATAAATGACACAATCATTTTTTGACTTAATAAATAATAATAAAAAGTCCAAAAACTTGTTATTGTACTATAAAAACCTTAGAGTAATTTAATATGGAAAAAAATGATTGACATTTAAGAATAAGCCTAACTGACAAATGTAATTTTAGATGCTTATACTGCAATCCAGATGGATTAAGGTCTTGTAGCCAAACTTTAGACGCAAATATGGTGAAAGATATTCTGTGGGCAGCTAAGGAAAATGGGTTAGAAAGAATCCATTGGACTGGAGGAGAACCTACACTTTTTAAAGAAAGAGATGAGAATATTATAACAATGGTCCAGTATGCAATGGATTTGGGTTATACAAATCAAGTTATGACCACTAATGGTTCTATCTTTTATTATATTGCAAAAGATTTGGTAGATGCAGGACTTACTAGAGTAAATATTAGTCTGGATTCATTGGATCAAGAAAGAAATAGATTACTTACTGGTCGACAACATTTAGGAAGAACATTAAGATCAATTGAAGATGCAGTTAAAGAATTTCCAAGTGTAACTAAAATAAATGTTGTTGCAATGAGAGATGTGTTGACAGAGTTGCCTTCTATAGTTGATTATGCTAAAAGAGTAATAGATAAAGGAGGAGCACAAGGCTCAATAGCTATAAAATTAATTGAAATTTGTCCAAACAATCCAGCTCAACTTCAAGAGGAAGGAGAAAGGTTTTATCTTGAACAGGTAGTTGGCAGAGAAGAACTTTTTGCAACGATGGACAGTATTGGAACTCTAACAAAACTTGATGAAAGAAAAATTGAAGGAGATAATCCAAATTGCAATTATTATTCAATCGGCAATACTGGAATTTCAGTTGGATTAGTTACAATGCCCTCTTTAGGTTGGCCATGTGGGCAGGATTATTTCCATAAATTAAGAATTACACCCTATGGTGGTGCAGCAATATGTATTCAAGAACCAATTCATACTCTTCATAATAAAAGTAGGAGTGAGATGCTTAGAATCATAGCTGATTTAAAGGATGATAGAAAAGATTTAGACTTTATTAAACCAAATAGAATTCATTTTAGAGAGCAATTAGGTGAAATGAGGTTTGGGGATTTAGATGGATCATACAAAGTAAAACCAATAGAACATTACATAAGACCTTGTAAGAAAGTTTGAAAATGCAAAGAACTATTTATATCATTAAACCAGAAGTATTTGAAAAAAGAGAAGAAATTAGTAATGTAATAAATCAAGTTCCAGAAATTGAAATTAAAAAAGGTATTATTACTGCGTTTACTACTAGTGATATTTCCAAATTAAGTTCTCTTGATGAAGGTTATTCTATTAATCGAGGACTTTATAGAGCTTATGAACATTTTCTAAGGGCTGGTTTAGTAGAATTTGGTTATATAGAAGGAAATAATGCTATTAAAGATTTTAAGAGATTAGTTGGTAATCTTCCAAACCCTATTGATTGTGAGGCGGGAACTTTAAGAAATACTTATGGTTTTAAGATTCCAGGAGTTTTTAAAGGAGTTAACTTTTTTCTAAATGCCGTTCATAAAAGTAATAATGAACATGAAGCAAGTTTAGAGATGCAATTATTTTCTGAAATTTCAAAACGTTCTGTTGTAGATATTGTTTCTGAAATGGCCTTAAGATTATACCAATCGCCACCACCAGAAGTAAATAAAGCTTATGAGGGTTCTACAATGATGATTTGGGAGGGTCATATACTTGAAGTTGTTAGATTTGCAAGAGAATTAGCTTTTGAAGTCGGAGCAAACGAAGAGATAGTATCTATTGCTTCTTATTATCATGACATTGCAAGATTATTTGGAGATGATGAAAACCATCACCTCTCAGGTGCAGTTAGAGTTAATGAATTGCTTACTATATTAAATTATGAAAAAACTAAAGAGGTCAGACATTGTATTGAGTCTCATAGAGGAAGTAAAAGTCCTAGACCTTCAACACTAGAAGCTAGAGTGGTAGCTAGTGCTGATGCATTAGCAACAATTGCTAGAAAGGATTTATTGTGGTATGCTGCGAAAAATAAACACAACCTTACAGTCAATGAGGCAAGAAAGAAAGTTAAAGAAAAATTAAGTAAAGCAAAAAAACGTTTAATGCCCGAAGCAAAAGTTTTATTAAAAAGATATGGTTTTGATAAATAATGAAAACAGCAAAAGTAGCAGATTTAATTATTTTGGATAAAAATAAAGTTCTATTAGCAAAAAGAGCTAAAAAAGAATGTGAAGATTGTTGGTCTATACCAGGTGGAACTGTAGAAAAAGGAGAAACTTTTGAATTTGCTATGCAGCGTGAAATTAAAGAAGAACTTAACTGTCAAATAAAAAAATATGATTTTTTCAATAAGTATATCATACAGATTGAAGAAGACATCAAAGTAGAAGCTCATTATTTCTTTGGAGAAATTTTTGGTGAAACTTCACTAAGCCCTGAACTAAAAGAATTTGCTTGGTTTGATTTAAATAAAGAAACTGTTAATAAATTGGATATGGCTTTTAATCAAAAAGAAGTTCTTCTTGATTTTATAAAATCTAGAAATGACTAAAAAAGCATGATTGGTGTGATGTGATTTTTGGTATTGGTCTTGGATATTTAAGTTATTTATTGATTATCTTTTTCTTGTTTTGATTTTGATGAAATCACCCATGGTTAAGGTTTCTTTTTTTCCTTTTGGTAAATGTTTTTCTAAAGGGTCTTCTGATTTTTCTTCTTTGTTCTTATTTTCTTGTTCAATGATAGAAATGTTTAATGTCCTTTCTAATTGTTTTGCAGTTGAGAGTTTAGGTTTTAATGCTCCTGATTCCCATTTCTGGATTACGGAAACTCTTTCGCTAAGAAGTTTTGCAAAGTCTTCTTGAGACATTAATTTCTTGTTTCTTGCTTTTTGGATTATTTGTGAGAAATTTCTTACTATTCTTCTCGTATCTTCTGGTTTATTGTAAGATCTTTTTGGAATAAATCGTTTGTTTTGATGCTGTTTTCTTTGTGCTTTTTGTGGTGAACAAGAATTACATAGTTGTAATTCAGAACCTTCTAAATTACTTAAGAATAACTTTCCTTCTTTTCCACAAACCTCACATCTTGCCATTTAATATTAGGAGAGTATGGGGCTTATAAAGTTTTCTTTCATTAAAAAACATATGAAAGGTTTAAAAACTAACCTTGTCCCTAAATGAATAGTTTTAAGAAAAAATCTTAAAATGGAGAAATAAAATGGTTATATATACAATTTCGTGGATTATTAGTTTAGCAGCATTTATTTGGATTATTTATGATATTTTTACAAATAAAAAAAGTATGACTAACGGAAAAAAAGCTATGTGGATTATCTTAGGATTTTTCTTTAGTATAATTACTGCAATTGTCTATTACTTTGTTGTAAAAAATAAAAAATAGTTCTTTTATTTATTTTTTTTAAATTCTAGAATTTAGATCTATAAGCTTTATTAATTAAAATTCAATTTACATTTATAGGTGATTGATGCGACATATGAAAAAATATCTTTAGATAAAATTGAAATGTTAAATTCTTATACCGGTTTTTTAAGATTCTACAACAAACCCTGATTTACAAAACTGCTCTTTTATGAGAAAGACCGATAGGCAATAATATAAAGGTTAAAATATTTGTTTTACTATGAAAATTATTCTTTTAGGGCCTCCTGGTGCTGGGAAAAGTACTGTTGCTGAGACGTTAGAAGAAGAATTTAATCTGTTTCACCTTTCTATTGGAAGATATTTACGTGATGAGGTGAAAAGAAAAACACTCATAGGTCGTAAAATAAAAAGTTATATTGATAAAGGAGATTTAGTTCCCAGACATTTTGTTAATGAAATTGCTCGTTTAGTTTTGGGTCGTAAACGTAAATATATTCTTGACGGTTTTCCACGTGACTTACATCAAGCGCAAGATGTTGAAGATTTGAATGTTGAGCTTGTCTTATACTTAGATGTTCCTTTAGCTAAAGTTGTTGAAAGATTGTCTGGAAGAAGAGTCTGTCCAAAAGATGGTAAATCTTATCATATTAAGTATTTGAAACCTAAGAAAAAAGGTGTTTGTGATTGTGATGGGAAAACTAAATTAATTAGACGTAAGGATGATTCTATAAAAGCAATTAAAGAAAGATTTAAAGTCTATCAAGAAGAAACTAGACCACTTATTGCTTATTATAAGAAAAAAGGAATCTTGGTGAAAGTAAGTGCTGTTCCTTTACCAACTACTGTATGTAAAAATGTAATAAAAGCAGTTAAAAAGTGGTTTCAGTAACTAATTGTTTTACTACTTCTGTTGCATAACTACCCTTTCCAAGTGAAAATGATAAAGTAAGCTTGAGTTTTTTTTCATTTAATTCATCTTTTGCTATTTCTGATATTTTAAGACCAATGATGTCTGCGAGCATTTGTCTCTCATCACCTTCTAAGCTAAGAAAAGGGATTTGTTTACAAATAAAATCTTTTGCTTTTATTTCTTCTTCTTGCATAATTTCTTTTGTGATCTCTTGGATTTTTTCGTGATAGGTATGTAGGTCTGTATGAAATCCTAAAATAGGTACTTTAATATCTTCTGCTGGAAGTTCTGTTAAGAATCTTTTTACAGTCTCATTCCAAATATAACTCTGGTAAGAATGGATATATAACATAAGTATTTTCTTTGGTAATTTTCTTAATGCTCCAACTTTATCAGTCGGATGTTCTTTTTTATATTCTTTAACTTCTCTATGACTGTTCTCAATCATTAATTCAACTGCTTTGCCCCAGTCTTTCTTTAAAAGTGCTCTTCCTACTTCTTTATTATTTTTTGAGAATCTTTGTTCTCCAAAAAAGTTTACTATTGAAAATTTGTCTTCAATTTCAAACTTTCCTTCCTCTAAACCACGAACAACTATTTCAAATTTATTAGCACTTAAATCTCCTAAAGATAACGGAGTGTTCACATAACCTTTAATTTCTAAAATAATCCCAAGAGTATCAAATTTGATTAATTTAGCTTTACTTACTTTATTCTCAACTTTAATTGTAATATACTGTTCAGTTACTGCTTGTCTATCTTTACTTCCAGCAAAACCAATATTTTTCATAGGAATTCTTAAAAATTGTGCAATTTTTTTTATTGCGAACACAGTATTAAAATCTTTTTTAGTTAGTTTACATAAAATATATTTACCTTGGTCAAGAATTTTTTGATCTAATAAGATTTCTTTTACAATAAAATCTTCTGGAATTTGTTTTAGTGTGTACATTCTTAAGGTTTATATCTTTCCATTGTACGAGGGAAAGGAATTGCATCTTTGATTGTTTCTAATCCACAAATCCATCTTACTACTCTTTCAGTGCCCATTCCAAAACCACCATGAGGGATACTTCCGTACCTTCGAGTATCTAAATAAAATTCATATTCAGCAGGATCTTCACCATCTTCTACTAATCTTTCTTTAATTTTTTCAATATCGTGTTCTCTATGAGATCCACCTATAATTTCCCCATAACCCTCAGGTCCTAAGAAATCTACACCTAATACTACTTTAGGATCTTTTGGATCTTCAGTCATATAAAACGCTTTTACTTCTTTTGGATAATGGGTTACAATTACAGGAACATCATACAATAAAGTTAACTTTTCTTCCTCTACTGTTCTTAGGTCTTTACCCCATTTAACATCCATATCACATTTATCTTTAAGAATTTTCAAAGCTTCAGTATAGGTCATACGTACAAACTTCTTTTTAGTAGTTGGTTCTAACTTAGTCCAATCTCTTCCAATAATTACTAAATCTGCTTTATGTTTTTCTAAGACTTTTGTTACAATAAATTTTAATAATGCTTCACCATGTTCAATAATGTCATCAAAATCAGCCCATGCCAATTCCATCTCAGCATGCCAGTATTCTGTTAAGTGTCTAGATGTTTTAGATTTTTCTGCTCTAAAACTTGGTGAAATTGTATAAATTTTTTCTAAAGCAAATATTGCAGGCTCTGCATATAATTGCCAAGTTTGTCCCAAAAAGACATCTTTTTTACCAAAATAGTCAACTGTAAATAAATCTGATCCCCCTTCACATTGTACTGATTGAAAAATTGGTGAATGATATTCATAAAATCCTTCCCCTTTGAAATATTCATCAATTGCACCGAAAACAGTTGATCTAATTTTAAGCATAGCAGTCATTTTTCTTGATCTTAACCATAAGTGTCTTTTATCTGCTAAAAATTCCTTACTTACATCTTTACTGATAGGATATTTGTCTGATTTATGGATAATATCTATTTTTGATACTTGTACTTCGAAACCAGTAGTTGCTCTTTCTTCTGCTTTGATTTCTCCTTCAATAGCAATTGCACTTTCTACTTGTAATTTGTCAATATCATCCCATTGTTTCTCAAACACATCACTTTTAAGAACACATTGAATGATTTGGCTTGAGTCTCGTAATACTAAAAATTTAATTTTAGAGCTACCTCTCTCTCGGTGTACCCATCCTCTGAGTTGTACTGTCCCTGTTCCTTTATCCATAGCTTGCTGGATTGAGATATATGATGTTTTTGCCATTTTTCTAGAGTCATTCTTCCTTCTTTATAATCTTTATTGTTTATTATGCTATTTTAAAAAAAAAAATCAAACCTTATCAACAGCTTTTTCATGAATACTCACTGCCCTTCCTGACGGATCGTCCATTCCTTCAAATTGTTTGCTCCAACGATAGGCTGTTGGTGTTGAACAAGCAATAGATGGTCCAACTTCTATAGTCAATACAGCAGATTCACTAGGATAAAATCCTTCAAAGATTTCTCTATAAAGGTATCCCTCTTTAGTTACTGGAGTATGCACTGGAAAACGTTCTTTTGCTTTTCCAAACAATTCATCGCTTATTTTTTCTTCAGCATAAGCTTTTAATGAATCAACCCAATCATATCCGACCCCATCAGAGAATTGTTCTTTCTGACGTAAGAGTACTGAATCTGGTAAAAAACCAGCAAATGCTTTTCTAAGGACATCTTTTTCTGCTTTTGATCCTGAACACATTTTATCTTCTGGATCAAAACCCATAGC
>CAYWPT010000014.1:0-21388 GCA_964460605.1 uncultured Methanosarcinales archaeon
ATCGTCGATTTTTCAGAAAACTATATAAACATCCATTCATTCTGAATCCTTAACTCGGTGGGGTGGAAAAAAAAGAGGTTAGGTGTCTATGAAACAACACGTTTTTCAAGCGGTTGAAAAATTCAAAATACAACGTTGCTGCCGAGGCTGTGGGGATAAGATCGTTGTTGAGAATGGAAATCGCTATTATTGCAAAGGTTGCCGCGGTTATTAGGCGTTTTTTTTTTTAATTAAAATTAGTCTGGACTTAGACAGAACACACCTATACTCTTTGATTAATCATTTTCCTAATGGGTGGGACAACGTTCTATATTTTGTAAACTATTAAAGTATATAAACAAAAGTCTTTTCATTTATAAAAATAAAAGGGGTGATTTTGATGAAAGAAGTCCAAAAAAGAGATGGCACTAGGGTAGTTTTTAATGAAGAGGCAGCATTACAATCAATTTCTCAAAAATTAGTTAGTGAGACTAATTTTTCTAAGGAAGAAGCAGATAAGATTGCAGGTAATATAATTGAGGTGGTAAACGAAAAGTTTACTGACAACGTTCTTGCAGAAGAAGTATTAGAAAGTTTAATGGAAGTGGTTATCCGTTCAGCTCAAACTAAAGCGAACACAAGCAAAACAAGTTCTCATCCTGTTCAAGGAAAAAATCAAGATATTAAAAGTTTAGTGGATAATAATGTCTTTTTTTCAGAACAAGCAAAAAAGATTATTGAAGAATCAACAGCATTTGATGAATTAGGAAGATCAATCTTTTTAGATAGGTATTCACTAAAGTCAAAAAGAGATGCTATTGAACAAGGGGATTTATTAGTGGTTATTTCTAAAGAAGACCCAAAATATCCTAAAAAAGATTTAGGTGTAGTAAAAAACATTGATAGTGGTCAAGTAACTCTACATATGCTTACAGGATTATATGCTGATCAAAGTAATAATTTTGAATTTACTCAAAGTATTTGGAAATGTGATAAACCTTTAGAATCTATTAAAGACGCTCATATGCGTATTGCAAAAGGTATTTCTAAAGTTGAGAAAACCCTGGAATTACAAGAGAAATGGTCTCAAGAGTTTTACTCAGAATTACAAAAGAAACATATCCAACCAGCTGGAAGAATCATGACTGGTGCAAATGATAAAGGGGATAGCTCTTATGTAAAGAATTTAACTTTATTCAATTGTTATGTACTCCCTAGTCCAAGGGATAGTAGGGGGGGTATTATTAAAGAAACTCTACATCAAATGACTGAGATTTTTAGTCGTGGTGGTGGTGTCGGTATTAATTTAAGCACTCTTCGTCCGAGGTATGCTTATGTGCGTGGAGTACATGGTAAATCTTCTGGAGCAGTATCTTGGGGGGGAATCTTCTCTTATGGTACTGGATTAATTGAACAAGGTGGATCACGAAGAGGAGCTTTAATGCTTATGTTACATGATTGGCACCCAGATGTTTTAGAGTTTATCACTGCTAAAAGAAAGAAAGGTGTATTAGAAAACGCTAACGTTTCTGTATTAATTTCAGATAAGTTTATGGAAACTCTTGCAAGAGATGGTGATTGGAAATTAGAGTTCCCTGATTATGAAGCTGTTGAAAAAGATGTTTACAAAACTTGGGATGGAGATATTGGTGCTTGGAAAGCTAAGGGTCTTCCAACTAAAACTTATAAAACAGTTAAGGCTCAAGAAATTTGGGACCAATTGATTGTGAGTGCACATGCAAGCGCAGAACCTGGGGTTGTATTCATGGAGCGTTACAATAAAATGAGTAATTCTCATTATTTTAACCCTATCATTTGTACAAACCCTTGTGGTGAACAAGGTCTTCCTGGGTGGGGTGTATGTAATCTGGGACATTTGTATTTAGCTTCATTCCTAGATAAAGTTGGGGAAGATGCCCAAGGTCCATTATATGAAGTGAACTGGGCAGATTTGAGTAAAGCAGCCCAGGTTTTAACTCGATTTTTAGATAATGTAATTGATGCGACACCTTACCATTTCCAAGAAAATGAAGATAACCAAAAAAGTGAGCGTCGTGTTGGTGGTGGAACATTAGGTTTAGGTGAAATGCTCATTAAATTAAGATTGCGTTATGGAAGTCCAGAATCTTTAGAATTAATTGACAAAGTCTACAGTGTAATTTCTTCAGAGATGTATAAAACAAGTGCATTTATTGCAGAAGAAAAAGGGCCTTTCCCTAACTTTATTGCAGAGAAATTTTTACAAAGTGGATTTATGCAAACAATGCCAGAGGATGTACGTGAACTCATTAGGCAAAAAGGTATCAGGAATGTTACATTAACCACCCAAGCTCCTACAGGTACTGTTGGAACTATGCTTGGTACATCCACTGGTATTGAACCATATTATGCTTTCGAATTTTTTAGGCAAAGTAGGCTAGGTTTCCATAAGGTAAAAATCCCAATTGCTGAAGGTGAAGAATTACCCGATTACTTCATTACCGCAATGAGCATGACGCCTTTAGATCATATTAAGGTACAAGCTGCAGTACAAAAGTGGACTGATAGTAGTATAAGTAAAACTGCAAACGCTCCTGAAAACTTTACTGTTGAAGAAACTAAAGAACTTTATGAGCAAGCCTACAAACTTGGTTGTAAAGGAGTTACTATCTATAGGGATAATTGTAGATACGAGCAAGTGCTTACTACTGATGAGAACAAAGAGCAACAAAACGCTGCAAGTTCAGAAGCTGGAAGTGCGCAAGTTTCTACAGATGATTTAGCAAAAGAGACTGTTGCTGAAACTCAAGCAGAAGAAGCCCCAGTGCAAGATCAGGAAGCAGCTCAACAAGTACAAATGTCTCAGACAGTACAAGCAGTTGAAAATGAAGAAGAAGGTAGTAAATGTGAACTTCGTTTTGATGAAAATGGCCAAATGTACAAGAGCTGTAGCGATTAATTTTTGATTTTACACAGGTCTACTGGTCAAGTACTAATAACATTTTTATTTCTTTTTTGTTTTAATTTTTTTATGTTAAAAAGCAATCAAAAAAAGTCAAGAAAGTACACATTTAATGAGGATTTTTTTAAAGTTTGGTCATCTCAAATGGCTTATGTTTTAGGTTTTGCTTGTGCAGATGGAAATGTATATTTTTCTACTTTAGCTTGGGATTTGAGTGACAAATTTGAATCAAATAAAATTCTTTTAGAAAAAATAAACTATGCTTTTTCTTCAACTTATCCAATCAGAAAAAGAAAAGCTTCACATAGATTAAGATTAAATAGTTCAATCCTGACTGGTGATTTAAGAGAGATGGGAATTATGCCTAATAAGAAAAAAATATTAAAGTTTCCAAATGTACCAGACGAATTTTTAAGAGATTTTATTCGTGGATTTCTTGATGGGGATGGTTGGGTCTCAATTAGATCAAGAGAAAATTGTCTTAAGGAGTTTTCTATTGGGTTTTCTAATGGAAGTTTAGATTTTATGAATGTGCTAATTAAAAAATTAGGTGATAATGTTTCTTTATCTGGCCATAATCTACGAACTAGAAAAAAGATAACTCCAAATGATGTAAAAACTATAACATACCAATTAGAATATTATTCACACAATGCTTTTAAGCTCATAAAATATTTATATGATGATCTAGATCAAGATGATTTATACCTTGGTAGAAAGTTCAATAAACAAATTGAAGCAAGAGAAGTATATTTGGAATATTCACTTAAATCAAAAAAATTAAGGAATAAAGAGTCAGAGTTTAAAGACAAAATGAAAAACATCCTACATAAACTAATGATTGATGAGAATCTTAATGGAGCTCAAATTGCAAAAGTATTAGGGGTTCATTCATCATCTGTATATCGATGGTTAAAAAAATTTAATATAAAGAGACATGAGTAAGATAATGAAAAAAGAAAATCTACAAAAATTAGAAAAAGAATACAAATCGTGCCAACTTTGTCCAGAATTGTGTGAAAATAGAATACAAGTTGTTTTTGGTGGTGGGAAACCAGATAGTTCTGTTCTTCTACTTGGAGAGGCTCCGGGATTAAATGAGTCACAGCAAGGTATTCCTTTTTGTGGTGCTTCTGGAAAAATATTAGCAAAATTGTTAGGCCATATTGGACTTACTCGAGATGATGTTTTTATTACTAATACAGTAATCTGTAGGCCACCTAATAATAGAAACCCAAAAGCAGCTGAGATTAAGAATTGTAGGTCAAGATTAGAAGAGACTATTAAAATCATGAAACCAAAGGTAATTGTGACTATTGGAAATTTTGCAACTAAAGCTATTATTGGACAAGCAGGCATAACTCAGATTCGTGGAAAACTTTTTGATATTGATTTGGGTGGGATGATGGTGAAAGTGGTGCCTGTCGTGCATCCTGCAAACCTTTTATATAATGGGCACTCTCCTGTAATATTAGCTCAAATGCAAAAAGATTTTGAAACTATTGGCTCTGTTATAGATAAAGTTGGTTTGAGTAAAAGAATAGTGCAGAAAGGATTGGGGGATTATTGAGATGATAGAACTTACTTTTAATGGGATTTTATGGTTTCTTATGATTCATATAGTCTTTATTCTTGTTAGTAAGTTTATTTTCAAACAAATAGATGTACTCTTTTATTTTCTTGTTATTGCTTTCTTCTTGGTATTTTACTTTGGACTTTCTTTTTCTGATGTATCTGATATGAGTGCAGCTCTTGTTACCAATTTAAAATAAGCTTCTTCTGGATAAAAACATATAAAAACAAGCCCTTATTCTGACTCACCAATGAAAGCAAAAGATTTAATGGACAAATATTTCGAGTTCTTTGAGAAGAATGGACACGTTTTAATCCCATCAGCGAGCATCATCCCTAAAGATGATCCTTCTGTATTATTCACAACTGCTGGTATGCAACCTTTAGCACCTTATTTCACAGGACAAAAACACCCTCAAGGAAAAAGGCTTGTAGATGTACAAAAGTGTATGCGAACCGTAGATTTTGAAAATATTGGAGACAATACACATCAGACTTTCTTTCAAATGCTTGGAAACTGGAGTCTTGGAGATTATTTTAAAGAAGAATCTATTAAGTGGAGTTTTGAATTCCTAACAAGTAAAGAATGGCTTGGACTTCCATTAGAAAAATTATCCTTTACTGTGTTTGAAGGCGATAAAACAGTTGCTAAAGATACAGAAGCTGCAAAGATCTGGGAAAGTTTAGGAGTCCCAAAAGAAAAAATCACTTTCTTGGGTGAAGATAACTTTTGGTCAGCTGGTGAAACCGGACCATGTGGTCCAAGCTCTGAAATATTTTATTGGACTGGTGATGAAAATCCTAAAACCCAAAACCCTGATGAAGATGAAAGATGGGTTGAGATTTGGAATAATGTATTTATGACTTATAATAAAAAGGAAGACGGATCTATTGAAGAACTTCCAAACAAAAATATCGATACTGGTATGGGTTTTGAGAGAACCTTAGCTGTGCTTAGTGGAAAGAAGAGTGCATACGAGACTGATTTATTTTTACCTATTATTGAAAAAATTGAAGAAGTATCTGGATCAAAATATACTAAGCATCAAAAAGAGATGAGGATTATTGCTGACCATGTTCGTGCGGCTACTTTTATTCTTGGTGACGATAATGCAGTTACACCTTCAAAAGTGGATGCAGGTTATATTTTACGAAGACTTATTCGTAGAGCAGTACGATTCGGAAATATGGTTGGTTATGAAGCATCATTATTTGATTTAGCAAAAGTTGTGGTAAAAAAGTATAGTAATTTATATCCAGAACTAAAGAAGAATAAGAAAAGAATTTATTCAGAAATTCAAAAAGAAGAAGAAAAGTTCAAGAAAACACTTGAGAAAGGTCTTAGGGAATTTGAAAAGATGTCTAAGCAAAAAGAAATCTCTGGTAAAGACGCATTCTTATTATTCCAATCCTATGGTTTTCCATTAGAGATGACTGAAGAAATGGCTGATGAGAAAAAGATCAAAGTTGATACTGAAGCTTTCTTCAAAGAATATGAAGAACATCAAAAATTATCTCGAACTGGTGCAGAAAAGAAATTCAAAGGTGGATTAGCAGATTTATCTGACGGAACTATTAGATTACATACAGCCACACATTTATTGAATGAAGCTTTACGAAAAGTAATTTCTAAAGAGATTCATCAACGAGGAAGTAACATTACTCCAGAAAGATTACGATTTGACTTTAGTTTTGATAGAAAATTAACTGCTGAAGAAAAAAAAGCAGTTGAAGATGAAGTAAATAGGGTAATCGATTTAGGACTTCCTGTTACAAGAAAAGAATTACCGATAAAAGAAGCAGAAAAATTAGGAGCACAAAAAGAGTTTGGTGCTAAATATGGTGATACAGTAACTGTCTATTCAGTGGGAGATTATTCTATAGAGTTTTGTGGCGGACCTCACGTAAAAAATACTAAAGAGATTGGCCATTTTAAAATTATTAAAGAACAATCATCTTCTGCTGGTGTTCGAAGAATTAAAGCAGTTGTAAATGAGGATCAATAATGGCCAAGAAAGATTCATATACCTTATTGGACCATACTGCAGATATTATGTTTAAAGCAGAAGCAGCAACTATTGAAGGATTATTTAATCAAGCAGGTTTAGCAATTGGTGAAATTACTACTAATCTAAAAACAATTGAAGAAAAGGTAGAAAAAGAAATAACCGCTAAAAATGCTAAACTAGATATGTTACTATTTGATTTTCTAGATGACTTATTATTTTACAAAGATTCTGAATTAACTATCTTTTCACGATTTGATATTAAAATAGAAAAGAAAGGCGATGACTATATTCTTAACTGTAAAGCATTTGGAGAACCTTTAGATGCAAACAGACATGATAGAAAAATTGATATTAAAGCAATCACTATGCACTTATTTGAAGTAAAACAAATTGGAGATAGGTGGGAAGCAACTGTGCTTATAGATATTTAAGATGAAATTACACGATATTGCTGAAGGAGTAAGAAAATGTACTGCTTGTCCATTATGGAAAGAAAGATTACTCCCAGTTTCAGGTGATGGAAAACAAGATTCTGAAAAAATAATTTTATTTACTATTCCAAATGAAGAAGAAGATAGAAAAGGTGAAGTATTACAAGTAGAAAATTCTGAAAATGTTTTTACAACACCTTTAGTAAAATGTTTTCCAAAAGAGATGGAAGTAACAAAAGATATGAAAAGAACTTGTTGTGAAAAGTGGTTGATCAAACAAATTGAATTGATTGAACCAAAAGAAGTTGACATGTCTTTATTAGATGAAGAGTCTAAAAAAATATTGAAAAGTGTTTTAGAAAAGCATGAATAAGCTTATTTTAATTCTAAGTAATAAAAAGTTTTATATACCTCAAAGCTTTGTTTTCCTCTAGTAAAAAGAGTGATAAAAGATGGTTGAAGAGAGTTTGTTTAGAGGTACTATTAATTTTCTTAACGAGATTGGACTCTATGATGTAATCTTACCATTCTTATTGATCTTTACAATTGTCTTTGCAGTTCTTGAAAAAACTAAATTATTTGGAATTGGAAAAGATGGTTATGGTAATGTTACAACAAAGAAAAATCTTAACGCTATTTTTGCTTTGGTCTCTGCATTTTTTGTAATTGCGAGTACTCAATTAGTTTCAATTGTTAATGAAGTTGTTGCTAATGTTGTCTTATTATTACTCTTAGCTGTATGTTTCTTACTTCTTGTAGGCACATTCTATGGTGATGAAGAATTTAAGTTTGCAGAAAAGCATAAAACATGGTTAAATCTCTTCATGGTTCTAGCATTTTTAGGAATTGCTTTAATTTTCCTAAATGCTTTAGATTGGATTGAGTGGATAATTGATACCACAACAGCTTTAGGTGGAGAGTGGTTAAATACTTTAATCTTCTTTGCGATCTTAGTTGGGAGTATGGTTTTTATTACAAGAGATCCAGCACCTAAGAAGAAAGAAGATGAGTAATTACAAACATTAAAATACAAAGATAAATAATAATTAGAAAAAGAGGTTAAATGATGGCAGGCTTTCAAGATTTAGTATTTACATTACAAAACACAGGAGTAATAGACTTTTTACTTCCATTTGTACTAGTATTCACAATCGTTTTTGCGATTTTACAAAGAATTAAGATATTTGGTGAAGATGGTAAAACTTTCAATACTGTTATCGCACTTGTTTTAGGTTTATTATTTGTAATTCCTCATATGACTGGCTCTTATCCATTGGGTTACGATCCAGTAGATGTTATTAACCAAGCATTACCAAGCGTTTCATTACTTGCAATCGCTGTTGTAATGGTTTTAATAATTATGGGACTTATTGCTCCAGATAGAGGATTCGCAAAAGGTCTTACTGGATTACTGACACTATTCTCATTATTATTTGTAGGATACATTTTTGGAGCTTCCTTAGGATTATGGCAAGGACCTTACCAAGTTTTTGGATGGTGGTCGTCGGATATAACGGAGTTGTTAATAATCATATTGATATTTGGATTAGTGGTGAATTTTATTACTGCTGACCCTAAAAAACAAAGCCCTTCTGCTAAACAAAGGCTAGAAGGTCTCGCAGATTTAATCGTGAGTGATAAGAAATAGATAGAAAATGGCTACAATATTAGATATAGGATTGTTTGATTTTTTCAACGTAATTTTCGTTTTCCTATTGATAGCTGTAACTATCTTTGCTCTTTTGACTAAATTTAAGTTTTTTGGAGATAAATCTGGAGCAATAAATTGGATTGTTGCAATCGCAATTGCGTTCATGTCTATTATTTTTGATCCAATTGTAACTTTAATTAACTTTATCGCTCCATGGTTTGTAATATTCTTTTTATTCTTAGTATTACTCCTCTTATCATTTAGAATAATGGGTGCAGAAGAATCACACTTTACTGAAATGATTCAGAAAAGAGAAATAGTTTGGCCAATTCTTGGTGTAGGGATTATTATCTTAACTGCAGGTTTTGCCCATACATTTGGTGAAGATCTTTTAGCTGCAGGACAAGGTGAAGCTGTTGGCGAAGGAGAATTTGAAAATAATGTATTTGATGTGGTTTTCCATCCAGCAGTTTTAGGTATGGGTCTTTTATTTACAATTTCAGTATTTGCAGTAGCTTTACTAACGGGTGATATGTGATGGCACTATTTCCTTCTCAGCAACAAGGACAGAGTATTGATTCTAGCCTACAAAATTTACGTATGCAAGGTTTAACTGGTGAACAGATTGTTAATGAATTAAAAGGACAGGGTTTTCATGAAGCTCAAATTATGGCGGCAGTGAATAAGATGGATTCTGGTGCAGGAGCAATGCCTCCAGCAGAAGCACCGCAAAGTCCTTCAATGGATTATCCGAGCCCAGCAATGCCTCCATCACAATCAGCTCCAGTTCAACCACAAGAAAACCTTTATGATAGAATTGAAGAAATTGCAGAAGGTTTAGTTGATGAGAAATGGGACGAACTTATCGTTGAAGTAAAGAAAGTTATTGCTTGGAAAGAAAAGGTTGAAGAAGAAAACCATAAATTAAAAGCTGATGTTTCTAAATTAAAAGAAGATTTCAAAACTCTGCATCAAGCAGTTCTTGGAAAAGTTGAAGAGTATGATAAGAGAATGCAAGATGTAGGTACTGAATTAAAAGCAGTAGGTAAAGTCTTCAAAGATGTAGTTCCAGTATTTACTGAAAATGTTAAAGAATTGAGTAGTATTACTTCTGGTATGAAAAAATCTAAGAAATAATTATCCATAAGGATTATGTTTTTCACCAATTTTGTGTTTGTGAACTTTTTGATCTTTTTTTCCCTGTTTATGCTCATGTAATTTAGCTTCAATAGCTCTCTCTAAATCTTTTTGAGTAACAAATTCTAAAGGATTCCAGTATTCTAAATATTTTTTAATCACCATTACTTCTTCTAAACCTGCTGTTTGTTTAAGCTCTTTAATGATAATATTTAACTTTTCATCACTTTTCTCTTGTTTATTTTTTAATTCTAAAATTTCTGAACCCATATGTTTGAGTTCTTTTTTCATATCGTTTGTTCTTCTAATAGATTCGTTCTTGAGAAGGTCAAACTCTCTGTTGAGCTTGTTTACTTTAATTTCTAAAGCCTTGAGCCAAGTGTAGAGTCTTTCTTGTGGAAAAACATCTCCATGAGTCGGTGCTTCAGCTTTTTTTCCAAATAATTTCGCCATTTTAATTGTTTACCTTTAAAATGGCGCCCAAAAATATTTTTTCTATTTTTGTTTGTGCCATTTTTTTCTTTCTCGTATTCCCTTGAGTTTGGGAAAGTATTTAAAGCAAAAATAATTCTATTTAAGCTAAGAAAAGCAAGTATCTTATTATAGCTTGTGTTATTTTCGAGGAGTAGTTAAAAGAGGATGGAAGGACCAAACAAAGAAAAGAAATGTTTTTCTTATGATACTTATCATGAGGGAGAGAACAAAGTACTTAAAGTATACATGGAAAACTGTACAGTTCCACCATCTTTAGAGTATAGTGAAGTGGTCATGGCTAAGGTCATAGACATCCTTCTTGAAGTTTCTGGAATCAATTCAATTGTGCTTACACAAAGAAGAGAATATGAATATGATTACCCACAAGTACAATTGCTCGTTGAAGTTGCACGTTTGTACAGACATTTGAATAGGGATGCACGTTTTCAATATAATAAATTAGTTTTAGATCCTTTGCATGAACGTTATATTAGATCAAGTTATGCACAATTTCAAAGGATTGTTAATAAAAAATTAAAAGAAGATCCTCTAGCAGCTTATGTTGAACTTAAACGTCTTGAGAGAAGAGAAAAACAAAAGTTAGACGGTTTATTAGATGAAAGACACGCTTCAAGTCAAGAAAAATTCTTTGCAATGCTCATGAGTGTACTAGGAGAGTTTGAAAAATTAAGAATTATTACTCTTCTCAAAGCACATTTGCATGATTACAAATTTAATGAGAGAACTATTTACAATATTGTTTTTCATCCTTTAACAAAACCTGACTTTATGTACACTAAACTCAATAGTCAATTTCCTGAAGATGGAAATTTAACTGAGAGTTATATGTTTGGTCCTAAAGGAGAAAAAGTAGAAGTAAACATATTTTCTTTTGATGATAGTATCAAAAATGTTTATCATGTAACTCCGCCAGAGATGAGGCTCTCTGAAGAAGAGTATGAATTATTAGATGACGCAAAAAGAATCTTATCTGAGCATAAGCCTGGTAAAGAAGAGTTTGTTGATCCTGAAAGAACGCGAGAAGTTTTCTTTAATATTGGAAGAGATTTATTGCAAGATTTATCTCAACACAAAAATATTACTTTAAGTGATAAGAAAACTGAAGAGCTTTCTCGAGCTTTACTTCGTTATACAGTAGGTTTTGGTTTAATTGAAGTTTTGTTAACAGATCCTAAAATTCAAGATGTGAATATTAATAGTCCTAATGGGAATTTACCTATCTTTGTAGTACACCAAGATTATGGTGATTGTGATACTAATATTTATCCAACTCCAGCAGAAGTAGACTCCTGGGCTACAAAGTTACGTTTAATCTCAGGAAGACCTTTAGATGAAGCGAACCCAATTTTAGATACAGAATTAGAAACCGCTGCTTTTACAGCAAGAGTCTCTGCAGTTACTGCTCCTTTGGATCCATTCGGTTTAGGTTTTTCTTTTAGGCGTCATAGAGATCATCCTTGGACTTTTCCTTTGTATATGCAAGAAAAGATTCATATGGTAAACGCTTTGGGCGCTGGCTTGTTGAGTTTTTTAATTGACGGAAACGTTGCTATGCTAATAGCTGGAACAAGATCTTCAGGAAAAAGTAGTTTTTTAGGATCAGTTTTAGTAGAAATTATGCGTAGGTATAGAATTATTACTATTGAAGATACATTAGAATTACCAAACCGTTCTATGAGAAAATTAGGGTATAATGTTGAAAGTTTGAAAGTAGGTTCAGCTTTATCAGTGCAAAAAGGTAGTGAAGTTGATGCAAGTATTGGTATTAGAAGCACACTTCGTTTAGGTGATTCAGCATTAATTGTAGGTGAAGTACGATCAAAAGAAGCAATTTCACTTTTTGAAGCAATGCGAGTTGGTGCAGCAGCAAACGTTGTTGCAGGAACCATTCACGCAGCGAGTCCTTATGGGGTATATGATAGGGTAGTAAATGATATTGGGGTTCCTAAAACTTCATTCAAAGCAGTTGATATTATTGTTATTACTAATCCTGTGAGGAGTGCTTCAGGAATTAAAAAAGTAAAAAGAGTTTTGAAAATTACTGAAGTGCGTAAACAATGGGAAGATGATCCATTAGGAGAAGGAGCTTTTGTAGATTTAATGGTTTATAATCCTAAAACAGATCAGTTAGAAGTTACTAAAGATTTAATGAATGGAAATTCAGAGATTTTGAAAAGAATTGCTGGAAATATTCCTGATTTTGCTGGTGATTGGAATGCAGTATGGGAAAATATTTTATTACGTGCTAAATGTAAAGAAGAAATTGTAAAAGTAGCTCAAGATTTAGAAAATCCAGAATTGTTCGAAGCAGAATTTGTAATTAAAGCAAATGATAAATTTCACCTCTTAGCAGACCAAGTAAAAGAGGAGATTGGAAGAATTGATCCAGAGAGAATCTTCTTTTTGTATAAAGAGTGGTTACGTAAGGAAGCAAAGGAATATAAACAAGAAAATATTAGTTCTTAGAAGAGAATGGTAGATGAGTATCAGGACTTAGTGGTTAAGTATAAAGAGAAGATCAAAGAAGAGTTTGGTCATCAAGCAGCGCAAGCCACTACAAATACTCCTGCAAACAAAATTACTTCAAGGGAATATGGGGAATTTAAATCAGAGCTCTTTCCAACTTCTTATACTATGTATGAAAAAGCTTGTAACTTTTCAGAAAAAGCTTTCAAACTAAAAGTTGGAGAAAAACAAGCAAAAAAGTTAGCAAAATATATTGAATTGTGTCATTTAAACGTGACTCCCTCAGGTGTTGTAGCATTTTCCTTACTAGCACCAATGATTTTCATTTTTTTTGGATCTTTAATATCATTCCTTGTCCTTAAATTATTCTTCTTTGTATTTTTCTTCATGATTGCTGGAATCTTACTTATTTTTGCTTTACAAAGGGTACCTATTTTTATGGGAAACTCGTGGAGAATGAAAGCGAGTAATCAAATGGTGCAGAGTATTTTTTACTTAGTAACTTACATGAGACACACGAGTAACCTAGAAAGAGCTGTTGAATTCGCTGCAAACCATTTAAGCCCCCCATTATCTCTTGATTTTAGAAAAATTTTATGGGATGTTGAAACTGCAACTTATCCTAATATCAGAGCCTCAGCTGATGCTTATTTAGCAACATGGAAAGAATGGAACCCAGATTTTGTAGAAGCTTTCCATTTAATTGAAGCAAGTTTATTCGAGCCAAGTGAAGATAGGAGACTTACTCTTTTAGATAAATCATTAGATGTTATCTTAAACGGAACTTATGAAAATATGCTTAAGTACGCTCATAGTTTGAAAAATCCAATGACCATGCTCAACATGCTTGGTATTATTTTACCTATTTTAGGTTTAGTAATTCTACCTTTAGTGGTGAGCTTTTTGAGTAGTGATGAGACTGGGGCTATTACAATGGCAATTTATATCGCAACACTCTATAATGTGACCTTGCCAATTGGTGTTTATTATTTAGGAAAAGTAATCTTATCAAAACGTCCAGCTGGTTATGGGCACGAAGATATTACAAAAACAGTAAAAGGTATGAAACGTCAACAAAATGTGCTTATTCCTTTAGGAAAAAATACAAACATTGCTATAAACCCCTTATTTCTTAGCTTATCAATTTTAGCAGTCTTTCTCATAATAGGTTTTTCACCTTTAGTATTACATGCAATCAATCCTAGTTTTGAAATTGCAACAGCAGATGGTACTTATCAATTAATGGGGTATATTTGTAACCCAAGCTTTCCTAATTGTGCAGATGTAGATAAAGTAGGACCTTACGGTTTAGGTGCAGCTTTGCTCTCTTTACTCATCATTGCAGGACTTGGACTTTCCATCGGAAGTTATTATGCTCTACGAAGTAAGAATGTCATAAAGATTAGACAGAATACTAAAAAGTTAGAGAATGAGTTTTCTTCAGCTTTATTCCAATTAGGTAATAGATTGGGTGATGGTCTTCCAGCAGAGATAGCTTTTGCTAAAGTGGCTGAAACTATGAAAGGAACAACTTCAGGAAGCTTTTTTGCAGTAACTGAAAGAAATATCACAACATTAGGAATGGGTATTCAAGAAGCTTTATTTGATCCTAAAGTTGGTTCAGTATTACAATTTCCTTCAAAAGTTATTGAATCTTCTATGAAAGTGCTCATTGAAAGCAGTAAGCGTGGTCCACAAATTGCAGCACAAGCACTTTTGAGCATGTCACGTTATATTAAAGAGATACATAGGGTAGAAGAATGTCTCAAAGATTTAATGGCTGAAATCATTGGAAGTATGAAAGCTCAAGTGAGTTTTTTAACACCAGCTATTGCAGGTATTGTTGTAGGTATCACTTCAATGATTTCTTTAGTTTTAACAAGGTTAACTTTGCAATTAAGTCAATATACTAGTGCAGGATCAGGTGCCGGTTTTGGAGATATGCTTGTTATCTTTGGTATTGGGATCCCAACTTTCCATTTCCAAGTAATTGTGGGAATTTATATTGTACAATTAGCTTTTATTCTAACTGTTTTAGCAAATGGTATTGAGAATGGTAACGATAAATTAGCTGAAAGATATTCCTTGGGTAAGGCCTTGGTAAGAAGTACTTTACTCTATTGTTTTATTGCAGGTTCTGTTATTCTAGTATTCAACATGTTTGCTGGAGCTGTACTTGTGAATACTTTGGGTTAGGTGTTTCTTTTTGTAATAAACTTAAATATTTCTCACCAAATTTGTACCACCTTAAAGGGACAAACATTTATAAAAAGAGATCTATTTTAGTACGTTATGTCACAGAATAGGATTATTAAACAAACTCTTTTATCTATTTTATTAGGAGGATGTGGAGTTAATACAACTTTTAGTGAAAAAGATGAAATTCTACAGCCAGAAACTGAATCTGATAAAAGTCAAGACCCAATTTTTTCTACAGATCCAGTATTTTTTACAGATCCTGAATTTTTCTTCCAAAATTCTTGGGCGCTTTCAGAAGGATATGTGAATCCCAATGGGCTTCATACAGACGGTTCAAAAACTTTCTCAAAAGAGTATTTCACACAAGCATTTTTTCGTCAGCTTTCTAGAAATGTGTCTTCAGAAAATTATGAAGCTGCTCTTTGTAGTTTCATGCCGGCGGATGAGAGGGAATATGGTGTAACACTTGGTGCTTCTACTAATCCTGCAAATCACCTTATAAGTTGATTAGGTCTTTCTGCATTTGTTCGAGCTGATGAAGCTTATGAATTACAACAAATGGGAGAACCTCTTGATACAATTTATGATTTGTCTCATGCTAAGCATAATCATATAACAGTAAAGGATAAAGAATCAGATGATATAACTGCGGTGTTGAATAGTATAGATAATATTGTTGTAGCACCAGGACATAGCTCAGTCCAAGGTATAATTCATGTTTTTTTTGATGACACAATACATTATGCTAAATTAGTTGATGAAGAGATTCAGATTGATTCAATTCTGGTTGGTGAACATTACGAAACTATTTTTACAGCTCATTGGGAAAAATAAATTGGGTTAGTTTCTTCTATAAGATTTAAAAATAAACTCCTTTTTTGCTTTCTGTGACAATATATAATGCTTCATTGGATGATCTACCTGAGACAGCTTTAGTAGTAGACAGGCGTCAAGATTTGATGGAGATTGAAGATCCTGCATATAATGTGGTTATGTGGAGAAGGGGAAGAGATTCTGAAATGTTAACCTTTGCTGCTAACCTCTCTGCGATAAAAGAATTTGGGCGTGAAACTCTCCCTGGTTTTGAAGTATATGTAGAAAAATTAGAGATGGTTTGGGCGTCAAGAATTTCTCGTTCTAAAAGAAGAAGGTTTAGAAGAGGGAGAGCAGCTTTTTTAGAAGAACATAGGCAACTTCGCTCAATAATGGAACAGCTACAAGCTGGGAGAAATAGTAGTACCTTTTCTGTAACAGACTGTGATGTAAGGGGTTATAATTTTCATCAAGATTGTGGTTATAGTTTAAACTGGACCCTTGTTGGACCACCAGGACTTTGGGTTGAAAATAGGTTTACAGAAAGAATAAATGAAAGATCATATAGGATAGTAAGTGGCTGTTCAGAAATAAGACAATATCCAAATAATGTTGTTGCACTTTACAAAGGAGCAGATTTATCTTCATTATTCCCTTTTATACATAGCAGACCTGGGAGAGTTCAAGGTGTGAGAAGAGCGCATACTCAAATATATCTTTAAATATTAATTTCTAGAAATTATTAAGAAATGGTGGGGCTACAGGGATTATCTAATCCAAGTAAGAATAATCTTTTCTAATTTTTTCTGTTTTTCTTCAGTATCAAAACCAATAAGTTCAAAATATTTTTTAACACTATCTTTTCTTTTAATTTTTAACCTGACCTCTTGTGTTATTTTTTTATCCTTTCTTATGTTCTTTCCACCTAAAAATATGTTGTTTGTGTCAATATCATAATATCCTTTTAACTTTTCTCTAATCTCTTCAAAAAATATAATACCACTATTAATTATTGAGATCTCTTTTGACATCCTCAGTTCAATTGCTTTACTAGAAACATCTACATTGCCTTCACAGTCAAAGAGCCTCTTTACAAACGATCCAAATAGTTCTTTATCTTCAAGAATCCAACTAGGTACTGAGAATTTCTTCATAACCTTTGCACCTTGTGGAACTCCACATAAAGATAAAGCTCTACCTAATTGTTTTGAATTTAATCCTAAATTGTATGTTTTTCCAAATTTGTTTGTATTGCATGGTCTGATTTTCCCTTTTATTCCAAATTGTGAATAAATTGTGTTTGAGAACCGATTTAATTCTTTAATAGAAGAAGAAGTATAATCCATTCTCCACATTGGTGGTTTTTGAGCATGTCCATCTCCAATTAAATCAGCTACAATCCCTGCAAGTATTTTATTTCTCTTAATTGGAAACCATGAAAAATATTTTGCTAATGCTTTAATCCCTGCTTCTCTAGATTTATACGTTTTTAATACATCTTCATATGTAATTAGAACCATTTAATTTTGTTAACTTTTTACTTTAAGAACTATCTGTATACTTGACCAGTGGGTATGTGGTAAAAAGTGGGATTAGAGGGATTTGAACCCTCAACACCTAGATCTTCAGTCTAGTGCTCTACCAGATTGAGCTATAATCCCATGTGTTTGCTAAGTTTTGATTTTACCTATATAAGCATTATGGTAAATTAAAATAAAATAGAAATTAAGAAGAACTATTCTTCTTTCTTTTCTTCTGACTTCTCTTCAGCTTTAACTTCTTTCTGATCGAATTCAGTGTAAGCAGTTTTACCACAAGTTTTTCTACCTTTATGGTTAGCTAAGAAATCTCCTGGAGACTTTGGAGAAAATTTATTCTTTCGAACTAATGTATCCCCTTGAACTTCATATAATTGGTACATTTTTCTGGTCTTCTTTGGAGCAGCTTCTTTAGCTCCTTTTTTTCCTTTGTTATCTTTTGGTTTTGCCATTTTATAATTACCTATTGCGCAGCAGGAGTAGCTTCTTCAGCTTTTTCTTCCTCTACTTTTTCTTCTTTCTTTTCTTCAACTGCAGGAGCAGGTTCTTCTGCTTTTACTTCTTCAACTGGAGCTTCTTTTGCAGCCTCAGCGGCAGCCTTTTCTTCCTCTGCTTTTTTAGCAGCTTCTTCTTTAGCCTTCTTAGCTTCTTCAGCTGCTTTCTCTGCAACTTTTTTCATATGTTTAGTGTCTTTCTCAACCTTAGTTTTATCTTCAGCACTTCTATATACAACAGCTTTAAAGTTTGCAGTTTTTTGTGAGAATGTAGTTAAGATTTGTTTAACAACAACTAAACTAATGTCCAATTTAACTTCTTTAGCTAAAGCTTCAGCTAATTGAACATTACTTGGAGTTACTGCATTAAATTCAATACTTCCTTCTAATTCAAATCTGTGTAATAATTCGTTTTTATCTTTCTTTGTAATTGTAACTTTCATTTTATCCTCTATTTAACTTTGATTGCGTATTCGCCTTTAGCTTTCACACCAATTTCTTGTGCAATGTGTGATTTTTCAACATTCTTAACATATAATCTTCCTTGCCAATTATCAGAAAAATTACTAATATCGCAAGTCGGACATTTGTCTCCTTCAACAAACATTTTACATCGTTTACATGCTTTTTTCTTTGCCATATTATTCTTCCTCCTTCTTAGCGGATTTTTTATCTTGTTCTTGTAACCACTCTAATTTTCCTAATCCTTCTTGTCTCATAGTAAGGCCAATTTTAGGATTGTTCAAATCTTTGTAACTTACAGCAATAATTCTTGCTTTACAGTTGTCTCCAACTTTTAGAGTTTGAGATGTTTTCTTACCTTGTAACACTTTTTCTTTGCTAAAGCCTACAAAGTCATCCATGCTCTGTGAAATGTGAACCATACCCTCACTTCCTCCTAAATCAATAAATGCACCGAAGTCAGTTATATCTTTAATTTTCCCGTAAACTAATTCGTTTAATACAGGTTTAAAGGTTAATAAGTCAAATTCTGTTTCATAAAACCCAGCTCCATCACCTGGAACAATGGTTCCTTCTTTGATGTTGTGGATTTTTGTAACGTTGATAACAAAACCTAATTTTTTGCTAACATAATTTTCGTATGTATCCCTAATATTTGCTAATACTGCCTCTTCTTTAGGCTTATCAAACATACTAGGTGGTACTCTAATAAAGTCTTTAACTCTTAATGTGTAAAACATACTAAAAAATCACCTCGTGGATTTTTGGTATGCCCAAAAATTTTCTTAAAATTTTTCCTTGCATTTTCTTTTTTCCTCCTACTTTAAAGCAAATTCATCGCTTTTGGACCTTTTTGATAAGAGTTCAGCCCAAACTCTACAGCATAATACTGTTTAAAGCTAATCTGAGAAGTCTATTTATAAAGGTTTCGAGCTTTTTGGGCTTGTTTAACACCTAATTTACTCAATTTTCTACTCACAGTCTCTGCACGTAAACCAACCTTCAAAGCCAAATCTTTAACTTTACCACCAACTGATTCTAAATGGTGTTTCAAATACTCTTCTTCAAAATGTGCTTCAGCTTCTTTCCAACTCATCTCTTGGTGAGGTAACTCTTTTGCAATAGTCTTACTCAATCGAGGCAATTCTTTATACATACTCTCAATTTTTTCATCTTGTAAAAGTGAAGCATATTGACCTATTGCTTCTTTAATACTATTGCTTACTGTACTTTCTTCAATTTCAATCTGTTCTTTTTTCAATTCAGCTCTATCAAGATCAATACCCAAATCATGAATTGCTCTATGAATACTACGCCTATCAATACCTAAGAACAAAGCAACCTTAGAAATATTCCCTTTATGCTTTTGTAATTCCCTCTCAAACAATTTTTTCTTAAAATCAATCTTAGCTTCAGAGAAGGACAAATCAAAATTAATTAAAGTATCAACAGGATGATGCAAAAGTTTGTCAGTAATATCTTCTTCAATTTTATGGATAACAACTCCCCAAGATTTTTGCATACTTTCTTCAATTAAAGGGATTACTTTCTTTTTCAAGACTTCTTCAAGATTTTCACTCATCTTAAACGTTCACCCTTCTTTTTTTCACTTTCTTTTTTCTTTCTTCTTTTCTAGTTTGATATTCGATATAAGATAAATGTAAAAGTGTACCTACAGGAACACCATATAAGAAGATTAAACTTACCAAAATTTCAGATTCTTCTTTTTGCATTCCATTGTAGAATAAAATAAAATAAACCCCTAAAAAGAACAGATAATACAATAAATCAAGTTTTGTTAATTCATAATGGGCAACTAACTCTAAATATAATATTACTATTGAGACTACTAAAAACATTGCTCCAAGAAAATACAGTGATTTCATTAAAAATAAAACACCAGCAGCAATAAAGAATAAAAGCATGATCATTCTTTTAGCTAAATGAAAATATTCTCTCCCGTATTCTAATTCTTCAAAAGCAACATAAGATAAAATTAAACCAACTATTAATCCAATAAATATTGCAGCTAATAAAAAAATCATATTACTCCCGCCTCTTTTAATTCCAGTTTAAAATTTTCTAAGAATAATTTCCAATCATCTTCATTGATTACAGCACCACAAGCTTGAGGATGTCCTCCACCACGACCATCAACAGTTCCTAAAGCTAATTTTAATGGAATAGAAAGATCTTTCCCAGGTGCGCAACGCAAACTAATTTTCATTTTGTGGTCATGGTTTCTTGCAATCATAATTACTTTTTCTGGATTGAGTGAGGTTAATTCATTTGCTAAATTTGCAGTATAAGAATATTTACTATTTGGATACTGGAATAATAAAATACCACCTTCGGATTTCTGCTTTTTAGCCAAATCAATTGTTTTTTTGTATTCTCTGTTAACTTTATCAAACTTTTTCCAAACATATTTCCCAGCTGGAGTAGATTGATTGAGAATTTCATAAGGTGATTTTACTTTTCTTAAAGCAGAGATATTTTTTCTTACATCTTCTGAACTTAAACCTTTTTGAATGAAGAAGAAACATTTTACGAGTTCTCCAATTGGGCTTTCAAACAAAGCTTCATGCTTTGAAGCTCCTTTTTTCATTAAATCGGGATATAATTCTTGAAATCTGTCTGCAAAATCAGGCATATAATGGTCAGCTAGACAACCAATCATGGCAACCCAAATATCTTCTTCTTTTCCAGTAAACTCCCAAACTAATCTTGTGGTTGGGATATAGGCTTTTTCATCTTGTTTTCTTGGATTAAAATAATGTACATTTGTTCTCTCTTTTACTGGATGATGATCAATCCAATAGACGGGTACTTTTACTGCATCTAAAAAATCTTGTTGAACAACAGCAATATCGAGAACAAAAATAGAATCATAATGATAATCTCTTATGTATTTCATAAAATTTGCATCTAGAAAATGTGCACTTCTCAAGGTTAAACTTCGCCCTTCACCAATAAATTTGTTAAGTAGTAAATAAGCTCCTAAACCATCCCCGTCACTGTCGTGAATGAGCAATGGATTTTGAATATCTTTAAGTTTCTTTTTCAAAAAAGTAATTTCTTTTTTCGGTAAAATCATACAGATGATGAAAACGTCTCAGTATATTTAAATGTTATTCAATCAATACTTTTATGGAGAGGCGCCCAATTGAACACTGCGGATTGATTTTTTCTTGAAGTCCG
>CAYWPT010000015.1:0-19195 GCA_964460605.1 uncultured Methanosarcinales archaeon
TAACTTTACCTTCCTTAACATAATCTCTTAAATTTCTAATACGTCCAGGAGAAATTTCTGAGATGTGAATCATACCAGAATCATTATACTCTAATAAATCAGCGAATACAGAATTTGGGAAAATCTTTGTGACTTTACACAATACGATTTCGTCTTCTTCAGGAAGACCTTCCCTTTTGTAATACATTAGGCAAGAACCTCAAGAACACGTGCTGAGATTTTTGACTTTCCTCCTGTTGGGAATACAATTTGTTCCTTACAAACTAAACAGTGTACAGGGGTGCTTGCGTTTCCAAAAACAACTTGTTCGTTTTTACAACCTGAGCATCGTACTTTGATAAATTTACTTTTAGTTTCCATTCTAGATCATCTCCACACGTTTAGCTCTGATACCAGAAGCTTGACAACTTGATTTTTTACACTTTTGACAAGTGTATCTTAAATCAGTTTTTTTAGTGTTTTTTGCACCAGCACGTTTAAACTTAGTTACTGCTGGTTTAGAATATTTACCATGACCACCATTTCCACGTGCTAATCCTCTACGTTTAGCTCTATATTTGCTTCCTAAACTTAGAGATCTTGCAGTTCTCCTTTTGTTTTGAGCAACTTTGTGTTCGGTGTGTGTTTTACAAGTTTTACATAATCTTTTTTGAACTTTTGGAATTTTCATCTTATTTACCTTTAAATTATGATCTAAAAAATACATAGTATTTTGTGAATAAGAATCAAGAAATTGAATTGTTTATAAAGCTTTCTGATATACGGAACAATTCAGGACCTAGGTGATAGATAAATAAAATAACAGTAACATAGGTTATTTTTTCGAATTAACAAAATGTTGAATTGTGCCAAAATATATAGGAACAATTATAAAAGATCACCCATTTTAGATAGCATGAATTTAAATAGATTAATCAAAGATTCAAAAAAATTGACTCTTGCAGGAGCTTTGGCTTTACCAACGTATGGTTGTGATGAAAATGGTTCAATAATTGATTCTACTAAAAGATATCTAACTTCTGTTCAATTAAATAACAGTTTTGAATTCACTGAAGAAGCCTTAAGTGGAGATGACGATAGTGTTGGTTTTGCATTCTATAATGCAGAAGAACCTTTTAACAAGACTTATTTTCCAAATGCAGGACATTATGATGCTGAAACTATGACAATTACTATCCATGAAAATGATTCTTTTAAAAATAGATATGGTCAAGGTATGAAAGTTAACGATTTTATAATTCTTCCTGATTCGAGAATGACAGGAGATCATAACGTTTGGTTTTATAACATTTGTGATAATGGGAAATATTTCGGTGATGCTTTTAATGATATTATGGATGAATATGATGGGGTGATGGTGCAAGATGTTCCTACTTATCGTATTTATGTGCCAACAAATATTCCATACACAGGTGAATTTGAGACTGATGTTCCGTTTAATATAAGAGATATAGAAAATTGTGGTTATTAATTTTTTTAATTAATTCTTTTTCTTATTTGACACCAGTCAAAATACTCGTGACCATTACCAAGACTTTTCACAAGCATTTTTGTTGTTGACTAATTTACCGATAAATTTATAAAGAAACTATGTGGACTACTTCATGGACGGCCATAGGAGCAAGGATCACCGGAACCCGTTTCGATCTCCGAAGTTAAGCCTGCTTCCGTACCTTACATTACTATGTTTTTACATGGGAAATTTGGTAAGCTGTCCCTCTTTTTTTTAATAAAAATTCTAATTTTCACTCACTAATACTCAATCCCTCATTCCACAAAACTTTTAAACAAATTCTTAGTATTTTCAAAATATGAGAGCCTTGGTTTTAGCAGCAGGTTATGGGACTAGACTCAAACCTTTAACAAATAATCTAGCAAAGCCTTTAGTGACTGTTGCAGATAAAACAATTCTTCAACACATTATTGAAAAACTTGAAGATATTGAAGAAATTGATGAGATTTATGTTGTTTCTAATAATAGATATTATGAACAAATTAAAGATTATTTAATCAGGTTTACTTTTTCTAAAAGAATAGCTGTACTCAATGATGGCACTAATACTAATGAAGATCGCTTAGGTGCTGTAGGCGATATTCATTTTGCAATTAAAGAAGCAAATGTAGATGATGATCTATTAGTAATCAATGGAGATAATCTCTTTGGCTTTTCAATGCAGGATTTTATTGATTTCTCAAAGAAGAAGAATGCTTCAGCAGTAGCTCTGCGTGATTTGAAAAAAGCAGAAGCTGTACGTAAAAAGTTTGGTGTATGCATTTTAGAAGGATCTAAGATTGTTGATTTTCAAGAAAAACCTGAAGAACCTAAAAGTACTTTAGCGAGTACTGGATGTTATTTTTATCCTAAAAAAGATTTAGTGCTTATCGATGAGTATGTAAGAACTAGTGAAGCAGAAAATACTGGAGAACTTCTCAAATTTATTAGTGAAAAATCTGAAGTACATGGTTTTGTTTTCCATAAGCACTGGTTTGATATTGGAAATCACGATAATTTATATGCTGCAAGAAAAGTCTATTATGCTAAACATATCGTAGGAGATTTACAAAAAGCCCCTAATGGAAGTCATTGATCATGAAACTCAAAGAATTTGAAGCAAAATCATTATTCAAAGAAGCAGGCATTCCGCTTTCTCATGGAACTTTAGTAAAAAATGTAGAAGAAATCCCCTCATTTTCAGAAACTAAAGTCTTTAAGGTACAAACTGTGGCTAATGGAAGAGGAAAAGCAGGAGGAGTCTTTCTTGTGGAAAATTCAGAAGAAGCTAAACAGAAAGCTACTGAGTTTTTTGGTAAAGAAGTTTTAGGTGAGACTATTAATGAAATTCTCATTGATAACAAAGTAAATATTGAACAAGAATTATACTTAGGGATTTTATTTAATACTGGAAAACGAGTTCCTGTTTTTATCTTTTCTGAGAAAGGTGGAGTTGATATTGAAAGTCTTTCTGAAGAAAGAATAGTTAAGCATGAAATTGATATCCTCAAAGGTTTAACTGATGAAGATTGTGATGTTATTTTAGCAAATTCTGAGCATAATAAAGCAGAATTAAAAGATATTATGAAAAAGTTATGGGAATGTTTTGTCAAGTTTGATTGTAAAATGCTTGAAGTAAACCCATTAGTCTTTACTGGAGAGAATTATGTAGCAGTTGATGCTGTAATTGTTTTAGATGATGATGCCAATTATAGAAGAGAGATAAAGTTTTCAGAAAGAACTGATAATAGAAAAGCTACTGCAAGGGAAATTGCAGCGCATGAAATTGACAAGGATGATCATAGAGGTGTTGCAGGTAAAACCTTTTTAGATTTAGATGGAGACATTGCTATTTTAACAAGCGGTGGTGGAGCTTCTATGACTGTTATGGACACTTTAGTAGAAGTTGGTGGAAACCCTGCAAATTTTACCGAGTATAGTGGAAATCCTCCAAAGGAGAAAGTGGAAAGGTTAACTAAAATTGTCCTTGATAGAGAAAACTTATCAGGATTATTGGTAGCAGGAGTTATTGCAAACTTTACCAATATTAAAGAAACCTTAGAAGGAATAATGAATATTCTTATTGAGCAAAAGCCAGACTTCCCTATTGTTATTCGTAGAGCTGGACCACATGATGAAGAAGCTAAAGTAATGCTTGCACAGGTTAAAGAAGAACATGGTTTAGATATTCACTATTATGATGAGAAAACTCCAATGACAAAAGCTGCTTTGATTATGGTTGAATTATCTAATGAGTATAAAGAAAACAAAAAGGCAGGTGTTATGTCATGAGCATCCTTATTGATGAAGGCACCACTTTTATTATCCAAGGTATTACTGGAAAGCAAGGTCAGAGAGCAACTGGCGAAATGCTCAAGAACAATTGTAAACTAATTGCTGGAGTAACTCCAGGAAAAGGTGGCCAAGAGGTAGAAGGAGTTCCCGTATATAATTCTATTAAAGCTGCACAAGAAAACGGAAAAGAAATTGATTGTTCTGTTATCATGGTGCCTCCACGTTTTGCTAAAGGTGCAATAAAAGAAGCAATTGAAGCTAATGTTAAACTTATCAATATTATTACTGAAAATATTCCCATCCATGATATGGCTTATTGTTTAGCTCTTGCAAGAAAAAAAGGCATTACAATTATTGGTGCTACCTCTGTGGGTATTTATTCTGTGGGAAAATCTAAATGTCCTCCAATTGCTAGTGGAAAATCAAAAATAGCCTTTAGTCAAGGAAATATTGGAGTTATTTCTCGAAGCGGAAGTATGTCTTCAGAGACTTCTTTAATTCTTACTTTAGCTGGTCTAGGACAATCTACTGTAGTGAGTATAGGCAGTGATGTATTAATGGGAAGCACTTTCAAAGAGGTTGTAGAAATGTTTGAATCTGATGATGATACAAAAGGTATTGCTTTATTTGGTGAGATTGGTGGAACTTCAGAAGAAGATCTAGCTGAATGGTTAATTGAAAGAAAAAATCAAGGTAATGCTTTTGCTAAACCTATTGTAGCTTTTATTTCAGGTAAGTTTGCAGAAGCCTTAGGCGTGCAAAATGTTTCATTAGGTCATGCAGGTGCTATTATTGAAGGAAATAAAGGTACTCGTAAGAATAAAGTTATGAAATTAAAAGAAGCTGGCGTACATATTGTAGATGTACATCACAAAATTGGTGAGAAAATGAAAGAGGTATTAGAAAATGGAATTAAAGAATAGTCTTGATGAGGATCTTGGCTTTGCTGCAACAGAAGCACTCAATGATTTAGAAGAAGGTATTGACATAGGAAAAAAAAACCATAGCTGCTACACACAGTTTTGAAAATAAATTACTTGGTTTAGAACCGCTCTTTTTGCATGTAGATCTTGAATATACAGATGAAGCACCAGAATTTGCAGATCCCTTAAGAGAAGTGCAAGAAGAATTAATGCTTTTATATGCTAGGCTTCAAGAAAAAGAAAAACACTGTTTGCATATTGTTCTAGAAGAAGAAGCTGCTCAAAAGAAAGGAAAAAGGTGGGTTCTCAAACACAGAAAAATTGTAGAGGGAGATATTAAAGAAGAAATTGATCTTGAAAAAGAAATAATTGTAGATATAAGAAAGACCTTTATGGGAGTAAAAGAAAAATTAGACCCTACAACACATATTGAAGATGATGAAGAATCAAAACATATTCTTGAAAGACTTTCAAGCTTTGTTACATTTTATGAAGATATCTTTAGACAGTTTTTAGCTAAACTAGAAGATACACAATAGAGAAAAAGAATAAAGTTCTATTACTTTTATAAATTGAAAAATTTGTAAAAGAGGCATAAAAAATGAAATTTGAAACAAGAATATCAAAAATTGAGAATCAAGACTTTACACTTCGTGGTCAAAAGTTATCTGATTTAATTAAAAACGGAAAATTCTCAGATGTTATTTTCTTAACACTTTCAGGAAGAAATCCCAAAGAGCAAGAATCAGTATTATTTGGAAAATTATTAATTAGTATTATTGATCACGGTGCTGGAACTACTTCAGCTATGACTACAAGGTTTGTAGCTTCTGGTGGAAACTCTTTGAACACTGCAGTTGGTGCTGGGTTATTGAGCATTGGTGATTATCATGGTGGAGCTATTGAAAACGCTATGAAGCAATTTTATGCTTGGAAAGGCATGAATAATGAAACTATTGAAAAAGAAGTTGAAGATATGATCACCAACAAGAAAACCTTGTATGGTTTTGGACACAGAGTGTATAAGCAAGGAGATCCAAGAGTAAAAGTACTTTTAGAAGAAATTGAAAAAATTTCATTCACTTCTGAGTTCTTGTTCATGAAGGATATTGTAGAACAGAAATTCATGACACTTAAAAACAGGAATATTCCTATTAACATTGATGGCTTAATTGCTTTATTGTTATGTGATTTTGGTTTTCATACAACTTTAGGTAAAGGATTTTTTCTTATTGGAAGAACCCCGGGTTTAGTTGCACAAGCCGATGAGGAACTGCGATATGAAAAACCAGTGCGTAGAGCACAAGAGGAAGATATTACATTAATTAAGGAAGAATAGTCTTCCTAACTGAGGATAAGAGAGAAAATGGTTTTGAGGTCGTTTACATGAAGATAGCAATATTTGGTACTGGTTATGTAGGTTTAGTTACAGGTGCTTCTCTAGCAAATTTAGGGCACACAGTTATTTGTGTAGATATTGATACTGAAAAAATTCGTACCCTCAATGAAGGAAAAATTCCTTTCCATGAACCAGGACTTCCAAACTTAGTTAAAAAAAATGTTGATAAAAAAAGGTTAAGCTTCTCAACAGATGCTAAAACTGCCGTTGAAGAATGTGAAGCTGTGTTCAATTGTGTAGGAACCCCTGGAAAAGAGGACGGCTCTGCAAATATGGATTATATCTTCAAGGTTACAGAGACTGTAGCTCGTTACGCTAACAATTATAAAATTATTATTAACAAAAGTACTATTCCTCCTGGAACTTGTGCTAAATGTCAAGAAATTGTTGAACAAGTAAATCCTGATGCTTTAGTAGAAGTTGTTTCTAACCCAGAGTTTTTGCGTGAAGGTGCAGCAGTTTATGATTTCGCACACCCAAACAAGATTGTTATTGGTGCAAGAGATAGAAGAGCTTTTGGTATTTTGCGTAAGATCTATACTGGTCGTGTACGTACCTATATCCCTTTTATTGAAACTAATTGGGAGACTGCAGAATTGATCAAATATGCAAATAATGCTTTTTTAGCAACTAAAATTTCTTTCATTAATGAATTAGCTAATATCAGTGATAAAGTTGGAGCTGATGTGCGATTAATTTCACAGGCAATGGGACTTGATGATAGAATTAATGCGAAGTTTTTACAACCAGGTATTGGTTATGGTGGATCTTGTTTTCCTAAAGATGTGCGAGCATTAGTACATACTGCTAAATTGAATGGTTATAATGCACAATTATTAGAATCTGTAGACAAGCTTAATGAAAAGCAAAAACACGCTTTTATGGATAAAGTCTCAGAGAAATTTGGAGCTGATTTGACTGGAAAAACTTTTACTGTTTGGGGCGGATCTTTCAAACCTAAAACTTCTGATATTAGAGAAGCTTCATCACTTACTTTAATTAATAATCTTATTACAAAAGGAGCATCCGTACGAGTACACGATCCCGTAGCTATGGATGAGATGAAAAAACATTTTGAAAATCATGCACAAAGGGATAAGATCTCTTATCATAATGAGTTAAAAGAGAGTACAAAAACAAGTTCTGCTATTTTCTTAGCAACAGAGTGGGACGATTTTAGAAACGTAGATTTTTCTGAACATGGAGATGCTATGCAATCTAAAATCGTTTTTGATGGTCGGAACATTTACGAACCTGAGTTTGTTAAAGAAGAAGGTTTTGAGTATTTTGGTGTAGGGAGACGATAGTTATTCTCTGTAATTCATATTCTTAGTGCATAACTTTTATAAGCGAAAATTCTTGAAAATAAGCTCATGAGAGTGTTGGTTACCGGTGGTGCGGGATTTATAGGAGCACATGTTGCACAGTCTTTATTGGACAGAGGCGACGAGGTTGTTATCGTAGATTGTTTCTCAGATTATTACGATGTCAGTTTTAAGAAAAAAAGAGTAGAATCCTTGATTTCGCGAAGATGTCCAGTCCTTGAGATTGATATTTCTGATTATGAAGCTATGAAAGAAGTTTTTTCAAAATACAAGTTTGATAAAGTTTGTCACCTAGCTGCACAAGCAGGCGTGCGTTATTCAATTGAGAATCCTTTTGAGTATCAAAAAACAAATAGTTTAGGAACTTTAAACATTCTTGAATTAATGAAAGAGTTCAATGTAAAAGACTTAGTTTTTGCTTCAAGTTCTAGCGTTTATGGTGGAAATACAAAAATTCCTTTCTCTGAAGAAGATCGGGTTGATCAGCCAGTTTCATTTTATGCTGCTACAAAAAAGCATAAGGAAATGATGGCACACACTTATCACAAGCTCTATGGGACTAATGCTTTTGGTCTACGATTCTTTACAGTATACGGACCTTGGGGAAGACCTGATATGGCTTATTTCAAGTTTAGTAATTTAATGACTGCTAGAAAACCCATCCAAGTTTTCAATAATGGCGATCATGAAAGAGATTTTACCTATATCACGGATATTGTAAGCGGCGTTTTACTTTCTTTAGATAAAGTAAAAGGTTTTGAAGTATTTAATCTAGGAAATAGTAATACGGTAACTTTAATGTATTTTATTCAGTGCATTGAGAAGTCTTTAGGTATGGAAGCTGAAAAGATTATGATGCCTTTACAGAAAGGTGATGTACACAAGACTTATGCTGATAATAATAAAGCTAAAGAGATTCTTGGCTGGGAACCTACAACAAAAATCGAAGAAGGCCTTGAGAATTTTGTAATTTGGTATAAAGATTTTAAGGAAAAAGAGATGAAAGAGAAAAAAATTTGTATAGTTGGTTTAGGGTACGTTGGTATACCTTTGGCAGTAGCTTTAGCAGAACATTTCCCAGTTACTGGTTTTGATATTGATGAAGAGAAAGTAAAATCATTACAAAATGGCATTGATCCTAATGGAGAATACAAGAATGGAGAGTTAAATCATTCTAATTTACGCTATAGTAATAATCCTGAAGTGATTTCTCAAAGTAATTTTGTTATTGTTTGTGTTCCAACACCAATTGATGTTACTAAAAAGCCTGATTTAGAACCTTTAAAGAAAGCTTCAGAGATTATTGGAAAACATTTACAATCTGGAAGCATTGTTGTTTATGAGAGTACTGTCTATCCTGGAACAACAGAAGATGTTTGTATTCCAGTCCTTGAAGAACATTCTCAATTAAAATTTCCACAAGATTTCAAGGTAGGTTATTCACCTGAACGTTTAAGTCCAGGAGATAAACTTAGAGGGATTAAAGATATTGTAAAAGTTGTTGCTGCAAGTGATGTTACAAGTTTAGAACATGTAAATTTCGTGTATAGTAAGATTACTCAGACACACAAAGCGCAAAATATTAAAGTAGCTGAAGCCTCTAAAATTACAGAAAACATTCAAAGAGATCTTAATATTGCTTTAATGAATGAGCTAGCGATAATTTATGACAAATTTGATATTAATATTCATGAAGTTTTAGAAGCTGCAGGAACTAAATGGAATTTTCACAAATACACGCCTGGATTAGTTGGCGGGCATTGCATTGGTATCGATCCTTATTATTTAACACATAAAGCTGAAGAACTTGGACATCACCCTGATGTCATTCTTACAGGAAGAAGAATTAATGATACCATGCACAAATTCTATGCAAACAAAATTGTTAAAAGGTTAAATAAGAAAGAAAAAACAAATAATCACCACAAAGTGCTTGTATTAGGTTTAACCTTTAAAGCAAATGTAAACGATTATAGAAATTCTAGAATAAAACATTTAATTCAAGAATTACAAGAATATAATGTGGAAACTTTGGCTTTTGATCCTTTCTTGAAAAGAGAAGTTATTGAAGGAGAGTTTGCTTCAAAATACTTTAACCCTGAGGAGAATAGTCTTCATGATGTTGATATGATTTTGTTAGGCGTTGAACACACTAAATTTAAAGATTTAGAGGAAAGAGGTTTGTTTACCGCGCACAATTTTGTTAAATTAAGAGAGTTGTAATATTGTGGTAAATTTTTTTGAAGCAATTGTTCTAGGAATCATTCAGGGGATTACTGAATGGTTACCAGTGAGTTCTAGTGGACATTTAGCACTAGCACAACATTATTTTGGTATAGTGCAACCAATTAGTTTTGATATTGTTCTACATTTAGGAAGTCTACTGGTAGTTCTTTTAGTATTTAGAAAAGATATTAGGTGCTTATTTTTAGGAGTATTGAGAAAAGATCCTTACTTTTTACGTTATTTTAGTTTTTTATTCTTAGCAAGCATTCCTATAGCTTTTGTAGGTTTAGTATTTAATGATTTTATTAAAGGGGCTTTTGGAGATCTGCGTATGATAGCATTTTCTTTTATGCTCACTGCAATCTTTTTGTTTGCATCGAAAAGGAAAGTGAGAAAGGCGAGAGAGTTATCTTTGGGGAATGCTTTGATTATAGGTTGCGCGCAAGCTTTAGCAATATTTCCTGGAGTATCACGTTCGGGAACCACTATTAGTACTGGATTGATCCAAGGTGTAGGAAGAAAGGAATCTGGAAGGTTTGCTTTTTTGTTGTTTATTCCAGCGATAGTTGGAGCGAGTATTTTAGAATTTGATGGAATCAAAGAATTACAGCAAATACCAGAAGTGCTTGTTGCTACTCTAATTACAATCATTGTAGGGCATATATCTTTATCTCTATTATTGAAAATGGTAAATAAAGGGAAATTGCATTATTTTGCTTGGTACTGTTTATTTTTAGGGGTTTCATTGTTGTTTTTAAGTTAAATTACCTCTAAAAGACAAGAAGTTTTATATACCAAATAAGTCGAAAAATAAAGATGAAAGTTAAAGTGGATAATAAGAAGCTTATGGCTTATTTCATTTGTATACTAATGGTTTTGAGTGTAGCTGGCTTTATTGGAGTTGGTGGAGGCTTGAATGGTAGCGGAGCTACAGGTGCAAGTGTTAGCGAAAATACAGATTCTTATAACGGTTATCAATTTTATAATTCTGGATATAGTTGGCAATTAATCTTTGATGGAAGATATATTCCCTTTACTTATCATCCTGAAGAATTAAAAGAAATTTCTTTTGATCTTGATATTAACCATATTTTACTTGCTGGAAAAATCTATGTCATCGATGATGCTGCAGATAGTATTGAATCTGCTGAACAAATTACTTTCCTTCAAGGATTAATATATGAACTGAGAAAAGTTGGACAAGACGCTTGCATTAAAGAAGAAGGATGTGGGGATGTACCCATCGTCTCTTGTGATACCATTACAGCCGGAATTTTATTACAATCAGGAATTGAACAAAAAGCATATATCAAGGATGCTTGTGTTGTTTTAGAGGGGAAGGATCTTGATGAATTAACACAATTGAGTGATCGATTATCATACACCATGCTTGGTGTAATGACATGAGGGTGAAAAAATGAGTGAACATGAACAAAAGGCTACTAAAAAATCAGATGAAAAGAAAAGAGAAGAAGTAGTAAATAAAGTTAAAAAATTATTTTCTCAAGCTAAAGAAGAGAGTGAAAATGAAGAGAAAGTTGAAAATTTAGATAAAGAAAGAGAAAAGGCAATTAAATTCTTTAAAGCAAAAAAAGATTGGATTGCTTATATAGTTCTAGCCGCAATTATTTACATTGGTTCTTTTGTAAGGACAAGAAACCTTAACCTACTCAAAGATGTTACCACCGGAAATTTTATTCCTTTAGCTTTAGACCCTCATTTGTTCACTAAATATGCTAGAGAAATTGTTGAGACTGGTACATTGGCTGCTATTGATATGACGCGTTATGTTCCAGAAGGTATCCCAACAGTGAAATTCGCTTTTATGAGTTATTTTATTGTATGGGTGCACAAAATATTGAGTATTTTTAATCCAAATGTTACTATTGAATACGCAGCGATTGTTTATCCAGTAATTTGTTTTGCTGTGGCTATGGTATTCTTTTTCTTATTAGTAAGAAAGTTATTTGATACCAAAATTGCTTTATTATCATCACTCTTTTTAGCAATTGTTCCTGCCTTTATGCAAAGGACTACTATGGGTTTTGCAGACCACGAGGCTTTAGGAGTAATGCTTATGTTCATGGCCATGTATTTTTACGTCATTGCTTGGCAACATAAGAAGCTTAAAAAATCCATTGCTTGGGGATTTTTAGCAGGTATTTTTACCGGTTTAATGGGTCAGGCTTGGGGAGGATGGAAATTCCTTATTTTAATCATTTCACTCTTTACATTAGTAGAATTATTCTTAGATAAGATTACTAAAAAAGACACTTACATGTATTTTGTTTGGGTGCTAGGCTTTTTACCAGTAGTTACCTTATGGATTCCTATCTTTGGTATTACTGACTTAGTTGGTTCAGCTACAACTGGTGTTGCTTTCTTAGTAGTCTTTGTACTTCTTGTGGATTTACTTATTTTCAAGATGAACAAATTTGGTTTAAAGAAAAAAATCACTGCTTTAACTAAGAATAAAATTCCAGTAAGCGTAGCAAGTTTAGTTATCAGCTTTGGAATTATGCTTGTATTAGCTTTAGTTGTTGTAGGTCCAGGAGAAATTACTGGTCACGCTGATGAAGTTACAGATAATTTACTACATCCATTAGGAAACGATAGATGGGAGCTTACTGTAGCAGAACAGCACCAACCTTACTTTACAGAATGGATTTCTCAATTCGGTCCACACTTTTTACGAACAGGTGGTTTTGGTGGATTCCCACTATTCTTATTGTTCTTTATGGCAGGATCAGTTTTAATGTTCTTTACCATGGTAAAAGAGAACAAGTATAAGTGGAGATTAACAGGAGCATTCACAGCCTTCATTTTAGCATTTTCAATGAGTAGGTACTCATCTAATAGTGTTACTTTTAATGGAGTTACTGGCTTCTCTATATTTGTCTATTTGGGAAGTTTAGCAGCATTCATGCTCTACATTGCTTACTTTTATCTTAAGGCTTACAATAAAGATGATGGAAATTATGAACAAATTTTGTCTTGGGATAAGAGATACATTTTTGTATTAATTTGGTTTGTAATCATGGTAGTAGCTGCTCGTGGTGCGAGTAGGCTTTTCTTTATCTTCGCTCCAATTACTGCAATTACAGCAAGTTATGCTGTAGTGTATCTAGGAAAAATGATTTGGAAAATTAAAAATGATTCTTACAAATATCTTGCAATACTTTTATTGGTCTTTGTTTTAATAAGTCCATTTGCAGGAGCATTCAAAGGTTTAGTCCCTGCTTTTTATGAAGGAAGTTTAGGACAAGGAACATATTCCGGACCAGGATATAGTCAACAATGGCAAGTAACAGGAGATTGGGTAAGAAATAATATTCCTGAAGATGCAGTCTTTGGTCACTGGTGGGATTATGGATATTGGGTACAAAATGGTTGGGAAAGGTCAACCGTATTAGATGGTACTAATAGAATTAAGTATTGGAACTTTTTAATGGGGAGACATGTACTCACTGGTCAAAGCCAAGAAGAAGCATTAAAAGTGCTCAAAGCACACGATACTTCACACTACTTAATTGTTGCAGATGAAATTGGAAAATATACTGCTTACTCAAGCATTGGTGCTGATGAGAATTATGATAGATATTCCTGGATTTCTACTTTTGTTCTCAATGAACAAGGTACTCGAGAAACTCGAGATACCACTGTTCTAGCTTATGAAGGATCATATGTCTTTGATGATGATTTTGTTTGGGAAGGAACAGTTTACCCAAGACAACAATCAGGCATTGGAGCAATTTTTATACCTTATAAAGAAACAGAGCAACACATTGGAGAAGAAATTGTAACAACAGTTCAATTTGAACAGCCTACAGCTGCAGTAGTTCATAGAGGACAAAGAGTAGATATTCCAATTGAATGTGTTTACTTTAACGAACAAATGTTCTGGTTTGAAGAAGAGGGCCTTGGAGGATGTGTACGTTTAATGCCTACATTAAATGGTGATGGAAGTATGGCTCATCCATTAGGTGCAGGAATGTATGTTTCCGAAGAAGGAGTAAATGCTTTATGGACAAATCTTTATGTCTTTAACCAAGCAAATCCAAAATATGATACTTCAGCTTTTGAATTAGTTTATGGTACCCCTGAAACCTTTGCCCCGATTAGTTTGTATCAAGGTCGTGTAATCGGTCCACAGAAGATCTGGCAGATTAATTATCCAGAAGGTTTTAGTATTACTCCAGAAGAAGAAGCATTGTATTTAGGCGGTAATGAATTATTACCTGACTACTTCTATGATGTGAATTAAATTTTTATTTTATTTTTATTATTTTTCAAAAACTTTTCAGTTTTTCTTAAGAAATCTATTTAAAGAATTACATCTTTCAATGTTTATGACATCAGAAAGTGAAAAAATAAAAAATATCCAAATAACCAATATTGATCTTACTCTTACAAAAGATGATAAGAAAGCTCTTGAGCAAGCTGAAGAGGATTTAATCTTAGGTAAAACTAAGAGAATTGCTTAGATGTATGAAGTTCATCTTTCAGAAAGGGCAGATAAATCTCTAAATAAACTTGACAACCATATCAAAGACAGAATAATTGAAAGACTTAAAAAATTAGCATTAGACCCCATTCCAAAAGATTCTAAGTTTATTCGAAGGGAAGGGATTGATAAAATCTTTAGATATAGAATTGGAGATTTTAGAACCTTGTATAAAGTTAAAGAAGACGAAAATATTGTATTGATTACTAAAATCGATAAAAGATCAAAAGTATATCTTAGATAACTACTTCTTCCTAGCAATAACAATTACATTAAAGCACCAATTAGGCATGAAAGTAAAGATATTCAAAACAGAATACAACCAGCTAAAATAATGTGGCCATAACTGAGTTACTTGATAGAAACCAGGGATAGTTGCTCCTAAACCTTTTTTAGCTACAATACGCTCATGTTTCTCTAACATTCTATAATATTCCCAAATGGGCCTATCACCAGGATGGTACTCAATTTTAGCAGTTCTAATTAATCTACCTAAGAACATGAAAGCAAAACGAGAACTCAAATGAGCCATGTTTGGGATAGACCAAATAATCTTTCCACGTTTAGATAATAGTCTTGATAATTCTTTAATCAAAGCTTCTTGTTCATGAAAAGGAAAATGTTCAATAACATCTAGACATAAAATCACATCAAAACTTTCATCTTTGAAACCACTTTTCATAATATCTGCTTTCTTTACTAAATTGTTTCCATAAAATGCATCAATACCAGTTACATCATAACCACGTTTGTGTAAATATTCTACGAGAAGACCTTGTCCACAACCAGCATCTAGAATACGAGCACCTTTAGGTAACTTACGTAAAATACCTAAAACATATTTCATCTTTGCTTCAAAAGTTAATCTATAAGACCACTTTCTATAGCTCCAGTTTGGATCTATTTTCTTAAGATGTTCTCCAGAGTATAAATGCTCATAATTCATAAGAAAAATGCAAAATTAAAGGTATATAAAGATTGTTAAAGACTAGAAGCAAGAAACTAAAGGTGAAAGACACTTAGAATAAATTATTAGTAAAATACCAACAACTAAAGTAATTAAAAAAATAAAAAAATTATTGATATTCATATAATCCTACTCCCATACCTTATACTGCTTACGAACAACATTATACATTCTTTTACCAACTCTGTTCCCTGTAGCAAACCTACGTAAGGCATTATAGATTTTATTATTCTTACTCGCTAAATATGCAAAGTGACCCATGGTTGGACCTAAACGATAATTAAAATGTTTTTTCTGAGCTAATGCTCGACCCATCTTAAGCGCTTTTACTCTTTCATCATATTTGAATTCACGAGTCTCAAAAACAGGTAAACCTAATTTAGTTGTAGAATTTTTCAAAAACTCTTCTTTAGGTACTAAGAATCGAGCGCGACCTGTTTTCTCATTCGCTTCAATCCATTTGTAAATCTCTGTTCCCGGATAAGGGATCATATTTGAGAAGTTAACATAATCTACTGGAATACTTTTAGCATATTTGATAGAATCCATTGCTCTATCATACGTTTCTTCTTGATGACCAATGATAAAATTCACCGCAAATTTCATTCCTACTCTATTTGTCATCTCAAAAGCTTCTGTAGCTTTATCTAAAGTAATAGCTTTCTTAATTATCTTTAACATTTCTGGATTACCTGTTTCTAATCCGTAAGCTACAAACTCACAACCAGCAAGTTTCATCTTACGTAATAATGGTTCTGAAATTCTATCTGCTCGAATACCGTTTGCACAGTTCCATCTGAACTTCATGCCACTAGCAATAATCAAATCACAGACTTTTTCAGCACGTTCCATATCCATAGTAAATACATCATCTACAAATTCGAAGAATCTAAATCCTTTATCATACCAGTGTTTAAACTCTGCCACAATATGTTCTGGGCTTCTTGGACGGAAAGCTTGACCCATACTTACTTTCACATCACAATAAGTACAAGAGTAAGGGCAACCACGTGAAGTCTCTAAAGGTAATCGTTTATCAATAAAATGAATATATCTTTCTAATTCAAATTTTTCGTAAGCAGGAAATGGTAAATCATCTAATTCCCAATTTAATTTACGTGTAGTATTGATGGTAATTTCTTCTTTACCATCTTCACCTTTTTTTCTATACACTAAACTTTTAATATCATCTAAAGGATATCCTAAACATAATTGTAGTAGAGGAATTTCTCCATCTCTTGTGATTCCAAAATCTGCCGTGGTTCTCTCTAAACTCTCACCTTTTACAGTAGAAATATGCGCGCCACCTAAAACAACTGGAACACCAGTCATCTCTTTGATTTTACTCACTTTTTTGTAAGTGTTTACAAAATCAAAACTAAACATGGTAATACCAATCAAATCAGCGTTAAACTCTTTAGCTTTTTTAGCAACATCTTCTAGTTCATAACCTAATTGTAAATCAATTACTTCGGTTTCTACACCATTTTTTTCTAAATAGGCCATAAGCATAGCAATTCCTAAATGAGGGTTCATTGCTTTCCCATAACTTGCAGATACGTCTGTTACAACGAAGAGAACTCGATTAAATCTTCTTGGATAAATATCTTTTTTAGTAGTTTTTTCTTCAACTTTTACTTCTTCTTTCTTTTCAGTATTTTCAGGAACAACATTATCTTTAATTTCAGCCTCTTCTTCTTTAGCTGGAAGCACATTTAGAGAAATCTTTTCATGAGGAACTTCCTCAATTTTTATATCTTGATCAGGAAGACCTGTTAATGAATCATCTTGTTTGTCTATTGTCTTGCTTTCTGGAGTCATACCTTACCACCACTCAAATAATAGTTAACTATAGTTAAGTGCACTTGCACCTATTTAAAACTTATGGCTCCTAAGCAATAGTAAAGTATATAACTTTTCTGTATTTTAAGCACAGTTATGGAGAAAAAATACAAAATTGTTTATTACAAAAAAGATTGTATTGGTGCTGGAGCTTGTGAATATGCTGCACCTGAACTTTGGGAATACATTATTGATGAGAGTATTGCAACACTCAAAGATCCTAATACTGAAAAAACTCCAGAAAAGGAAGTATTGATCATTGGTCAAGACACTTTTGAAAGACATTTAGAAGCAGCTGAAGCTTGTCCAGTACATATCATTGAAATCTATGATTTAGAAACTGGCGAAAAGATTCATCCTAAATAGCTTCTTTTCCATTCTTAATTCTCAGCTGTTTAATCCCATATAAATTTAATACTATCTTTATCAGAATAGTCACAGCAGTTCCAATCGGAGCTCCGATAATCCCCCACAGCGATATAAACCACAAATTCAAAATGGTATTGACAATCAAAGATAATAAAGCATCAAGAGCCAAAATCTTCACATAAAACGGAGAAAACTTATTCTCACCAACAAATATGGAATTAAAATAAGAATAAACAATAAGCAAAGTTGAACTAAAAACTAAAGCCACTGGCAACCAAGTTGCTTGATACTGATCCCCATACAAGAAGGGTACTAAAAAGTAAGTTCCAATAAGCACTAATCCAACAAAAGGTACTAACAAATACATAATTCTACGGAAGCTCTCACGTAATTTGAATTTACTCACTGCAGCCATGGGAATTACCACCATAGGAAAGACGTAACCTAACAAACGAATCACATTTGTAATTGATGAATATGCTGAATACAATCCTAACTGAGAAAAATCAACTAAATACTTAATAGTTAAAGCATCAATGAATCTTAATGAATAAAAACTTACTTGAACTAAAAATAATGAAAATGCTAAGTACAAAAATGCTTCAGAAGAATGAAAAACTTTCTCTTTATCACTAATTTTCCATAACTGAGGCAAACTCGCAATAGTAGCAAGTAATAGAGCAGCGCTCATTGAAAATAAAAAGTAGACAAAAGGTAATGAAAGATAACTAAATAAGACCAAAAAAGTAATGATAAAAATCCTATTAAGCAAAGAATACAAAGAACCACTCACAAAATATTTACGACCCCTAAAGATTGAATAGGATAAATAATGTAAGGTGTAAGCAATAATAGAGAGAGCTACTGCCCAATAAAATCCTCTCAAGCCAGGATCAAAATTAGGGTGTTTCAAAAAGATATAGGCAGCATACAAGAAAACAATAGTCGATAAAACAGTATAAAAAGTAAAATATTTCAAAACTGAACGTAACTTCTTTCCATTTTTGATAATCACTTGCGTCAAAGCTTCTGGCAGTCCAAATGAAGTGAATAAGTAAACCAAACTTACTACAGAAAAGAAATAAGTGAAGATCCCTAACTCTTCTTGTCCATATAATCGAGCAATCAAAATTTTAAGAACAATAATGCTCAAAGAAATAAAACCATAAACTAAAAAAGTGTTAAACAAATGTTTTCTTGTTTCCCCACCCCAAATAAATGCCTTGATCTTTCCAATCATTTTTTTCTTGAAAGAAACTTTTGCACTTCATGATGCAGTGTATGTTCTTTAGGTGCGTAAGATACAAATTCGTGAGCACGTACTTTTTCAATACAAGCAGCTAATTCTTTCATACCATCACAATAAATCATTGCTGGTGTTTCCTTATCCATTGCACGTAAGTATTCTACTTGATGATTAGGATCAGTTCTATCCCTATTTGGAGTTGCAACCAACTTCTTTCCACGACGAAGTACTTCAAAAACAGTTCCTGGACCACCATGAGCAATCACGATGTCTGCTTTTGCGTAATGAGGATCTAATGGACTCTCGAAAGTAAACCATTGACAATGTTGTGGTTTATATTCACCATGGCCTAACTGAATCATAACATCTTCTTTTAAGATACCTTCAGCTTTGAGTCTATCCACTTCTTTTACTAATGGCTCGAACTTACCATTACCTACAGTCACAAAAATTGCCATCTTAAGATAACCTCCCTCCATAGACTGCTTTAGGATATTGTTTTTTCATGGTTTCCCATTGTACTAAGAATAAATCTGATACTGGATACACTAATTTTCCAGTAATACTTCCATGGTGTACACGCACCCATGATTCTAAAAAGATTGTC
>CAYWPT010000015.1:19205-21377 GCA_964460605.1 uncultured Methanosarcinales archaeon
ATTCCCTTCACTTTTGCTAACCAAAATAAAGGGATGGTCATTGAAGGACCAGCACTAATAATAATATCTGGTTTAGATTTTCTCAGAACCTTAAAAGCATCTATGGTTGCAGGCACCATATTAAGAACTACTTTTGCAATACTCTTATCAGTCATAAGCCGAGGGTTTTTCATAGTATAGATCTTTCCCTCATGTTTTACTTTATTAGCTGAGGTTTTATCATCGTGTCCAATTACATATTCATAATCATAATTTCCTGGATATATATCCATAACGCTATTTGCTAAACGAAGAATCTGTGAGGTATGGCCCCCCATGCCTAAAACAACGAGTTTCTTCCTCTTATTTCCACCTTCCATCTGAAGACTCGCGTTGAATAAAGTTTATAAAGCTTTGGAAAGAAGAATTCATTAGAGTAGGTGCTTTGTAAATGGAAGAGAATAATCTTAAAAAAGAGGATATTGAAAAGTTAAGTGAACATATCACCCCATTAGAAAAAGAGCAACCTTTAGTTCAAGTTCTTGAAAATGAAGAGGAAACAAAAACATCTCCAAAAAAGCACAGGAAGGAAAAAACTCAGCTTACAAAATTAGACAAAGTAAAATTTTCCATTGTAAAATTCCTAAGTTCATATGAAAACCTTTTATTTTTAGGGATTTTAATCATGACCTTAGTATTACGATTAAAGTTCATTGGTCAAGAAAGTATCTGGAATGATACTGCTGTTCATTTATGGTATGTTATCAAAGTAACACAAGAACCATTATTTTTCTTCTCTCAACAATATTTGGGTGGAGATTATGCAATACCGCAAACAATCATGGCTTTCTTTTACCTTTTTACAAAGAACGCTTTTACAGCAGGAAAAATTGTTGCTGTGCTTTACTCTTTAGTTGGCGTTACTTTCATGTACATGTTAGGTACTGAACTAAAGAATAAAAGAACTGGTTTAATTGCAGCATTATTATTAGCTACTAACCACATCTTCTGGTTTTATAGTGTAAGACCTTTAGCAGATTCACCAATGTTAGTGACCACCATTATCTTGCTTTACGCAATGGTGAAATTAGAAAAAGAAAAGACAAGATTCTGGGGAATTGCAGCAGGATTAATGTTTTTAGTTTGTATGTTTACTAAAGTACAATCAGTTATTTTCGTGCTTGCCCTGCTTATTTATTATGTATTATTCAAAAGAAAAGAAATGTTCAAGCATAGGCCAACTTTGTATTCCTGGCTTATTCCTGTTGTCTTTATTACAGTAGCAGATATTGCTGTACGAGTATTATTTGGAGCAAAATTGGTAGGAAGAGTGTTTACCTTATTTTTAACACAAAGAGGTATGCCTTTTGGATTTGAAGCTTGGGGTATGTTACAGTGGATTTTCACTTGGCAACTTTTTGTTTTAATGGCAATCGCTTTATTGTTCATTTTAGCCTATAAAGAAAAAAGATATTATTTCCCCATTGTGCTTTTTATTACCTATTGGTTATTTTTTGAAGTAAACGTAGATAATACTCAAGACAGATATGTAATACCTTTGTTATCAATTGCAGTTCTTTTCGCAGCCTTTGCTATTGATGAGCTTGCACATTATTTGAAAATTTTTATTGACAAAAGAGCAAGACCTTATGTTCAAGTTATCTTTATTCTTTTAGTTGTGGGCTTTATTTCTTTTGGTTTTTATGAAACTGGAAATAGTTTGATTGAAGGTCGGATGTGGTCTTATGCAGGACATGAAGAAGCAGGGTTATGGATACAAGAGAACGTTCCTGAAGACATTCCTATTTTTGCTGGTTCTCCTAGGATGGTAAGAGCTTTTACTGAGAGAGAATTTTATCAGGCGGGGCATGAAGACAACGTGGTCCTTGGTGGGCCCATATGGTGGCTCAGGCAGGACAGATATTTAGAGCAATATTATCCACACCCTCAAGGAAGAGAGAATTTTGAATCCGATCTGAACATGCTTATTACAGAGAGTGATGTTTATGTAGAAATTGATGTTTATGAGTATACACAACCTAGCTGGTATTATCCATTATCACAAGATAGCTTAAATTATTTCTTTGGCATTGGTTTTTACCCAGTAAAAGTAGTTGAGAGAAATGGTGGTCCTGTAATTTTTGTTATGAAGAAAGATCAAGTAGTTGAATAATGAAAACGAAAATAGTAAGC
>CAYWPT010000016.1:0-18663 GCA_964460605.1 uncultured Methanosarcinales archaeon
TATCAAAACCACTATTATTTACTAAAGAATCTTCACTTGAATTATCACCATACACCGTATAACCAGCACCATCCAAAACAAGGTTGTGCGCTCCAATAGTAAAACAAGTTCCAACCGCGTTTATATTTGAAGTAAGAGAAATAAGACCATCAGTTGCATTATTTGAAGTTAAAACACCACACTCAGAAACTGCTTGAACAGCTAAACCACCGTCTTCAACAATAGCACCAGTTAAAACATTACCAAAAAATTTTTGAAAATAATTATTAATAAATGATTTTGAAGATAAAGATATATCAGTTGATTCAGCTAAATTTAGATTATCTTTTGTTTCTCCACTTGTCTGTTCAATAAAATTATCATTAACAGAACTAATTATTACTAAAAAAATAGTAATTAATATAACAAAAATAATAAAAGTTATTTTTTTGGGATTATAATTTAAATTTGCCATTTATACAATTAAAGAAAATGATTTTTAGTTTATATAATTTCCCCTTATTTGAGTGTTACCATTTTTTAATATTTTACAGAGATCAAAAGCATAAATTGTACAAAACACCCTGTTTAGTAAAATAAAAGTCAAAAGATTTATAGACATTAAACATTTTTCTTAGTAAAATGGTTGGAAAAATTTTTCAAGCTAAAATTGGTACAAGGATTTTTCTTTCTAGTTTGAAATCTCGATGGAAACCAAAACGTTACAAGGGAAATGCAAAAAAAATTTGTAAAGAAATTATTGAAGAATGTTGGAACGGAAGATATTTTCAAACATCAGCTCAGAATTTTCCAGAATTTTGGATAAGAGACTTTGCTTGGTGTACAAAGTCTTTAATTGAGCTTGGACACAGAGATCGAGTACACAAAACTCTGCGTTATGCACTCAATGCTTTTCAAAAAGCTGGGAAAATTACTACAACAATTGATCCGAAAGGAAAAGTATATGATTTTCCAAATTATGCTGTAGATTCTTTGCCTTGGTTAATCCATAGTATTAAAGTTTCAAAGTTTGATTATAGGAGTTATAAAGGGATTTTACACAAGGCCCTGCGTCATTATGCTGATAAAGTAGTAGATGTTAAAACACAATTAGTTCGAGATGATGCAAAATTTTCATCTATGAAAGATTATTCTATTCGATATAGTTCTGCTTATGACAATTCTGTGCACATCATGCTCATGCAAGATCTAATGGATTTAAGGTTATTTAACCCATTTTATCATAAAAAAACTGCAAAAGAAACTAAAACATTTTATGCTAAAAAATTTAGTCAAGAGTATTGGAGTGGAGAGTACTTCTTTGATGATGTAAGGAAGAAAAATTATGTTGCAGCAGATGCGAACGTTTTCCCAATTATCTTAGGAATTGTAACAGATACAGCAAAAGTGAAAAGTGTTATCAAATATTTACAAAAAAATAAACTGGATTCCCCATTACCATTAAAATATGCTCAGAAAAATAAAGAGATTAAATTTACTTTTCATAATTATTTTGTCCCAGGGTATGAAACAGATTCTTGTTGGACACATATGGGTTTGTTATGGGTAAAAGCATTGCAAGTTTATGATAAAAAGTTAGCAAATAAATACAAGAAAACGTATACTGAAATGGTTGAAAAAGAAGCTGCATTTTTAGAAGTCCTCGGTAAAGATGGAAAACCCTTTCAAACATTGTTATATTCTACGGATCGTTCAATGCTTTGGGCTGCTAATTACTTGACTCTTTAAGGCTAAATTTTTATAAACTCAATGCTTCTCAAAGTCTTATGGTTGATGAGGGCATGATTTCTGTAATAATCCCAGCATTTAATGAAGAAAAGTACATAGAGAAAACAGTTGATGCTGTTCTTTCTCAGAATTATAAAAAATTTGAAGTAATTGTAGTGCCAAATGGTTGTAGTGATGCTACAGAAAAAGTTCTCAACAAGTATATGAGTGATAATCGAGTGAAGATGTTTTCTCAAAAAGAAGCGAAGGTAAGTAAAGCTCGAAATAAGGGTGCACAGTTTGCTAAAGGTGAAATTTTGATTTTTTTAGATGCAGATGTAATCGTTTCAGACGGATTTTTAAAATCAGTTCAAGAACATTTTGGAGAAGAACATGCAGTTGCCTCTACTATATTTGCTCCTGATTTGAAAAAAATGCGTTATTTAGTGTATGCTTTTGGGAAAAATGTAGTACATAAAAGTAAAATTTATCATGGTAGTGCAGGCAGTATTATTTGTAGGAAAAAAGATTTTGATGTATTGAATGGATTTAATGAAAATTTAGTAATTAAAGAGGATAGTGATTTAATTAATCGTCTTAGAACTTATGGGAGATATACTTGTATTCCACATAAAGTAGAAGTGTCTATGAGAAGGTTAGAAAAGTGGGGCTTATTGCAAAGCGGTTATTTTTTTACAAAGGAATGGGCAAAGAAAAAACTAGGTTTTAAATTAAGTGAAGACTATGAGGGTACACGGTGATAATTAGTATTTCAGGAACTCCTGGTTCTGGGAAAAGCACAGTAGGGGAGATTTTAGCTAAAAGATTAGGATTTGAACATTATTCTATGGGCGATTTTCAAAGAAGTCTTGCTCAAGAAAAAGGCATTACTATACTTGAATTATTGGAGTTAGAGAAAAAAGACCCTAAACTTGACAAGAGGGTAGATGAAAAACAAAGGAAAATTGGCTTGGATGAAGATAATTTTGTTATCGATAGTCGTCTTGGTTTTCATTTTATTCCACATTCTGTAAAAATATTTATTGATGCTTCAATTGAAGCTCGTGCTCAGCGTGTGTTCAAAGATATGGACAAAGAAGAAAGGTCAGGGGAAAAAGTTGTAGATATTAACGACATGATAGCTCAGATGAAAAAAAGACAAGAAATTGATTTAGTGAAATTTGAAAAACATTATAGTCTTAATCCTTATGACCATAAACACTATGATTTAGTCGTAGATGCTACTATGATTTCTGCTCAAGAAGTTGCTAAGAAAGTGCTTGAATTTATTCAGAAAGAACAATAGATTTATAAACAAATAAGCTCGGAACTAGTGTATGGCAGAAACACTCAAAGAACATGATTTTATAGAGATCAATTACACTGGAAAATTAGCAGATGGAAAGATCTTTGATACTACTCAAGAAGCAGTTGCTAAAGAAAATGGCATCTTTAATCCAAAAATGAGTTATGAAGCATTCAAACTCTGTATTGGTGAAAAACAAATTTTACCTGGCTTAGATGCAACCTTAATTGGTAAAGAAGTTGGAAAATCTTATAGTGCAGAATTATCTCCAAAAGATGCTTTTGGAAAAAAGGATGTAAAAAAGATTCAACTAGTTCCAATCGCAGCATTCAAAGAACATAACATGAGACCACAGCCAGGATTACAGGTGGATTTTGATGGGAAAATGGGCACTATCATGCGCGTGAGTGGTGGGAGAGTTATGGTAAATTTCAACCATCCCTTAGCAGGAAAAAGTCTTACTTATGATATCTCAATTTTGAAAAAAATTACAGATAAAAGTGAGCAAATTAATTCTTACTTAGGAAACATCTTTAGACAAGTAAAAAATGTTGGTAAAATTGAAGTTGATGGAGATAAAGCAGATATTAAAATGCCTTTCCAATTGCCTCCACAATTTACTGAAGGAATTTCTAAAAAATTAGAAGAGCTTACAGGTCTTAAAGAAGTGAAATTTTCTATTGATGAAGAAGCTGCCAAAGAACATGAAAAAAAGATGCAAGAGATGGCAGCTAAAGCTCACGAACAAGGCCATGTGCACGGACCAAACTGTAATCATGACCATTAATTTATTCATTTCTTATTTTTCTTCATAGCTAATCCTTAACAATAAAGCTTAAATAGCAATGTCTTCCTTAAAAACAGATACTTAAAGTTTTGTGGTAGAAACTGAGGGATAATGATGGATGGATACAGTAACGAAGATAATTCTAACTATGTTGCGCAAGAGCGACATGAAGCACCTGTAATTAGTACACAGGAGATTTCTCACGAAGAAGCAAACAGAGATGTTGACGCAGAATTACGTGAATTAATTGCACAGCATAAAACTAGAATTAAAGTCATCGGTTGCGGAGGAGCAGGTAATAATACTGTTAATCGAATGTCAGAAGTTGGCATTAAAGGTATCCAAACCATTGTCGTGAACACAGACGCCCAAGACTTACTTTACACTAATGCAGACAAGAAATTGCTGATTGGAAAGGAACTGACAAAAGGTCTCGGAGCTGGCTCAAACCCCAGAATAGGCGAAGAATCAGCAAAAGAAAACGAACACGACTTGAAAAAGCTACTCGGTGGCACTGACATGTTATTTATAACATGTGGCCTGGGTGGGGGTACCGGGACTGGTTCCGCTCCGTTTATTGCAAAAATGGCAAAAAAAGCAGGCATCTTAACAGTAGGGATTGTAACCATTCCGTTTACTATGGAGGGTAACCACAGATTTGAGAATGCCATGATTGGATTAGAAAAATTAGAGGGAAGCGTAAATACATTAATAGTTATTCCAAACGAAAAGTTATTAGATTTAGCACCTCACTTACCATTACATACTGCATTCAAAGTTGCAGATGAAATTTTAACAAATTCTGTTAAAGGAATTGCTGAGCTAGTTACTAAAACTGGATTAGTTAACCTAGATTTTGCTGACGTACGCACCATTATGGGTGAAGGTGGCGTTGCAATGATTGGTGTAGGCGAGAGTGATTCCGAAGATCGAGCAGGTGAGAGTGTGCAGAAAGCTTTAGAGAATCCTTTAATTGATGTTGATATAGCAAATGCTACAGGAGCTTTGATTAATATATCTGGTGGTGAAACTTTAACATTAGATGATTCTAGAAAAATTGTAGAAACAGTTTCTCAAACCTTAAGTGATAAAGCTAAAATCATTTGGGGAGCACAAATTTACAAAGATTTAGGTAAAACTATTCGCACCATGGTTATTGTCACTGGTGTTAAATCAGAACAAATCTTTGGTGAAGATAGAACATTTCTAGGAGAGAAAAAAGCTGCTATTGAGAATGAATTAGGGATAGAGTTTGTGAATTAAAGATTCCACAACTTATCGCCAACATAATGAATATTTTTGATGACTTTTCCACATGTTTCTGCTTGCATTCTCTCTCCAGTAATCTGCGCGATACCCACTGAGATTGGTTTTCTATGTGTTTCATCTACAATTACTATGGCTTCACCTTCTTGGATTTCTCCATCAATCTCAGTGATACCAGGTCGCATTATATCTGCGCCCTTTACTACAAACTTAATTGCGCCCATATCAACTACAATCTCTTTGAGAATAAGTTGTTTTTGTAAGAATTTTAAAGTTGGTAAAAGCATTTTTTTTTTAATAATTCCACTTTCGTAAGTGTAATGGAAAAAAGCAGGCTCATTGTTTACTGCATAGATCTTAAGATTTTTTTCTTTATCTTGCCATAATTCAACTTGGTCTTTTTTAGAAAAAATTACAATATAATGAGCTACTAATTGGTTCAATTCTTTTGCTTTAATTCTTATTTTTTTCATTTTTGTAAAGCCATTACAACACCAGATAAGGATTAACAATTTGCTTTATTAATCCTTTTCAAAAAAGCTAATTTTTCTTCACAATCTCCTTTAAGTAAACCATCTGAAAAAGGAACTTGTAGAACACCTTCTCTGCCATTGTCTTCAAATTGATAAGCTCCAAAAGTAGAAAAATAATCCCAAGTTGGATCTGTTTGAGATAAATGACTAATTGGTAACATCTTAAATATCCAATTCAGTTACTTCTTTTGCGTGTTTTTCAATAAACTCACGTCTTGGAGGTACTTCATCACCCATTAAAACGGTAAAAATTTGGTCTGCTTCAATAGCATCTTCTACACTTACTTGTCTAAGCATTCTAATAGCAGGGTCCATAGTAGTATCCCAAAGCTGTTGAGGGTCCATTTCCCCTAAACCTTTGTAACGTTGAATTCCTACGTTTTCACCCATAACTGCCATCACTTTTTCTTTTTCTTTATCAGTGTAGACATATTCTATCTTTTTACCTTTACTCAATTTGTATAAAGGGGGCATTGCGATGAAGATGTTCCCATTATCTACAAGTTCTTTCATATATCTGTAAAAGAATGTTAATAATAAGGTCATAATATGACTACCATCAACATCTGCATCTGTCATAATAATGATCTTTTTGTAGCGTAACTTTTCATAATTAAATTCTTCACCAATACTACAACCGATTGCAGTGATTAAAGCCATAATTTCTTTGTTTTGTAGTACTTTATGAATTCTTGATTTTTCTACGTTAAGAATTTTTCCTCTCAATGGTAAAATTGCTTGAAATGATCTATCTCTTCCTTGCTTAGCTGAACCACCTGCTGAATCCCCCTCTACAATGTATAATTCACATTTTGTTGGGTCTTTATTAGAACAATCTGCTAGTTTACCAGGTAAACCAGAACCATCAAGAACACTTTTTCTTCGTGTTAATTCTCTTGCTTTTCTAGCAGCTTCTCTTGCTCTTGCAGCATCTAAGCTTTTTTGAATAATAGTTTTTACAATGTTAGGGTTTTCACCAAAGAAAGTATTCAGTGCTTCAGTTGTAACACCACTCACAACACTATACACCTCCTTATTTCCTAATTTAGTTTTAGTTTGCCCTTCAAATAAAGGTTCCATAACTTTTACAGAAACTACAGCAGTTAAACCTTCTTTAATATCATCACCTGTTAATTTTACATCTTTCTTACCCTTAGCTAAATCTTTAGCAAAGTTGTTTAAGACTCTTGTAAGTGAAGCTTTAAATCCTGCAAGGTGAGTTCCACCTTCAATAGTGTTAATGTTGTTTACAAAACTATAAACATTTTCTTGATAGCTTGAATTATACCTAAAAGCAATTTCTACATCAATCTCTTCTTTTTCTTTATGATAATAAATCACTGATCCTAAAGGGGTCTTATTCCCATCTAAAAATTGAACAAACTCTTCAATTCCATCATCATATTTGAAAGTATTTTTTCTATCTTCATGATCTTCCTCAACGCGTTCATCTAATAGATTTATTGCAACACCTTTGTTCAAAAATGCTAATTCTCTTAATCTTTTAGCTAAAATATCGTGATGGAATTCACTCTCTGAGAAAATATCCGGATCTGGTCTAAATCGTACAGTTGTACCTGTCTCTGTAGTCTCACCAGTGACTTCAAGTTCATTGAGAGGTTTACCTCTTGAATATTTTTGAGAATGCACTTTTCCATTACGTTTTACAATAACTTGTAATTTTTCTGAAAGAGCGTTTACTACTGAAACTCCTACACCGTGGAGTCCACCTGAAACCTTATAAGAACTTTTATCGAATTTTCCACCTGCGTGTAATTTAGTTAAAGCTACTTGCACAGCAGGAATGCCTAATTTTGGATGCAGGTCTGTTGGAATACCACGCCCATTATCAGTTACAGTTATAGAATTGTCAGGATGAATAAATACTTGAACAGTGTCACAATGCCCAGCTAAAGCCTCATCAATAGAGTTGTCTACAATCTCATAAACTAAATGGTGGAATCCCCTAACACTAGTATCCCCTATATACATACCAGGTCTTTTTCGTACTGCCTCTAGACCTTCTAATACTGTAATATTACTTGCACCATATTGTGCTTTGTTTTCAGATTGCTGTGGCTGATTCTCTCTCATTTTTTTAAAAATTTATCCCTCTTTTTAGTGTTTGATTTAGTATTTGAAAAAAATATTTTATCGTCTATAAATTAATAGAATTTAGATGAGTCCCCCATTTATAAAGTTATGGGTTTTAAAGAAGAAACTATACCTCATCAGTACGCCAATGAGGGTCAACTTCCATCACACGTTTTTCATCTCTACGTAGATAACCCTCCCAAGCAATCATTGCTCCTTGATCACCTGCTAAAGCCATGGGCACTTTGTAAAAAGTTGCCCCACGATCAAGACACATCTTCTCCAACATTGTGCAAAGTCGTTTATTTGCTCCAACACCACCAACTAAAATTAATTCCTTCTTTCCGGTCTGTGCTAGAGCTCTTTCAGCTACTTCTGCACATATAGCAAAAGTGGTTTCTTGGAGGCTAAAACAGAGATCTTCTGTTTTTGTAACTCCTTTCTCAATTAATTGCTGACATTTGCTTAAAAGGCCTGAGAATGACATATCCATTCCCTTTACAGAGTAAGGTAACTCAATATACTCACCTTTGAGAGCTAATTGTTCAATAGCAGGTCCTGCAGGAAATCCTAAGCCCACTACACGACCAAATTTATCTAACATATTTCCTAGACCAATGTCTAAAGTTTCGCCAATAACACGATATTTTCCACCATCAAAAACAATTATTTGTGTATTTACTCCAGAGACATACAAGTACACAGGGTCTTGAGCATTATTTACTATTTTTCCAATACTTAAATGTGCACAACAATGATTAACAGGAACTAATCTTTTAGAATGTTTTTCAGATAATTCTTTTGCAATATTGTATCCTTGCCAAAGTGCAGGGTCTAATCCTGGTCCTGCAGAATAAGATATAAAATCAACATCGTCCCAAAATACTTTTGCCTCTTCAAAAGATTTTTTTTCAACATCTTGCCAAACTTTCTTGTGATGCTCAGCAATTTCATTTGGAATCATTCCTTTATCAGGTGAAGAATAGCTATCTTTAGCATTTGTAAGCACTTCTACACTATTTTCACTAGCCTTGATAATCCCAATACCAAAGGTATGTGCAGTGCTTTCTATCCCTACAATAATCATAAAAAGAAAGAAAATAGAATGTATTTAAAAAATTAAGTGAAAAAAAGAGAGATTATTATTTTCCAGAATCTTCGCTATCAGTATCTTCAGATTCTTCTTCGGATTCTTCTTCGGATTCTTCTTCTTTTTCTTGGTTATCTCCTTTTTCTTTTAAATCTGGTGTTCCCTCTGGATCTCCAACAATAACCATATCATCATTAGATGAACTTTCTTGAGATTCAGCCTTCTTAGTATAATAAGCCGCAAGAGACCTACTTATACAAGATTCACTACAAAATTCTCCACCAGAACATCTTTCAATGCAGACCTCAGAAAAACGACTCTTAGCTTTTTGAAAATCCGATAAATCTTTATCTAACTTAATTGCTTGACCTGCTAAAGCTTCTTCATTACTACTCACATCTGAAGCAAATATGAAAATAAATGAGAATACAACAGCCACAATTACTGCCAATGCAACATACACTGCATGTTTTTCATGATCTTTTTTGGAGACCTTTCCAACACTTTTCTTAGCTCTCTTTTTAGCTTTAGCCATTTAATAACACCTCTAATTTATTCAAAGAAGTATTTATGGTTTAAAAACTTATCTAAAAGATAAGAATAAAATGTTAAGAAAAATAAGATAATAAAAATTCTATTTACTTGATGATGCTTGTCTTTCTAAATCTCTTTTCTTACTGATACCAGCACTTTTAGGATTTAGAGTAGCAGCTGAAACAATTTCATCAGCTAAAGCATTCACAATAGAAGTTCTTTTGTTAAAAGATTTCACGTAAGCTCCTTGTGTCATATAACGTAGAGCTAAGTCAATTCTTCTCTGGGGTGCAACTTCAACAGCTTTAGGATATCTTGCTCCTCCATACTCAATAGCGATTACTTCTGCTCTTGGAGCACAGTTTTCTACTGCAGTTACTAAAATTTGAATTGGGTTTTTGTTTAACTTTTTCTCAGCGATAGCAAGAGCTTGTTCAACAGCACGTAAAGCATTATTTTTCTTACCAGTGTTGTGTCCAGAACTCATAAAGTGTTCTTTTCCCTTGTGACCTGAATTCATCATTTTTGTAGCTAATCTTTCTACAATAGTCACTTGAGATTTATGAAATCTGTTTCCTGCGTATCTTGCACCAGTTTTAGGCACAATTCTTGGAGCAATTGTAATGTAGTTTTGTAATCCAGGATCCTCGATTACGATGCCTTCACTACTCCATTTATTGAAAAATTTAAGTTCAACCATTTTATCTTCTCGCCTTCTCTAATTTACCACTTAAGAGAGCCTTTAAACTTTGATCATTAACTTTGAGAACTTGCCAACGTACACCAGGAATATCTCCTTTAGCACGCCCCATTTTACCGCCAATACACTCAACGATAACTTCATCGTGCTCATTGATTTGTTTCATAGCACCGTCACCAGGCATGAAAGCAGTAATTTGTTTACCATTTTTCACTAATTGTACTCTAGCACACTTTCTCATAGCTGAGTTTGGCTGTTTCGCCTCAATTTGTACCTTCTCTAATACAATAGCTTTCGCTTGTGATGCGCCCTTTAAAGGGTCGTGTTTGATTCTTAATAATTTGTTCTTTTTCTTGATAGAAGCCGCTCTTCTTTTCTTTAATTTCTTAGCTGCTCCCAATCCTTTTGCTTTTTTTGCCATATTAAAAAAATACCTTTATTTTTTATATACAAATAATCTTTTTATGATTATTTTGCATGTTTATACTTATTTTCTTGCTTTATTTATAAATCTTAAGATTAAATTATCTTCACTTCCAAATTATAGTATCTTGAGACTATATCATTAAGGAAACGTAGATTCTTTGCATCGCGACCTATTAATAAACTTTTTGTTTTTCTATTGCTATCTTTTATGATTATTTCGTCTTCTCCAATCCTAATCTCTTCTACTTTTAATGGGTAAATATACCTTTGCACAAACTGAGTTGGATCTTGGCTAAATTCTACAATCTTAATTCTTCTTGAAAACTTAGCTTGTAGCTTTCTAATATTTTCACCACCTTTACCAATGGCTTTTCTTAGATTCCCAGGGAAAACAATAACAAATAAAGTTGTTTCATCATCGTAACAATCTTTTACTTTAGCTCTTGTCATCCGCTCAACAATACTAGAAAAAGCAAATAGTTCTGGATTTAGTTTAACTCTCTTTGACATATGTATACCTATAAATAAAAAAATGATTAATTAGCTACTCCAACAACAGCGATGAAATGGTTTTTCTTTGCAAGAACGCCTAATTCTTCATTATCTTGTTCTAAAGCTACAAGTTCAATTTTTGCTAACTTAGTGTAGTGTTCTAAATCTGCCACTAAATCAGGGGCCGCATTTTTAGCTAAAAATATTTTAGCTAATTTTCCTTGTTTTAGAAGTTTTAATACTAAGTTTCGACCGATTACAGCTTTATCACCTTGTAATACCTCTTTTAATTCTTGAATCTTTTGATCTGTTTTCTTTTTTGCCATGTTTAAAATCTCCTTGATTTTAACACACAAATAATCTTCCAGTGATTATTTCGTGTTATCTATACCTTAATTATTATTTTAACTTTGTAACTAAACCTGGTAATCCTGTACCTAAAGGAACAGGTTGGTTAATCATTACATTCTCAACTACTGAGCGTAGCCAATCTTCTTCTCCACTAAGTGATGCACCTACCATATGCTTAATTGGTGTTTCGAAAGAGGATCTTGCAAGTACAGAAGATTTCTCACTCACTACACCGAAACGTGTAATACCTTTAAGTTCTCCCCCAACACACATAATATCTGCTACAAGCATAATATGTCTAATGTCAATGTCTAAACCTTGTGATTCAATAACCTTCATTACTTCTTGGATGATAGCTTCACGTACTGCTTCAATTCCAAGAACATTTTGAATTTCATAAAGATCATTACTGGTTGTTTTGATAGCATCCACTTCAGGCATACTTAAGATATCTTTTAAGTTTGTACCGGAAGTTAAAACAACATATTCTTCTCCACGTTTTACTGGAAGAACTTGTTTGATACCTTTCATACCATGCACTTTGATCTTTTTCATTTTCTCTTTTAGTGCGTATACTTCTTTAAGATCACTTTTTGCACTTTTAGCCTTTAATGAAAACCCTTCTTCAGTATCATTTAATTCGAAACCTTTGAATTTAGGTTTAATAGCTTTAAGCATTACTGCTTTTTCAAGTTTCATATCTTCTAAAAGGTGCTTGTGTAAAGCAATTTTCATCTCTTGTTCTAAAATATTAATAGTTACATCGGAGATTAATTCCTTTAGTAAAGTTTGTTTAATTCTAATAGCAAACTCTTTTACTTGTTCTAAAGATGAATGTTCTTTTTGTAAGTAAATTTCCATCATTGGTGTTTTGATAGTTTTTCTTGCATCAAAGATTTCGATAATACGCGGAAGACCCACAGTTACGTTCATCTCAGCTACTCCTGCTGCGTGGAAAGTGTTTAGTGTCATCTGTGTACCTGGTTCCCCAATACTCTCTGCGCTTACTAAGCCAACACATTCTCCTGCATTTACTTTACTGCTCTCATAAGCATTTGAGATTTTTGCTAAAATTTCAGTAGCATCTTTCTTAGTTACATTAGCAGGTAATTCTTCTTCTATTTTTTCAATAACAGATACAGGAAGTTGTTCCCTGTAGCCATCAATTAAAGTTGAGATCTCTTTTTTCATTGTTTTTCACCTACTACAACTCGAATAATTCCTTTTACATCAATTTCTCCGTTTTTAGTTTTTGATACATCTAAACCATCTTCACCATATGAGAATTGTACAATCTTACTTGATGCGTCTCGTACAGTTCCATCGTATTCTGCTTTAAGATCTTGCATTGCGTTGGATAATCTTCTATACAAGTACCCTGATTTAGGTGTACGTAAAGCTGTATCCATCAGTGCATCTCTTCCAGTCATTGCTCCAAAGAAAAATTCACTTGGAGTTAAACCACTCTTAAAGTTATTCTTAATGAAACCACGTGCAGCAGGTTCAATTGATCCTTCTTTAAAGTAAGTTAAAGTTCTGTTTTTGAAACCTTTCTCAATACGTTTACCACGTAAAGCTTGCTGACCAACAACCGCAGTCATCTGTGCAATGTTTAATACATTACCTCTAGCTCCTGAACGTGCCATCACTAAAGCCGCGTTTTCTCGGATTTGGTGCATTGCTGCTTCCCCCCCTTTGTTACGCGCTTTGTTTAAAGCTTCTAAAAGACGTAGTTCTAAAGTTTCTTCAACAGTTCTACCTGGAAGTGCTTCTAATTCTCCTGCGTAGAATTCGTCTACTAATTCAGCTGCTCTTTTTACAGATTCATTAATAATTTGGTTTACTTGTTCTTGAGTTTCTTTCATTAAATCAAGGTCACCAATACCAATACTAAATCCCCTACGTAATAATACAGCAATACCTAATTTTGAAATTCTTCCTAAGAACTCAGCAGTAAATTCTGGTCCGTAGTCAGCGTAGATATTTCTAAGCATAAGTCCGCTACCATCACCTAGGTTAGCTTTATCCATTAATCCAGATTTTAACCAACCGCCAATGATTTTTACTTCATTTCTACTCTTGTCTTTACCATAGAAAGTAAAATCTGCAGGCAAGAGCATTGAGAATACTTCTTTACCATCAATTTTTGCTTTGTTAGGTAATCGGCTAAAGTCATTTAATCCACATGTATAGAGTAAATCAATTGCTTCTTCACGAGTTAAAACTAATTCTTTGGTTAACAAGTAGTTACCGGTAATTGCGTCGTGAATACAACCTACAACACTTAATCCATCTCTTGGACTGATAAGTTGAGTTTGTACAAGCATTAATACTTCTGCTTCAGCTCTTGCTTCTTCTGTTTGTGGAATGTGTAAGTTCATCTCATCCCCATCGAAATCCGCGTTATACGGGTTACAAACACTTGGGTTTAATCTGAATGTTTTACCTGGAAGTACTCTTACTTTATGACACATCATAGACATTCTGTGTAATGAAGGTTGCCTGTTGAATAGTGCAACATCACCATTGATTAAATGTCTCTCTACAATGTAACCTACTTCTAATTCTTCTAGAATCTCTTCCATAGTCTCAGAGGTTAAGGTTTTACGTCTTCCATCTGGTTTGATAATATAATTAGCTCCTGGATACTTACTTGGACCATTTTTCACATAAGTGATTAAATGTTCTTTGTTCCATTCAGTAACTCTTTCTGGCACAGTCAAATGCATAGCCATCTTCATTGGAACTCCAACCTCATTTAAACTAATTAATGGGTCTGGACTAATTACTGTACGTGCTGAAAAGTCAGTACGTTTACCAGCTAAGTTATGCCTAATACGTCCTTCTTTACTTTTAATTCTCGATGTTAAAGTTTTCAATATCTGTCCTCCTCTGTGACGAGCTGGAGGTAATTGAGCTACACCATTATCAAAGTAAGTTGTTACGTGATATTGTAATAAGTCCCATAAATCTTCAATAATAATTTCAGGTGCACCAGCGTTAATGTTTTCGAATAACCTTTGATTAATTCTTACTACATCACCTAGCTTGTGAGTTAAATCATCTTCGCTACGTTCTCCACTTTGTAGGGTAATACTTGGTCTCATGGTTACAGGTGGGATTTGTAATACAGTTACTACTAACCATTCTGGTCTCATAACACCAGGGGTAAATCCAAATAAAGGTAAATCTTCATCTGCGATTCTTTCTAACCTTGCCCTTACTTCAATAGAACTTAATCTTTGATCATCTTCATAAAATGAATATGGTTTGTCAATTTTTACAGAACCTTGTTTCGTTTGACAGTGCGGACATTTTCCTTTATCTTTATACTTTTTAACGTATTCGCGCACAGCCCTTCTTTGTGCTTCTGGTCCACGTTCTGCACCAACTTCTTCTAAGTGATTTAAAGCCTTTTTGATTTTTTCTTCAGGGATTAATACTTTACCACATGATTTACAACATGACCTAAGCACATCGTATACCTGTTTTACAAAGCTAATATGAATTACAGGACGAGCTAACTCTATGTGACCAAAGTGTCCAAGACATTCTTTTAATTTTCCACCACAAGTTTTACAACGTAGTCCTGGATCAATTACTCCTAAACGAATATCCATAAGACCACCATCTACTGGGTAACCCTCCCTATCGTATAATTCAGGAGTTACAACCTTAGCTGCAGACAGATCTAATACTTGCTTTGGAGACATCACTGCAAAGGAAAAGTATTCAATTTTTTTGTGTACTGATTGATCCATTTTTTATCCTCGTAATTAGTATTTGTTCTTTAAATTCATCTTAGCATACATACCTAAACTTCTCATTTCATCAAGAAGTAATTTGAAAGCATAACTCATTTCAATATTTGATATGTCGCCTGCATCCCCGTAAAGATGTGACATTTGGGCCCCATTACGTTTGTAATCATAATAACCGATTAAACCAGTTTGTTCACAAACAGGAACTACCACTCTATCTGAGTTGAATCTTTCTTTTAATAGTAAAGACGCACCATGTGCTACAAAAGTATCCTTCTCCATCTCTCCTAACCGTAGACCACCCTCTTTAGCTTTCCCTTCAGTTGGTTGTCTTGTTAGCAATTGGATTGGCCCTCTTGCACGTGATTGCATTTTGTTAGCTACCATGTGTCTTAACCTTAAGTAATACATATTACCTACATAGATTCTTGCAATCATTTGTTTACCAGTAATACCATCATAAAACACTTCAGTCCCGTCTTCTTTGAAACCTAAATTCGATAATTGGCTACGAATATCTTCTTCTTTTTCAGAATCGAATAATGTTGAGTCAACATATCTTCCAGCCAATGCCCCTACTTTAGCACCAACTAATTCTAATAAGTGAGATACAGTCATCCTTGAACTTACCCCGTGCGGAGTAAAGATTAAGTCAGGAGTGATACCTGATTGTGAGAATGGTAAATCTGTTGATGGAATTAAAATTCCAGTTACCCCCTTCTGACCGTGACGTGACGTAAACTTATCACCAATCTCAGGAATTCTTTGGCTTCTCAGTCTTACCTGGATTAATTTGTTTCCTTCTTCGTTTTCTGTAAGCAGTACAAAATCAGCAGTACCATTTTCTCCATGTTTTAATGACACTGAACTTTCCCTTCTTGTTGCAACAGCTAAATTGTATTCATCCAAACTGTTCAAGAACCGGGGAGGTGAAGTTTTACCAATTACAACATCCCCCTCATTAACAGGGGCTTCCAAATGGATGATTCCATCGCCTTCTAAAGCACGATATTTCTTTTCAGTCCTATATCCTTTTGTTTCTTTATCAGGGATCCCTAATTCATCTGTTAAACCTCCAGAGTATCTTAAAATCTCCGAGGTTACAGGTCTGAAATAAGTTGACCTTGCAAGTCCTCTTTGTACAGAGGATTTGTTTAGAATAACTCCATCCTCCATGTTATATCCTTTATAGGACATAATTGCAACAACCATGTTCTGCCCAGCAGGATGTTCTGCATAGTTACTTACATCATGAATTTTGGTTCTTACTACTGGATATTGTGGATAATGTAAAATGTTTGTATCCATATCCATTCTAATGTGATAATTAGCTGCATAAAAACCAATTGCTTGTTTTTGGTTCTTACTACCAATAATTAAACGAGCTGATTGGTTATAGTTTCCGAAAGGTACAAGAGAAGTTGTTACACCACAGATACTTCCCTTTGTAATCTCTAAATGTGTGTGCTCTGGAGTTAATGATTCTTCTTCGTAAGCTACAAATAAGTTTTCTTCTTCAGCTGCATCAACGTATTCAATCACTCCTTGTCTTACAAGGTCTTGCCATGAGATTTCATTAGCTTCTAATTGTTCTAAATGCTTTTTTGTAAGAAGTGATTTTCCTTCACGTACAATAATTAAAGGCCTTTGTGCCCTACCTTCTTGCGCATAAATTCTTACTTCGTTGAATTTTTTGTCATGATATACACTTGCTTGTTCAGCAATACTACCGTTTCTTCTCTGATCTCTAAAATCATCTACAAAGGATGCAGCATCGTCAACAGTTCCTAAAAATTTTCCATCTAAATATACTTCTGCCATTTTAGTTGTTTGATAACTTCACCCCTAATTCTTCGACTTTGCTTACCAATTCTTTTTCTTCAATACGTTGAGAAATTGAACAAAGCATCGCCATGTTTTTTCTTAATCCAATATTGGTACCTTCTGGGGTTTCAATAGGACATAATCTTCCAATGTGAGTACAATGTAATTCACGTGCCTGGAAATTTTCTTGACTACTTGACAAAGGAGAGTTTACTTTTTGTAAGTGAGATAACATTGCTAAAAAATTAGCCCTGTCCATTCTCTGTGCAACCCCTTGTCTACCACCAACCCATTCACCAGTTGCCATACTAGAATAAATTCTTGATGTCAATAGTTTGTCACGAATAATTACTTTTATACTTGGTAACTTACCACGTTTAATTATACGTTGGAAGTTGTAAATAATATCACTCGTAAGTACTTTGAAGTTTACTCTGAATAAGTCTAAGAGTAAATCTCCACTTAATCTTAGTCTTTTATTCATGTAATGGTCTTTATCATCTAATCCACGTTCGTTACGAGCAACTTGTACAAATCTCTTTAACATTTTACACAGGTTCTTTGCTTTTTCATCACGAGCAGATTTATCCATACCAATGTGAGGTAATAAGAATCTGTCAATCATGTCTCTTGTACGTTCAACCCTGATTTCTTTATTTTGTGTAATCCCACTTTTTCTTGCAATATAATCAATTGCGTCTTCTTGGGTTTTAATATCAACAAACTCAAATAAGTTTACAAGAACTTCATCATAGATTTTCTCACCAGAAATTGCTTTCATAATGTCTTCATCTTTTAACATTCCTAACGCTTTAAGCACAACAATGATTGGAACTGATTTGATTCTTGTAAAAGACATGTAAAAGAAACCATCTTTCTTTAATTCAAATTCATGAGGGATCTTGTAAGATCCCGCAGCTGAGAATAATCTCCCAATTAATGCCCCGGTTGATTTTCTTTCAATTAAGAAATTGTTAGCTGCTAAATCTTCAATGGTCACTAATACTTTCTCAGTACCGTTAACAACAAAGTACCCTCCTGGATCAGTTGGGTCTTCACCTTGTTTCATTAACTCTTCACGAGATAAAGCATGTAAGTTACAAAACTTACTTCTTAGCATAATAGGTAATTTTCCTATTTCGGCTACAAAGTTTTCTCTTTGTACTTCATTAATGTAAGAGCTCACTTCTAAAAAGATAGGAGCTGCATAAGAGATTTTTCTTAATCTTGCTTCTGCAGGGAAGATTGGACGTTTACTACCGTCTGCTTCAACAACTTGAGGTTTCCCAACAGAAATTTTCCCAAACCTAATCTTAAAAGATTCAATGTTATGAGGGATGATACTTGGTTCTACCTCTTTATTTTCTGTGATAACTTCGCTTAATCCGTGCTCAATGAAATTATTGAATGACTGAATATTGCTCTCGACAAATTTCTTGTCTTCAAAGTACTTTTCTACTAATATTGATTGATCCATGTTGAAACCCCACTAATGGTTAATATAATGATGATTATCTCTGTACTACTACACGATAATATACTGCTTTTCCTGCGCTTCTACTCTCTCTTGATACTTCTACAACATCTCCTGGTTTTGCATCTAACTCTGCAATTGCAGGATCATCGGCAAATATTTTAGGTAAACTTCGTGCAGAAACTTTGTATTGTTCAAGAACTTTTTTCTTGTCCTCTTTAGAGAGAAGTTTTTGTTTTGGAACTAAATTATGCTCGTTAATATTTGTCATTCTTTGTTTTCCCCTTGATTAAAAATGCGGGCCGGACGAGATTTGAA
>CAYWPT010000017.1:0-15422 GCA_964460605.1 uncultured Methanosarcinales archaeon
AAGGTAACGAGGTATTCAGCGTGCACTTACTAACGTTCGTATCTTTTACCTAAGACGTAAATTTTTTTCTTACAGGTGGTTTTCATTATACCCTACTTTTAGTAGGTATGGGGGAATTAATTCCTCCTATTTTCTTTTAATTATTTATTTAGAATAGTGTTAACTCTCTTCTTTTTAGTAATTTTCAACATAAATTTAGATTAGTGTGAGCTATATGAGAATTAAATTATTAAAATAAAAAAATTAGGCGAAAAACGCCTTTGCTTCTTTGTTAAACCAGAGGTATCCACCAATAGCTCCATTAATTAAAATAGAAGTGATTGTTGCGAAGTTTCCTCCAAACAAAGCAATTAAATCAAGAACTACAACAATACCTACTAAAACGATAGCAATAATTCTTGCCAGTTTTTGACCTTTCCATAAGCCTCTTCCAATGAAGATGTTTAGTACAGCTAGAGCAAAAAAGACTAATGTGATAACTGTCCGATATAGTATAAAATTGCAATTACTTTTACCCAGATAGGTACATTTGTAGAAATATTTTTTGCCATAATTAATAATCTCATAATAATTTATTATTATATGGTGGTCCTTTTGTTTATAACTTTAATTGAATTTTAGCTTTAAATTCATGATTTTGTATGCTAATTTTGCTAATGAGTATGCTTCTGATTCGTAGTTTTCTTTTGGTGCAAATTCTGTAATATCTGCTCCAATAATTTTTTTTTCTTTAAAGATCAATTCTAATACCTTTATTACTTGATTCCAAGTGAGCCCTCCTGGTTCTGGTGTCCCTGTATTTCTTATGAAAGAAGGATCGAATGCATCTACATCAATTGTAATGTATACTTTTTGTTTTAATTTAGGTAATAATTCTTTGATTTTGTTAATATTAAATTCCCATGCATAAACTATGTGTAGATTTTTGTTTTCTTCAATTTGTTTTGCTTCATCTGCATCTTGTGATCTGATTCCAATTTGGAGTATCTCATGATTTTTCACTTGATTTGCAACGCATGCATGGTTAAGTTGTGAACCGTTCCATGAATCTCTGTAATCTGAATGTGCATCAAATTGAATAATTGAGAAATCATTTTCTGTTTCTAATCCTTTAATTGTTCCTATAGTTATTGCGTGATCTCCTCCTAAAGAAATTACGAACTTGTTCTTTTGTTTTTCAACTGTGCTTTTAATAGTTTGTACCATCTCTTTTGGTGTATTATTGTTTAGGTTTAATTTTGGAAGAATTTGGATGCCTTTTATGAATGCCTCAGTTTTAAATTGTTCATCATAATATTCTAGGTGTTGGCTTGCTTTAATGATAGCTTCAGGTCCTTTACTAGCACCTTGACCGTAAGTTACACTTTTTTCATAAGATATGGGCAATATTTTGAAGAAAGCTTCTTCAGTACTATACTCTTGAGGTAGAGCCATCCAGTTCATTGAATTACCTCTGTTTCTATTTTATCTAAATCACAAAACTCTGTGTGGAAATTGTATGCACCTGCGTTTATGAATGTGATGGTGTCTCCAACTTTAGGGTCTTTAAGGTACACTTTGTATCTGAATAAATCCATTGAACAAGGTGTGATACCTTTTACTGCATATGGCTTTGCTTGATCTTTCTCAAGCTCTTCTTTAATCTTCAATTTAACTGGAACAATAACTGCATCTAAATCTGAATTGTAAATTGAAGCGTTTACAATAATAGTGTTGTTGTGAATCCCAATTATTTGTGTTTTTAATTCTCCTGCAGGTGCTGCAATAAATCTTCCAGGTTCAATGATAAGTTTGATGTTGTTTTGATTAAGGAACTCTTTGAACTCTGTTATCTTTTTGAAGATGCTTGGCACTACGTTGATGTTAGTGTTTGCGTAAAAACTTGGTAATCCGCCACCAATGTTAAGATAAGAAATTGCTTCTAATGTTTCTTTTTCTAAAAGATCTTCAATTTCATATTTAAGATTCCATTCAGCCATGTTTTGTGTTTTTCTATGGAAATGGATTCCTAATGCTTGGATTTTTTCTTTTAATTCCTGGTTCTTGTTTATTTCTTGAATCTGTTTGTTTACTTTATCAGATGTGATTCCAAAAACATAGTATCTTTCGGTTTTCAAAGTGTTTTCTTTTAACTTCATTCTAAGTGAAAGAATAATTTTATTTTGAACTCTGTTATTTTTTAGAAATTCTTTGAGAGTGTTTAGATCAGTTTCATTATCTACTACAAAATGTTTTACTCCTTGTGTGATTAGTGTGTTTATTTCCTCATTGTTCCAAGCTTGTGCTAAGAAAATTACTCTTGATTTATCTTTGAGATGTTTTAATTCATTTCTGAAATGAATGCTGAACATTGCTTTTGTTTTTTCTTCCAATATAGGCGTTACTAATGGATTTGTTTTAGAACTATAAGAGACAATATCACATTGTTCTTGTACTTCATTAAACTTTTGAAGTACTACTGATTTTGATAAAGTAAATTTTGGCTTCATTTTTCCAACAATCCCTCTTCACTTAAAGTTTCTAATGCTCTGATCATTGCTAATGGAAACATAATGGTCACATCTCCATTAACAGTTGCAATATCTGAATCATCTTTTACCTTTCCCCACGATTTTGCTTCATCTGTAGTTGCCCCCGACATTGAACCACTTGTTTTGTGAGCAGTTGTCATATACACAGCGTAGTTTGCTCCGCCATTGAGTAAAGTACTTAGTATTGCATGATGTTTTGAGATAGATCCGCCTAAAGCAATAACTCCTTTTTTATCATCATAAGTTGCTGTAAAAAGAATGTTTCCAAAATCTGCTACTGGATCTACTATGAAATCTTTGTGATTTTGTTGGAATAAGTATAAATGAAATCCAAATGCCCCATCAGTAATTGCTGGACAAAAGATTGGTACATCATTTTTTGCAGCTTGGTATAAAATTGAATTCTCATCATCTAATTTTAATCCAATTTCTCTGAATAATTCACTTGGTGTCCATCGCTTTTGTTTTTCATATAACTCTTTGAGTACTGGATTAACCCAGTCTTCAAATTTCATATAAGATTCGTTTTGGATAAGTAAGTTACCAACTCTGTTAACTCCCTTTTCATGTAATTCAACATCATCTGCTGAGAAATTTCCTATTTTGAAAGTTTCTCCAGAAGCTTTCATAATATCTTCTTCAATTCCTCCTACTGTAGTCACTATAACATTTGGTATTTTTAGTTTGATAAGTTGCGCAAAGAATCCTCTTAAACCTGAGGTAGCCATGTTGCTTGTGAAGGTTAAGTAAATCTTAGCAGAATTTTTCTTCATCTTTACTATGACGTCTGCTGCTCGTGCTAACTCTGTACTTTGATAACCAATATTTTGAAACTGGTCTGTGAGTTCTTTAACTGTAATATTTTTTTTCCATTGAAAATCTTTAACTTGCATAATAATCACCTGTGAAATGTGTTGAATGAATTTTACTCATTGAGAGCCTGTTAACTAGAGAAATAAAAAGAAGTACTATGATCCTGATTTTCTAACTGAATCCATTGAGTATTGAAGAATATGAGTGCTTTTTAAGCTTTTCTTGGTAAATATTAAATATAAGCACGTTTTGTAATAAATTATGGTATATTATAGCTCAAACTCTTCTGGATATTCAAGTTCTGTGAGTGCTAGCTATACTTCTGGATCTGGTATGTATTCTAGTTCTAAAGTTGGTGGGAAATGTTGCCAATCTTTTCAAAAGGGGAGAAGATGTGGTGGATGTCCTGGATTTTAGAAAAGGATTTAAATCATTAAAATTGTGTTCTAGTTATGAAAAAGAGTTTGAAAGAATTTTATCCTTATTATTTATCTTTACACCAGAATAAAACTTGTAGGAGATTACATTTTATTGGCCAAATAGTGACCTTATGGTATTTTGTTTTTATCCTTATTATGGGTTGGTGGATTCTATTAGTATTTTTACCATTTGTAATTTATCCCTTTGCTTGGAGTGGACATTTTTTCTTTGAAAAAAATAAACCAGCAGCATTTTCTCAACCAATGTATAGTAAAATCTCTGATTGGATGATGTTCGAAGATATTCTTTTAGGAAGAATTGAGTAGTAAAATTCCGGTAATTTTATAAAGAGAACTGCTTATTTTTGCTTAGATGAGCAGGTTTGATATCTGCTTATCAAGAGTGTAATAAAAAATGAATGGAACAGTAAAATTTTTCAATACCCAAAAAGGTTTTGGATTTATCACTGCTGAAGACGGTAAAGAGTACTTTGTACATTACTCCGCTCTACCAGAAGGAATGAACTTACGTGAAAACGATGCAGTTACCTTTGATGTAGAAGAAGGGGACCGTGGACCTAAAGCAGTAAACGTAGCATTAAGTAACGAATAATTATCAAAAATCATAATTAGAAGTACTTGAAAGTAAATTTTTTCTTTTTTTTCTTAATATTTTAAATTCTAGGAAAACTAATAAATCCATAATTACCTGGAGAAAATAGTTTTGTTGAAATTTCTAACCCTTCACTCCCTATTAGACTGTCTAAAACTGCTTTACTCCTATAATTCATTTGAGAAATTGTAACTCCATTAAGACCTTCTTCTTTTGCTCTTCTGGTAATCCTTTGGAGAAGTCTTGAAGCTAAACCCATTCTTCTAAATCTATTATCCACAAAAATGGAATGGACAATTATTACGTTTCCTGAATAATTTCCTGTGGCAAAACCTAAAATTTCATCATTTTTTAAAAGACCATATTTTAGATCAGAATTATCTCTAATCCTTCTTAGAAAAAAATCATTCGCATAAGATTCGTGACCAAAACAAGCTAAAAGATCTTCTGGTATTTGCTCTATCTCTTCTCATGAGATAGTAGAATCTCCTTCTCTTATTGTTTTTCTTAATCTTTTAAGTTCTTGATCATATAACATAATGGAACGGAATTGAGTTCTTTTATAAATTTGCCTTTGATTAGTGACATTTTCCTGTGATTTAGAAAATTTCCGATACCTTTATAAATTAACTATAGTTAATTAACTTATATGGGTGGACCTTTAGAAAAAAGTGCTGAAAATAAACTCAAAAAGCATGAAAAGGATGAGGAAGGAAAGAAAAAGAACAAAGATCCATTTGATGAAATCCTTTGTGATTTAGATGAATACCAAGAAGGTTGTGAGCCGAGAAATTTGAGTGATTCAGGTGAGTAAAATTGATTTATCTGAAGAATTAGAAAGTGCTCAGCAAAAATGTATTAAAACAACATGTTGTAGGTCTTATCAACTCCCAAAAGGGAGATGTTATGACTGTATTGAAAGAGATGAAGGAGAAGAAAGATGAAAAAGATATTATTTCCACAAGAATTTGACACTTGGTATGTATTGCCAGCCATTAGGAAAAAGCTTGCACTAAAATTAATGGAAAAAGGAATGTCACAAAAAGATGTAGCTCAAGTATTACAAACAAGCGCAGCTACTATTACCCATTATAAAAAAGATAAAAGAGTAAAAGAAGATGTACTCAAAGATGAAGTAGATCCTTTAATTGAAGCAGCTGCTCAAAAAATTAAAGAAGATACACACCTTTTAGTTCCTGAAGTTATGAGAATTAATAATCAAATAAAAAAACAAGGATTATTTTGTAAAATCTATCAAGAAAAAAGTATGGATTTGAAAGCACCTTGTTCACATTGTAAGGAAAGTGAGGGTAATTATTGTTACTAAAAATGGAAAAAGAAATATATTTTGATCATGCAGCAACTACTTACCTTGATCCTAGGGTAAAAGAAGCTATGGAACCGTTCTTCACAGAAGAATTTGGAAACCCTGGTAGTTTTAACACTATTGGAATGAGAGCAAAAGACATATTAGACAATTGTAGAGAGACAGTTGCTCAATTAATCAATGCTCGTGCTGAAGAAGTAATTTTTACTGGAAGTGGAACAGAGAGTATTAACTTAGCAATTCAAGGGGTTGCACGTTCTAAAAAGAAGGGACATATTATTACTTCAGAAGCTGAGCATCACGCTGTATTAGAAACTTGTGAATATTTAGAGAAAGAAGAAGATTTTACTGTAACATATTTGAAACCAAATAAATTTGGACAAATTACTGTTGATCAAGTAAAAGAAGCATTACGTGAAGATACTGTTCTTATTAGTTTAATGTATGCAAACAATGAAGTTGGAAGTATTAACCCAATTAAAGAAATTGCTACACTTGCTAAAGAGAATAGAGTATTAATGCACACTGATGCTTGTCAAGCAGGTGGAATTTTAGATATTGATGTAAAAGAATTAGGTGTAAACTTAATGACTTTAAATGGAAGTAAAATCTATGGCCCAAAGGGTACTGGAATGTTATTTGTAAAATCTGGTACTGCAATCAAACCATTAATTTTTGGTGGCGGACAAGAATTTGGTCTACGTAGTGGAACTGAAAATATTCCAGGTATTGTTGGATTTACAGTAGCTCTAAAATTTGCTCAAGATGAAAGAGAAAGTGAAACTGCTCGTTTGACAAAGTTACGTGATGATTTAGTTAAAAGAGTATTAGAAGTAGTTCCTGAAACTGTATTAAATGGTCATCCAACTCAAAGATTACCAAATAATGCTAATATTAGTTTTTTAAACATTGAAGGTGAAGCTTTATTGTTGTATCTAAGTGAGCATGGAATCTGCGCATCAAGTGGAAGCGCATGTACTTCAAAAACTCTTGACCCAAGTCATGTTTTAGTTGCAATGGATAAACCATATGAATTAGCACATGGAAGTCTACGTTTTACTCTTGGTAAAAGAACAAAACAAGAAGATATTGACAAGATCATGGAAGTACTTCCTGAGATTGTAAAAATATTGCGTGCAATTTCACCATTTAATCAAAAGATGGAAGAATTGCAAGTGGAGGTATCACAATGAGTATTCAATTGAATGTATTATCTGGAACAGGAGATGTTGCATCAGCTAGTGGAAAACAATGGTTTTATACAGATGCTGTGAAAGAGCATTTCTTTAGTCCAAAAAATATCTTTAGAACACAAGAAGAAGCTATCGAATATGCTAAAGAAGCATCTGGAATAGGATTAGTTGGTAGTCCAGCTTGTGGTGATGGTATGAAAATGTTTGTTAAAATCGATTCATCTTCTGAGAGGATTGTTGAATGTAAATGGCAAACTTATGGTTGTGGAACTGCAATTGCTAGTACATCTGCTTTTAGTGAAATGGTAACTAAATATGGTGGAATGACAATTGAAGAAGCAATGAAAATTAAACCAAGAGATATTGCTGACTTTTTAGGTGGTATTCCTCCTAGGAAATTCCATTGTAGTGTTTTAGCTGATAAGGCTCTAAAAGAAGCAGTAAATGATTACTTTGAAAAAACTGGTCAAAGTGATAGAATCAAAGTTGGTAAAGCTCAAATTGTTGACAAAGTTTTAAAAATAACTGACCGCGATATTGAGCATGCTGTATTAGAAGGGGCTTTAACATTTGAAGCAGTGCAAAAGAAAACCAAAGTTGGGGTACATGATAAAGGATGTATCCATAAAGTAAATGAGCTCATTAATTTTTATAAAGAAAAATATTTTGGAGATGATTAATATGGAAGCACAAAATAAAGAACCTCAAGTTGAGGCCTCAATTAAAAAATCAGAAGGACCTATTAGTAGAGATACCACTATTGGTGATATTATTCAAAAATATCCTAATGTAGTTGACATTTTAATGGCTACAGGAGTACACTGTGTAGGTTGTCATGTTGCAGCTTGGGAAAGATTAGAAGATGGTCTTAAAGGTCATGGAAAATCTGACGAAGAAATTGATACTGTAATTAATGAATTAAACACAGCTATTGCTGCTGAAAAAGTAGTAGGTAATGAAGAATTTACTATCTCTGAGAAAGCAATGGTTGAAGTAAAGAAAAATCTTAAAGAAGGTCAATTTTTACGTGTAGAAGTTGTTTCAGGCGGATGTTCAGGTATGAGTTATGGACTTAGTTTAGATAATGATAGGAAAACTGATGATAAATCAATGGAAATTGAAGGAGTAACTGTTGTAGCAGATCCAGAGAGTTTCAAATTAATCAAAGGTTCTCGTTTGGATTATTTAGATACTTTTGAAGAAAAAGGTTTTAGATTCGTAAATCCTAACGCTACTGGCGGTTGTGGTTGCGGAAAGAGTTTTTCTGCATAAGTTTATTTTTTTTTATTTAGCAATCTTTATATACTTCTTTGTGCTTTATTTATACATGAGAGTTGGAGTAGTTTCTGGAAATTTTAAAGATGCAAAAGCTGATCTTATTGTAGTACCAGTTTTTGAAGGAAGTAAGACAAATAGTTATATTCGATTAATGGATAAAGAGGTACAAGAACACATTGCACATTTATTATCCTCTAAAGAATTTAAAGGAAAATTTTCTGAGACTAGGTTATTGAGTGCTGTTGGAAGTGGAAAAGTACATCATGTATTGTTATTAGGTCTAGGTAAAAAAGAGAAATTTGATGAAGAACAACTTCGTCGTGCTGTTTCTAGTGCTCATAAAGTAATTAAGAAAAATGGTATTAAAAGTTATTTATCTCCACTTGCTGAGTTAGGAAAAGCTGGAAATTCTCGTAATTTATTTGTTGTAGCTGAAAGTATGTATCTTTCAGATTATGTTTTTGATAAGTATAAAACAACCGGGAAAGAGGATAAGAAAGAAGTTGCTTCAGTTTCATTGTGGACTAAGAGTAAAGGTGATGCAAAAGCTGTGAAAAGGGCTGAAGTTGTTGCTCGTGCAACTAATTATGCTCGTGATTTGGTAAACTCTCCGCCTAATATTGTGTATCCTGAGTATTTAGCAAAAGAGGCTAAGAAATTGGCTTCTAAGGATGTAAAAGTAACCGTATTTGGTCCTAAAGAATTGGCTAAAATTGGTTGCGGTGGATTACTTGCTGTAGGAAAAGGAAGTATTCGTGGTCCTCGATTAATTATTATTGATTATCACCCAAAAGGAGCTAAAGGTTCTTTAGCTGTAGTTGGTAAAGGAGTGACTTTTGATTCAGGTGGCTTAAATATTAAACCTGGTGCTTATATGACGACCATGAAATGTGATATGTCTGGGTCTGCTGTTTCAATTGGAGTAGTAAAAGCTGCTTCTGAATTAGGATTGAAGAAACGTGTCATTGGTGTGATGACTTGTGCTGAAAACATGCCTTCGGAGAGAAGTTATCGTCCTGATGATATTATTAAAATGTATTCTGGGAAGTATGTTGAAATTGGTAATACTGATGCTGAAGGTCGTATGTGTTTAGCAGATGCTTTGGCGTATACTGAAAAGAAAATTAAACCAGATGTAATGATTAATTTTGCAACTCTTACTGGTGCTTGTGTTGTAGCGCTTGGTTACCATACTGCTGGTATGATGACTACTGATGATGGCTTAGCAAATCAGTTCTATGCTGCTGGTGAGCGGAGTGGTGATAGAGTATGGAGGTTACCTTTATGGGACGATTACAAGAAACATATGGATTCAGCTATTGCTGATGTGTCTAACATTTCTGATGGTCGTTCAGCTGGTGCGATTACTGCTGGAATATTTTTGCAACACTTTGTTGAGAAAACGCCATGGGTACATTTCGATATTGCAGCAACTGCATTTTTGAAGAAAGCTAAGTATTACAATCCAAAAGATGGAACTGGTGCTGGAATTAGAATGGTAATGGAGTATTTAGGTGTTTAGGGTCCATTTATTTTTTTCTTTATTTTTTAAGCTAACTCTTTTAAATATGCTTCATTTTTAAAGAGTAATGGTAGATGGTAAGTTTTACTTTGATGAACTTGTTAAGAATATTTCTGCTAAAAATAGAAGGGATAGTTTTAGTCATTATGATAATAGAGTGATCTATGCTGGTTTAGAAGAAATCCTTGATGATTCTCATATTTTTTTTATTAATGGCGCAGTTGTTGAATCTTTAGCTGGAATAACTCCTGCAAGAACTAATTATGAAGGCATTGAGCATTTACCTTTCCCTCGCTTATTCCTTGAATTTTCTTCTCCGAGGGAACATGCTAGGACAGAAACAAGTAAAGGGGTTGTAAGGGGACTTTCAGTAGGAAAAATGAGAGATGCTTTTCCTTATGGTGGAGAAGGAATAGCAGATAAATATGAAAACAGATCCCCTGGATTTGATTTTTATGCAGTAAACATATTTTATGATAATTATGGTTTTGATATATCGTTATTTTCTTCAAGAGATTTTGGTGAATATAGGTCTGGGACTGCTCCAATTAATGGTTTTCAGTTTGTTGATAGGAGTGTTGTTACTCCTGATCCAAATTCTACCTTAGATTTAATCACACTTGTAGCTAATGTTGTTAATTATATTAATGCCCATAATGTAACTATAGTAAGAACAGAGAGAGGCAACGACACTTTAACTAGAGAAGAATTGAAAAGAGATAGACGAAGAAAACGTAGTGGTACATTTAAACCAAGAAAGCCAGTAAATTGGGTTGATGTAAGGTGTAGTACGCGTTATGAATCAGATGAAGAAAATCTTGGAGTTAGTGGCCAGATGGATTATAGAGAATGGGTCCGTGGACATTTTCAAACATATCATAGTAATGATGGGCCTCGTACTCATTGGAAAGATCCTTATGTTCGTGGACCAAATAATGCCCCATGGAAAGATAACCGTTATAGAGTTTTAAATGATTTATTTCAAGAACAAATGGGTCTTGCAAGTGTGTAATCTACTCTATCTCCCTTTAATCTCAATCTTATTTGCAATTAATTCTTTTTCTCCTTTATAGGTTTCTACTGTGCCAGTTATTTCTACATAATCTCCTTCATTAAGATAAATGTCTCTGTCTTTGAAAAGAATAACTGGAGTAGTTTCTATCTTTTCATTTGCAATAGTAATGAAGGAAAGATTTTCCATGTCTGTGTACTTCAATACTGTGCCTTGAAGTTTTACAGATTGGTCATTTTTTGTATGTTCTAATGTTTTTGTCACTTCAAATGTCTGGATATTTGAGTAGAAAAAGAGTATGCACAAACCTATCATGGCAGTGCTTATGCATACCTTTAACAATTGTTTTTCGGTGATGTTCATATTTTTTAATTAAATTAATTTAATTCTTAAAATGTCTTTTTGTTGATTTGACGGAAATTTTCCGTTTTTATTAGATTTTAAGCTAAATGTTTATATAAATTAGAGATTTTGTGTTGATTATGTCTAAAGAAAGAGTCTTAGAAATTAAAGAACAGCTTTTCCAACTGGAAGGTAAAATTAGACCCTTACAATGGGATTTTGATAGAAAGCAAATTAATCCCTTTAAATCAAAAGTATTGAAAGAGTTATCTGTACAAAAAGAAACTCTTCAAAAAGAATTAGCTGAAATCGAAAATGCTTAAGAATTTTGTTTTAAGGAAATTGTAATGATTTTTCTAGTGTGAGCTTTTATATATTGGCCTGTATTTTTTTAATTTATGAAAAGATGTACTTGGCCTTCAGAAGATTTATTGATGATTAAATATCATGATGAAGAATGGGGGGTTCCTCTGCATGATGATCAGAAACTGTTTGAGTTTTTGATTCTTGAGGGTGCACAAGCTGGTTTGACTTGGAGAACTGTGTTGCATCGTCGTGAAGGGTATAGAAAGGCTTTTTTGAATTTTGATTATTCTGAGGTTGCTAAGTTTACTTCAGAAGATGTTGAACGATTAATGCAGGATTCTGGGATAATCAGGAATAGGTTGAAGATTAAATCTGCTATTACTAATGCTCAAGCTTTTATTGAAGTTCGTAAAAAATTTGGAACTTTTGACAAATACATTTGGTCTTTTGTTGATGGGAAGGTTATTGATAATAAGTTTACTTCATTGTCTGATATTCCTTCAATGACTTCTATTTCAAATGCAATGAGTAAAGATTTGAAAAAACGTGGGTTTAAATTTGTAGGATCTACCATCTGTTACGCTTTTATGCAAGCGACAGGAATGGTAAATGATCATGTTCTTGATTGTGAGTTTCGGTAGATTTATGTAGTTTAAAGGTTTATTCTTTTTATGCCACTTCTATTATCCCGAAACTGGGGCACATCACGAAATTAGGGCACAATAAACGAATCCCAGGCTTCTTTAGGAGTTTTGTAACGTAAGCTCATATGCAATCTTACTTCGTTGTAGTGTTGCATAAATTCACTTACATTAGAGAATTTGCCAACAGCAAATTCTTCTTTGTAGGTCCTAAAGAAGCGTTCTACTTTTCCATTTGTCTGTGGCCTATTTACTCTTGCCAAAACATGCTTGATTCCATGTGAATCAAGCGTTTTACGCCAAAGTAGTTTTTTCTGGTCAGCATTTGGATGATTTGCATAATATTGTGCTCCATGATCAGTCATAATAGATTTTGAAGTACCATAAGCAAGTATTGCTTGGTTTAACACAAGTATCCCATTTTTTGATACTTGTGACTTGAACAAACCAAAGCCAGTGATATATCTCGTCCTATCGTCAATGAAAACAGTGATGTTACCTCCTGTAAAAGGATCATATGACCAATCAGTATGCCACATATCATTTGGGTTAGGTAATTCATACCTAACCCACTTACGTGGCTTTTGCTTCTTTGGATTTGGTTTAACCAAACCATTTTTGATAAGAACTTTTTCTATCTGCCTATGACTGATAGAAAAACCTTTTCTCTTAAGAATCTGTTCTATGTGACAAGCACCATAACCATATTCACGATGACCTAGAATTATTCGTTCAGCAGCAGGATTAAGCTGAACTTCTGGTCTTCCTGGTTTATGATCTTTAAGACCATCTAAACCAAGTTCATCAAACTTGTCTATAACTTTGTAAATTGTTCTCCTATGAACCTTTTGAGCAAGTGCCAATCTACTGACTGGTACACCTTTCTTATGCTGTTTAAGGATCCAAATTCGTTTCTTTTCATTAAGCTTATACATAATAACCACCATTATGATTATTATGTGTGCCTTAATAACGGGATAATACACTTTTTATGCCACTAGTAACTGTTAAAACAAAGGAAAGTGTTTCTAAGTTACTTAATTCTATTGAGAAGGATTCTGTACGCAAGGATGCTAAAGCATTGCTTAAGATCTTTAAAGAAATTACAGGTAAAAAACCTTCTGTTTGGGGTACCAATAACATCATTGGTTTTGGTGATTATAAGTATAAAAGAAAAGGTGGCAAAGAATCTTCATCATAGTGATCTACTTTATTTCGAAACAAAGGCGAGTTGATCAATAGTAATTTTTTCATTTACTACCTCTGAGGGATTAGATTTTTATAAACTTATTGTGAAATAAATCAGAATGTTTATATCTCAATTAATTTTCTTAAATTATATGGATAAAAGACCTCGTGTTGTGATTGCTTTAATTATCAAGAATGAAAACAAGGTTCTTTTGGGAAAAAGAAAAAAATTTCCTTGCTCCTGGGGTTTCCCTGGGGGAAAGCTAGATTTTGGTGAAGAAATAATTTCTGGTGTTTTAAGAGAAATGAAAGAAGAGATTGGTGATGTTGAAGTTGAAAATATAAATTTTTTAACAGTGACAAATGATTTCTTGCCAGAAATTGATGAGCATTTTGTTTCAGTTATTCTTACTGCAGATTATAAATCAGGGGAAATAACTCTTGAAGAACCGGAGAAGTGTGAGGGTTGGAGATGGTTTTCATGGAATGAATTACCTAAATCACTGTCTTCTCCATTGGCGAATTTGCGTGACAAGGGTATCTCCCCATTTTAGTTTTTAGCCCCCGACTTTTTAGTTTTATTGTCCAATTTCCCCGATTTAGTTAGTTAAAGAATAGAGTGCGTAGCACCATTTAGAGAGTGTTCCATTTACATTAAAGTGTCCCGAGTAATAATTCCTGTTAGTTTCTTTTCCCATACGCAGTGTGGGAAAATTTCGTCCGAAAAGTTTTTTCGGGGGCGTTCCATCCAGCGAACACAGTGAGCAATAAAGAACATACATCAAGGGGCACACTCATTTTATATTTTTAATCGGGGAAATCTTTACTGCTATTCGTAGGGGTTCGGGGGCGAAGAATAGCAATTTACTGTTTTTAAGAAATTAGTTTAACGTGTATTCCAACAACACCATTCTTATTCTCATCTTCTTGCGAGTAAATTTTTATTATTCTTTCTAACTGCTGGTCTATTGACAAGTTATTATGTCCAAAACGCTGATTACTAAAATTAGAGAATAAATCTTTGAATGTTGAAAAAACAGAGAATCCAATAACGACTACAGAGACGTTTTCTTTTTTATCAGGTAATTTGTGAAAGATTATTTTATCGCCAAGCTTAATTTCTCTCCTCTTTTGATCAAAAAGGCGAACTTCAATGTCTTTATTTCCTGATTTTATTTTTTCAAAAGGTTCTTCAAATAACTTCATTTCATGAATCATTTTATTACTCTCTTTCTCTAAGAAAATCTCGCATCTTTAAATACTTTGGTTTATCTAGCTTAATGTAAGATACAGGAGGGTTAAATTTTCCAAATTCTTCTCGGACCTCTTCAAGACTAATGGGATTTTCAAATCGTCTTACAGAAACTACAGGGAGTGCATATGCAACATCACAACCAGCAAGATATTTTCTGAGATTAGTTTCTTTGTCAAATCCATTCTGACTAAGAAGATCACATAATCCATCAATTGAATCCTCAATAGGTGTGCCAAAGATAATCTCACCAATTATTTTACCAACTGGTCTTGTTACGTAAATAAATACTTGAGCATGACCCTGATAATCTTCAAACTTTCTCCTAAATTCATGAGGTTTAATACCATCCATTAAAGCTTCAGCTGAACCTCTCCTAATGCTCAATAGGTAACAAGGATTATTTCCATCAAATAGATTCATTTGTGCCATTTTATTTGTCAAATACTGCTTTTAGGTAATCTAAAGAGTAATTCCTATAAAACTTTTTCGGATCAGTTACCCATGAAGAAACATGAGTCCATAATTGTTGGAATCCCTGTTCTCCAAACTTATCCGTAAAGTTATCTAAAGAAACGAATTCTTGTGGTAATCTGTCATAAGTACCAGCTTTGATATATACTGATTTAGAGAATTTAGCACCTGACCAATCCTCAATCATAGGTGTTGCTATTCTATCAGGTCTTTCTCTAAATGAATAGCCAAGTAATTCAAGTGCATTAGAAACTAAGACTGCTGCATGAATCCAATCTCCTCCCTTGACTATCAAGGGAAAATATCCATCTCTTTGAGAATCATCAGCAACCACAGCTTCTTTCATTACATTTCTAACCATTGTATTAACATCAACAAAATCATCGTTTTCTTCTTCAAGAACAATCTGATAATCACCATGTTCAAAACATCTGCTTTGAAGAACTAATCTCTTATATGGTTCATGCTCAAGAATAGTTAAGGTTCTTGAATGCTTTTCTTCATATCCACA
>CAYWPT010000017.1:15522-18371 GCA_964460605.1 uncultured Methanosarcinales archaeon
CTTATTGTGAAGACCCACTTATCTTGAATAATATGGCTGTAGTGCAGTTGCTTCAAGAAATTAATCCAGGACATAGTTTATCTGAATATTGGTCTGAAACATTAAGATTTTTAGGGGAATCTTACTCAAAAACAAAAGCAGATTATGTGCCAAATTCTGCAAGGACTTTAGCCAGTCTGTTAGGTATGGGGGAAGTTGTAATTGTAACTAATTCTAGTCCAGAAAAAGTTTCGTCCGAATTAAGAGATTTATTGGAATACACTGAAATTCAACCATTTCCAGAAAATCTACAATTAAAAGGATATGCAAAAAAGTATAAGATTGATCCTACTTTGTCAGAGATTAGTGAAACCACTACTACACAAGATGGAAGAAGCATTAATTTAAGAATAAGAGAATATTATAATCTGTTGAGTCAGTTTGATTCATCTTTAACATATGTTGTCGGAGATGGATATAGTTGTGATTTGGCTTTGCCAAGAGAATTAGGTTTTCATGTTTGTTTAATAAATGATTTTGAATCGATAGATTGGGCAAGGCAAGAAATTAATTCATATGATAAAGGAAGTAATTTACAATTGATTAGTGATTTTTTAGATGTTGTTGGATAATTTTTAGTTTAGCCCCCGACTTTTTAGTTTTACTTCTAGATTTCCCCGATTTATTTAGTTAAAGAATAGTGTGCGTAGCACCATCAAGAGTGTGCCCCATTAATATCTTAGCCCCCGAAAAAATTGAAACTAACGATGTTAAGTTGTCCCGACTTTATGTCGGGAGCCGTAACGACCGAAGGGAGTGGAGGAAGTTTTCTTTGAGTTTCTATAAATTCCTGCTTTAGCAGAGTCGATAATAAGGGCACTAATAGTTAGAAATGAGATTTAGATTAAGGGGCAAAAACAAATTTCTTAAAATCTATAAGAAAGTATTTAAATCTTAAAAATCTTCTAGAAAAAATGCCTCTAAAAAAAGAAGTCAAGAAACTTGATCAAGATCTAGTTGCAGCTATCGAATGGGTTGCAGCTGAATTTGAATATGTTCAAAAGTTGAAAGAGGAGATAGAGAAAGTTGAACATGAAGATGATCCAGAAAAAGATGAAAAAGAATTAAAGAATGCTTTGAGGATTTTAATTTACATCAGTCGTGCTGAGAGAAGAGCATTTAAATTTGAAGAACAAGTTGGAAAAGACTTACAGCAAATTTATGATGAGTTATCAAAGCATTTGGAAACTGATTTTTCGGCTAAACATGAATTAATTAAACAAATAAGATCTTTTATCGATGAAATAAAAATAGAACGCGATAATTTGCTAAAGTATGCTTCAATGTATGAAGGTTTATTGAAGACAGAGTTGAATAAAGCAGAAGCGGAAGCTCAACTTTTGGCAAATATCGAAGAAGATCATCAACCAAAGAAAGCCAAAAAAGTTCATGATGCATTATTATTGTTAATTAAAAAAGTTCAGAAACAAGTAGGTGAAATTGAAGAATGGATCGGTGGATTGGAAGCTACTTTGCGAAATGCAAAAACAGAATTAGAGAAAATTCTTGAAGAGGAAGCTAAGAGAACAAAAGTTCGGAAGCCTCTCGTTCATAGAATCAGACATTCGCGTCTTTATAGATATATTATGGACATTATTCCACCAGGACTCCGTAATTATATACGAGAAATTAACTATGATTTAGCTTCTTTTTACCAATATAAGAGATTTGATATGTTCAGTGGAATAGCTATTGAAACAACTCCTGTGTGTAATAGGAAATGTAGCTATTGTCCTAACTCAGATAAAGGCTTATATAAACTACGTCCTAAGAAGCGTATGAATAATGTTTCATTTAGGACTATTATTGACCAATTAGCTGAAATTAATTTTAAAGGAGTTGTTGCACTGCAGCATTATGGAGAACCATTATTAGATAAAAAATTGGATGATAAAATTAAATATACGCGTTCCAAATTAAAACATGCCCAAATCGAGTTTAATTCAAATGGTGACTTTTTAACAATTGAAAGATTTCATCTTTTGATTAAATCAGGTCTTTCTCGAGTTCGTGTAACTAATCATAACCCCCATGGAAATTTTTCAGATAATATGCAAAAGATGATTGCTTATTTGAAAGAAAACCCTCATCTCAGAAGATATATTGTAGTTAGAAATGGGATAGAAACATTGTATAACCGGGGAGGTCTTGTTGATATTCCAGATGATCAAAGAAGGAAACTTAAACATTGTGTTCAGGAAATGCATAATATCAACGTTGATGTTAATGGTAATGTAGTTCTTTGTGCCAGTGATTATTTAGGAAAAGTTAAGTTTGGGAATGTTTTTCAGAAAGACATTATTAAAATTTGGTATTCAGAAGAATATAAACGAATTCGTAAAGAATTGAGAAATGGAATTTTTTCTAAGGATATTTGTCAGAATTGTACAAGCTAGTTGTTTTTGCCCCCACATTGTTTTTTAAGAATGGTTATTAGTGCCCGTTAAACTCAAAGAAAATTCAACTTAACGATGTTAAGTCTCCTCGGGTTTACCCCTAGGTTAACCTGAGCATAGCGAAGGTTGAAGTTATGACGCAGACACAGATCTTTTTGTTTAAAAATTAGTCACTAATATGAAAAATCTTAAATATTCAATGAGAATTACTAGAACATGCATAAAAAAGAGGAAATCAAAAACAAGATTATTAGTTGGAAGAGTAATGGATACACCGACGGAGTAATTATTGATGAACTTATAAAAGAAGGATTTCAAGAAAGTGTTGTATTAAATGTATTAGAAAAAATTAACAATAAATCTAAACCCAATTTTCTTAAACCCATACTAATATTTTTTGTTATTTTTATTTTG
>CAYWPT010000018.1:0-466 GCA_964460605.1 uncultured Methanosarcinales archaeon
GAAGTCTTCACCGTTGTTTGGATTTACCTTTTGGCAGCTGCCCTCACTCTTTTTATGAATCTGATCTTTTTTGTACAATCTTTCCCTATTTTTACTGCAAAAACTAAAATAACCCTCCCTTTAATTAAACAGTTATTTTCCTTTAGTAGTCCCCTGATGATAAAAGATTTTTTTGGAGCTTTCTTAAGTCATATGGACAACTTAATTCTAGTATATTTTAGGCCGCTCACAGAAGTTGCAATCTACAATGCTATTCTCCCCACAGCCGAACTTCTACTTTTCATATGCAGAACCCTTTCAAAAGTCCTCTTTCCGCTATCTTCAGAGATGAATTCATTAGAAAAAAATAAAATAAATTGGCTCCTTGGAATAACCCACAAATACCTCATTTTAATCCTTATACCTTTGGCAGTTATGATCATATATTTTTCAGAATTTATTCTTTTAAATCTGTTCGGCATTGATT
>CAYWPT010000018.1:476-17780 GCA_964460605.1 uncultured Methanosarcinales archaeon
CTCTTGGACTCAAAATCCTTAGCATAGGTTTTGTTCTCTCTGGCTTAAACATGCTCGGTTTCAGCGTATTAAAAGGGATTGGGAAAACAAAAGAGGTCGCCGTCACACATATTTCAAAGGGTGTTCTCAATGTAATTCTCAACCTTATTCTTATTCCATTTTTCGGTACATTTAGTCAAGGGTTCTTAGGAGCTATAATTGCAACAACCATCAGTTTTTTTATCGCTTTTATTCTCACAGCATTTTATCTCCACAAACATATTGGTTACTCTATCCCCATAAAAGGGATTACTCTTGCAAGTTTAAGCGGGTTTTTAGCCTTATACCTTACAGATCTTCTCTTAGTCTCAATCACTTTAGGTTATAAAAAAATAGCTCTCGTTCTCCTTACCTTTAGCCTCATCTACCTAGGAATGATCTTTATTTTTAGACAAACATCTAAAAAAGAAATACAAAAAATTCTAACCCTACTCTTAGGAAAAGAAAAAATTAATTAGAAGAAAAACAACGCAATTGTACTAAATATGTTTTTCTCTCCCCTGGTTTAAGAGATTCACAATGGCCCTCATTAAAATAATTTTTATTACCTTCTACCTCAGGCAAATGTGTTACTGGTTCAATACAAACCATGCCAGCTTCTCTGCCCGGAGACCACAACATAAAATGAGAAAAACCTTTTGTTTCCATATCTAAACCTAAGTTATTCTCATTATTTCTAAAAGAAATTTTTTTCCCATCCACAAAAATAACCCCTCCTGGAGCCCCTAATACTTCATTAAGGGAATGTTTTTTTGATTCAACAGAAAAATAAGCCCCTTCAGCATTACTCAAGAATTTGAAAGCGGGGTGCCAACCAAGCATAAAGGGCATCTTTCTATCAGAACTATTTTCGACAGATAAACGCACATGCACTTCATTCTCAATTATTTCTATATCTTTATCTAAAACATAAGAGAAGGGCCAAGAGAGATATTCTGGCCTTCCATTTCCCTTAACATACTTCTTATTTTTAATTAAACTATGAGCAAGATACTTTTGTCTTAATTTTAAATGATTTTTTTTATGAAAAACAATCTCAAAAGAAAAGTTCCTTGTAAGCCCATGACCATCAAGAGGCGCCGAATAAGAACCAACCCTCATACAGTAGTCTTCGGCAGGACCAATAAGAGGAAACATAGTTATTTCTGATTTGCTCCAACCCTTTTTATCATCCTCATCCTGTAACTCTTGAGATTTACTCGCGCCATGCATGAATTCAACACCATTTTTCTTTAGACTACAAACCCTCCCTTTATGAACTGAGACTTCAACTTCGCCACTCTTAATACATATAATTCCCTCGTCAAGATCTTCATCAATGAAACGTTTTTTGATTTCAATACAAGCATCACAAACCGCTCCCTCTGCAGATTTGGAACTTGTTACAAAATTGGCAGCTTCCTTTGCTTCATCACGTGCATTAGCTGGAGCCACACCGAACAAACAATCTCGCAGAACTGGAGCATCATGTATCCCATCTCCAATAAAAATAGTGTTTTCAAAACCAAACCTTTCTTTTACAAAATTATATCTATCTTTCTCTGTAACTAATTCAATTGGGTAGCCCATATCCTTTATCCTTCTCTCAGAAATAGGAAACCCACGCTTATCTGCAGTAACAAACTGAATATTCATATGGTCTTTAAGCATTTTTAGACCATCAGAATCATGCGGCCCAAATTCCTTATGTGTTTTTCCTTCGGAAGAATAGAAGAATCTACCTGTAGTCATTACTCCGTCCACATCAATTACTAAATTTAGTTTCATTTTGTATCAAAATAGCTTAATATCAAGCATTTTCAAAAAGCACCATATAAAGCTTCTGAATCTGTCTTTCTTTTTCGTAAGATAGAAGAACTTTCTCCCTCCCCTTATCTCCCATCTCTTTGAGTTGGGCAGGGTCTTTTTTCAACCTTAAAATTGCATCTAGAATTTCTTTTTCAGACTTTTCTTTAATCAGAAGACCATTTTCCCCATCATCAATCATTTCAGGGATTCCCCATACTCGAGTACCAATCACTGCTTTAGCGCAGGACATAGCTTCAAGAAGGGCATTTGGAAAAGATTCCGAACTAGAGGTAAAGGAAGGAAGAATAACAACATCTGCAGCATTAATAATGCCCGGAAGTTCTTCATGCGTCTTTCTACCTAGATAATGAATAAAAGGAAAGTCTTTTTTATAATTAAACAGATGTTTCCCTCCACCTACACAGATAATTGAAACATCTTTCAAATCTTTAGCTGCGCGAAAAAGATATTCCAAACCCTTTTCATTCCTCATTCTCCCAATATAGAGAACCTTAAATTTTTCATCAGGCCTTTCAATTACCTGTGGAGAAAATTTCTCTGTATCAACTCCATTGTAAACCACCGAATAATCATGTTTTATTTTCCTGTTTGCAATAGATTTAGAATTATAAACAGTTTTATCACAACTCTTTAAAGTTAAAGGCTTTGTACATTCCAATAGTATAGCTTTTGCTATATTTGAAAGAGAATTAAGCTCATAGCGCCAAGCACTTCCACAACGAAAAACCAAGCGAGCCTTTTTCTTCCGCTTCACATAAGAACCAAATGCTCCGCCAACAAAGTAATCATTAACATAAATAGCATCAAGCTTATTCAGTTTCTTCAAATATCCAAACCAAGATGAAAAGTTGCCACTATAATAGTTAATCCCTTCAGTTTCTTCTATGAACTTCTCTCCAACACAAAATACAGAGATATTTTCAAAGTGTTTTTTAAGCTCTTTAAGAATATAATTGTGAATAGAATTTTCTATTGTCTTTTTGCTAGATAAACTCAAAAATAATAAATTCTTTTTCTCTTCCATTTTTACTTAGCCAAATAAAAGGTAAAATATTTCTCAGCAACATCTTTCCAATCTAATTTTGAGATCTTTTTATATGCTGCCTCTGTGAATTTTTTACGTAAATCATCAGATGCAAATAATGCGTGCACAGCCCCGTAATAATCACCGTTAATAGGAACTAAAAAGCCCTCTTTACCATTTGAGATCAAATCAGGAGTACATCCTTCCCGACTTGCAACCACAGCCAACTTTGAAGCCATAGCTTCCATAACTACACCTGGAAGCCCTTCTCCCTCTGAAGGTAGAATTAAAAGGTCTGCGAATCGCATGAGTTGCGGGATATCTTTTCTCCCGCCTGTAAAAATGATATTACTTTTATATTTCGGCTTTATTAATTTCTTCCAAATGTTTTTTCCATGCGCGTCTCCCACAAGAATGGTTCTCACATTCAAACCATCATCAAGAAGTTTTTGTCCAATACGAATAACTTTATCTATCCCTTTTCGATCAGTAAGCATTCCAACATACAAAAGAACTTTTTCTTCTTTTTCAATTGAAAATTCTTTTCGTAAATGAGATATCTCTGTTTGAGTCACTTTCTCAAATTTGTTTAAATGAATCCCAGTAGATTGAATCTTTAATCTTTTCATTGGGACACCCGCTTTTTTAGCATGACGAAGCATAGGCCTTCCATAAGTTGTAAGTTTAGGTGGAATCTTAAACAAAAACCTTGCAAAAAGTTGAGTATAAACTTTAAATGCTGGAACTAACCACCAAGGGTCTTTTGGGGTATAAGAATAACCCACATAACCATCGGTTGTCAAAATTATTTTCTTCCTTTTTTTTCTATTAAAAAGAGTTGAGAGAACAGGAAATACAGAGATGGGATAATAATATTCCCAAATATGAATTCTATCGTTTTCACGAAAAATCTTTTTTGTAGCTTTGAAAAGATCAAGAAGGTTTGGAAATGAATAACGTAAAGGAGCGAAATACCAGGATTTAACCGGGATTGCTTTAATGTTTGGATTATTAACTGCTTCATTAGCCACCCAATTTGCAGTAGGGCAATCCTTACTGCTTGGATACATGATCGTTATTTTATGTCCCTGGCTGCTCAAGACCTTGGAAAGTTCAGCAATAGGCCTACGAATGTTGTTTGTAGGATTAATATAACAAATATTCATAAGAAAATACCTTCGGTGATCCTATTTAAATATACTGTAATAGGAGCCCACTTTTAAGCTTAAATTGTTAAAATAAAGCCTACATTCATAACGCTTTTAAAGGATGAAACGGATAGCAATCCCATGCTTTTGAGTCAACAAAAAATAGTAGCTAAGCTAGGAGATCTCCTTGGAGTTTTCAAAAAACAGAATTGGCAAAGTCTTCATAGTTATGCACCAAAATCTCAGCACTATTGGTTAGGCTCCGCTAGAGAAGCATTGTATCAGATTCTCATCCATCTTAAAAAACAAGGGAAAACTAGTATAGCACTCCCGGCTTACACATGTCACGTAGTTCTAGAAGCTGCAAAAAGAGCAGAGATAGATATAGAATTCTACGATTCAGGTGTTGTAGCAAATATTGAAGATATTGAAAAAGTTATAGGAAATGTTGACCTACTTTTAGTAAGTTATAATTTTGGTATAATGCCAAAAATTGATAAAATTGCAAAACTCTGTCAGGAAAAAAATGTTATACTCATTGAAGATTGCGCCCAAGCATTAGGTTCACGTTACAAAAATGAAGTTGCAGGGGCATTTGGAGATCATGCGATCTATAGTTTTGGTTTAAGCAAAAATATTGGCTTTGCAGGCGGTTTGATAGCAAGCAAAGAAAAAATAGACATCACTACATCAAAAAAATATCCTTTTCCAATGCTTTTGGGATATATAAGCAGAGTAAAAGTTGCACCTTTCTTTTTTGATAAGAGTTTATATCCTTTTACTAGGAAGTTGTTAGGCAAGGAGTTACACAAAGATCATGATAGTTTATCTTATTCATTACCTTCATGGGCTCAGAAGATTGTTTTAAACCAATTACATAGATATGATAAAGTTTTGACTTTAAGACAGAAAAATGCAATGTATTGCAGTAAGGAGCTTAAAGGGATTATCTCTTTTGTAAGACCACGTCAAGATGATGCAAATTTATATTTTACACTTTTAGTTGATAATCAAGAAGAATTCAAAGAAGAATTACTCAAAGAAGGCGTAGAAATAAACAAGATGTTTACCTTTCAAGCTTTACATCCTGGAGTTAAAGCTCATGAAGCTGAGAAACAAGTCTTAACCTTTGCTTTATACAGACCAAGAAAGGAAATTGAGTTCATTGTAGATAAAATAAAAAAAGTAGCTCCAAAGAAGCAAGAGGAGAATAATGTCATTAGTTGAATTAAAAGAGTTTAACAATTCTTGGAATTATTTACTCCAACAACACAAACATGAATATTTTCATACCCCTCAGTTTATTTCTTTAATGAATGAAGCTTTTGGTGATGTGCGTTTAGTATGTATCCAAGATGAATATGAAATTATCAAAATTGCCTTACCCTTAGCTTTTGTAAAATCAATGATTTTAGGGAGTAAACTCATTTCTGCTCCTTATATTGAATATGGTGGACCAGTAGGAGATATGGCCTACCTTCCTTTATTATTAAAAGAGTTAGAGAGAAAATATGGAAAGAGATACGCTCACCTAGAAATCCGTGGTGAGAATAAAACTCTTGAAAAAGATATGAAAAAAGTTGATTTGTATAAAAAATTTGAATTACCTTTATCTTCAGAAGAAGAAATATGGAAAGGGATTCAGAGATCAAAACGTAAAGCTATAAACAAAAGTAAAAAGCATTTGCAAGTTCATAAGTTGAAAGAAAAGGATATTGATGAATATTACAAATTGTATTGCAAAAATATGAAAGCTTTTGGTAGTCCACCTTATTCTAAGAAATATTTTCAATCTTTTTTCAAACATATGGTAGCATCTGATATGGGAAAAGTCTATGGCGCCTATTATGAAGGTAAACTCTGTGCTGCTCTTTTAGGTTTTATTTATAGAAAAAAAGTACACATCTTATTAGCAGTTTCCGATCCTAAATTTAGAGAATATCGTCCAAATGATGCTGTGCATTGGACTTTTATTGATTGGGCTTTGAAAAACGAGTACAAGGTTTTTGATTTTGGACGTGTACGTGAAGAGAGTGGACAGTTTGAATTCAAACGTAAATGGGGAGCTGAATTAAAAGAGTTGCCTTCTTACTTTATGTTGTGGAAGGGTGGAAAGATTCCTTCTTTAGATCCTCATGATAAAAAGATGAAATTAGCTACAAAAGTGTGGAAGAAGTTACCTGCACCAATAGCTCGGGTGTTTGGTATGCGATTGAGAAAAGAATTAGGAATTTGATTCCAACCAACCCTTACAAGAAACCCACTGCACCCCTTGCTTCTCAGATTTCTCAATATACTCTACAAAAATGTCCCATCCTTTCTTACCCATGTTACGACTAAGTAACTTCTTTACAAAACCTCTTCGAACAGATGCAGGCATACTATTCTTATCTAAAAATTCCCAAGGATGTAAGTAAAACATGTAAGGTGCTTTAAAACCCATAGAGAAAGGATACATTAATTTCAAATAACTCAATCCAGAATCAACAGCTGGCCACATAAAGTTTGACATAGGAAAATTCCACAAACCACCTTCTAAAAAAGGTTTGTTCTCCATATCAATATTATTATATCTTCCAGGGAAATATCTAGAAAGTGAAGCATCATAAGTATAGCCCGCTTCTTTTAAAATACTATGATGTCCATCAGCAATAATAAATTGTGTTGCTCTAAAACCTTCAACAGTAATACCATACTGAGCGAATCGCCTTTTACTCTCAGTAATTTCCCAACGTGAATTTACTGCATTCAATTGTGCATGACTCAATCCATGTGAAGCTATTTCATGTCCACGTGATTGAATCTCTTTAATCATATCTGCATGGTCATGCAACATATCAGCTACCACAAAGAAGGTTGCTTTAATTTTTTTATCATCAAAAAAACTCAATAAACGAGGTACAATAAGCTCAACACTAGTATAAGTTCCTTGAATAGAAGTCAAGCCAAAATCAGGTTCAAGATCCACAGTCATTATTTTTTTAACCATTATACCAAAAATCCTCTTGATTTTTGTATGCAAGAAAGACAAGGTCTTTCTGCACGAAAAAGGTTCCATTTTCCTGTGATAAAAATGATAGTTTTCATTTTTATCACAATAACTCCTTCAAACTTATATTTCCATTTTTAGGAACTTCATCACTATCAATATACATTCGATGCCACATTTCAAAATTTAATAAAGTAAACAATTGTTTCCCATATAATAGTTTTGATTTATGATAATTTTCCCAAATTCTTTTCATATAAACATACTTAAAATATCCTCTTGACTTAACAGCCCCTGGTGATAAAAAGATTTCACACATATCTTTAAGTTCTTCATCAAACCATTTATCTAATGGAGTAAAGAATGCATGTTTTTTGGCTTGCACATTCTCTTTAGGCAAGACATTAGCAACAGCCTTACGTAAAATAAACTTATTCACTTTCCCTTTAATTTTCAAAGAAGGATCAACTCGCGTAGCATATTCCATTAATTTGTGATCTAAAAATGGCGTACGACCTTCAATACTATGCGCCATAGTCATCCTATCGTTTACTTGTAGCACATAATTTGGCAACCATTTCTTTGTATCATAATACAACATTTTGTTCAATAAAGGATTACGAGAACTGTCCCAATACTTACTATCTTCTTTTCTAAATTCCTTAAACTCATCAGTGTACATTAATTTTTTATCATTATCAGAAAAAATACTTACAAAACTATCATAAGAAGCCTTATCATTACCTAGTTTACCCATCAACTCAGTAAACTTTTCTTTTCCCTTCTCACCGATTGAACTTGGATAATCATAAACCTTATCTAACAATTTAACTGGAGCAAAACCAGCATTGTTAAGCACAAAAGAAGGCATTTTTGCTAAACTCTGAGCTCTTAACATGTTCTTATATTGTACATAACCACCAAAAGCTTCGTCTGCACCTTCACCAGAGAGTACAACCTTAACTTTAGTAGAAGCTAACTGAGATAACTTGAACATAGGAACCACAACTGGGTCACCATGAGGTTGATCTAATGTCCATAAAATTTTAGGGAGCATTTCTCCAATTCTATCATCGACAACAATTTCATGATGATCTGTGTTAAAATGTTCAGCAATACGGGCAGCTTTATGCAATTCATCCACATCATTACTATGATCAAAGCCTACCGAGAATGTTTTTACTGCCTCTCCACTTTCTTCTTTGATACCGGCAGCTAGAGCAGTAATAGTTGCAGAATCAATTCCACCAGATAAATAAACTCCCACAGGAACATCTGCTACCAAACGTTGAGCAACACTTTTCTCAAGCAATTCTTTAACCCTAAAAGATGCAATCTCTGCGGATTTGACAATATCTCCAGAGGGGTTTGGTAAATCCCAATACTCTTTAATCAAAAGTTCTCCATTTTCATAACTAAGCGTGTGACCAGGTAATAATTTATTCACTCCTTCAAACAAAGTGTCATCTCCTGGAACATAACGTAAATTTAAATAATTGTGCGCAGCATTTTTATTCACTGCACGTGGAATATTTGTAGCTAAAATACTTTTAATTTCTGAAGCAAAATAAAAATCATCTTCAGCTTTATTCCAATAGTAATAGAGGGGTTTAATTCCTAATCTATCACGAGCTAAGAAGAATTTTCTTTTAATTTCATCAAAAATTGCAAAAGCAAACTGGCCTTCTAATTTGGAAACAAGCTTTTCCCTCCATTGTTCATAACCATGAACTAAAACTTCGGTGTCACAATTGGATTTAAACTTGTGACCTTTTTTCTCTAAGGATTTACGCAACTTTTTATGATTATAAATTTCCCCATTAAATACTACAAAAATAGTTCCGTTCTCATTAGTCATAGGTTGACGTCCAGCAGAACTTAAATCAATAATAGAAAGTCTACGATGACCCAAACTCCCTCCACGAGTAGAATACACTGCACCAGTATCAGGGCCACGGTGCTGCAATAGAGCAGTCATATCTTTAATTAACTCTCGATCTTCAAAATTCCCACCACAAATTCCGCACATAATTTCAACCTTTACTGATTTTTATCATTCACTTATTTTATCATAATATTCTTTTTTCATCCGATATAAAATTTCTTCTTGCAATTTTCTACTCCTATCAAGCATATCTGCTATCAAAGCAAGCATAATAAGTAAAAAGCCAATAATCACCATAAAAATATTTGCATAGACCAACATCAAGTACGGGTCATAATGCCCAGTGATTAACCACCTAACAAAAAGGATAGTACTACTTGTTATCCCTACACTAAATAAAGCAAAACCTGGGACACCAAAGAATTTGAATGGTTCATAATCTCTTGCTCCACGAAGTACAATCAATCCGGCTTTTAGGCCATAATCAAAAACATTTTTTACCACACGAGATTTTCCACCGCGTTGTCCTTTCACCTTACAAGGTACTTCTTTGATAACAAAACCTTTCTTGACAAGATCAATGAATACTTCCTGGGTGTAAGTAAATTTCCCAAACAATACTAAATGCATTGCTGCTTCTCGTGAATATGCACGAAATCCACATTGTGTATCATGATACTTTTTGCTTAAAATAATGTTCAAGATTCTTGCAAACATTTTGTTTCCAAAAATCTTCACCTTTGGCATTTTAGGAACAAGTTTAGGGTTTTTAAACCTACTACAAGTAACCATATCTGCTTTCCCAGAAATAATTGGTGCAATAATTTTTCCAATATCATTAGGATTAAATTGTCCATCAGCATCAATATTTACAATAATATCAGCTCCCATCTCTAAAGCAATATCAATACCCATTTTGAAATTTGTTCCAAGACCATGGTTATGTTTTTGGGAAAATACTTTTGTAGCTCCAGCAGCTTTACTGACCTCAATAGTCCTATCCTGAGAACCATCATTCATTACTAAAACTTCTACTTCTTCTGCAATATCTCGAGGAATTGCTCTAATGACATGACCAATTGTGTCTTCCTCATTGAATGCTGGGATCATTACTACTACTTTCATTTTTCACCTACACTACAAAGGCTAAAAGAATGCATACTATTTGCATCAGATGCAAACCTAAAACCACCTTTCTCTCTGTTGTTTTTATTTTTAATTTGTTAAGTATTAAAACCATTAGATTTTCTAAGCCATATATTTTTGTATGTCTTGGACGCAAAGTTCCATCTTCTTGAATGTTAGCAAAACTCTCTTTTCTGAATTTTCCTCTCAATTTTAATAAAAATTCAATAATATATGGAATAAATAAGATAAATAAGATTTTTTCAAGATTGGCAAATACTGCCACTACTCCGATTAATGCTCCAACTGAATATGTCAAAGTATCTCCTGGAAATATTCTTGCTGGATAAGTATTGAATACCCAAAATGCTGCTAGTGCCATCACCATACATATTGCTAAAACTGCTATCCAAGATTGTCCTGTATTGTAAGCAAAAAATCCTAAAGTTGATAAAATTAATATTCCTTGTCCTGCTTCTAAACCATTATAGCCAGCAAGCATATTAAATCCATTACTCGTTACTGCAATAATTATAGGGATTATAAATAAAGGATAGATAATTCCTAGATCAATAGACCCAATAAAAGGAAGATCCATTATTCTTGTCCCACCGTTCACAGCCATAATAGGAGCAGCTGCTAGAACTGTTAAAAGTGGTTTTTGCCATTGTCTCAAGCCAATTTTCCAACCTAAAATATCATCCATGATTCCTACAATTCCTGCAATGAGTACAGCAGTGAGTGTAGCTAGAATAAAAGCGATATTTGTATTAGCATCCAAGATAAATACCCTTAGGGCAATAAAACCCATTACTCCTACTAAGAATCCTAAGAGTACAACAATACCACCCATTTCAGCTACTTTTCTTTGATCTTTTTTATGAATATCCTTACCTGCTAAGTCTGCTTGTTTAGCTCTTGTAATCCATCCAGGCATTAAAAGAAGTGTAAAAAAGAATATCCCTAGGAAAAGTATGAGGAATGGATCTATTAAGCTTATCATAAGCTTATTTTGACAGAAATTGCTTTATATATCTTATGGATTAAGGAGATAATACTGTTATCTAGAATACTTCGCTACTGCTTCTTGTAAGATTCTTTTACCTTCAGCTTGATAAGCGTCAGAACTTTCAAATTGCGTATTTGGCCTATAGACCCTCTCTTGTTCTTCACCATGTAATACTCGGTTTTCTAAAAATGCAGCAGTCGCAATATATCTCCATTCTTGTGCTTGCTCTGGAAAATCAAAAGAACTCCATGGCTTATCCCACTCTTTTGCAAGTTCAACTAAATCAATTACAGGCCTTTCATTCGTGATTCGTCTTATAGCTTCAAAATATTTTAAGTATTCAGGGGTTTGTTCCATTTAAGAGAAGTTACTACTCACGAATTTATAATCTTTATGAATCTAGAGAAAATACAAAAACCAGCCAAAAAGTTTATATACTTCATATATACTTGATATATATGGTGCAGGCAATGATTAAAATATCTTCTGAAGCAAATCAAATACTGAATATTGTCAAAGCTAAATATGGTCTCAAAGATAAATCCCATGCTATTGAAAAAGTAATCTTAGAATATGGTGAAGATTTTCTTGAACCACAATTAAGACCTGAATTCATTAAAAAGATGAAAGATCGCCAAAAAGAACCCACTGTAAAAATAAAAGATTTCAACAAACATTTTGGTCTTAACTAAAATGTATGAATATGAGTTTAGGAAAAGTGTTGAAAAGACACTACATAAATTGGCAAAGAAAAATTCTAAGCAACTTTTAATTATTAGAAATAAGATCGAAGAAGTTATTAAAAATCCACAGCATTATAAAAATTTAAGAAAACCACTTCAACATTTAAAGCGTGTACACATTGATAAAAGTTTTGTTTTAGTCTTTTCTGTCGATGAAACTACAAAAACAATTATCTTCGAGGATTATGATCATCATGACAATATTTATTCTAAGTAAAATAAATCAAAACAAAAGTAACCACTAACCACAGTACCAAACCAACAACCATCACTTTATCGTCAAACACTTTCTCAGGATGACGAGCAACTGAACTTCCACTAGAAATCAAATGAAAGTATCTAAAGATAACAAACAACGCAAAAGGCAAAGTATACAATAATGAATTATATTCGCTCAAAAAACTATACAAAGCGTAAGACATCACTAACAAAGTAGTTGAAACTAACATCAAAGAATGCGTCATCTCTAAAGTATACTCACTAAGAACCTTTCTTGAATCACTAGCTTTCTCCTCAAGATACAACAAATCACCATGTCTCTTACCAGCAGCCAAAAATAATGCTAAAAAGAAAGGACACAATATCAACCAAGGAGAAACCACAACACCAATGATAAAAGCTCCAGAAATTGCTCTAATTACAAACAAAGTAGCTATAGCCAAAATATCCGCAAACATAATTTTCTTCAAAACAAAAGTATATAATTGACTTAGTACAAATAGGCTAAGAACTAAATAAAAAAACATAGTTCCAAGAGAAAGTGCAAGGTATAAACCAGTAATTAACAAAATAATGCAAATAAAACTAGCAAAACCAATACTAATTTTACCAGACGCTATTGGTCTCATCTTCTTTTCAGGGTGTAGACAATCTTTTTTGAAATCTACAATATCGTTTATGATATAATAAGATGAAGATACAAAAGAGAGTGAAAAAAAGCCAAGTACACTCAAAAAAACATCACCTAAAATAAATAAATGGCCAGAGAAGAACATAGCAAGGAATACAAGCAAATTCTTGTACCATTGTTGTATACGTAATAAAGAGATTATATCATTTATTTTGTTCATAAAGACCGATAATTTGCTTTTTTTATTAAATTTCTTGCTCAAGTTCCATAAGATTTTAAAATAATCATTCTAAGAATAGTTTATGCACTACTCAGAAATTCCTATCCTTATGTATCATGACATAGGAGATTATGAAAGTCCATGGTGTCTTAGTTCTGAAAATTTTAGAGAACAAATGTTTTACCTCAAGGAGCAAGGTTACAATACAATTTCATTAAAAGAGCTTGAAAAAGGGGTCTTAGAAAACAAAGAAACAGAAGAAAAATTGTTAGTTATCACTTTTGATGATGGAAGAGAAGGTGTTTATTCAAATGCTTACCCTATCCTAAAAGAATTTGGATTTACATCAACATTAGCTATTGTTCCTTTATGGATAAATCAAGGAAAAACAGAAGATGATTTCAATTGTATGAGCTGGGAAAATGTTAAAGAGCTGAAAAATAATGGTTTTGAAATAATTTCCCATTCATATTCTCACAAAAATTTACTCAATCTTAATGATAAAGAACGTGAAGAAGAATTTTTACTATCAAAATCTGTTATTGAAGAAAGGTTACATATCCAAGTACACTTCTTCTGTTACCCTTATGGAAAATTTAGCAAAAAAATCCAAGACCAATGCAGCAAGTTCTACAAGAAATCCATAACAACAGAGAAAGGTTTCTCAAAAAATAATAATCTTTACTCACGACAATGGATTTTAAACAATACTCATTTAGAAACTTTCAAAAAGCTTCTCAAAAAACCAATAATATCAGCAGCTCTCATAGTAAAAAACGAAGAAAATTATCTTGCTCAATGTCTTTCTAGCATAAATAATATTGTAGATGAGATCATAATTGTAGATACTGGAAGTGAAGATAAAACAAAAGAAATAGCAAGCAAATTTACAAACAAGATTCATGATTTTACGTGGAAAAATGATTTTTCTTCTGCAAGAAACTTTTCAATTAAGAAGTGTAAAGGAGATTGGATTTTTGTTCTCGATGCAGATGAGATTATTCTTGACAGAGAGTATAATAAGATTTTAGAATCTGTTAATAATTGGCATATTCAAGCATACAATATAATGACAAAAAATTATAGTAATAATAGTAAAATAACTGCTTGGCAAGCATTTAAAGATAATAAAAATGCCCTTGGATGGTACCCATCATTTAAATTAAGATTATTTCAAAATAATCAAAAAATTAAATTCAAAGGAAAAGTGCATGAACTTATCAACGAAAGTGTCACAGGAAGAATTGAAACATTAAATATTTCTGTTGAACATTTTGGATCACTAGATGAAGAAAAATTGAAGAAAAAAACAGAACTTTATTTGGAATTAAATAAGGCTGAACTCAGAGAAAATCCGAGTAATGCGAAGGCCTTATTTGAAATAGGGGTACAATATAAAAATCTTTTAAAATATAAAAAAGCAGAAGAATATTTTGAAAAATCATTAAAAATCAAACATTCGTTATTAGCATTATTTAATCTTGCTGTAGTAAAAGAAAAACAGAACAAACTAAATGAGGCTATTGATGATTATAACAAGGTCCTGAGTGAAAAAAATCTTCCTGAAGCACACTTTGGTATTGCCTACTCTTATTTTAAAAAAAATGAAACAGACAAAGCAATAGAAGAGTTTCAAAAAGCAATACTATTGCGACCAAATTATTTGGAAGCTTTACTTAATTTAGGAGCATTATATGAAAGAAAAAAAGAATATAAAAAAGCTGCAAAAAATTTAATGCAAGCATACAAAATAAATCCAAAAGAAGCCCGCATCTTTTACAATTTAGCTGTCCTTCATGAGAAGACACAGAACTTGAAAAAAGCTATTAATTGCTATGAAAAAGCACTTTCTTTGGGTTATAAAAATAAAGATAAGATTTCTAAACAAATTAAAATAATTAAAGAGTTTATTCAAAAAAACAAATTCTAGAATTTTTGCTTTATTTAAGAAAAAAAGAAAAAAAAGAAAATTAAGGCCTAGGCCTATTCAGTTGTTTCTTCAGTATCGTCTGCAGCAGGAGCCGCGGAAGGAGCACTGATTGTTGCGTCGCTGTAGGTTGTACCTTCAATCTCAACTTCGCTACCAGAAAGTTCAGTCCATCTGTTTGCAACTACTTTTCCAGCTAATCTGGTATCTTCTCCGGAGTAACCAGCTACTAACATTGCAACTGATGTGCCTTCTTCGAACAACTTAACTCTAGCTACACCTGGTGTGAATCCTTCAGTACAATCAGCAGGGTTTCCTAATAATTCAGCTGATACAGTGTTTACACAAGGTCCACCAACAGTGATTAAGTTTTGTGCGCTAACACTTGCTACTTCACTATCTAGTTTGGTTGCATCAACAACTTTTACTGAGGTTAAATCACCGCTAACAGTTGAACTAGTAGTAGCACCTGAAGTTACGTAAACAAGAGGTAATCTTTGTTCGGAAGGATATTCCATTAAGATTTCATCCGGATCACTACTTGGTTCACTAAAGGTGATGAATGCACCCATAGAGGTCCAACCGTATTTAACTTCGGTTTCTCCATCTGGTGTGATGAAGTTGTCCGCACTGTCCATAAGAAGACCTGCTCTAACTTCTGGTGTTGAGTCCGCAGTAATTGTGTAAATCAATGTACTTGGAACGAAGTTATCGTAGTCATCTGTGTTCGGTGTGGTCATGGTAAAGTTAATACCAGTCAAGTTAGTTTGGTTTGCGTTACCTGAGTCTGCACCACCATCTACATTAACTGCCCACTGAGAACCATAACTATCAATAAAGTTCACAGGGTTAGCAGTGTCTGTATAGTCTGTGTCACCATCTAATGAAACGTTCAAGTTGAAATCGTCTGATCCCATACTACTATCATTGGTTAACTGGAATGAATAACCACCTAACTTAATAGTTGCAACAGTTCCACTTGTAGATACTGAGTACTCTAAGTCTTCGCCACTACCCATGTTCTTAAAGGTAATTTTCGGACTAGTTTTGGTACTCTTATCTGAGTTCCTATACTGTAAGAGATAGGATTTAGCTGATCCATCGCTAGCAGTTCCAGCAGTTAAAACAAAGTAGTCATCCTTCTGGATTGCAGTACCTTCAGCCCAATGAACTCTTTCTTGGTTAGTTCTTCCGTTTGTAATGGAATCTTTACCCATAGTCATGTTGTTTTCAGCTTCTGCGTATGCAACAGGGATTTTAACTAAGTTGTCGTCACCGTCGAATACATGTAAGTCGTATCTTCTAGATGAAGGTGAGTCTAGACCAATTCTGTGGGTTTCTTCTCCACTTAGACCTGTAAACTCAATATCCCAACTACTTGTGAATAACATTTCTGCTTCATCACCAGCAGCAACAATAACATCGCTTAATTTTTCACCTACACCAACAAAGTAATCATCTTGTGCTGTCATGTTTACTTCAATTGTTGTAATGGAGAAAGTTGCGTTATCATCTGTACCTGATACAATTACGTCAGCACCATCGATATCTTCACTTCCAACTTTTAAGTTGTGTGATGAAGCATTGTCAGTAACATCGCTATCCTGTAGTTCCATTTTTTGTGCACCAACGAAGAATGTTGTTGAGTGGATCCCACCAGCATATCCTTGGTATAAAACTTCACTAACACCGATTTCACTTTTATCACTTAAAACGTATGTTTCACCAACCTGTAATTTATTAGTTGCTTCACCGTTTACTGTGAACTTAGCTTCATCTTCATCAACATAAGTTACTTCTACATCATAGGTTGTTCCTTCAACAGTGTAACTTGCTGTTTGACCTTCTTGTAATGTATCTGTAGTAGCTCCAGCCATTAAAGTTAACTTTACACTATCTTCAGGAGTTGAAGCAGGTCTTCGTGCTAATACAACAGTGTACATTTCACCCAAGATGTTTAATTCGGTGTTTTCGAAATCATCTAAGTATGTTCCTGAGGTTGTAGCAGTTCCACTTGAATCAGTAACATCTGATTGAGCAGTGGAAGTGAATTCCATTTTATATCTACCAACTTCTTGACCGTTTTTGAAAACTAAATGTACATCAGTTGTATCATCATCGTTTTCACCGTATTTTACAATAGCAGTTTGACCTGGAGTTGAAGCTTGGCTTGCATCCCAGAACATGAATTGTTGGAAGTCATGTTCTTGTTCGTTGGTTGACCATGTACCATCTGCTAAAGCACCTAATTCATCTTCACCAATAAAGGTAACGATATCATTAAAGGTTTCCCCTACAATGCTTGAGTCTGAAGCGTTTGAGTTAGCAAGTTCTAAGCTTTTTGAGCTTGTCCCAACTAACCATGCGTCACCAGAAACAGTGGTAGTAGTTCCTGCTGAATCACTTCCTGCAACCCACATATTGGTTGCGATATCAGTCATAGCTAAGTTATCAACTGAAGCAGCAGCTTCACCAACAACGAATAAACCATCAAAGGTTCCATCTGAAACAAAAACATCTGGATACTCGCTTAGGT
>CAYWPT010000019.1:0-14169 GCA_964460605.1 uncultured Methanosarcinales archaeon
TACGAATTGCTTTTTTCAACAATTCTAAAGCTTCTTCTGCACTTTTTATCTTTGGCGCATAACCGCCTTCATCACCAACTGCTCGCGTAGCATACTTTTTTTCAACCAAATCTCCTAAAACATGGTATATCTCAGAACCAATACGCAGACTTTCTGCAAAATTCTTACCTTGTGGCACTATCATAAATTCTTGAAAAGCTAATTTATTAGCTGCATGTTTTCCACCATTGATAACATTCATATAAAGAGTAGGCAATTTCATTTTTTTCTCTTCGTCAACTAATTGATATATATATTCAAACAAACTTAAACCATGAGAACTTGCTCCTGCACGAGCACAAGCTAAACTTACTCCCAATAAAGCATTAGCACCATAACGATTTTTATATTCAGTGCCATCAATATCTTTTAAGATTGCATCAATATCTCTTTGTACGAATAAATCTGCCCCATACAATTTTGGCCCTATAACTTTCTCAACAGTACGTACTACTTTTTTCACACCTTTTCCAAGATATCTTTTTCCACCATCTCTTTTTTCAACAGCTTCATAATTTCCGGTAGAAGCTCCACTAGGAACAATTGCTGTAAATACACCATCTTCTGTAAAAACTGCTACTTCCACCGTAGGGTTACCTCTACTATCTAAAACTTCTAATGCTTTGATATCTTCAATGTGACTCATTTACTGCACCGCTATAAATTGTTTTGATAAGGTTGCTGATTTTCCTGTAATTGGATTTTTTACCACTAATTCTACTGTATGCACACCTACTAACTCATTTGCTCCTAAAAAGAAGAAGTCAGTGTAATGTACTACTTCTCTGGTTTCACCACTTCTTTTCTCAAAAACAAAATCTTGATTTTCATCTATTTCAAGTAAAACTCTTCCACTTGGATCTATTAATCTATAATTTTCTGTTAAAACTAAATCCCCACCATAAACTGTACTTGCTACGTCAAAAAAGAAGTGCACTTCTTCGCCTAACTGAAAGATGTTTTGTTCGACTAAACAGCCGGACTCACTATTCGTCTTATCACAAAACCTAAAGTTACGAATTGTAAGTTCCCCACTACGCTCATAAGGCACAAATTCTGCGTTCAAAAAGTCATCATTGCTCGCTTGGCCACTCACCTCTATGAATCCAAATTGCACTAATGAAAATACTAAAGCACTAGTAACTGCAATTGTCACTAACATAAGTAAAGCTTCTTTTGCAAATTCTCCCTTTTTGTTATTCATCATTTTCATTAGTTAGTGATGGCGGGATTCCGCTACATCCATATTCTTCATTAATTCTTCCACCAATTGTTGTTGAATATTGGCTCTCCACAATTAATGTGTCAGCCAAATCACACATATAAGCTCTAATTGCTTGGAATTCACCAGTATTAATATCACTTGGACTAAATGGAACTAAACCTTGACTTGCTCTATCTAATCTCTTAAAGAACCTACCCAAGTTTTCTATAACAAATGTTTTATGGCTTAGTCTCCAATTACTTCCTATTGGAGCAATACTTGCAGCAATCAGATAAAATATTCCAACTGCTTCATCTAACTCTCCAGGATTAGCTAAAATTAATTGCTCTGCAAGATTTTGTGCTTGCACATAATCTCCTTGTTGGAATACTTCGTGCAAAGGATTAGTAATAACTGTTGTACTCTTTTCTTTTTGGATTAAAATCCTCTTATGGTCACTCGCTTTTCCAAACCCACCTTGAGTTTGTACTGCTTTAGTTGCAGCAGAACAAGTGCCATAACTATCAGCTTCCATTAAAGTTACGGTAACATCAACATATCTTTCATTTGCGCTACTTCCTGAACTTGCATCTCTTGGAACATAATTACACTGACCATTACCAACTACGTTATTGAGAACATTGTCAAACTCAACACCACCAGCAGTGAATTTAAGACCGTTTATTGTAGTAATTGGAATACTTGTAGCTCCACCAAAATTTTCTGTAAGAACACCATTATTCAAATGATATTTATCTGTTCCAACTAATTCAATTTTATCTTTAGGACTTACCTCAAGTCTATAAGCATTAGCTTGTTGAGTAAATTTAAATTCTAATCTTGTTGTTGCAATACTTGCATCTGTTACTTTTGTTCCATCCAATGAAGATGCACAACCAGCACTACCACCAAGTCTAGTTAATCCAACACCTACAGCCCCAAACATTGAAGAACTTACTTTTCCAAGATTAATCTCTGGTTGGTATTGTCCTGGTCTTCCCGCAGGAAGTTGGATCATTTGTGTACCATAATTTAAATTTCCACCAGATGTTTTAACTTGAAGACAATAAGGATTATCGTCAAGATTGAAGTGTGTTTTTAATCTAATCTCATCTTCATCTTCCAGAGTAAATTGATTAGCTACATTACATTCTCCATAAGATCCTGTTGCTTTGTTGTAACAAGCAAGATAAGGTGATTCTAAATAAGCAAATCCACCTTGGAAGAATAAGCTGCTCAGTTCAGGACAACTTACTTGACCAGATGTTGCTGAAACTTCACAACCTACAAATGCTCCTGGAGTTAAATCTCTAATTGGATAATAAAATACTGCTTGATTTTCACCGACCCTATTTGCTTCATCAAAACAGCTTTCAGCATCATAATTTTGTTCAAGGGTCATTTTCACCATAACATGATCATATCTAAAATGACTATCAATATTTTGTGGTGATTCAATAGGTAAATCAATTACTCCTCCTTGAGGAATGTTGTTTCCTGAACCTCCCGGCAATAAAACTGTTCTCTCACTTGTAAAAGGGCTTGTGCCTTGCGCGTTAAGGCAATCACATTCTCCAGATAAACAATTCACACCTGGTTCTCCCACTTCAGTTGGACCAACACAAGTTAAGTAAGTATCTAAACGAGCAATTGGACAACCAGGAGTTACCAATGTTGCCACCTCATAATTATAAGATACTTGACCTGTTACCGGGTTAAAGTTTGAAAATTCTCTATTAGCAGGGAATACTTGAGCACTAGTTTTTTGTGCAATACTAAATGCTGCATCAGTAAAAAGTTGTGTGCCCATAGGAAAATCAAATCCAAAAGCTGCCATACATATACTTTGAGTAATTCCACCAGAACCCGCAGAGAAACTACTACTTAATGCTGCATTGTTATAATCATCTTCTAAATCTTTGATACTTGAATCAAGAGCTTGTGTATAAGCATTAGCGCCTTGAGCAAGATAATTTATGCCTTCTCCTTCATTTGGAACATCATTAAGATTTTTTGGTACACATGAATTTTTTCCTGAAGCGAGTACCTTATAAAATAATCCACAGATATTTTCTGAGAATATTGTTTTACACATCCCTGCATCTTGAAATCCCGTATATTTAGCTTCTTCAATACAAGTATCAAGTTGTGTTAAAAGATTCTTCAAAGTACTTAGTTGGGCATAAATTCCAGATAAACAAGCGCTTGTCCATGTGCTTAGATGCTGAGTATTAGGATTAACTTCTGCAAATTTTTCTTTCCCTGGCCTTGTATAATCCATTATATGGTTGGTACCAAATGCTCCACTCACATCCCTTCTATTATAATACCGTTCTTTAGGATAATAAGTTCCAACATTATTTATTAAAGATTCTTTGTATAAGCGGTCTTGTCTGTATACATACTTTTCTTTTGAATCTGCTTCAGCCTTAGCTGCTTCTCTTGCTGTTAATTGAGTTAATTCTTCTTTAGGTCCATCACAAACACATTGTGCAAATTCATTTTTTATATTATCTGTAGTAACATAATCATCAATAAAGCAATCTTGTGTATACCCCACTGCTAATTGGCTTTCATCTACAGGAGTACCATCTTTTCTTGTAAGAATTTTTTCTCCCGACCTTTCACTTATTTTTTCTACGTAACAAGCACCAGAACCATAACCATCTGTTGAAGCTTTATATCCTAGTTTAGTATTACAAATATTATTACATGTTTGATCTCGAGCAGCACAAAATGTTTCGCTTCCAACAGATTCTTCATGAACAAGAATTGTATTATCACCAGCAAGACTATTAGTGTCAGCCTTATGTAAACGTTTCATAGTTGAAGGAAGTTTTTCTAAATTACTATCTTTACCTGTATCAATAACATAATGAGTACTAGCTAGTTTTGAAACACCACCAGCCAAAACTCCAGTATCGGTACCAATCCAACAAGAAAATGCTTCTCCTTTGTTTCCAGAGGGAGGAGTTATCCCTTCAAGATCTTGACAATTTTCTTGCTCTCGCAGACTTAAACAACCAGCAGTCACCGCGCAAGCATTTTGTTCAGATTTTCTTTGATTAATATTATCAAGCTCTTGGCTCTCAGTCCATTTTGCAGGAACTGCCCTACAAAGAATTCGATCACAAGTCCACCTATAAGCATCATCTAAAGTAGCTTCAATTTTCCATAAATTTGCGGTTTGCGTACATCTAGAAGATAATGAATGTTTTTTATAAGCTTCAGAATCTGGATCACCACGATCTGTAATTGCTTTCCTTACACTCTCTGAAATTCCTGAAAGTTTACCAGGATTAGTACCTGGATGATGGTTTTCAACCAATTCAGCCCAAGCATCTAAAGTGGTATCTAAATAAAGGTCATCTTGCTTTACTGTACAATAATCAAGCTTATTTCCAGAAGCACTTCCAGCAATATCGCCTTGAAGCCCTTCAACATTAGATGTGAAAATTCTCACAGCTCTTATTAAAGCTCTACCTGCAGTACTTCCAAAACAAGCATAACTCACAATTTCTACAGCTTTTTCAACAAATGGAAGTACTTCGTCAATTACTTTTACTGTCTCAGTTATTAATTCACTTCCTTGGTTAGCTAACCAATCTGGAATAAATTCTCCTGTGTTTATTGGAACATCAATTTGATAAGCTAAATCGTGACAACTTGTTTGAGTTTTTTGTGCTCCTAAATTACCTTGAGCATCGTATTCATTATAATTTACATTAATTTTCAAAGGAAGCACAACTTGTCTATCTTTAAACTCGTTCCAGAAATCTTCATCAGTATCAGAAAACTTTTCACTACTAAACAATTTAAAGTCAAGGAAATAAGATAATCGGTCTAGGCTTCGGCTTGCAGGAATGTTTCCTTGAGGAACAATAGTACAACCTAAACCAAAGTGTTCATCATCAGCCATAGATTGAGTACACGCCTTCTCAAAACTTACACTATTGATTAGGTAAGCTGTTGAATCACCAGTAAGATCAGTTGGATTAAAGGCATTACCTTGATACTCTAATTGGAATACTGCAGTAGCTTCTGCTCTTCCGTCATCTAATAATTGTGGGTCTATTCGTAGTGGTCTTTGAAATTCAACCAAATCTTGTATTTGGAAATCAAAATTAGTACTAAAACAAGTATTAATTGTTACACTATCTTGATAAAATCCAACTTTACCTGTTGCATCCTCAGCGATTAAGTAAACATGGTAGATATAACTTTGTGCAGTGTCATAATTTTCTTGAGGGAAAATAGAAGTGCTCAATAGTTCTGCAGGCACTTGTTGTGGTTTTAAATCTTCTAAGCTTGGCAGATTTGCAGCAAAGTTCACATTATCAAATTTGAATTGACCATTACTATCAGCTTGTACCGATGCTATTGGTTTATCAAAACTTGGAGTGTATTCAATTTGTTTTGGTCTGTGAACGTATAAATATACTATACTTTCAGCCTCAGTTTCACCAAAAATAGCAGTACTTGATCTACTTCCAAAATCTTTTTCTTCTGGGGAAAAATAAGAACCTTCATAATATTCATGACCTTTTTCAAAATCAACATTAGTAAATTGTGGTGCAGAAACATCTACCAAAACTTCTGTATCTGTAATTGTTCTCCAACCAGCTAAATCTTCAGCAATAATTCTAATCTCATTAAGGCCTTCTTCTAATTGTAATTCTGCTCTAAAATCAGCGACAGCATCAATCCTAAATAATTCATTTTCTCCTTGAACAATAATAATGTTAACAAGTTCGTCAATAGTTCCGGAGATAATCACTTTCTTTTCTTCAGCAATATCTGGTAATGAAGCAAAAGTTACTGTTGGTTGAATAGTATCACTAAAAGTTGCTCCATTAAAAAAGATGGTATCTCCACCAAAGCTCACCTCTAAATCAATGCTATTTGCAGTATTTGGAACTAAAGCTACATCAGAGAATGAAAAGCTCCCACTACTTGGAACTGTTAATTTTGAAATAAAGTTACCATTCACATGTAATCGTACTTCTGCTCCAGTAAGACTTGTTCCAGAAAAAGCTAATTGAGAACCTGCAATAGCTTCGGGAATTTCAGCTTCAACAAATAATCCCTTGGCACCTTCAGTATTTTCTTCACTATCTTCTTCAAACACTTCTTCAGTTAATGTGCTAAATGAATACAAACTGCCTCCATTATCATCAATTTCACCATTACTTTCTACTTGGTAAAAATATTGGGTATCTGACTCAAGACCTTGTAATTGTACTATATGGTCAGTTACTAAAGTACTTCCACTTGAGCTTAAATCAAGATTATTTGAATCTGTACCAAAGCTTACTGCACTGTCTGCTTCTTCATCAGTATTCCAGGTAATTAAAACGCTATTTTCCCCAATATTACTAGAAGTAATGTCTGAAAATTGTAAAGCTGTCACAAATGGAAGGTTAATAAATAAGAAAACTACAAGTAGTGCAAAGATACGTACAAGTTTTTTGTTCTTATTCATTTTCATTTTATCGTAATTCAGGTTCTGGTAATTCTAAACTAATATCTTTTAACGAAGCCATTAATGAAAATATCTCTTCATCACTTCGAGCTCCAAGATCAATTACATGGAAAACAATCTCATTTGCTCCACTTAGCGCTGACCAACTTGGAGTCCAATCTGCTTGATAACCTCCAAGTAAGGCATCGTTTCCAACTAAATGGATTTGTAAATCATAAGTAAAATCTGCTTGTGCTAAAAATTGTGCATTTGTTTCTTCTAAATAGCCACCTACAAAACTTGGAGAAATGACAATCTCTTCTTTGTGAATTTCTTCATAACCTTCAGGGATTGTTGTAGCTAGGAAACTAGGCTCTTCTTCCTCTTCTAGATCTTCACCAGCATTAATTTTAGCTAAAGTCTCTTCGTTAGGAACAAATGTTTGTAGAGTAAGCATGGCTGTTCTTTCACCAACTAATGGAATTGCATTCCCAATATCATAACAAGTTGCATCCTTTCCTTTCTCTTCTGTTTCTTCAGCACTACAAGTTCTAGTACTTACAGAATGTGTTTGTATAGAAATTTTTGAGAGAGGAATTTCATATAATGGTTTAAGTCCAAGCTCAATAATTTTATTCTCTTCAGGAACAACATATTCCCATTCTTCAGTGTGTCCTTCTTTGCTTCCACGAACAATAGCTGCCGAACAATAAGGGAAGACATCAAAAATGCCCGCTGCATTTCCACGTGATGCGAAATTATATTGAGTCTCACCCATCGGACAACTATAGCGTAAACAATTATATTCAATTGCAACACCATCTAAAGCTTCGCGCGAATATACGCCATTTAAAGGATTATCAACTTCGCTAAAGGTTTGTACTTCCATAGGAACATAATAATTATTTTCTTGGCAAAATTCTTCGTTTAATGATCCTGCTCCCAACTCTGATTCTCTTACAATTATCTCGCTTCCCCTATTAGGAAAATTTCTGATAAGATGTACGCTCATAGCCATTTGAAACTTAGTCCCAGTATTGTCATCTACAACTTTTACTACAACCGGGTATACTACATCATAAGTGAACTTCCAATTTTGTATACAAACAAAAGGAATATTCTCAGTTGCTGATAATTGGTTACTTCTGAGAGTATCACCAGAACGAGGAGTTACTTGGAAATTAAAAGGAAGACTTTCCTCTAGCTCAAATTCTACACTAATACCTTCTTTTTGGGTTCCTACATCCCAGATGTAATGATTTTGATAATAAGGGAGATCTTTAGGAAAAGCAACAAATTCTGTTCCTTCAACTTTTAATTCACGAAGATTTATTCTGATCATATCTTGTAGGGCTTGCCTTGCTTCATCTGCACTCCATTCTTTTGCTTCACAACTCATCTCAATTCCTTGAGCAGGAACTAAAGGATGTTCTAAAGCAATAAGATCTTGAGTTAAATCTTCAAGTTTAAAACTAGACATCTCAGCATCTAAGATTGCATCTGCTAATTCATACATATCTTTAAAACGAACTTCAGATTCTCCAATGTGGTTAATCACTTCTGCTACAACTTCACCAGATTTATCTTGGATAAGTACATCCCATTCAACATTAAAGATAGTTTTTGCTTGAGCAAATTCTATATCTGAACTAATTGGTCCTTTTTCAATTAATTCATAACTTTCTTCAAATGCTCCAGAATTGAATAAACAAGTTCTTACATGTGTTTCAATATAATCGTCAACTTGTTGTTTTGAAAGTTCAAGGCTAGGTTGATCTATTACTGCACCCCTTGCCCAAAATGGCACAGACATGAAAGGAGAGAGAGGGACGTGCCATTGTAAATCTTGAGAAAGTCTATCTGGTACAGTAATAAACCCGCCTTGTTGACCAGCTAATACTAATGCTTCTTCACCAACTGAGATAATACAATCGGTGATAAAATTTTCAACCTTACCAGATTCAGGTAAAGCTAATTGATTTCCTTTAAGAGAGATAATTTCTTGTTGATAAAGAATAACTAATGCTACAGTAATAAGGAGAAAGATACCTAAAATTATGAAAACAGTTACTTGTGCTTTCTTAGATTCCGTTAAGCGTAATCTTTTCTTGATGGAACTAGAGCTAGTACTAAATACAACACCTATTTTCCTCTCTCTCATACTAGTTAAAATGATACTCTTTTCGTTTATAAAGATTCTGTTTAATTGAGCATATTTTATCGTGTATTTTTTAGAATTTGTTTTGAAGAAAAAAATTAATTTTTGTTCAACTTGTAAGTCCCATCACTTTCATCATTAATAGCAAAACCGGCTGCATTAATTTTATCACGAAGTTCGTCTGACTTTTTCCAATCTTTTTCTTTTCTTGCAACTAAACGTTCTTCAGCCAAGGCCTTGATTTCTTTTGGAATTTTCACACTTGCTTTTTTGGCTTTTGAAAGACCTAAACCAAGAACTTTATCAAAACTTTCGAGTAAATTCTTTTTTTCTCCATCAGAAATGCCCTTCTCTTTTAGTAAAGTCCAAACAAGAGCTAATGCCTTGGGCATATTCAGGTCATCATTAACTTCAGATAAGAATTTCTTCTCATAACTTTTTGCCTTTGCTCTTAACTTCGCGCTTTTCTTGCCCAAATTCCAATACGCTTCCTGCAATTTCTTACGAGCAGATTTCGCACTCTCCAAAGCTTCCCATGAAAAAGTCAATGGTTTTCTATAATGGCCAGTTAAAGTAAAATAACGATAATCAAGTGGAGCAATACCTTTTTCTTCCAAAACAGAAAGTGTCAAAAAATCACCCGAACTCTTCGACATTTTCTCTCCTTTCTTAAGAACAAGAAACTCACCATGAAGCCAATATTTTACCCATGGCTTTTTTCCAAATGCGCATTCTGCTTGCGCAATCTCATTTGTATGATGCACCGGTGCTAAATCCATTCCACCTGCATGAATATCAAATTGTTCTCCTAAATATTTACTTGCCATTGCGCTACACTCCAAGTGCCAACCTGGGTAACCGATTAATTTTACCTTAACCTTTTTCATTTTTTATACTCCTAACAAAACTTAAATCATCTTGTTTTAGTCGCTTAATATGTGATTCACCAAATAAAAAAGTATTATAACCAAGTGTATGAATGGCATCCATCTTATCTTTAGTTCGGATTGAGCCATGTCCACGACCTTTCACCTCAATAACTGCATTAAATTCAGGAAGAAAAAAGTCTGGGATAGTATTTGCTACCATATTTCTTGTTGAATCATAATAAGGAATAATAAGAGCTTCGTATTCCCATTTAATTCCATGCCTATCTAAATATTCAGCGGTCTCCTTTTCCCAAGTAGATCTCAAAATCAGATCTTTGTAATGAACTTTCTTACCACCATATGATTCTTTTATCCTACCACTCTTGATCCCTTCACTTAAAGTTTTTGAGATCTTTTGTTTCATCTCCTTAAGTTCTTCTTCTGATTTAGACTGTAATGGGTGTTTTCCTTCCCTCCAAATCTTTTGAAGTGCTCTCCGATTATTTAACCTTCTCTTCTCTTTCAATTCTTGGCTCTCCGTTTGTTGAGGCAATAGTCCCATCTCTCCTAATTTTCTAAGACTTTCAGCAGCTTTCCTATTTCTTTCTGAAGAATGATTCTTTTTACAAATTTCAGGATTCTGCATTGGATTTTTTCCTAACTTTGCTTCAGCTAACCTATATTTTGAGATTGACTTCCCTCTTTTCTCTTCAACAACTGGACATCCAACCCCATATCTATTTCCAGATTGCCATTTTAAGTGACACCAGCCTTTAAGAGAAACTTCATTGCCACAACCACCTTTACATAAATTAGACATCTTCGACCTCCAAGATGTCTACATTTTTGTTGGTTTTGGCAACTTTCTTTAGTTTTTCATATTCTTCATCACTTAAAATCATATCTAAAATACAATCCCATTTCATTTCCTGATCAATAAATTTGCTTTTTGTAAACCATAACACAAAATCTGTAGCATTTTTTTTATTCTTATCTTTTTCAACTCGTGCTTGTTCACTTTTTGTTAAATTAACTAGTTTACCATAATTTTTGTATTTAGAAGTATCAAAATAAACATTACCACCTGCCTCATAAGTAAAACCATTTTTTTCAAGCTTCTTGATCATAGCAATTTGAGCTTTAATATGATCTGTTGCTTTTGTAAATTTTGTAGGATTTTTTATATTTAATTTAGCAATATCTTCTTTGAAAGCTTGTGTATATTTTTCTGCTACATCCCACACAGTCATTTTTTCTCGTTTGGCACCTTTGAGCATTTTATCTTCGCCAGTATCACCATCAGAAGTTAAATGACCAACATCAGTAATGTTCATGATGTACTTCACAGTATAATTATTAGATTCTAAGGTTCTTCTCAAGATATCCTCAAAGATAAAAGTTCGTAAATTCCCAATATGCACATAATGATAGACGGAATGCCCAAAATATCCCTCAAGATACTTTGTTTGGCCCACAAGCATACATGTTTACTTTTTTGGGAACTCTTGGTTTAAAAATCTCTTTAGATCTTGTCAATGTATTAAATAACTTCAAAGCCATTTATTCTTGAAGCAATCAAACAAAGTTTTTCTTGCTTTCTTGATAAAGAAAAGCCAATACCTTTATAAAATTTTATAATACTATTATTTTTCCTGATATGAAGATCATGGCAAACACTATATCTTCCAGCACTTGTTTTGCTTAATAATCTAGAATAGATCTTTGTTTCTATACCAAGGGAATTAAGTATTTGAGCTTCTTCAAAAAGTAATTTAGATGGAGTTTTCAAAAACGTCATAAGCTCAACATCGCCAATACTCTTTAAGGCATTCTTTGTAGTAATAGTTTTATTAACATGTCCTGTTGGAAAAATTCTCCCTTTCATTTCTACTTCAAGAATTTTTAATTCTTTTATTTGACTTTCAGATAAATTAAGAAGATGATTATACCTTGACATTGTAATAAAAGAATCACAAGATCGCTTTCCATCATATAAAGATCCTTCATCAGAAAAAGCTGAAGGAAGATAATGAATTTTCATCTCTTTTGTACCATTTTTGATTAACCAAGGGACTCCTTTATCAGAAGAAGCTTTTCTTCCCAAAATTCCCCCCACTTTTAGAGGTGAATCACCTATAATTGAGCTACCAACCCTAATAATAAAACAATTTCTAACAAATTCAATATTCACATAGACTTTTCCAAAAATATTTTCCAAAGCTTCTAAAAAAATTGCTTTTGATTCTTCTTCTCCTGCAGCATATTTTGTTCTAATTTGATTATTTGATTTTTTATCTAAATAAATACACCCATCAGAGATTATCATCCCTAACAATTGAGCACCATAAATTGTTCCAAGATTTATTGGAAAATTAACCTTATCAATAGAGATTTTAAGACCTTTCCTGGTATGTTCAATCTTTTTATTAATAGAAGCATATGAAGATTCAATGTAACTCAGTAATCTCTTAAGTTTCTTAACAGAGATTAATTCACACCTTTTATTATATAAATAGTAAAGTGAAGGAGAACTCATACCAATTGATTTACTTAACATATTAATTGAACCAGATTTATTAAGAGCTATTTTAAGAACTTTTTCAAGATATTCCTCATTAATTTTTAATGAAGTAAAATCAGATAATTGAAACCAATGTGTTTCCCAAGGAGGAACAAATATATCTTGATTAATCCAATATTCAAAAGTAATATCTTCATTAGATTCTAAGATTAAGATATGATCAAAATCTTTCTTTAAGGTTGTTATTTTTTTAATTGAAAAATCTCCAAAAATAGTTTCTAAACATAAATTAGTACCAAATCTTTTTATAGATTTAAGCATAAAATAACATAAGAACAAATCATTTAAATATTTAGTCCACACTTGACCAGTAGACCAGTGCTAAAAACTAAGTACTTCAGCTTTATTTAAACTTTCTTTTTCAATCTCAGAAAAGTCTAGTTTTTTTAATTCTAAAGCAATCTTTTCTGCCTTAGATGAGGTCTTTGGAGATTTTGGTCCTAATAATGCGCAAATTTCTGGACCTTTTGAGATTTCATAAGTCCCTATTTCCTTTGCCTTAATAATAATCTCGGATTTGTCAAAAGTCAAAAGTGGTCTTAAAATTTGAGCTTCAACATGTTTACTGATAGTTTCTAAATTGCTCAACGTTTGAGAACTTACTTGAGCTAAATTCTCCCCAGTTATGATAAACTTCTCTTCTTGTTCACTAGCTTCTGTTTCCAAAACTTTAGTTCCTAATTGAAACATCAGAATTTTTTGTAAAATAAAATAAGCACTATGGTCACAATCATCAACGAGCATTTTGAGAACTTCTGCAAAAGGAACTAAATACACTTTTTTTAGGCCTAATTTTTTTGCTAATTCCTTTACTTTTTCCACTTCTTTTTCATCAGTTAAAGGTAAAGAGTGGAAATGCACTGCAGTTACCTCTAACTTGTCCTGCATCATATTAATTGCTACTGGAGAATCTATCCCTCCTGATAATAACGCTACTGCTTTTTTCATAATCTTTGCTAAAAGTCTGATTATTTATAAGTATTACACACAAAACATTTATATCCATTTTTCTTATCCATTTATTATGTATAAAAAAAGAGAAATTCTCGTCCCTTTAATTATCCTTATTATATTGGTACAAAGTGGTTTAGTCCTTGCAGATTCACAGAATTTCTACCTTTTTGAAGATCTTGAATTAGAATTCACCTTAAGTGGAGAGATGGATTTTGTTGAAGAAAGCCCACAGGCAGTTTTAAGAGAATTAAATACAACAATTCTCCTTTATCCTTATGATAACCTACAACAAAAATTATTAGATATAGAAACTGAAGGTGAAATATTAGATGATAAAGTTGTCTTTTCTTGGAATGAAGATCAATTAAGAACATTGAGAGGAGAAGATTTCTCTTACACTGCATTAGTTAAAACTGATTATGAAAGAAAACAAATCCCACAAAGGGTCCCTTTTCCCATCAGAAATGTTGAGAGCTATTTGATCAATGAGCCAAAATTATTAGAATATCTAGAAGAAACAGAGAGTATTGATTACCTTCACCCAGACGTAATTGCTAAAGCAAATTTTTTAGTTGAAGGAAAAACAGATTTATTTGAAGCAACATTTGCTCTTGCATCATGGGTTGAGGAAAACATCGCTTATGATTTAAATTCATTAACTGAGAAAAGTACACAAAAATCTTCTTGGGTTTTAGAAAATAGGCAAGGTGTTTGTGATGAGATGACTAGTCTTTTTATTGCAATGGCTCGTTCTGTTGGCATTCCTGCACGGTTTATTACCGGGATGACTTATACAAACTCAGACCTTTTTGATGATCCTTGGCAAGCACATGGTTGGGCTGAAGTCTATTTCCCAGAATATGGTTGGATTAGTTTTGATCCCACTTTTGGAGAATTTGGTTA
>CAYWPT010000019.1:14179-17560 GCA_964460605.1 uncultured Methanosarcinales archaeon
TGGGCGAGCGCCAACAACAACAATAATAGGATTCACATTAAACTAAAAGAGAGTAAGGAACCATTAGAAGCTTCAACATTGTATCAATGGGTTTCGCGTGATGTACAAATAAGTGCATCAAATCTGAATTTAGATGTTGAAATTCTTGACAATGGAAATTTAATTACAGAAGAGTTTAAATTAGAGATGGAAACTTTATCTGGCGAAATTGGTTTAGGGAGTTTCTCGACAATAAAAGCCCTAGTAAAAAATGAAAATGATTATTATACAACAACAAGGTTAAGTTTAGCACTTCCAGAAGAAATTGAAGTGTTTAATAGAAAAGAGAGAAACGTTTTGTTAAGTCCAGATGAATTAAGAGAAGTATATTGGACCATTCGTGTTCCTGAATTAGATAAAAATTATATCTACACTTTCCCTTATGTAGTTTATACTGAAAAAAATATTAGTTTAAGTGATTCATTTAAAGCAAGAAAAGATGCAGTTTTTTATTCATTTGATGAAGTTAAAGAATTAATCCCAAAAGAAGATGAAAAAGAATATTCTCGCCAAGTTATTTTTGATTGTGAATATGAAGAACTTGTTGCAATCAAGGAAGAGACAACAATTACTTGTTCCCTAAAGAACGTGGGTAATGCTGCTTTAGAAAATCTTGAATTCTGCATAGATAAGACTTGTGAAGAAATAAATCTTCCAATAAACCAAGAACATGAATTAGAAGTTAGTGAAACATTTTCTGAAGCTGCATGGCAAAATGTGGTAATAAAAGCAAGCAATAATCTTATTGAGAGTAGCGAGTTAGCAAGCATTAAGGCATTAGATCCATCTAAAATTAATCTTAAAGCAAGTGTTTCTGAAGATATCCATTACAAAGACGACTTTGTTATTAGTTTTGAGCTAGAACAAAAAAGTTTTTCATCAGTTGATGAACTTACATTAAGTTTAAGTGGATCAGGAGTGAAAAATTCTTGGGAGTTTACTAGATTAGATGATAAAGAGACCATAATTTTAGAGAGTAATAGTAAAGGTTTGAGTAATAAAAACAAATTTGTAATAACATTAGAATGGAAAGATGAACTTGGAAGAAACTATGAATATAAAGAAGGATTAATAGTAGAAGTTCAAGGCAATTCATTCTTAGAAAAATTTGTTATGTTCTTTAATAAAATATTTTAATTAATAGAAAGAAAAGAAAAAAAAATCAAAGAAAAACTATTTTCTCTTTCTTCGGGTTGTTTTACGTTTCTTAGCTTTACGTTTTGGAGCTTTTTTCTTAGCTTTTTTACGTTTAGCAGGTTTACGCTTTTTAGTTGCTTTCTTCTTAGCTTTACGCTTAGCAGGTTTTTTCTTTGCTTTTTTACGTTTAGCAGGTTTACGCTTTTTAGTTGCTTTCTTCTTAGCTTTACGCTTAGCAGGTTTCTTCTTAGCAGCTTTCCGTTTTTTAGCTTTACGCTTTGCAGGTTTCTTCTTAGCAGCTTTTCTTCGTGTAGCAGTTTTTCGCTTACGAGTCTTAGCAGCTTTCTTACCAGCTTTTCTACGAACAGCAGTTTTCCGCTTTCTAGTTCTTGCAGCTTTCTTTCCAGCTTTTCTTCTAACAGCAGTTTTTCGCTTCTTAGTTCGAGCAGCTTTTTTTCCGGCAGCAACACGTTTTGCAGATTTTCTTTTCACAGCCATCTTTGACACCTCTTAGTTTATTTGTTTTAAATTATTGTAACTTGAATAATTTAAGTAAAAGAAGTGTTTTTTGTATTTAAACATTTCCTTTTTAACAGTTATTTTTGTAAAGAGTTTTTGTAAAGTGTTTAATTGAAAAAGTTTTTTGTGGGATTTGTTTTGTAAAGTTATGTTTCCAGTTTTATCGTCGATGAAAATAATTCCTGAAAAGTTATTTTCTAATTACTAATTAATTAAAAACAAAATAAGTTATTTAAAAAATGTAAAACAAAGTTTTTTGTAAAAAGAATACAAAGTTTTATTAAAAGGTAAAGAAAAAAGTAAAACAATGGAACACACACATAGTATTTGGACAGAAAAGTACAGGCCACAAAAGTTTGATGAAGTTAAAGGACAAAAAAATATCGTCGACAAACTACGTGCTTTTGTAAGTTCTAACAATATGCCCCATTTATTATTCTCTGGTCCTGCAGGCGTTGGTAAAACAACATTATCATTAGTTATTGCAAAAGAATTGTATGGTGAGACTTGGAGACAAAACATTTTAGAATTAAATGCAAGTGATGAAAGAGGGATTGATATCGTAAGAACTAAAGTAAAAGATTTTGCAAGAACAAAAGCTATCGGTAACATTCCATTTAAAATTATTTACTTAGACGAAAGTGATGCTCTAACAAAAGATGCACAACAAGCTTTACGTCGTACGATGGAAAATTATACAAAAACTTGTAGATTTATTCTTTCATGTAATTATTCAAGTAAAATTATTGATCCAATACAAAGTAGGTGTGCGGTTTTTCGTTTTAAACCTTTGAACAAAGAAGATATTTTTGAAATGATTAATACAATTGCAAACAATGAAGGTTTAACACTCAATGATGAAAGTAAAGAAGCTTTGTTTGTTGTATCTAACGGTGATTGTAGAAAGTTAGAGAATATAATGCAAAGTTGTTCAGTGATTAAAAAAGATATTGATGAAGAATTAATTTATTCTATGGCCTCTGCTGCAAAACCTAAAGAGATTAGAGAAATAATTAAGTTATGCCTAGATCAAAATTTTTTAATGGCTCGTAAGAAGTTACTAGATTTAATGCTCAATTATGGTCTTTCTGGGACAGATGTGATCAAGCAGATGCAAAGAGAAATCTGGAACCTTGAAGGAGTTACTGACATCGTTAAAGTTGGTCTTATTGATAAATGTGGCGAGATTGAGTTCCGTCTTGTAGAAGGTAGTGATGAATTTGTTCAATTAGAAGCTTTCTTAGCACATATTATGCTAAGTAATAAACAATAAGGAAAAGTAATTTGAAAGAAAAAGAAAAAAATTTTATTCAACACTTTCTAATACTCTGAGAGTTTCTTGAACAATGTCATTGTAAGTATAACTTAAAGTTAATCTTACTGAGTTGACGTAAAGTTCGTCTTCAGTTAAAGGTTCAACTAACTTACAAATGATTTGTGCTTTACCATCAACTAAACGAGCTTCATTTTCTCTTCCCCCAGATTTACATTCCCAATCTGCAGGGTTGTCAATCTCATAAGCCACTTGACTAAATCTGTTGTCAAAGTCTTCACCAATAATTGTTGATTTCCCAGTATTAGCGTTACTTACATCAATTTTAAGCACTACAACGCCTTTTCCAGCTGTATCTTCTTCTACTTTAGTTACAGTAATTGGAGCTGCACTTACAGCATGACTTTTAGTTT
>CAYWPT010000020.1:0-15371 GCA_964460605.1 uncultured Methanosarcinales archaeon
CTCTTATGAAGATAGTACTCTTATCACCACCTGTATCTACACCTACAGTTATGCCTTATTCTTTGGCTATGATGAAGGGAGTTTTGAGTGCAAACTTGGATGAAGAAATTTTAGCAATAGATTTAAACGCTCAATTTCATCACAATGAATTCTCTGAGTATTACAATAGAATAAATGATTGCAATAAAGAGGAATATTTTCAATTGTTAGAAGAATTTGTGAAAAAAACACGTTCAGTTTATCCAAATATTTCAAAAGATGTAATTAAAGGAGAAAAGCCACTTGGATTTGATAAAATTCTCAAAACCATCCTAGGTAAAAAACCAGATTTAATTGCAATGAGCCTTACTTACAACTCACAGATATTCTATGCAAAAGCACTCATTGACTCACTAAAAGAAAAAGGAATAAAAGTAGTTTTAGGAGGACCTGCGGATTATTCAAAAATTATGCAAGATACTCCTATACTTCCGAGTTTTGAACAATTAGTAACTTATCTTGAAAGTTTAGGTGCAAAGAAAAAAGAGAAGGAAGAAACAATAGTAGATTATTCAGATTTCAAAAAAACCCACTATTTCACAAAAAACCTTATCTTCCCAATGAGAACATCTTCATCTTGCCCATACAAAAAATGTACCTTCTGTACACATCATGGAAATAGAAAATATGAATTTATGGATTTAAACTTGATTAAAAAAGCAATAAAAGTAAACAATATGAAAAAAATTTGTTTTATTGATGATGATATCCCACCTTCAAGACTCAGAGAGATAGCAAAAGAGCTAAAAGAACTCAATGTCGAATGGTGGTGCCAATTACGAGCGCTTAAACAGACAATTCCTTTATTTTTAGAATTATATCAAGCAGGTTTAAGATCAGTTGCATGGGGTGTAGAATCAGGGAATCAAAGAGTATTAGACTATATGCAAAAAGGAACAAAAGTAGAAGATGTAGCATTGGTTCTTAGAGAAGCACACAAAGCAGGAATAAAAAACATGGCTTATATTTTATTTGGACTTCCTACAGAAACAGAAGCAGAATTTATGGACACAATAGTTTTTTTAGATACAAACAAGGAAAATATTGATCTAGTATCAGCATCAGTCTTTGGTTTACAACAAGGATCAAAGATATTTACAAATCCTGAAGGCTTTGGAGTAAAAAGCATCCAATTACAAAAAAGAACTTATTTAGGCGATAAAATTTCTTACCAATCAGAATCTGGGTTAACTAATGAGCAAGCAAAAGCTCTAAAGAAAAAAATGAGAGCAAGACTAGATGCTATTAATTCTCTACCTAAAGTTATTGCTCATTGTAAAGAGCAAGTTTTGAACTACTAGTTTATCACAGGTAGTATTATAAAAGAACTAGGAATTCACCTTAAAATGATACAAGTTAAAGAGCATGAATTCAAAGAACTTACAGTGACTAGCTCAGCGAGTAGAAGAGCGGTCTTATTTCAAAACAATATTATTGCAGCTCTAAAAAAGTTAGGTCTTCATGAAGATGATGTTGAAATTAAACTAGAACGTCTAGCAATTCGTAGAGCTCCTGCTTCAGCAGAATGGTATATGGATGGTTATTATTGTCATTTTTCTTACTCAACTGCTAAAAATTTCTTACATAACTTGTACATTGTGTCAAAAGTAATTGAATTAGAAGTTGAAAATATCTTAGCAGAAAAACAAACACGAATTGAATTTGCAGAAAAGTTTGCAGAAGAACAAGGAATTGAAAAGAGACGTAAACAAGCAAGAAAATTGTTAGGCGTCCCTTCAGATTGTATTGATTTAGATGTAATTAATAGAGCGTATAAAAAGTTAGCAAAATCTCATCATCCTGATATGGGTGGAGATATGGAAACTTTTAAAGAAATTAATACTGCTCATAAGATTCTTAAGAAAGAATTAGAATAAAACACTTTTATTTTTTCGTTACTTTTTTAAACACTAAAATCTTCTTTTTGCATAGAGGTTGTAGTATGGTTAAAATTCAAAGCAAATTAGATGGAACAATACAGTTATTAATCCCTCCTTCTTTAGTCATGCTTTTAGTAGTAACCATTATCGAACTTTTCTATGGTGTAGCAAGCTGGATGTCTATTCTGATTGATATTTTTGATATTTATGTAATTGCAATTTTTGCAACAGACTTACGTTTCAGATGGAAAGAAACACCACACTTTTTCCCTTTTGTGAAAAAACATATTTTAGATATTATTGCAACTATCCCATTTAATTTAATATTCTTAGGAATAGAAGGTTTAGTACTGATTAGAGCTTTAAGAGGTATTCGAATAATTACTCAAGCTGCAAAGTTTGCACGTTTCGCAAGATATGGAAGACTCTTAAGATTAGTAAGGTTTGGTGCAAGAGCTCCAAGGTTTTTAAGAACAAGAAAATATGTAAAGAAAGCAAAAATAAGAGAAGTACAACCACACGAGAAAGTTATGAAGAAAACTTTGAGTTTCAAAGTTATTCTTTTAATTACCATTAACTCAATTATGGGTACTGGTATTTGGTTTTTGACTTCAGCTGGTGCTAAACATGCAGGTCCAGCTTCATTAGTTTCATGGGGAGTTTTATCATTAATTTCAATTTATATTGCAATGTGTTTTGCAGAATTAACTTCAATGTTTCCTAAAGCAGGTGGAGTATATGAGTTCGCTAAACAATCTTATGGAAGGTTTTGGTCATTTGTAATAGGGTGGACTACATCTATTGCAGGATCAGTTACCATTGCTATGTTATTATTAGGAGCATTACAATATCTTATTCCAATCAAATATTCTTATACTTACATCCCAATCGCTATTGCTTTAATTTTAGCATTTAGCTTTGTTGCTTTTAGGGGTATGCAAACATCAACAGTGGTGCTTGTAACTTTTGCTTTAATCACATTAACAGCAGTAATCGCAATTATCATACCAGGTTTTATCAATTTAGACCCTGGAAATTTTGATCCATTCTTTGTTTTCCCTACTATGAGTATTATTCTTGCAATCTTCTTTATTGCTGAGACTTTCTTTGGTTGGGAAAGTGCAATTTTTTTAGCAGCAAAAACGAAAAATCCTACAAAAGTAATGCCAAAAGCTTTGATATATGGAACTGTAGTTATTGCTTTATTATCATTCTTATTAGCTTTCACTGCAATGGGAACCATTCCTTGGGATCAATACTCAGCATCAGTTGCTCCTTTAAAAGATTTAGGAGAAGTACACTTTGGAGCTGCAGGAGGAATTATCTTTGCAATCCTTATTTTTATTTCAGTTATTGGTGCAACAGCAGGATGGATTGTAACAGCTCCAAGATTACTGATGTCCATTGCAGAAGATAAATTATTCTTCACACAATTTGCTCGCTTACATCCAAAACATAAAAGTCCTTATGTTTCAATAGCTTTTCAAGCCATAGTAGTTTCAATTTTAGTATTTGTTGGTGCAGGTTCGTATGAGACTTTGTTACACATGTTGATTCCATTAATTTTAGTAGTCTACTCTGCTATAATGCTCAGTGTTGTTATTTTGAGATTTAAGAGACCAAATATAAAAAGACCTTATAGTGTTCATTTTGGGAAAGTTGGTCCAATTTTAGTTGTTGCATTTTTAGGATTCTTATTATATATGTTTATTAAAGAAACACATAGTGCATTGGATATTTTACGAATCTCAGCAGGATTAGTAGCTTTCGGTATCCCTGCCTACTTTGCTATAGAATTATTTTATGATAAAAGATATGTTACTATTAGACGTAACTTCATGGCTAAGATGAAACATAACATGCATAAGCTTCCACTCCCAAGAAGAACTTTTAACAGAATTAATTCATATGTTGGGCCTTTTAATGGGAAAACAAAAATAATGGTATACAATTCACCTTTAGGATCTTTTACTCAGGGTTTAGTAAAAAGCCATTTAAAATATGGTCATGTGCAAGTAGCTAATCAATCTAAAGAAGAATTAAAAGTCTTTAGAGAAAAAACAAAAGGTGCTAAGAAAGTTGATACTCATTTACTAAGAACATTAGCTATCCCTAAAAAGGCTAAGAAAGTTGATGTATTTATCTCTTTTAATGATTTAGGCCATGTAAAGAAAATTGAAGAATTTGTTCTCCAAGTAAAAAAGACTTTGAATAAAAGTGGAAAATTCTGTTTCTATAATAAGCACAGTGTTTTAAACATGACTCCAAACGCTTTAGAAGTAATGGAGAAAAAGGTTATGCTTAAGATATTTAAGAAAGCTGGTTTGAATACTAAGTATGTGAAAAGAAGAAAATTCTTGAAAACTGAAATTTACATTTATGGTAAGAAAAAGTAATTATAAAAAAATTATAAATCTAAAGCCTTCATAATTTTATCAAGCTTTTGATTAATAATTTCAATTTCTTTAGAATAATCTCTTCCAGAATCACTTGGAGCGCTTATTTGGCTTCTACTATGTCGATCACTTGATCTACCACCTTTCTTGAAACACTTATCACAATAAACTGGTTTATCAGAGCTTGGTTTAAATGGTACTTCGCAATTGCATCCGCAACCATCACATACAACCTTTACTTTAGGTAATTCTCTTGCGCTTTTTCTAGGTCTGCCTCTGCCAGAATCTCTTCTACCAGATGACCTGCTACCTCTTCCGCCTTTTTTATAGTTTTTACCCCTTTCAAATCTAGGTGTATCATCAGAGTCTCTTCTGTTTGAACGATTATTATCTCTTAAACTATTACTTCTTTTGCTGCCTTTTCTAAATCCTGCCATAGTAGTTGAATAAAGTGATCTCTTTATAAAGCTATGCTCAATAAAAAGTAGTAAGCTATTTATATCAGTCTTTATTTTTCTTCTTAATGGATATTCAAGCTGATGAAATTAAGGCACATATCAAGAATCATTATGTCAAATCTGGCTTTTAGAGGGTGGATGGTTTACTTTTCGAAGTAAATTCCTATGCCATTAGTGTATTTTGAAAAAAGGTCTCCACATTCTTTAAATAATACTAAATTTTTTTTAATCAATGAACATAAAGCGAGTAAAATACAAAGACATTGAACAAATACCTAAAATCAAGATTAAAACAGATTTTAAAGGACACTTTTTCGGCAGCTCTCCAGCACCATTCATTGGAAGATTTGGCTATCCTAAGGTAAATATTGGTGTACTCTCACCACAAATTACGGGAGATACTTCATATTACCATTCACCTAAAGATTGGTCACAAAAGAAAGCACCCATAAGTGAAGTAGCAAACCTCCGTTATGGGTTAGTAAATTCTAGAATGCAGTGGAATATTAAGAAAGTACATCAACAAAACAAATTCATGGACATTTGTCAAGAAGCTGGCATTACTACAAAAGCTATAGAACTTGAAGTTGATCTTGAAAAAACTCCACAAGTCTCCCAGAGAGCACAAAAAGAAATTATTCCTTTCGGTCCAGCTTCCACTGTAAAAAAAGCAAGAGTGACAGCAAATACAAAGGTAGATACTAGGATTGATAGGGTTGTGTCAGACACTGACCTCAAAGCAAACAAAGGTATCCTAAATTTATACAAAAAAGGCTTTCAAGAATCACAATTAAACAAAATTCTTTCAGTAGGTACTTTAGGCCTCAAAAAAAATAGAAAACTGGTGCCAACAAGATGGAGTATAACAGCAGTTGATGATACTGTAGGTAAACAACTCATAGAAGAAGTAAAACAACTTCCTACTGGAGACTTTGCAGCATACTTTGGTGGTGGCTGGGGTAACTACTATTTATTCCTCTTCTACCCAGATATTTGGTCATACGAACTATTTGAGACTTATATGTACAAAGATGTAAACCCTTGGAGCAAAAATAATTATGTTTATTCAACAGATTATGAGAATTATAAGGGAAGAAAAAAGTATGCGGAAGAGACAGCAGGTGGTTATTATGCTGCAAGACTCCCTATCCTAGAAAAAATGAAAACTCTCAAAAGACAACACTCTTGCTTAGCCTTAAGATTTATTACAAGTGAATACAATGTTCCTCTAGGCGTATGGGTCTGTAGAGAGGGTGCTCGAAATTCAGTAAAAACAAAAGGTTTGCGTTTCGATTCTGAGAAGTTGATGCTTGATTATGCAAGAACTCTCATTAAAAACAAATTTGGCTTCAACATTGATCTTCACCTCAAACAAAGTAAACTCTTAAAAAATAGAAAACAGCAATCTAAACTTACAAAATTCTTCAATTAAAATATTCCCAATCATCAGTGGTAATCTCAATAACTTTCTTTCTTTTATAGCTATTAACACTTCTAGAATATTGAGAACTATCTTTCTTATCTTCTTTGCGAAAATCCTTCTCTAACATCATGGATTTCATTTCCATTGCTTTTGCAAAATTAATATTCCCACAATTGATGCAATGAAAATAGGGGCCAAATTTTCCCACTTTTTGCTCTAGCCAAGATTTACAAGTACATTTAATCACCTCAAGCTTAGACCCTTTATGGTTGCGACAAACATTCAAACCTTCTTTAGTTGTAGCTATAGCTATTTTACCACAGAAAGGACAATTAGAAGTTTTAGAAACCCCATATGTTCTCCTTCTCTGAAATCTAGGTGCCATTTTACTTTAACTTCTCAATAATCTCTGACCAAGAATTAACTCTTTCGATATTTTTCCCTAAACTACCAACCCGATTCCAAGGTCTATCCATAAGTAAAACCCTAATGCCATTTGAACCACAATCCTCTGCATATTCTAGACAATCATCAATCAATAATTCAGCTCCTAATTGTTTGCAAAAAGAGCTTTTCTTTAACTGTTCCCCATGCTTTGACCAATGATTTGCAAAATTTACACTTTCAAAAACTTCTGGAAAATGTTCATCAAGCCAAGCAATTGTAAGGTCGTGAATATCTGTGGTCCTTCCAGTAACTAAGATTAGACTATGTTTTGAAGAAAGCTCAGTAATAGCTTCTTTTGCTCCAGGAACGACTGGAACTTTTTTAAAAGCTTCAGAATTATAAAACTCATAGGTGTTCTTTACAGTATCTTCATAAGTGCCACCTACAATTTCCCAAAGATTGAAATTAATAATGTCTTCAAATTTATACTCAGTGCTAGATTTCTCATTATAAAATTTTAAGTATGGCTCAAAAAAAGCACATAACACTTCATCCATATCTACTGCTATTTTCATATGAAAAGGACATCTGCTTCCATATATAATAATTACGATTTAGGAAAATCTTTTATACCTCATTTTCTTAACAAGCTTATATGGGAGTAAATGATTGGAAAATTTGGCATTATTTAGGTATAAAAAAAGAGAACCTTTTAAATGAAGTACATCCAATAGAAACAACAGAATCACTCTTAGAATTTCTTAACGATTTACATTTCCACCAAAAACAATTAGAACCTATTATCAAAGATTTGCAAGAACTTGCTAAAGAAAAATTAACAATGAAAAAAGAACTTCAAGGCGCAAACTTTGCAGCTCAGAGTAAACATTTTGACGACCTTTTGGAAAGATATTCTAGTTTAGAAGATGATGTAGCTATTAATGGAATTAGAATTAGAAGATTATCTCAGGCATTTTTACTAGCTGCAAAAGAAGCTAAACAAAAACAAATTGTCAAAGAAAAAGAAAACAAGCTTGAATGGAAAAAATTTTAACGAGCAAAGATTCTATACTTCTCTTTACCTTGCATTTCAGATAAAACCCTTTTAATTACTATACCTTTAGGGTCAGGTAATAATTTTACTCGAGATTTTAGGTCTTCAAAACTCTCGAAAGGTTTTGCTTTACGAGCATCAATAATCTCCCACATATGCTTTTTACCTAAACCTGGTAATAGTTCAAGCTGGTGCATTCTCATACTCAGTGGTTGAGCAGTATTGAAAAATTTAACAAAAATTTCTTCTTTCATATCAACAATTTTCTTCACTGCGAATTCTAATTCAGCTTTAGCTGTCTCAGTTAACCTTTCATAAGCAATTCTTCCTTTAGTGTGGTGAATTTCTTCTCTTTTACCATTACCAATATATACTTCTTGCTGAGGTTGTAAGAATACTTCTCTTTTTGGAATAAGTTCTAGTATACTCAAATGTTCTAAACCGATTGCTTGCGCTATTGGTGTCTTTGCAGCAGATCCGCCTATAGCATAACCGTGCTTCAAAAAGTCCAAAACGATCGCGTTTTCTTCAGTTGCCTTTTGTTGTTGTTGTTCCATCTTCTAGTTTAGTATATTTTAATCTAATTCCTAATAATTAATAAGAAATGAATAAGAATTAATAAAAGTTGTTATCTTATAACTCTATTTGACCTTGGCAACCTCAGCTAAGATTGCATCTTTGTCTTTTTTAGGTAAGGTTAAAGGATACGCTTGAAGAATAACCTTAAGTTCTTCATCGTTAGCCGGTAGGAAGTCAATAATTTTAACTAAATGTTCGTGTTTTAATCTAGTTAATTCAAGACCTTTGAGCCCTTCCATTAAAGTTTTTTTATCTTTAGCTGAAATGTTTACAAAAGTTCCTAAATACTCTTTAGCTTTTTGAGATAGAAAACCAAGTTCTTCGTCTCTTTTCTCAATAGCAGATACAGCTGTTTTAGCATCAACTAATGTAAGTTCTTTTTCACTAATTATCTTTGGGTTTGCCATTTTAAATATAATACTCTTATTCTAATCTCACCAAATGAATCGGGTGAATAAATAATGTTTTTTCCTTTCTACCATCTTTAATCTCAACTGCGTAGCATTTTCCTTTTCTACCAACTATTTTTCCTGACAATCCATGGAATCTTGGGAAAAATTGGCCTCTAGGAATAGCTGAGTTGATTTTAAGACCTACTCTATCTCCATCTTTGAAAGTTTGAAAATACTTGCTTAATGGGATTTTTCCTTTTTCAGAAGCTTTACGCTTTAACTTGTGACGTGTTTTTCTTCTACTAGTACCAATACGTGTTACCATAAAGAAACATTTTTGAGGATACCTTTATAAATATTTCGCCAATTTTTCTCCTATAAAATATATTGAAATAAGCTCATAATGGCAATTACAAGCGATAGAGAAGGATTTTTCTCTGAAATTCGTACTTTCCTTCATGGTAAGGAAGCTCAAGCTAAAGATTGGACTAAAATTAAGCGTGAATTAGCTCAAAAGTACCACCTGCCTAAAATCCCTACCAACATTGATATTTTACTTCATATACCAGAAGAAGAAATACCAGCTCTGAGATCAAAATTGCTTACAAAACCAGTAAGGACGGCTTCTGGAGTCTCTCCAGTAGCAATTATGACCAGACCAGCGAGATGCCCACACGGAAAATGTACTTATTGTCCAGGCGGTATTGGGAGTCCTTTTGGAGATGTGCCTCAATCTTATACTGGGAATGAACCGGCTACAATGAGAGGAATGAGAAATAATTATAGTGCGTATTTGCAAGTTTTCAACAGGTTAGAACAGTATGTGCTTCTAGGACAAACTTTTGATAAAATTGAGATCATTGTTATGGGAGGAACTTTTACAGCTGAAGAGGAGGACTATCAAGAAGAATTTATTTTGGACACTTTCCAAGCAATGAACGATTTCTCAGATTTATTTATTAAAAAAGATAGATCTTTTGATTACAAAAAAATGAAAAAAGTTTTCCTTCTTCCAGGAGAAATGCATGACAAAGAAAGGATTGCAAAAGTAAAAGAATTCTTACTCAATCTCAAAGCAAAAAGACAAACAAATCTAGAAGAAGAAAAGTTAAGAAATGAAAAAGTGAGTAAAGTAAAATGTGTTGCTCTGTGTATTGAAACAAAACCAGACTGGGGATTACTCAAACATGGAAATGAAATGTTAAGACAAGGTTGTACGAGGGTAGAGCTAGGTATACAAAGTGTCTATGATGATGTTCTTAAAATCGTGCATAGGGGACATGATAGTGCAACCTCAAAAAAATCCATTCAAATTTTAAGAGATTTAGGATTTAAGATTAATTTTCATTACATGCCAGGGTTACCTTTAACAAATTATAAGCGAGATGTAGCAGGAATGAAACAACTCTTTACAGATCCTGGGTATAAACCAGATATGATCAAGTTGTATCCTTGTATGGTAGCTGAAGGAACTCCACTTTACCATCAATATAAAAAAGGAGAATATACCCCATTAAGTACACAAGAAGCTGCAAAACGTATTGCAGAATTTTATACCTTTGTCCCTGAATACTGTAGAATTCAAAGAGTGCAAAGAGATGTGCCAACTAAATTCTGGGAAGCAGGTGTAGATAGAACAAATCTAAGGCAATTTATTGATGAAAAACACACTGAAGAAAAGAAAGGTCTTAGAGATATTAGATCACGTGAACCTAAAGGAAAAAATATCTCTTGGGATGATGTAAAAGTAAAAATTTCTGAGTATGAAGCATCTGGTGGCACTGAATTTTTCATAACTGCAGAAGATACTAAAAATGATTTATTAATCGGCTTTTGTAGGTTAAGGTTTCCTAAAGAGTTTTTAAGAGATGAAATTATCCCTAACTCAGCAATGATCAGGGAGTTACATGTTTATGGAACTGCAACAGCTATTGGTGAAGAAGGTTCAGTACAACACAAAGGATGGGGTAAAAAATTAGTACAAAAAGCTGAAGAAATTGCTCAAGAACATAAGAAAGAAAAGCTCTTAGTAATCTCTGGTGTTGGTGTGAGGGAATATTACTATAAACAAGGATATCAAGCAGATGGCCCATATGTGTCAAAAACATTATAAATAATTTTAATTATAATTGTCTTTGGTAAGAACTCCATGTGAAACCATCAGATTAGCTGGTTCTATAGTTTATGTAGATAAACATTACTTCTATGTTGATGGATACCTTTTAGTTTTATCTCAAGATGGAGATATACTATTATTTGAAAATAATTCTCATGCAGGTGAAGGGCTTGTCCAAAAACTGACTTATTAAGAAAAACGCTTTGTAATTATGACCAACAAAAAATAGATCTATAGTACTTTTGAAGAATAGTCTTGGAAAGCGAAGCTTTTAAATAGAATTCTTAATTTATTTTTTAATATATTAGGTGGATTTATGAGAGTGAGGACAGTAAAAATATTATTAGTATTTGCGGTATTTTTCTTATTACTAGCAAGTTTTGCAGTAGCTGATACTAAGATCAGTGTAAAAGCTGTTGAAGATACTTTTGCACCTGGTGAAGAAGGAATTTATGAGTTAACTATTAAAAATGAAAATTCTTTTACTCAGACTTATACTCTGTTCTCTTTGACTGGTGGATCTGATTGGGCAGTAAACCCAAGACCTCTAAGTGATAATGTTATTGAAAATGTAGCACCAGGAGAATCATATACGACAACAATTTCTGTAATCCCTTTAAATGAAGACCTGAAACCGAGTAGATATAATTTAGTTATGCAAATTGATGGGGTTGATGGAAGTAAACAAGAAGCAACTTTCACAGTATTTTTAGAATCAATTAGTTTAGCTAACTATTTGCCAGCTTTTAATGTTGAAGTTGACGCAAATAATTTAGTGCTTCCAAGTGAATCGCAACCAATTCTAGTTCATCTTGAAAATAGAAACCTAAGGGATTTAACCGATATGGTATTAGAAGTGAGAAGCGAATTACCTGCTTATAATCATGATGTTGAAGTTGCACTAGACCCTATGGGAAGTAAGACTCTTTCATTTACAGCAACAGTTGATGAGTATCAGCAACCTAAAGATTATTTAGTATATTATAAATTCAAAGTAGAAGACGAAATTGTTAAAATTGTTGAAGAACGAGTTACTGTAGCAACATTAACTCCAGATTTTGCCTATGAAGTTACTGAGGAATCAGTCTACTTAAAGAAATTTCAAACTTTTGTTTTAGAAAATGATGGGAATGTAGAAAATACTCAAACTTTTTTGTATCCTGTGCACCCTTTCACTGCATTATTTATCAAATCAGATGCAAAGGTGGTATCTGTAAGTGGAAATCGTTATGTTTCTTGGGAGGTCTCTTTAGCTCCTGGTGATACAACTACGCTAACTGCCACATACAATTTTAGGATTTTAGCTTATCTTGGAATTGCATTTTTATTGTTCTTATTATTCTACTATGTTGTGCGTTCACCATTAATTATTCATAAAGGTGCTGTGACATCAGTTGGGAAAGAAGGTGCTTTACACGAGATTAAAATTGCTCTAGATGTGAAAAACAGAGGGAAGAAAACAGTTAAGAATTTGAAGATAGTTGAGTTTATTCCAGGCATTGCTGATTTAGACAAACGTCTTGAATTAGGTACTTTAAAACCAGATAGGGTTGTAAGCAATAAAGGGGGAACTAAAGTTATTTGGAAAATTGCCGAACTCAATCCATTAGAGCACAGGATTATTACTTACAAGATTAGAAACAAATTAAATGTTCTTGGGACTTTCAAATTACCACGTGCAATTATTGAATTTCATAAGAACTCTAGGGGCAAAATTAAGAAGGCTTATTCGAACATTTTCAAGTTGGATGCTTCTCGTGCAGGAAAGCAAGAATAATCCATTTTCTTTCATAGTTTCTGTACAATAAAAAGATTTATATAGGCTAACACTTTTTATTTTTTAGAAAATATACAGGGTGAGAGGGTTAAAAATGAGGGACTTTTTTTTACAATTAAAAGATAAATTCGCAACTCCTCAACATGAAGAAGAAGAGATGATGGAAGAGCAAGAAAGCTATTCTGATTATGTTGAGTTGGGAGTGAGTGGGCCAACAGAAAGTGATAAGAGCAGTAAGGTTCTTGTAAAGCCATATGTTATGGAAGATTTTGAAGATGTTAAGGACGTTCTAGATTGTTTACGTGAGGGAAACACTGTAGCACTAATTAATATCAAACCTTTAAAGGATAAAGATCTTATTGAATTAAAACGAGCAGTAAACAAATTAAGAAAAACTTGTGAAGCAATTGATGGTGATATTGCAGGATTTGGTGAAGATTATATTGTTGCTGTTCCATACTTTGCTAAGATTCACAGAAATAATGCTCTTCTACAAGAGTAATTTTTTTACTTCTATTATTCATTTCTTTTACGATATATTTATATAGTATTCGGTAAGAATTTTGTTCAAGATAAAGTGGCGCCAGAAGTGGCACAATCAAACTCACAAAGTAAAGAAATATTTTTACTTGTGCACAAAAGTGATCTTTGTCACTTTTTGTGTTTAACAAAAGTTTGATCAAAACAGAAAAGCAAAGAAATTTGTTTTTTTTTCATAAGAATAATCAAAAGATACGCCCAGATGGCACAATCTGGTACTGCGCGGGATTGCTAATCCCGTTTCCTCACGGATATCTGGGTTCAAATCCCAGTCTGGGCGCTTAAAAGTCAATAAATTTTGTTGTACATAAAATTCAAATAATTTTTGTACATGCAAGCTCTGCTTGCATTGTATCCGGGTTCAAATCCCAGTCTTGGCGCTAAAGAATGAAACATTCTTTGCGCATGCAACTCTTGTTGCATTGCGCTTCCTTTTTTTTTCTTTTGCTCGAACTTTCTTGAAAGTTCGGTTACATATCTTTGTTTTGGTGCTTCTTTTTTTTTCTTTTCTAACATTTTGATTATTTTATTTCACCTAACAATTAAGTTAACTGCACTTTTTCTCTATTGATTTTAAGAAAGATTAATAAACTAATCTTTCTTTATCTGTTGTAGAGGTTGTATGACGTTTAGAAAAGTTTATCCAATTTTCATTTCATTATTTATTTTTATAATATTTTTATCATTATCAGCACTAGCAAATCTCCCAACTAATCTTTCTTGTGGTGATGAAATTACTGAAGGTGGAGATTATGTGATTGATGGTCCAATATCTTGTAGTGGAAGCCATGCAATAAAAGTTGATATGAGGTTTGTTAATAGTGATGTGAATATTGAATGTAAAAAAGGTTCACTGATTACTGGTGGTCTTAATAATGGTGGTTCAAATGATGGTGTATATATTGATGGTTTTTCATTAACTGGAGATGGTGATTTAACAATCACAGGTTGTACTTTTTCTTCGTTTAGTGGTTCAGGAATTTATATTAATCAACCAAGCAAAAAATATTCCACTTATATGTCTGGAAATACTTTGAAAGAAAATTCAAAAGGGATTTTTATAGAAAATGGTGGGACGGGAACTAAGGTTTTATTAAATATAGAACAAAATGTAATTACAAATAATGATTTTCATGGTATTTTTATTGCAAGAACTGATGCAGTAAACATTATTGATAATCAGATAAAATTTAATAATCAGGATAGTAAGCCTGATGGTTCGGGAGTTTATCTTGATCAATCATCTGATATAATTTTGATCAATAATGATATCTCTGAGAATAATGGTGATGGTATTGGTTTTATTAGGAATTCAAGGGATTTAATTATTGAAGAAAATAAATTATATAGTAATTCTGAGAATGGATTAGATATAATTCAAGGTAGTATATCTAATGCAGAAAACAATGAAATCTGTTATAATACTGGTTATGATCTTCATTGTAAATATTATTCTCAAGGAATTTGGAATGATAATAAAATTGGCTCATCTAATGATAATTTATTTCAAGGTGGAAATTGTGGTTTTGAGGTAAATGTAAATGATAATTCTTTTTGTGATAGTTTAAATTCTGGTTTACAAACTCCTGAAATAACTTTTAGTATTGGGGATGGTGATGAGGATGTTGCAATTGATGGCAGTATTTATATTTATTTTAATGAAGCTTGGTATGATGTAAGGACAGGAAAATCACTTAATCAAATTGAAGATTTTTCTTCAGGTTTAATTTTAACTGACCTTAATGGTGCTAATGTTCCTTATACTCACATTTATAATGTTGCTAGTAAAACTTTAACAATAAATCCTGAACTAGATTTAGTATCTGATTCTATTTATACTTTAGAACTGAAACATGGAATTGTGGCAAATTCAGATAGTCTAACTAATGAGGGTTTAAAAGTCTCTTTTACAACTGCAGAAATATCTCCACCCTCTAGCCCTCAAATAATAGGTTTAAATTCAATGGGAGACGAAATTTTTATTTATTGTGGGATGGAATTAAGAGAATCTATGCTTCTTACTGGAAGTTTGGATTGTAGTTCTGGTACGAGTGATGGTATTAAACTTGTAGAAGATAACATATTTTTAGATTGTCAAGGGGGAAGTATTATTGGATTAGGACAAAGTGCTTCTTTTAGCGGATTGATAATTGAAGGAGATAATGTGGACGTTAGAGGATGTACTATTGATAATTTTCGAAATGGTGTTAGTGTAACTGGAAAAAATGCAAACATCCATGATAATATTTTCCAAAATGGTTTATTTGGTGTAAAGATAATTCGAAAAGCAGATGAATTTATTATAAAAGATAATGATTTTAATCTTTATA
>CAYWPT010000021.1:0-13954 GCA_964460605.1 uncultured Methanosarcinales archaeon
TATCAAAACCACTATTATTTACTAAAGAATCTTCACTTGAATTATCACCATACACTGTATAACCAGCACCATCCAAAACAAGGTTGTGCGCTCCAATAGTAAAACAAGTCCCAGTTGCATTGATATTACTAAGAAGGTTAATATTAGTATTTACTGTTCCACATTGAACCCCAGTCACTAATAAGGAAACATTTGTCCAAGAACTATTTGAATTGCCATCACTTATCAAAAAGCTTACTGTCCAATCAAGATTCTCTTGTGTATCTGCAGAAGTAACATTGAGTAAGTTTGTTAATGTATCTCCATTTATGCCCATACTTCCACTTGCATTTAAAGTAGTATTGTTGTAGGTTTCCCAATATGCTGTTAGAGAATCACCATCAGAATCACTCGCAGTTAGCCAAGCATTGAGAGTATCACTCGAATAATTTGTCCCAGTTGTAGTATTGAAAACTGTGAGATTAAGTGTTGGAGTATTATTTCCAGAAGAGATAGTGAAAGAACTTTGCTGAGTAATATTATAATTCAAATGGGTGCTTGTGTCATTAGCAATATAGACAGTAGTATAATCTCCAGAATCAGCTAAGGAGATTGACCCATTGTACAGATTAGCTGTGTTTGGATCTAAAGTTAATTCAATTTCTTTTACAGTTCCATTTGGAGCAGTTATATTTACAAAAACTTGATCCACCGCAATATTGTCTCTGACAGTAGCATTAATTGCGAAAGTTGTGCTTGCTGTGTGAGAGCTACCATTAGGTTGAGGGTTAGTTACATTAGGTTCTGTATCAAATTGTGACCAAGCGAAAGCCAAAGAGTTATCATCCTCTAAATCAGTGTTTATTTCATTTGCAGGAATACTATACCACTCTCCAGATTCATTATAGATCATAACATTAAGATCAAGGCCATTATCTGAAGCTGCAAAGAAATAACGATCTCTAGCAGGATCTTTATCTACACTAATATATTCTAAATTACCTCCCTCAACATCTAATGCTGGAGAAACAGGAGCATCAGCAATGGCACTTACTGACCAAGAATTTGTTGATATAGTATAAGAGAAATAAGATATTTTGTCATCATCTGCTGCTGCATTATCTATATAAGCAAAAAATGCTGTACCTGTGGAATTCCAGAAACAAACATTATTGTCCCCTGTTGTAATCTCAACATTTGTATCTTCTGAAGGGAATCCAGTATCTAAAATTGAGCCATTCCAGATCCGAACATTTTCATCTGATCCAGAATCATAATAAATTAAAGAGATATAATCTGAGTTAGGATCTGCACAAAGATCAATTGCTCGTGGTTCGTGGGAACTGTTTGCTGCCCCAGTAATCTCTGGGTCCCAACTTTTATTTGAAGCATTATAAATCTGTAAGTTAAGATTTGCGTTATTTTGTCCATAAGCAAGAAGGCCATTTCCACTTTTTGATTCCCAAGCAAAACTATAAGCTTCAAAGTTATTAACTGAGAGGACATCTGTAACATTATGTGGTTGTTCAAAGCCACTTCCATTCCACAGGATTGCAAAGACATCATTAATGCTAGTTAAACCAAGCACCATGATTTCATCAGTTCCGCTCTTAGGAAAACCTCTTAAAGACCTTAAATGTGCTGGAAGAACACCAAAATTTACTGCTTGGATATCACTAAAAGTTCCGTTCCAGATACTATAATTGAATTCTGTATTCGTTGCAAGATCCTGACCTGCAAATATTACCAAGGCATCTCCACTTACATCTTCATAAGCAGCATCAAATGGTTGAGAAGTTGCAACATTTTCACATTCAGGAGCTATCTGTAAGTAATCCCCCCAAGTGCCTTGCTCAAAGTTATACAACATAACTGAACAAGTCTCAGGGTTTACTGAAGTTAAGGCAACAAGTAAATATTCATCACGCTCGTGTCCAGCTTTTAACTTAATAAATTCTATGGGGTTTGAAAAATCTTGATCGTCACTTGTATCATTTGTAAAATTACCTGAAGTATCATTCCAGATATCATAGTTAATGGAAGTTCCAGGAGAATTTGGAGTGTAAACTAAAAGCCCATCTATCTTATTAACTGTAATTGCTGATTGGGCACCTACTCCATCTCCATCACTTACAGCTAATCCAGTAATCAGGTTATCAGAAAAGAAATCCTTCACCTTATCTAAAATATTTTCAGGTATAATATCTTTATCTTCAGCAGAAATTTCTAAAATATTTTCAGGAGCAACTTCATTTACAACCGCCCCAATAAGGGTACTATCCAAAGTCCCATCTTGGGCCATAGTGAGCACTAGAACCAACAAAACCACAGCTAATGCTATGTGCATACTTGTCTCCCCTTTTTTTGAGACTATCATCTATCTATGTACCTAGATAAAATAAAGAAAAAATACTATATAAATCTACTTATTTTTCGTCGTGAGAACGTTCAGCATCTAAGAGCAATTTTTTCTCTACTCGAGCTACTGTTTTTCGTATTTCATTAACAGAATCCGCATTAGCACTAATGCTATCCACACCTTGGTGTACTAAAAATTCCGCCATCTCCGGTCTAGATCCAGCTTGGCCACAAATACTTGTAGTTACTTTATATTTTTGACAAACCTTGATTACTTGTGCAATTTCCCCTAAAACAGCAGGATGCATTTCATTAAACTGATTAGCAATACGCTCATTATTCCGATCAATTCCTAACGTTAATTGGGTTAAATCGTTTGTTCCAAAGGAAACGAAGGACATGCCTTCTTTACATAAATCCTCAATGATCCAACAAGAAGCTGGCGTCTCAATCATGACACCAAAATCAACATCTTTTACTGGTTCTAGCCCAACTTCTCGCATAATTTCTTTAGATTTTTTTAATTCGTCAACATTAATGACAAAAGGGATCATAACTCCAATATTCTCAAAACCTTCTTCATGTAATTCTTTGACTGCTTTGAATTCCGCTTTCAAAATTCTCGGCTCATCCAAAAGTCTTCGAACTGCGTGCCATCCCATCATAGGATTATCTTCTTCTGGTTCTTTGTCACCGCCTTGCAAGTTTCTATACTCGTCAGTTCTCAAATCAGAACACCTTACCCAAATTGGCTTGTGCACAAAAGCTTGAGCAATTTTTCTCAAACCATCTTTTAAGAGCTTAACATAATCTTCTTCCCTATTTTGTCGTATGTATTCAGCTGGATGTGCTGCACCATTTGCAATAATAATTTCTAAACGCACTAAACCCACACCATCTGCTCCTGTTAGAGCTGACTGTTCAGCTACTTCTGGTATATCAACAATAACTTTTATTTCTGTTGCAGTTACAAAACCAGGACTCTGATACACTTGCTTGAGTTTTTCTTTTTCCTGCTCTTGTTCTTCATGTGCAACTTCTCCTTCAAAAACAACAGCTCTTGAAGCATGCACTGTAACTATTTGATCATCTTTAAGCACTTCTGTTGCTTTTTCTGTACCCACAATACAAGGTATACCTAATTCTCTGCTCACTATTGCGGCGTGTGAAGTCAATCCACCTTGATTAGTAACAATAGCTGCTGCTTTTTGCATTGCAGGAACCATATCTGGAGTAGTCATGGTGGTGACAAGAATATCTCCTTTTTTTATTTTCTCTAACTCTTCCATTCCTTTAATGAGTTTTACTTTCCCACTTGCAACACCTTTAGAAGCAGTTTGTCCTTTAAGCAGAATTACAGCATCGATTTCTGCGTCAATATCATTACTTTCTTCCTCTTTTTTGAAAGTGGTAACAGCTCGTGTTTGTACAATATAAAACTCATCTTTTTCAATTGCCCATTCGACATCTTGTGGCTTTTTGTAATGTTCTTCAAGCTTTTTTCCTAATCGTGCTAACTCTAAAACTTCTTTATCATTGAGAATTCTTTGTTTTCTTTCATTTTTAGGTATATCTTTTTGCACATTCTTACCATTTTCATCTCTGAACAATCCCCATTCTTGTTCTTTTACTTCTGCTTTGACAACTTCGTGCTTTTTCTTATCGACAATGTATAGGTCAGGAGTTACTTGTCCACCAACAATAGTTTCTCCTAAACCACATACAGCTTCAACAACTAATTCCTTATCATTATTGGTACTTGGATTTATGGTAAACATAACGCCACTCCTCTCTGAGTTCACCATTTTTTGTACAATCGCCGAGATAAAGACATTCATATGATCAAAATTGTTTTTTTCTCTATAGAAAATAGCTCTTGCTGTGAATAATGAAGCCCAGCAATCTTGTACTGCTTTGAGTACTGCATCTTTTCCTTTTACGTTCAAAAAAGTTGCTTGTTGTCCAGCAAAACTCGCTTCTGGAAGATCTTCTGCAGTTGCAGAAGAACGTACTGCAACAAAAGTGTCCTTTGCGTTAAGCAAATTGTGCGCAGAATTTTTATCAGTTCCCAATAATTCATAACTCTCAATGATTGCGTCTTGAATTTCTTCTGGAATTGTTTTTGATTTTATTAAATCCTGAATTCTTTTTGAAGCTTCTTGTAATTTTTTTGTATCTTGTACGTCTAAATTTTTTAATTGGAATGCAATCTCTTCTTTTAATCCATCTTCGTGAAGAAACTCTCTGTATGTTTGTGCACTTACTGCGAAACCGTTTGGTACTGGCATGCCTAAATTATACATAATACCCAAGTTTGTGCCTTTTCCACCAGCTAATCCCAAAGAATCTTTGTTTAAATCTTTAAACCATACACAATATAACATGCTAACACCTAAAGCAAAATAGAGTTTAGAAGTTTATATAATTGTCGAAAATTAAAAAGAAAAAATTAATAATTGTCTTCCAAATCGTCACCGAAATCTTCGCTATCATTAGGAGATGGCTCAGGAATGATATCCTCTTGTGCAGCTAATTCCTCTGCAGAAATTTGCATAAACTTCTTTGGTCTTTTTGGTTTTTCTAGCCTTTCAACTACTTGTGCAAAACCAACTTTAGGAAGAACCTTAGTTATTTTGATCTTTACATAATCCCTTTTCTTCACGCCGGGTACGAAAAGAACAAAACCATTCACTCGAGCAATACCATCGCCCTTCTCACCAACAGACTTAATCTCAACATCATAAGTCTCGCCCACTTTTACTGGGACTTCATCAGACATATTTATTCCTCATTATGTTCATAAGCTTATTTTAAGCTTAATCTTATATAAAACTTGTTATGGAAAAGAAAGAAAAAAATTATCTTTTATAATAATATCTCACGAAATATAGGAACGGTGTATCAACAGCCGCTATAAACATCTTAATTAAAACACTACCCCAAATAAGTGACCATAACGGTGCTACCCCCATAAACCCAATAAAAACAAAAAGACAAGTACTAATAATTTGACTTATTCCAGTTGAAAGATTATTTCTTAGCCAAAGGTATCTTCCTTTAGTCCTTTTTTTCCAATAATGGTAAGCCCATACATCGTGCATTTGTGAGATTAAATAAGCTGTCATAGAAGCTACTGCTATACGAAGAGTACTTGAAAAAGTAGATGAAAAAGCTTCTTGTCCTCCCCAAAATGATGCAGGAGCCATCAAAATAACATTTTGTGAAACAAAAACAAAAAGGAGTACCCCTAAAAAGCCAGACCATACTGCTTTTGTTGCATGTTTTTTTCCATAAACTTCCGAGATTGTGTCAGTGAGAAGAAAAGTTACTGAATATACCGCAACACTCGCTGTTGTTGTAAAAGGTCCAAGAACTATAATTTTTGGTGCTACTGCATTTGCAACCACAATTGCAGATGTAAACATAGCAATAAGGTAAGAAACACCATAATGTTTTCCAAGAATACTTGCTAAAGTTGCAACAAGCATTGATACAAGTAGCCAAATAACTGTTTCAAACATTTTCAAAGAATTAAAGATTTTTTCTGTGATTAAATTCACCCCCCCCACAAGTGAGAAGTCATTGAAAAAATTTATATAAAATCAAGATTATAAAGAGCTATGATCAAAAAAGCCTTAGAAGACATTGGTTTCACCAAGAGTGAAATTGCGGTTTACCTTAACCTTCTCAAGCTAGGTGAAAGTACAACTGGAAAAATTGTTGATGCCGCACAAATTTCTAGTGGAAGAATTTATGAAACCCTGGAAAAATTGATAAAAAAAGGTTTAGTAAGTTATCATTTAAAAAATAAGACGAAATATTTCACGGCAACTTCACCAAAAAGAATACTTGATTATATTAATGAAAAAAAATCGGAACTAAATGAAAAAGAAGAAAAGTTCAAAAAAGAGCTTCCAACATTATTACAACTTAGATTAGAACAGAAAAAAAATTATGAGAATAGATTATATAAGGGGTTTAAAGGGATACAAAGTGCTATCTTTGAAGCTTTGGAAGAGCTAGACTCAAAAGAAGAAGTGCTTGCTATGGGAATTGTCCCGAGCAAAAAAAAACACTATAACATTTTATGGGAAAAATGGCACAGAGAAAGAATTAAGAAAAAGATTAAGTGTAAAGCAATATTTACTGAAAAGGACAATCAATATTATCACTTGTTTCAAAAGATGGAAAATACTGAAACAAAAATATTACTTGGCCTTACACCTGCAGCTGTGGACGTTTTAGGTGATCGGGTCCTTATTTTCACTTATGGTAAAGAAGCGTCTTGTTTAAGTATTCTAAATCCAGAAATTGCTCAATCTTTTAGAACTTTTTTTATGACTTTATGGAGAGTTTCAGAAGAATAAAAGATTAAACCTCTTGAGCTATTTTAAATCTTTCATTATAATAGTTAGGATTTTTGCTTACTTTCTCCCAATCATGAACATTTGCATATGAAGTGTTAAGCAATTTGCCAATTTCTTGATAATTATATCCATTTTCGAGCATATCCAAAGCTAAAGTTTTGAAACCTTTAGAATACCTCCTAATACCTTTTCTCTTATATCGTTCTAAACCAGCTTTAAGTTTTTTTTGCTTTCTGTTGATAATAAAACCAATATGATCATGAAAGTTTTTTATGGAATAGTAATCACTTGTTGATAATATGCAAACACCATTTGGTCTTTTTGTGAATTTTGATCTAATTGAAAATGAATCTTTCATAAGAACTTGAATATCTTTCAAGCCATACTCATTTCCTGAGCATAAAATTAATTCCCTATTTCTCTTTCTGTTTCTGAAGCAACCTTCAGAATCTGCAAAACCTTTTAAAAACATAGCTTGAATTTCTTTTGATGCTTGCTTAATTTGAGATGGTACAATCCATTCAAATGTTTTAAATGATGAAGAATAACTGAATAAATCTTTGACTGCTAATTTTGAAACCAACATGACACAATACCTCTCTTTTGGATTATCGCACACATTTGTCTTTTTAGTGGTTCTTTTGAACAAAGAAGGTGAGTTTCTAAAGACTTTCTGTAAACAATTTTTAAAATACTCTGCAAAATCCATATCAATAACATCTAAACCAATTCTATAATTAGTGGAGATATATCCGTCACCACACAAAGTTCCTAAAATGTAAGCTTTCTCTTTAGTAAGTTTTTTTGAAAAATCTGGAATTTGAGTAAGAATTTTTAAATTGAATGGTTCTTTACCATAATAAATCCATCCTTCAATTGCTCTAACCGTAGCACTTATTCCTTGTTTAGAAAGTTCTTTATGTATTCTCTTTGCTCCAATCCCCATTTCCTCACGGAGTTTCATAGCTGCATTATATTCTAGGGAAGAATGGCAAATGTACAATTGTTTTTTAATTTTCATAATTGTAAAATGGAATTTGGTGTTTTTAAAAAAAAGGAAAGATTAATAGTCATAAAGGCCTCCTTCTTGGACGACAAATGCTGCCTCGCCCTCAGGAATGTTGGGCGAATCTATTAACTTAGCGACCCGACTTCCTTTCCTACCTTTTCTTAAGTAGATTCTAAAAGTAGATGCGTGAGCTACTACATGTCCACCAATTGCTTGTGTAGGATCTCCAAAGAATTGATCAGGTTTAGACATTACTTGATTAGTTACAAAAACACAAAGGTTATGTGCGCTTGATAATCTTCCTAAAACATGCATATGTCTATTCAATTTCTGTTGACGTTCAGCTAAAGTTCCTCTTCCGATAAACTCTGCTCTAAAGTGCGCAGTTAAAGAATCAACTACAACTAAACGTACATTTTTACCTTGCTCTTTGATTAAAGATTCAACTTTTTCTGCTAAAAGCATTTGATGATCCGAATTGTAAGCTCTAGCCACCATAATTTTTGAGAGTACTTCTTCAGGATCCATACCTCTCGCATTACATAATTGTACAATTCTCTCAGGTCTGAAAGTATTTTCAGTATCAATGTAGACAACTGAATAATCCGGGTTTGCTTTAATGGTCTCAACGGCTAATACGTGACCAACTTGCGTTTTTCCTGAACCAAATTCACCAAAACACTCGCAAATTGCACCAGTTTCAAAGCCGCCCTCAAGTAGCATATCAAAGTTATTGCAACCAGTACTAATTTTCAATACTAATTCTCTTTTTTTCATTACTTCATGACCTGTCTCGAAACCCATTTTCATGCTATCTCTAGCAGCATTGATCATTTTTCTTGCTACGGCTTCTGAGACTCCTGCAGAGTCCACTAAGGCTGAAGGGCTTGCTACAGCAATACCTAATAAATCATGAAAACCTGCAGAAGTCAATTTTTCTGCAGTTGCTGCTCCAACACCTGGTAAGTCTGTAATTTGTAATTTTTCATTTTCTGAATCGTTCATTTTTTGTACCTCTAAATTTCTAATTTAGGGGCTGGAAATCTTTGATTTCAAGCCTCATTTATTGAATAATTGTTGCTCTTTGAGAACTATGTCTTGATATGCTCGTTGCATCAATACATTGATTTTTGGTAAATCATTTACTCTAAAAGAATTTGTGCTTTTCCAGTTACCTTCTTTGTCTTGATAGACTCTCTCTAATGAGATTGTTTGGTAACTATTTGGTGTTCCGTCAGTACTTTTACCTTTGTTTTCCCAAATTGTTGCAGTAATTGCACCAGCTTTGAATTTTTTCTTTGGAAAGTTGCCTTGTTCTGCAACTACTTCTTTTTCTTTTACAACTTTTTCATATTTTTTCATTTTATTATACCTCTTCCTTATCGGATTTTATTTCAACAGTGATTGCTCACTGCGAGGAGTAGCCATTTTTGACTACAGAATATACATAGATGAACTTGTTTAAATACTTTAGCTGAAGCTGACCAGTGTGTCCTGTGATAGAGAATATGATGTATATGCTATTCTCTTCTTACTATATCTAAACTTAATTTAGGAATAAGAAAATCTTCTAAACCTAAGGTAAATCCCTTATGTCTTGCTACAAATTCTGCTTCTTTAGAAGGATCTGAAGGTCCACCCCACATAAATCTGTCCGCTTGATAACCGCTTCTAAAATTAGCAACTAATTCATATCTCCCTCCTAATTCAACAATGTGTATGTAGCCGCAATCAAAAATCTCATCTGCTCGTAAACCATTCCTAGCAATCATCCTATCATGACTTCGATGATGAGAGAGTAAAGTTCTCAAACTCTCAAAGACTGCAAAATTAATACCATTACCTAGGCCATTATTTAACTTAGCAATAATTCTCTCTTCTGAAGAATCTTCCCCATAACGAATATCCATAGAGCTTCTGTAGAATTCAACTAAACCCGGATTAGCTTCCATAAAAAGAAATTAATTGAGAATTTATTTAACAATTTCTCTTCTAAAACCATATCAATTTAATTATTACTAAAAACAACAAAACAGTTATCATTTTCTCTAAAGGACCACCAACTTTCATTGGCCCTTTAATTTTAAAGCGCAAAGGATAAAACACACGAACTCCACGTAAAGAAATACCATCTGCTAAAATGTGTGCTAAATAACCTAATAATAAAGCAATACCATATTGATAGTTCCAAAAGTAAGCACAAAGTACATACAAAATAAAAAAGAATAACAATGAATGTAAAAAACCACGATGAGGAAATATTTTACCCACAACTTGACCTACAATACCACTCCATCGATTAATTATACTTTTTTCTTCATCAATATCAGGTAATAAAGCTCCTAACATCATCATTAAAAAGAATCCTAAATCAGAACCATAAGCAAAAAATGGGCTTGTAGCTAAATAGACAACTAAACCCATTAACACATGACCTTGGAACAACATAAAGTAATCTAAAGAAAAAGAAATTATAAAAAACTATTCTAAACAAGTCCTGCTCTCTTGAAGCGAGCCCAGATTTGGTTTGAAGATGTATCAGTTTCATCAACAGCCCCCCTAAGTATCTTCAAGAAGGCTAAAAGGAATGAACGAAAAGTGGGATATTTTTTCTTCCTTCCCGTAAGAGAATATAAAAGAGGATGTTTTTCTCCTGCCATTGGATGAGCTTTCCCAGTTCTAAGTAAAGACCCTTTCCAAAAATGGTCATTAGTATACTCAATAACCATCTCTTTTCTTTTTGGAAGATAAACAATATCAAATTCTGAGCTTAATTTGAATTGTTTATTTGTATATTTTCCACTAATTCCAAAACCTCCTTTAGTTCTAAAAAGTTTGATTCCACCACAACCTTCTTCTTTAAGAATTTTTTTGATTTCAGCCAAATTTTTCGGATTATAAAAATTTTCCAAAGCAGTATCTGCCTCTTGAGGATTCTTAAGTTTTTTAGCTATCTTTTTTGCAGTTGCCAAATCGCCAGAAATTGCGGCAAGCCACTGTTCTGTTTCTTTGATTGACCCTTCAATTTCAGATAAAATAGTACGAGCGCCAGCTAAATCATTTTTCTTAATTTTCCCTGCTAGCTCATTAAGATTATCTTTAATTCTACCTTCATAAAGTGAAGCAACCCTAATTATCTCTGCTGCTTCAGTATGTAATCTCAATAAAATTTTAGAATAAGATGGATAATATCTTTCATCTGGAGCTAATTCGAAATCTCTCTTGCTAGCTTTTGATAAAAAACCTTCAACATGTTTTTCATAATCATTAAATCTTGCTTCAGCCCTTCCGATATACTTTAAATCTTTAAATAAAGCCCTAAGCTTAGGAACACTATCTCTCGCAGCTGCCAATTCAATTTTTGTTTTTAATCTATCTAAATCTTTTTGTAAATCTTTAAAATATTTATATTCAGCAGATGCCCATTTGATTGCATCCAAAATAACTTCATTTTCATCCATAACTCTCACCATTCTAAAAGGATATTCTGAAAGTTTATAAAATTAACTATACCTTACCATACTCGCTCGAGATTTTACCAAAGCATCCTTTTTTCGTAACAACAAAGTTTTGCGCCCACCAATTACAGGCAAAACATAATGCCAAGCACGAAATTCTTTTCCATCACCCTCCCGAGGAGCTCGCATCAAAATTAAAGCACCTGCATCAAGCTCAAAAAGTTCTTCACCATCTTTTTGACGATTCATTGCAGCTCCAAAGTTACTTAGACCTTCTAAAACAAAACTAGCAATCAAATTTCTATCCTCAGGAAAATCTTGATGGGGTGTGATACCAACAGAACCATCCCAATAATTATGTAAACCAATTGATTGTGTTGTTGGATTGTAAAAATTCCCGTCAATTTCTGCCATCCTTTGATAAAGCACATCAAACTCTTCAACAACAAGATGTACAACGGCATCTAAAGAACATGGAACTCTGTGTAAATCTTCGAAGTACAATGTATCCATTCCTTGTTCAACTATTTCTCCACCTAAAAGAGTGATTCTTTCTTTTGCTCTAGAAAATAAATCGCCATGTTGGGATATTTCATCAACAATTCTTCTACGTGCTTCTAAAGAAAGTACATTAGGAAAAGCCATTGCTCCAACTCTCGAAGGATCATACAGCTCGTTTACTACTTTCTCTACGTCCAAAGCTTCCAAATCGAGTAATGCTGACATATTCTTCTCCTTGTTTATCTAATGCTGCGATCATTTCATCAATCGTTTCATAAGTATTTCTATTGAAATATTCAGGTTCAACTTCTCGCAGAGGAACTAAGACAGAAGGTCTATTTCTAAGACCGGGATGAGGTAATTTCAAATGGCATTCCATAAGCTGCACCTCCGTAACTTAAAATATCTAAATCAATAGTCCTTGGCCCATTTGTAACTGTTCTTACACGACCCATTGCATCCTCAATTGCTTGTAACTCTCTTAATAATACTTGAGGAGAATTTGGGTTTCCTAATACAACTACTGCATTCAAAAAATTTCCTTGATCAGCAAAACCGAAAGGTGGGGATTCATACAAAGATGATGTCCCCATAAGTTCACCTAACTTTGAAATCTCTCCCAAAGCTCCATTCATGTGTGCTTCTCTATCTCCTAGATTACTCCCCATTCCAATGTAAGCCTTTCTGAAGATCTCACTCAACTTTTGCCAACTCCTTTGCAGGATCTGCTTTGTTTACAATCTGTACAGAGAACTCCAAACGATTAAACATATCGTTTTTCTTAACTTTACCAAGTAAATTAAACTGTTCACCAAGTAATTCAGTTTTAATATTCTCAAAAGAAGCCATATCTACTTCAAATCCAGCTAAATCATCTTCGCTCATACTCAAAAGGTTGTTAGTTTGGTTCTTCCAAAAGACAGTTCTAATATTTCCTGAGCCATCATCAATAATAGCGTTTAAAACATAAGAAAGTATAGGGATTACAGTGCCATGCTCTCCACAATTAGCACCTGCATCTGTTTCAGTTACCCGTTTATTACAATCGGGACAGAGCCTAAAAAACCTCGGATCAAAGACTTGCACAATAGTGCCTAAAAGTTCCACTCCTTCTTCGCCACCTTCAAGTTCTTTGATGGTCTTACGAGCAAAGGTTTGAGCCTGTCTTTCAGCAACTTCTACACTCTCACCCTCAGGGTTAACATCAACTGTAGCGTTTCTTCCCATATGCAATTCTTTTCGACCATTATTCTCTTTTACATAAGATTCCTTAACTAAGAGAACATCACCAACTTTTACTCCATCGATTAAATCAACCTTATCATTCCAGAAAGTTAATCGAGTAGTTCCAGTCTCATCACCTACAAATAAGCTACAAACCTTACCTTGCCTACCGTTACTATTAAATTCTCGGGTTTCATACCTTTGTACTACTTTAATGAGAACAGAAACATTATTCATTCCAGGATGAATTTCTTTAACTTTTAATTTATCTTTACCTTCAGCTACTATTTCAATACCAAGCTCATTTGCAATGATATGTGTTGCACCTTCTTCACTAATTAATCCAGATAATTCAGCAATTTTAGCTTTAATTTTTTCATCTAATGCTTCTTGGCTTAATTTACCAGAAGCCACAATTTTTTCTTTTAATTCTTCTAATGGGATTTTATACATAGGAATACACCTCTTTTTTAAGGAACGTTAAAAAAGTGGTTCAGCAATCTCTGATTGCTCGCCACTTCTAACTACTCATTACATCAAAGAAATTTGTTTATAAGAATTTTGGCTTATTCTAATATAAGTTCCTTAAAACTGTTAATATTAGACTCTTCACCGTTCTCCCAAACAGTTACTCCAACATAGAGAACTTGATCACTTTCAAAATAATAAACTAGTTCATTACCACAATAATAAGCCTTATTTTCTAAAGGCCCTACTGGACACTCTAATCCGATTTCATTTAAATGGATATCAACAAATCTGAAATAGACTCCTTCTAACTGAGCTCCAATAAAATCACCAGAAGCGCCCACATAGTCTAGATCTTCAAAATCAGTTAGATACACTGCGTACTGCTGAGCGTTTTGACGAACAGGAATGCTTACTGAATGTAAATCACCATCATAATCCATAGAAAAATCTTCAATAGGGAAAGTAAGGTCTGCTGTGAAATCTAAAGCTAATTCATAATTTACATCAATGAAAATACCAAAGTTTGTATCGTAGACCTTAGCTTCTGATGGACTCTCTACACAAAAAGCAACCTTTCTTTTATCTTC
>CAYWPT010000022.1:0-13093 GCA_964460605.1 uncultured Methanosarcinales archaeon
CGAAGGTAAGTGAAAACATTGAGACTTGTGATCTTATTGGAAATAGCCTAGTAAGAGAATCTTGTAAAGAAAGCTTATCTTAATTTTTTTCTCTTTTTATTATAATATAAAATAAAGAGCCACTGGTAAGATTAAGGTACCCATTAAATGATTCTTAGCAATACCCAACAAAGATGCAGATAATCCAACGCATGTTGCTGTAAATAATATTATCAATCCAATTAATTTATCAAAAATAAAAGTAAGTATAGTAATAAAAATAATAATACTCAAAATAATTTTTACATAATTCATCTTTCCAATATGCTTAGAAAATATCTTAGAAATTTTCAATGTTAAAATTCCAGCACAACTTCCTACAAATAGTGCAGTGAAAAGAAATAATAACATCATCTTAAAATCTACAATTTCTACTAATTCTCTTATAGCTACTATTGCTCCATTACGAGCTTTCTCTAAAGCATAGACAGTCCCGATACTAATGAGCATATTCGCAGTATTTATCCCTCCTACAAGGACTAAAAAAGCTTCATCACTGGCTTCTTTTACAATCTCATTAGCTACTATTGCTGCTTGACTATTCCCAAAACCAGGCAAGAATGCTGCAATAAAACCCACAAAAGAAGCTGCACCCATTGATCGAAAAACACTCTTTTTTTCCAATTGCAACTTTTTTGTAAAATCTTGTTTTGGTATTGTTGCTTTTTGTGATAAACTTAATATCATTATGGAAAATCCAAATAAACCACTGAGTAAAGGAAATAATGGTTGCTGTAAACTTTCTATGCTAAATACAAGTATCCCTAAAACTCCTGACATAATGAAAAAGGAGAATGCAAGAAGTTTCTCTTTTTCTCTTAAAACCATAAATGTAACAATTAATAGTAAAAGATATCCTACTATCTTTTCAACTAAAGGGGCTATCACTTGCATTGCCCATAAAAAAAAAGGGAAGATACAAAGACAAAAAATCAGGCAAGAATAACTTCCAATTACTGTGCAAGCAATTGCATTATGTCCTTCTCCTTTGTGTAATAATTTGTGTCCTGGAAGAACTGAGAGTGCTTGAGCTTCATCTGGAGCTCCTAAGTAAATACTTGGAATAGAATCTAAAAATGAATGAGTAATAGCTAGACTAATGATATACACTGAAAGGGCTGGTAATGAAGCAAAAGCTGAAAGAAAAGGTGAAAAACTAAGCACTAACAATGAAATAAGATTCACATGAATACCTGGAATCAAGCCTGTAAAAATACCTGAAAGGATACCTAAAAAAACTGCTAAAAATATTTCTATGAACATTACTATAATTTATTTTAAAGATTAATAAAAATTAACAAAAAAAAATCGGAAAGATTCCGAGAATTATTCTGCAGCTGTGAATAATTCAGGGATATTCACATCAGCATTTTTCATAGTATTGTGTGATACTCCTGTTAAATTAATTCTTCTTTCTTCAACTAATACACTATCGTCTTCTTTCATCTTATTTTTTGGCAAATAATATAAAGTAAGCCTCTATTTCTTATAGAGAACGATGACATGACAGTTATCCAATGAAATGATTTGCTTTGGTTTTTGAACCTGGCTTACCCAAGCCTTGCTTATTGTTGATGATAAAAAGAGTAACTGTTGAGTTCAATTTTATTCTAATAAAAGACATAAATTTATAAACAATAATTTGCTTATTTTATTTAAAGATGGTTGTAGGTGGAGAGAGTGCGATATTTATTCAGCTAGGTTTGATTATCATAGCTGCTGCTATTCTCGCTTTCTTGTTTAGATTATTAAAACAACCACAACTTTTAGCATACATTATTGTTGGTGTATTAATCACTCCTGTTTTTTCATTGATTACTGATACAAGTATTATTGCTGCAATGTCTATAATAGGTATTGCTTTCTTACTTTTCTTAGTTGGTGTTGAAATTGATATTAGTAGTTTGAGAAACGTAGCATTAGTTTCCACTTTTGGTGGGATCATACAAATTTCATTATTATTTGTTACCGGTTTTTTAGTAGCTCTTCTGCTTAATTTCTTGCCTTTAGAAGCAATGTATATTGGTTTAATGTTAGCGTTTTCTTCAACAATGATTACGATGAAGACGCTTTCAGACAGAAAAGAATTGAATACCTTGCATGGAAGAATAGTTGTTGGGATTTTATTAATGGAGGATTTGTTTGCAATTTTTGCACTCTCTATTCTTTCTTCGGTTAATAGTTTTGATATGTCTTTTTTAGGGATAGCATTTCTTAAATTTGTGGCATTATTTGTAATTGCATACATTTGTAGTAAATTTGTTTTTCCTATTATCTTTAAATTTGCAGCTAGAAACCAAGAATTGTTATTAATTACATCTTTAGCTGTATGTTTTATCTTTTCTTTAGGCTTTCATTACTTTGGTTTTTCAATAGTAATTGGTGCTTTTGTTGCAGGGTTAACTTTAGGAAACTTGGATTATAATTTAGAAATTATTGGAAAAGTAAAATCGCTTAGGGATTTTTTTTCATTACTCTTTTTTGTTTCTTTGGGAATGGGTTTATCTTTAACAGTTATCTCAAAGTACTTGGTCCCTATTATTGTATTCTTCTTTTTCATAACATTGTTCAAACCATTTTTGGTAATGACTATCAGTTCTGTATTTAAATACACAAAAAAACCTGCTTTTATGAGCGCATTATATTTAACACAAATTGGTGAATTTTCGTTAATTATTGCTAGTCAAGGATTTTTATTAGGTCATTTGGGCCAAGATATTTTCACTTTAGTAGTTGTTGTTACTCTAGCAACAATTACTACAACATCATATCTAGTTAAATTCAAAGAACAATTGTACAAAGTCTTTGATAAACCATTACAAGTATATGATGTGTTTCACACAGAGGGTTTAGAATTCTCACCGACTAAAGCTGAACCAAAAGTGGTTTATGTGGACATAATAGGATAGGGTATAGTATTTTAAGAGGCTTACAAACCCTCAAAGATAATGTATTAATTGTTGATTATAATCCTGAAGTAATTTCAAAATTAGTAAAAAAAGGTTATCACTGTATTTATGGTGAAGTTGAAGACCAAGAAATAATGGATCGGATGAATTTAAAGAATCTTGATCTTTTAATATCAACAATTCCTTACATTAATGTGAATAGAATTTTGATCAGGAAAGCTAAAGAAGAAAATAGACGTATCCGTATTATTGTTACTGCAAATACAATTGATGATGCTTTGAAGATGTACACAGCAGGAGCACATTATGTGATCTTACCTCATTTCTTAGGTGGTGAACGTGTTGCTGATATGATTTCTGGTGTGCGTAGAAATAGAGTTGATTTACTTAAAGAGCGGGCCAATCATATGGCTGAATTGAAAGGTAGAAAAGATATTGGTCATGAGCATCCTTTCAGTTTGTTCTAATTTTTAGCAAAGCTTTTTTAAGTGGGGGAGCTAGTTTCTGTTTATAAGGTATTTAAAATGAATCTCCAGTAATCAAAGATTGCTGGAGATTCATTTTTTCAGAGAGACCTCAAAAATGAATTTTCAAAAAATCCCGCCAGTTGAACGAGCAGACTTTTTCCTAGATTATGCTTTCTCAAAAGCAAGGGTTAAGGCTAAACAAAAGAACCTTGTTGGTAATTGGCTGCAAATCATTAGACAAAAAGAATCTTTGAAAATGGATGTAGCTAAAGATCAATTAGTGACAAGAATTGACAAAGTACTTGATAGTTATCCCAATTTTGATAAAATTCCTTTCTTCTACATTAGATTGATGAAATTAACTCTAGATTTCAAAGGTCTTAAACAATCTTTAGGTGCACTTAGTTGGGCAAGAAAAAGGATTGCTTTTTTCCATAAAGAGACTGTAAGAAAAATATTTGCTAGTAAAAAAAGGGAAGAGATTAAAAATCATACAAAACAAGCCTATGGTAGAATTTCTTCAGTTATGAAACAAATTGACAAACAATTAGTTTTTTTAGAGGATGCTCGAAGAATTATGAGAACTTATCCTGATATTAAAGATAGATTCACTGTAGCAATTTATGGATTCCCTAACATTGGTAAAACCACTTTATTGAACACAATGACTGGAACTAAGGCTAAAGCAGCAGCTTATGCTTTCACTACAAAAACAATCAATACTGCTCACGTTGAGATTGGTGGATTTAAAGTACAAGTATTAGATGTACCTGGAACTTTGAGTAGAGACAAATATAACCCTATTGAAATGCAAGCAGAAATAGTTGTTGAAGATTTAGCAGACCTAGTAATTTATATTTTTGATATGACTGAACCTTTCCCAGTAAAGAGTCAATTAAAACTATATAAGAAATTAAGGAAAGAAAAAAGTAAAAAAGATATTTTAGTATATCTGAGTAAACAAGACATCATTAAGGATGAAGAACAAGAAGATTTTGATGATCTAAAAAAGAAAGAAAAAATTGAAACAAAGTCTATTGACGAGATTAAAGAAGTAATTGCTCAAAGAGCAGCTCTTTGGTATAAGAAAAAAGAAGAATTAGCAGCTAAAGAAGCCGAAGAAAAAAAACTTTTGGAAGAGTCTGAGAAAGAAAACATTTAATAATCATTATTCATTTATTTATTCTACATTATAAGTATAAAAGATGGTAGATGTAAGCTTGGATAGTATTAGCACTTTTTTTGCACAAAGATCAGCAGGGTCAGACATAACACTTATTATTGTTAATTTAACAATTCTTATCCTTGTATTTTTTTTTGTGGTTAAACATTTTCACTATATCAGCTCTTATAGAAAGGACTTAGAAAAAGTAAGTCAAAAGCATAAAAATATGACAAGAGGAAGACCTGAGCCAAGCAAAAAGAAAGTTAAAGCAAGTAAAGCAGATAAAACAAAAGATGTACAAATTCCATCAGAGATAGTTTTTTCTAATAGTAATTATGTTGTAGAAGAATCTTCTAAACCTGAGATTGGTCCTTGGAAGATGAAAAGAAAAGATTTCAATCTTAAAGGGGAATTAGCTTACTTGAGTGGAGAACTTAATCAATTACATGGAAAAATTTCTCAAGAAAAAGTTGAATCCAGTAATATTGGTTTATACACTTTAACTGAGAGAGAAAGGTTACTTCGTGTTTTAGATAAAGATTTGAATAGATTAGAAAATCAATTAAAAATTTATAGAAAATATTATGGTAGATTCAAAAAACAATATGATGAACATAATGAGTTTTCTATGAAGATTGCTCAAGTTGACATGAGATTAGATGGTAGAAATAGTTCTAATTTACCTCTTTCGAAACAATTCTCTTTAGGAGGGGTAAACAAGCTAAATAAGTTGCAACCTTATGACCAGGCCCTTATTCAACAAGAACTTGCTTTTCTTAAGAAAAAATTAGCTCAACAAAATAAAAATTTCTTAGAAACAATTAATCATAGATTTAAGAGGAGAAAAAAATGGGGTGCTGAACGTTCTACTATTAAATTTGTAAGAAATATGTCTCAAAGACTTGAAGAAAAACAAGTTATTCCACCTTTAGAGTTAGAAATGGTTACTGATGAATTAAACATAATTAAACATGAATTAGAAGATCGTTATGTTGATGATGAGTTTAAGAGTATCAAAAAAGCAAATCCTAAAGCACAAAAACCCACTTATCAGTTACTTTTACTCAAACAAGAAATGCGTGAATTAGATTTTAAATTACATAGGAAAAATATTTTACAAAAAGATGCTAAAAAACCTCAAGTGCTTAGCCAAGAGGAACAAGAGGCTACTGCTTTAGTCCAAAGAATTTCTCGTGAGGTTGAAGGAGATCATAGAGTTCCTAAAAAAGAGATTGATAGAATTACAGATGAACTTAATGATGTTAATAGTGACCTTAAAAGAATTTCTCAAGAAGGTTATGATAGACATCGTAAAAGGTCTAAATCTTTAGCAATGCGTTCTAGTTATAGAAAACTTGTTCTTGAAAAAGAGTTAAGTAGAATTAACTCCACTTTAGGATCTTCTAAAAAGCTTTTAAGAAAAAGAATCAGTCCTGAAGCAAAAAAAGAAGTAAAAGATGAAGCAGATCTGTTCTTGAGGAAATTTTCTCAAAGAGTAAATACGGGAAGCATGAGCCTAGAACAAATTATGAGAATACAACAAGAATTAAGTAAATTAAGAGAAAAATTAGATGATTAATATGCTCTTTTTTCTTCAAGTTCGATAACTTCTAACTTACAAGAACAAGGTAATTTCTTAGCAGCTCTCATTAAAGCAACTTTACCAACTTTGATGTTTGCTTTGTCTAATCGTACTTCAAGAATAGTTTGATCTTTTTTCATACGAGCGGCAGAACCAATTATTTTACCAAAAGATTTTTTCATACCTGTACTCATACGGTCTGCACCAGCTCCACTAGCTAATGGGTTTTCTCTGAGTAGATGGAATGGATATACTTTGATTCTTAAATGATAGTTCTTAGGGATGTGTTTCTCTAACCATCTGTTTGAAGCAAGACGAGCAGATTCTAAAGCGTTGTTTCTTACATTAATAGCTGCTTTAACTCTTAATCGTACAATAGCATCATATTCGCCAGTTTTGTTACCTAGGTCATACTTGATAATCTTAGAATGAGGTCTTCCTCCTCTTACATAGTTCTTCTTGTTGAACTTACTTACTCTTGTGTAAGGTCTTTCTAAGCTTCTATACGCTTTGAATGCTCTAATTCTTGCCATGTTCAGCTTGAAATGTGATTGATTTATAAAGCTATCGGGAAATTAGAATATATTTCCAGGGAGCTCCCAAAAATCAAAGATTTTTGATAGCTTATTAAATAAAATAACTATATTTTAGCTTAACTAAACTTACTAAGAGATAATTGACCTTTTCTGCGCCCTTTTGGAATTTCTGAAGGAATATTTTGCCCAATTTCCCCTTTAAGCTCTCCAGCAAGTTTAGGACCAAGGATCAGATTGAGAGTGCCTAAATCTGTTCTCTTAATATCAGAAAGGCTCTTTAAACCATTGTTATGCAATTTACGAGCTCTAGCTCTTCCAATACCCTTAAACTTGATAAGTGGTAATAATTCTGCTTTAATTCCGTTTTTCACCCTAACCCTAAGCTTCCTCAACTCTCGAGAACTCCCATTAAGCGATAACAAGTCAGCTAACTCAGTTGAAGCGTATAATAACCAGTCAGCAGTCTCCAATTTTACACGAATTTCACCTGGACGTACACCAAGTGATTCAAACATATAATCTTCTTTCTTCTCATTAATCCATTCATTAAAGAAAACAGAAGTTTTTATCGAATTCATGAACTCATGATAATCTAGATCATAGACTTCTGGTTCATCAGAGAGCAAATGTTCATAATTTTCCATAAGAATGTTCTGCATATCTACTTTTTCTTTACTTTTGATACGAAGTAAGGGTCTCATCTCTAAAGTGTTTGAAATCATTTGAATATAAGAGAATGAATTTGTCTCTTGAGCTTCACCTTTCTTCAAACAAGTAATCAAATGCTGAGCAGTTAAAGGATCTAAATATAATTGTGATACACGTTTCCCCATCAATGTTGCTTTTAATTTCCTAGGATTTTGTGACCTTTGTTTTTTCTTTTTCATCCGGTTTAACAAAGTATTAGCAAGAGCAAAATCAGTAAAACCATCTTTTTGCTCAGTTATCACATGGTCCATCCCTTCTTTTTCATATTCACCATCAACACTCTCACATTTCACAAATTCCCATTCTTCAAGAAAGTCAAGCATTCTTTCCATAATCTCTTCAAGTTTTTCAAAATCATTGAACTGTGTTGCCCAAAAAGTTTCTTTAAAGAATTCTTTCATCTCTCTTTCATCTTTGATAATCCCAGAAGCAATGAGTGATAACAAATAAGTTCGTAAAACAGGCTCAACAGCTAACTTAGAATAAATGTCTTCAGCTTCACCAAGAATGTATCGATTATAAATCTCATCTCTTTGCCCTTTATCTTTTGCAATTGCTATAGCTTCACCAAACTTTTCATATTCAGGGCGTCCAGCTCTTCCAGCCATCTGCATATATTCTAATACTGGTATCCAATCCATGCCCCATTTACCTGAGAACCTTTTCAAAGACTTCAAAATAACTCTAAACACTGGAAGCGAAAGACCAGCAGCAAGCGTTGGTGTAGCGCAAATAATTTTCACATTACCTGCTTTGAATTCATCTTCAATAATTTCTTTTTGTTTGTTAGCTAAACCTGCGTGATGAAATGCAATACCTTTAGATAAACAAAGACTTAAACGTTTACACTGTTTTGTTGCTGGAGATACTACTTTCCCAGCTTTAGCAGAAATATCTTGAGTTATTTCAGAAATCTGCAATAATTTAGAAATATCCTCAGCAGTTTTCTCAGCACTTGCTCTACTTGCAACAAAGACTATTGCTTGTTTTCCTTGTTCTATTGTTTCTAATGCTAAACGCAAAGTATCGTCCATAAAATATCAAGAAAGAAATTATAATAAAAAACTATTGGAAAGAAAAACCTTATTTCCAATCATCTATCCTGTAAAAGCCCCATGTATATGGATCTTCAACAGGAGCAGTATTTGGCTTAGGGGCTGGTTTTGGAGCAGAGACAATTTTACGACTCTCGCCTTCAACTAATACAGTCCACTGATGCTCGACAGAGTTTCGACCATCACTAATTTCAACTTCAACCTTTTTCTTTCCAGGAGAAGTGAATACCCTACTTAAACTCTCACTTCCTTCTTCTTTTGAAAGGTCAAGACCTCCAAAGGTCCAGGTATACTCAAGCGCTTGCTGATCTAAATCGTAAACATCTAAGGCAAAGACAACTGGATCACTAAAAGCATCAACTTTGATAACTTCTTCCGGATCATAGGAAGCAATCACTGGTGCTCTGTTCCTATTCTTGATTTGTACTCCTACTGGATGCACAGAGCTATATTCACCATCACTTACAGTAAATTCTAACCACATTAATGTACTTACATGACTGAACTTTCTATTAGCCCAAGAATTGTAAGATACAATCCTATCACGTAAACCAAGACCGGTGCTTGCTACAGTATCATAATTTGGTGTCCAAATAAATGAATTGTTTGTTAAGACAATATCTGTTGGAGCATTAGCTAATGAAACATGCACTGCATCTCCATCTGGATCTTGCGCATCAATTTGGATTGTGAATTGTTCTCCTTCATTGATTTTGATAAAGTCTTCTTTAATCTTTAAAGTAGGCTCTCTATTCACATCATTAACTATTAAGGTAATATTTTTGCTATCTTTTAGGCGACCATCTGATGCAGTAACTAAAATCTGGTACTCACCAGCATCATCATAATCTGTTTGCCATTTAGCGCTCCATTTTCCTAAAGGATCTGTAAAGGTGTAACGAATAACATCCCCATCAGGATCAAAAGCATCAGCAAATAATCTAATATAATCAGTTTCATTAATAACTTGATCAAAACTCTCAGTAAGTACAGGAGCCCTGTTTATATTATGTACAATTAAATTAGTCATAGCACTTGTACACAAACTTTCACCACAAGCTTTTATTTCAACAGGGACTTTCTTTTTACTAATAAATAAATGTTCAACCCTTATAGCATTAAGGAAATTATAGAAAAAGTTATCTTTTCTTGTAATATAATCGTAAGATACATCCCATGAAAGTTCTTCATTTCTATCATCATAAAAAGCCCCTTCTGGAACGGAAACAAATTCATAAGTCACATCATCACCATCTAAATCAATAGCATCTAAACTTAATTCAAATTCTTCGCCTTCATTTACAATAAAAGATTCTTCGAGAACAAACTCTGGTGCTCTATCTACATCTAATACCTCAATATCAATATCAAACCTTTCAGAAAATTCACCATCACTAGCTTCTGCTCTTATTGAATATTTTCCTGCATCTTCGTAGCTAGTTTGCCATTCACCTAATTCATTCAAAGGATTTTCAAAAGTATAAGTTAAACTATCTCCATCTAGATCAAATAAAGGAAGATCTAAACTTACAGTCTCAGATTCAAATACAGTCACATCAAAATCATCTAATTCTGGTTTTCTATTTTTATTAGCTACAACAATAGTCCATTCTCTTCTCTCTTCTAAAACGCCATCGCTAAGTACTAAAGTTAAAATGTGTTCACCTTCACTTTCAAAATCTAAATATGTTTCACCAGAATTACTGGTTCCAACTAATCTTCCATCAAATAACCAAGAAATACCAAAAGAATCCCCATCTTCATCTCTTGCGCTCACAGAAAATTCAAAGTCGTCATCTTCCTGAGCATTTACAATACTATCATCAGAAAAAACACTCACAATACTTGGAGCTTGATTTACATTTTCAACAATAATCTCAAAACGCTCATTAGTATTACTTTGCCCATCATTTACTATTAAATCAATAACATACCTTCCTGCATCATCTAGGCCAGTTTGCCATTTTCCAAAAGAATCGAAGGGTTCTTCAATATTATATTCAAGAATGTCTCCATCAGGATCAACAATAAACATGTTAATATCAACTAAATCCCCTTCTTCCACAGTAATAGAAGTTTTAGTAAAGATAGGATTTTGATTTTTATTCTCAACAACAATTTTAATGGTCTCTGTTGTTTCTAATTCTCCATCAGAAGCAGTTATGTCTACTAAATATTCACCAGCATCATCTAAATTTGTTTCCCAATTACCTAATTCATCAAAAGGAGAAGAATAAGAAAAAACCACCTCGTCTCCATCAGGGTCTTCAGCTTCAGGAGCAATAGATATATCCTCACTTTCTTCTACTGTAAAGGTTTTGATTGCAAAAACGCTTGTACAAAGAACTAAGAGTACAAGTAAACTTATGATGATAAGGTATATCTTTTTCATTTTAATTGTTACCGTTCACACTATTTTACATCTGAACACTCTTTTTTTGATAAAGTAAAAATAAAAAATAAAATTGCTCTATTGAGCATCTAAGGAAACATCTACAATTACTGGAGGTTTATTAATATCAGCAACGGTTAATTGAACTGTCTTACGAACGATGTCTTTTCCATCATCAACAGTAATTACTACGCTGTATACTCCGTGGTTTGTATAATCTGTATCCCAAACACCGTCGTCTCCAACAGGTTCGCTAATAGTAAGCACTAAAGGATCACCATCTAAATCACTAACTTCAGGTTCAATCCTTACGGTATCTCCTTCTTCAACAGTGATTTCATCAGCTACTCCTGTGATAATTGGAAGTTCGTTTACATCAGCGATAGTTAACATAAATGAGCTGGAACTTTCTAATTCTCCATCACTTGCAGTTACAAAAATTTCATACGTTCCTGCACTTGTATGGTCAGTATTCCATTCTCCATTTGTTAATGGTGCGCTAATTTCGATACTTACAGCATCTTTGTTTGGATCTTCAACAACCGGACTTAAACTAATGCTATCTCCTTCTCTGTGGGTCAAATCCCTTAAAGATTCAATTACTGGAGCTACGTTCACTCTATTTACTACAAGTAAAATCTCTTGCTCTGTGGTGTGTACTCCGTCTGAAGCAGTTAAAGTTATTGAATATTCTCCAGCGTCTCCATAATTAGTTTGCCAAATTCCTAAATCGTTTAAAGGAGGGCTAAATGAGTGAGTAATCTTATCATTATCTGGATCTGTAATTACTGCGTTTAATCGTACTTGTTCACTTTCATCAACTTCGATTACAACTAAATCTCCTGCTTCACCTAAGTTTGAAATAGCAACGTTTTCTTCTACTACTTCAACTTCTTCACCCACAAGATTATTATCTTCTAATTGCTTTTCTATCTCAGCAATTTCATCTAATAAATCAGAATTCTCTTCTTCTGCAGGCACATCATATGCTTTGTAGTTAAGACAAGAGCTTAAAACAACAGCTAAAACCAATACTAAAATAACAACTAATGACTTTTTCATTTTATCGACCCCTCTTACATAAAATGTAAGTATTTAATCAATTGTGAATGTAAATCACAACTATTAACCACAAATGTGATATTCTTCACATTTATCGTTTCTATCTTTGAATGACAAATTGTGACAGAAACTCGTATTTAAAGATTAGTATGCTCGAGAAATACTAATCTATACCTTATAGCTCAAAAAAGGGGATAGAAAGCAAGGAATAGAAAATAAATTTTAGAAAGTTTCTATACAATAAGGTTCATTTAATGTAAAACAAGCTCTCTCGGTGCAGGCAATCATATCATCTTTAAAAACTTCACAAATGTTACAACCATCGTTCCATTTTTTACAGTTATCTAAACCTAATCCAGAAGGGTCTTTGCTTTCCTGTGGAACTGTTAAAGGTAATCCCAATAAGAGAATGATGCTAATAATAAGTGCTATAATGAGGTAAAGCTTTTTCATACAAATAATTTTCATACAAATAAGAATCTAAGATATATATAAATAGTTTTTGAGAATTTTAATCAAAATTGAAGTTAAGTGCATAAGACTTTAAAAGAGGTACAATTCTGGTTTTTTATAGCTAAAGTACTTTATATGACTGAACAAATACAAGATCTTAGTTTTTTAGATGATCCAATCTCTAGAGTTCTCGGAGAAGAAGTTGATGCAACTCGACATACTGCTATTTTTCCAGCACTGCAAGCTTCAAGAGAAAGAAAATATGATCTCATCGTTTCAAATATTTTTGCTGTAGCGCCTGGTTTGGAAGGTCATTATAATGCAGATGATTGTGATGAAAATTTTTTAAGAGAAGCTTTTGCTTTTGAAGATCCAATTTTAGAAAGGCTTATGCGAAGTGGAGAAAGGATGCCTTATTCTGCACTTGCACTTCGGGCCTTAAAATTAATGAGGGAATCAGATGATTCAAGAAATAGAGAGACTCCTATTCTTGCTTATGATGTTTCTAATCCAAGTCCATTTGATTTGTGGCTTTTCCTAAGAGAAAATGGTTATAAATTAGAAGAAATAAGGGTAAAAAATCATGATAATTTAGAACCTCTTGCATTTATAGTAGCAGGTATAACTAGAGATTATATAGGAATGAATTCAGATAGAAGAATTGTTGATTCTTTAACAGAAATATTGCAAAGATAGTCCTTATTTGTTTAGAGTTAATAGAAAAG
>CAYWPT010000023.1:0-12853 GCA_964460605.1 uncultured Methanosarcinales archaeon
CCGCAGTGTTCAATTGGGCGCCTCTCCATAAAATTCCTCCAAGATATAGTTTAAAGTGATGTCATTATAAAAAATATAGAAAACTATGCTCCTCCCTTTAAAACTACAGGGGTTACTTTTTCCACATCTTCAGCAACTGAAGCTCTAATTTCTACTTCATCAGGGAATATTTTGTCCCTACGTCTATAAGACGCGAACAATTTCATAACTTCATTATAAAGGTATTGAGCATCCCCCTCTAATTCTGATTTATAACCTGGTTCTTCAGGGAATCTATAAAATACTTTATTTACAAGAGCCTTGAAAAAATAATATCCCGGCTTTTTATTCCATTTTGCATAATAATTTGTACTCAACCAAGCATCGAAGACACAACTTACATCTCCTTGGTCAAGCTCAAAACTTTTTCCATCAAGTTCTTGACGGGTATTTTTCATATTGTTTAAACGAATTTTAATTCTAAAAGATAAAGTCATATATTCTTTCTTAAATTTATTCGGCCTTAATTCAAGATAGACGTTACGACCCTTTTCAGTAACTGTTTCTTCTTGCCTTTTCTCATTCTTCAAATAGCCTCTTTCTTCTAAAGCTCTATTGATAACTCTAAAAAGGTCATCTACTTTTAAGATCCCTGAATATTGTAAGTGCAAATCATTGATTACTAAGTTGTGTTCACCCATATTCTACCTTTGGAATGTATACTTAAAAACATTCAAATAATTTTTTATCTCTTGATGTAATAATTGTGTATCTTTCTCTAACCAATTTTGTGCATTTAAGTAATGATGTTTATACAAATACTTCTCCCTTAGAATAAGTAAGAACCAATAGAATGATTTATCTTTCCACTGACCACCCGTATCACTCACCACATAATTATTGATAATAATCTTAATCAAACCTTGATTTAATCTTAATGTTTGACCATTGTGTTCAATATCAACATCTTTTACATCGTTAAAAGACATTTTAATTTGCCATTTGAGTTTATAATAATGAGATAATGATTTGTTTGGTTCAAGAACATATCTAATTTGTTTACCTTTTGGAGTTATCTGCTCCTGATTCATAGCTTCTTGCCAATCATAATTTCTTCCATTAAAGAATTGTTGGATAAGCATATAGAATTCTTCAGCATTAAATAATCCTTCATAACTCAATTTTAACTGATCATTGACTAAAGTTCTTTCTGCCATATATTCTATCATTCTAAGACAACTTATAAAATTTGCCTCTTTAATTAAAATATTAGAGTAGCGAAAGATTTAAGTACTCACCACCGTTAAACTAATTTCAGTAATATGAGGGTGTAAGGTGGCAAAATCTTTTTTTCAAAAACTATTAAAAAAACTTAAAGCAGTAGGTTTATTTAGTAGTAAATCACATGTGAAATTAGGACTCTATGGTCCTCCAAATGGTGGAAAATCAACTTTAGCCAACAGAATTTCTATTGATTGGTTAGGTGAAGAGATGTCTAGTATTTCACACATTGCTCACGAGACCAGAGAGATTACTATCAAAGAACAAGTTGCTATCAAAAATAAAAAAGGCAAAGAGATTACATTTTCTTTAGTTGACACTCCAGGAATTTCTACAAGAATTGATTATGAAGATTTCTTAAAGAAAGGGATGAAAAGAAGTGAAGCTAAAAGACGTGCTAAAGAAGCAACCAAAGGAGTTATTGACGCTATCAAATGGTTAGATGAGATGGATTCAGTTGTAGTTGTTTTAGATTCAACAAAAGATCCATATTCACAAGTAAATATTACTATAATTGGGAATTTACAAGCAAGAGACATTCCGGTTTTAATTGTAGCTAATAAAGTTGATTTAAAGAAATCAAATATTGAACTTATCAAAGCTGCATTTCCACAATATGAAGTTTTCCCAATTTCAGCAAAATATGGAAGGAATATTGAGGAGTTCTATGAGAAATTAGTAGAATTTGCTCGCTAAAAAGAAGATTTAAAAAGAGAAAGAATATACATATTCAAAGAGAGGTTATATAATGGTCACATTTCAATTTGTTCCCTTCCAGGAGGTTCAAACATTAAGTTCTACACTAAGAGTGAATAAACTCTTAAACATCGTTAAAGATGATAAGATTGTAATTATGGAAGGTCGTTTGAGAAAACAAGAAGAAGCAGATCTTATTGAAATTACCATGCAAGAAATTTCTTCATCATTTTCAGGTATTGAGCTAAGTGTTATTGATCCTGAAATGAAAGGGCTAGATGGAGTACAAAAATTTAAACAAGGGGTAGCAAATATTCTATTAGGTGATAGACAAGGCTTAACAATTATTGGTCCAGCAAATGTAGTAAAAAGAATTGTAAACAACCCAGATAAGATCGAACTATTTACTAAAGAAGCTAAAAAAATAAAACCTAAGTCAGCAAAACGTAAGAAAGCAAGAAAAAAACGAAGATAGGTTAAACAAAATATGCCACACCAATGTGTAAGATGTAGTAAACTGTACCCAAATGGAGCTCAAGAAATTCTGAAAGGATGCGGTTGTGGTGCACGATTATTTTTTTATGTTAAGAAAAAACATTTAGAAGAGAGTAAAAATGTTATTACTCAGCTATCTGATAATGAAAAAAAACAAATTGAACAAGACATTGTTGAGATTTCTACAGTAAAACTTAATAGTAATAGGCCTGTAATCTTAGATTTTGAGAGTATTAGAGTTCTCAAACCAGGAAAATATGAATTAGATTTAGTAAGTTTATTCAAAAAAGACCCTTTAGTATTCAAATTATCTGAAGGAAAATATGTTATTGATTTAGCTCAAGCTTTTAGTCGTGATGAAGAATAGTTATTCAAATAAAAAAGTATACGTGCCACTTCTGGCAATCTTACCTTTCTTATCAATTGCTCTTGCAAAGTATTTATATTCACCCCTGGTTTGATCTAAATCATCAAAGAAATTGTGGCACCCACAGGTCAATACCATAAGAGTTATAAACTTCTAGGACCTTAATAATATTTGATTATCAAGAACACCTTTATCCATTTTAACACCTATGCTTTGCCTTTTACAGCCTTATCAGAAATAATTGCACTCCTCCCACTTGGATCTGAGATTACAATCTTAATATTCTCACGACCAAGTAAAACATTATTTAATTTTTTAATTTGATTTTTAGCTTTTTTCTTCACAGATTTATCTTCTTCACCATCAGCTGCATCTTGGATAATCTTTTTTACTCTTTCAAGTAATCCTTCAACGTTTGTAATATACCCATTTGAAGAAGGTCCAGCTTCCATAGTAATGATTCTAGGAATTTTTACTGTAGCCATACCTGACTTGATTATCTTCACATTAAGATCTTCTTCTTTTTCAACCTCAAAGGTATAAGTTGCTGGATCTTTTGATTCTACTGGATCTAAATCTGCTTTTCTATACCCGCAACCACTACAACTCATTGATAAAACGAAAACTCTTCCAAAATAAGGAATATCTACTTCTTCTTCTCTAAGAGTAAGTTCCTTTTTGTGACATGCGAGGCATTCTTGGCCTTTTAATTCTGACATAAAGTATGAAAGAAAAAGTTGCTTTAAAAATGTTTTGCATCTTAGCTTTATAGGCGAGGTAAATGCCCATAAAGTTTATAAATGACCTCAGAAGATTCATTATAGCACAAATTCTGTGCACCTGTAGTTTAATAGGAAACTTTTGTAAAAGTTTCAGCAAAACACCCTATTAATTTACGCACCTGTAGTTTAATGGCTAGAATCCTGGCCTTCCAAGCCAGTGATCCGGGTTCGAATCCCGGCAGGTGCACTTTTCTTTAGAATATTTCTTTTTGATCAAACTTTTTATAAAAAGTTTAGTAGGAGTACTTTTCTCATTATCAAAATCTTTAAATACTTCTAGAGATTCCAAATCACACCGAGAGGAGACGTAAGAAAAGGTTTAGCTTAGAAAATCTACGTAGTTCCTTTATTAGGAAGGGTAAAACCTGTCTCGTCAGATCTTCTCGGTGTTTTATCTTCTCTATATAAAATATTAAATACTAAAAGAACTTTCTTCATAGAGTCGAGGTTGGTGAGTGATCTGAGGCATCTAGTCTTATGGCACGAGTTTAGCTTAGAAAATCCAGCTGGTTGACTATCCGTAAAACTCTTTGCAAACCAGGATTCCTCGGCGCCTTATTTTAGGCTAAACATTTATTAAGAGAAATTACTTTTTGAACATCTATGCCAGAGAAAACTTCTAAAGACCACATTTTAGTCTGTAGTGCTCACTCTGATGATTTTGTATTAGGTGCAGGTGGAACTATCAAAAAGTTTGTAAACGAAAAGAAAAAAGTCTCTTGCATTGTTTTCTCTTATGGAGAAAAATCTCATCCCTGGCTTAAAGAGAAAGAAGTACAAAAAATGAGAGCTCAAGAAGCTTTTGATGCAGCAGATGTTTTAGGTTGTTCAGCAGAATTTTTTGATCTTCAAGAAGGAAATTTCATTAATGAATCTGAGGAAAAGGAAATTGTTAAAAAAATCACTGACATGATCAAAAAGAAAAAAATAAAGAAGATATTTACCCATAGTGAAGAAGACCCACATCCTGATCATAGAGCTGTATATAAGCTTACTCTACAAGCCTTAGAAACCTTGAAAAAATCAGAAGTACCAGAGATTTATGTCTATTCTGTGTGGAACCCAGTAGAATTCAAAACTGGTTTTCCCGCACTCTATATTGATGTGAGTAAAACATTTAATGATAAAATTCAAGCACTCAAGAAATTTCCTAGTCAAAAATTAGCAATATTTACTTTAAGTTTTATGGTATTTTTCAGAGCACTCAAACACGGGTTTAAAATAAAAAAGAGGTTTGCAGAGATGTTTTATAGAATCAAATGACAGAAACTAAGATTAAACTACTTGTACTTACAAACACTTACGAACCTAAAATAGATGGCGTACTCACCTTTGTTAAAGAATTTATGAAAAGGGCAAAAGATGATTTTGACCTAAGGATTGTGGCGCCTGCCTTTTCAAGAAAAAAAATCTTTACAAAAACAAAAACCACTTTATTACCGTTATCAGAAAGGGTTAAATTCTTCAATTATCAAAGTATTAAACCTTCTCGGGCCAATAAAAAAAGAATCAAAAAAGAAGTTAAAGAAGCTGATGTTATTTTTATTCAAGAACTCGCTCCAATTGGGTATTACGGTTTAAAATATGCAAAAAAATACAAGAAAAAAATAATTTATTATGTGCACAACACACCATGGGAATTTATTGAAAAGTATTATGATTTAGGAAAAATTTTAAGGAAGTTGTTAAGATTATTTATGATAAGACTTTATAATAAAGCAGACATTCTTTTGGTACCATTTCATGACTATAAAGATCAATTAAAAAAAGAAGGAGTGAAAAAACCCATCGCAGTTGCAAGGCTTGGTGTTGACATCAAAAAATTTAGTCCAATCAAGCAAAAAGATCAAGCTAAAAAAAGATTAAAAATAAGTCCAAAGAAGACAGTTATTGGTTATGTAGGAAGAGTTTCACCAGAGAAGAACATTCTTACCTTAGCAAAGGCTTTCAAAAAGTTAGAAAACCAAGAAAAACTCCATTTACTTATTGTTGGTGATGGAAATAAAGACATCGTTAAAGAACTTAAAAAAATCCATAATTGTACAGTTACAGGCGTTACAAAAGAGGTTGATAAGTATCTCAAAGCAATGGATATCTTTGTTATGCCATCTTTAACAGAAACAACTAGTTTAGCTACACTCGAAGCAATGGCAAGTGGTCTTCCTATAGTTGCTACAAAAGTAGGCTTCATTAAAAATTATATTGTCAAAAATCATAATGGGCTTTTCTTTCCAAGAGAAAATCCAGACCATTTAAAGATAAAACTACAAAGATTGCTCAATGATGAGGAATTAAGAGAAAACATTGCTCATAATGCAAGAAAAACTGTTGCTTATGGCTTTTCATGGGAGAGAAGTATTAACAGAATTAAGAGGATTATAAAGCAAGAATTCTTTAAACACAATAAAAACTAGACTTGAATATCAATAATTTTATTAATGAGTTCTACAAAACATATAGCTAACCTTGAATAATATATGATAGGTATATACAATATAAGCAGAACTATTAAAAGTGAATCACAATAAAAAGGTGTGAATATGGTTAGTTTTAATTACGAAGAAGGTGAAGGATATGTGTTCTCAAACGAAGGTGACATGCACGATGATAATGAAGCATATATTCGTGGTTTTGAGGATGTGGAAGAAGTAGAAGAATGTGCAGAATGTGGTGGAGCTGTACGGGAGTCAGCTGTACAGAAGAAAATTAAAGATGAACATTATAATTTCTGTAGTGGCGAATGCGCTGATGATTACATAGAAAGCACTATTTAATTTTTATTTATTTAATTCTATTTAGGTCCATTATATGCCCTCATAGCTCCACGAAGAATTTCTTCTTCAGAAGCACTAGTATGTGCATAATGACTCAGATTATCTTGAATAGAATTCATAACATGGCCAAAACTATGCCCACGCCAACATCCCTGGGTATTCACCTTATCAAAAGCTTCTCTAAATGTAAGACCTTCAGTTCTCATAAGAATATGATCTACAGTACTTGGAGATACGATACTTCTCTGTGGAGTTAAACAATGAATCTTCAGCTTCCTAGAATTTCTTTTTGGTTGGTCTACCCTATACACTGGGAAAGGAATATCTGCATCCATAATACCTGCTTCTGCTGCTGCTACAGCCACTCTTTCTTGACCTAAAGGTCCATCCGTAAAAATAGCCCTTTCATAAGAAGCAATTGCTACTTTATACCTATCAATTACTCGTCTTGGTATTGCTTCTCTAAAATCAACAATAATACCTACATTGTGAAAATACTCTGAAGTATTTTTTCTCACATCAGAACCTGCTCTTCCATCAGTTGCAGGTAAAAGTGAAAAAAGTTCATCTAAATGATAATCTTTTTCTTCTAAACCTGTAGTGAATAAAGGACGTTCTCCGCCCATATTAGGGTCTTGGTGTCTTCTATCAAAACTCAAATCGATATAATCAACCATATCTGGAAATTCTTCAGCTAAAACTCCACGTAAAAGAGCAAGGGCTGTTGTAATTGCATGTGTATTACAAGAAACTACTTTTGCGTTTCTGCTTTGATAAGTCTCTTGCATCTCTGGATCATCAACAACAGTCCCTGGAATCCCTGCAAAAAATAAACTATCAACTAGCCTACTGTCATGCCCTCCTTGTACTGAAAATGGAACACCCCTATCTCTTTTCTTTCCAGGAGCATACAATTCATTATGATTTCTCCAAGCCACTCCTGAATTTGGTGAAGCATCAATCACTAAATCAATTCTATCCCATGGTGCATCATCAATACTTCCCTTACAATTTAATCCAACATCATTTAAATGAGTAACCCTAGTCTCAAGAAGGCTCCCTCTTGCTGCAAATAGTTCAAATTTTGTTGAAGAATGATTAGCATAGAGTTCTTGAAGTTCTACTGTAGAAAATTGAAGATCCCCCCATTTTACTTCATCTCCATCAACAATCCTTTCTCTTGCTTTATATTTACAAAGAAGTGGAGTTATACCAAGGCTAGTTAAAACATCAGCCATTCTGCTACCAACCGTACCAGCACCATTAATCAAAACAAGTGGAGAAGCTTTTCCCATAGAAAAATGCTTACTTAATCATTAAAAACACTTTCTATTTTAGAAAAGTTATTTCCTAGAATCACGTTCATCAAGTAAACTTCGAACAAACTTTTCTACAGTAACACCAAAATCTACTTTACCTTCCCTAGAACGAACAGCTAAAGTCTTTTTCTCAAGCTCTTTATCACCAATGGTTACCATATAGTTTGTTTTCTCCAATTGAGCATCACGTACCTTTTTACCAATAGTCTCAGACCTATCATCAACAGATACCCTAATACTCTTAGATCGTAATTTCTTAGCTACATCATAAGCAAAATCGTTTGCATTATCATTAACAGTAATCAGTTTTACTTGTACTGGACTAAGCCATAATGGAAATTTCCCTGCATAATGTTCGATAACAATACCCATAAATCTTTCCAAGCTTCCAGAAATAGCTCTATGAATTACCACAGGCCTTTCTTTTTGACTCTGTTCATTCATAAAAGATAAGTTAAACCTCTCAGGTAAATTAAAATCTGCTTGGATGGTTGCTAATTGCCATTCTCGACCTAAACTATCTTTAAACATAAAATCTAATTTTGGACCATAAAATGCTGCTTCACCTTTGATTTTCTTATAAGGTAAATTATTTTTCTGTGCAGCTGCTTCTAAAGCAGTTTCAGCTAATTCCCAAACTTCATCTCCCCCTAGATATTTACTATGATCATCTCCTCTCACAGACAAGGAAACCCAATATTCTGTATCCATTCCAAAAGTTTTGTAAAATTTACGGATTGCATCAACCATGATTCCTACTTCTTGTGCAATTTGTGATCTTCTACAGAAAATATGACCGTCATCTTGAGTAATACTTCTAACCCTTGTCAAACCATGTAATTGTCCTGATTTCTCATCACGATAAATAGTAGCTGGTTCAAAAAATCGTACAGGCATATCTCTGTAACTGAGTGAAAAGCTATCAAAGATTTGCATATGGTGTGGACAATTCATCGGTTTCATAACAAACTTGTCTGTTTTACCTTGCACCTTGAATAATTCGTCACCAAACTTATCCCAATGTCCACTGGTTTTATACAAAGCTTCTTTTGCAATATGTGGTGTCCATACCCATTTGTAATCGTGTTGTTGGTGTAATGACCATAAATAATCAACAATTTCTCTACGTAGAGTCATTCCTTTTGGTGTTAATAATGGTAATCCGGGGCCCACTAAATCACTAATAACAAATAATCCTAATTCCTTTCCTAATTTAATATGAGATCGTGCTTCTGCATCTTCTCTTTCTTTATTGTAAACTTCTAATTCTCCTTCTGTTTTGAATGCAACAAGGCTTACTCTGCTTAGTTGTTCATTTGCAGCTGATCCTTTCCAATAAGCGCTTGAAATGTTTACTAATTTGAATACTCCAAGTTCACTTGTGTTACTAACAAAAGCATTTTTGTATAAAGGAACTGAAATTAAATCCATAAATTTGTAAGCTTGAGCTTCTCCTAAATCTTCAGCAATTTCTTTTACATATTTACTTGCAGTATTTAGAGATTCAATTTTTTCAAAGGCAATACCTTTGTTCAAAATCCATTTCATTTTTTTACGAATCTTTTTCAAATCTTCTTGCTTTAATCCTGCGCCTGAAATATCAATATAAGTGTCTCTTAGGTGAAAATCAATTGAAGCTAGTTCAGCTTCTCGATATAACATTTTTACTGCAGCACCAGCAACCAAAGCCATTGAATATGCTTGTCTTTGTTTATCATCTAATTCTTCTCCTAATTCAAACTTCTTTTCTTCTTTAACAATACCAACATATTCTCCTTTTTCTTTTTCAGAACTTGAACTCTCTTCAAGACTCACGGAATCTCCACTAGGGGTTACTAGATGTCTACTTAACTCTGATAGTGGATGTCCTTTACAAGAGATGTTAAAAGATTTATACCAACCAAATGGTGCTCTAAATACTTTAATTCCTTTAGCTCTGAGTTCATTCTCTGCTTCTTTCATAAAATTTTCAGCAAAGTTAGGTTTTGATAAATCAGAACTAAGATGAGCATAAGGATATAATACTACACGTTCAGCTTTCACATCTTGCATAATTTTTTCAATTTCAAACAAATACATCTCTTTAATTTTCACAGGATCTGCTTCATCTGCTTTTTCAGCAGCCGTAAATACCACAAGACATTCGTTGATGTGTTGTCTTTCTTCGTTGATATTTTCTTCAGCTTTAGCAAAAGCTTTCTTTTTTGCTTGAAACTCAATAAAATCCGCGTGAATTGCTAATATTTTCATAGAATATGGTGGTCCTCACAGGTATTTAAAGATTATCATAATAATTAAGCTCATTTAGAGATCATATCATCTTCCAATTCATCAAAAGGGCTTTTCATTTTGAGTAATTTTGGAGCAGCCATATGCGAATAAATCAAACTTGTCTCAATGCGAGAATGTCCCAATAATGGTTGTAATTCAGTTAAGGCATTACCATTTTCTAGAAAATGTGTAGCAAATGAATGTCTTAGAGAATGAGAACTAATATTTTTGTCTAAACCTGCTTTTTTCTTAGCGGTATAAATTATTTTTCTTATCGTTTGCGTGCTCATTCTCTCTTTTTTGTTGTTGAACAAATAATCATTATACACCAAACTATTACTTACTACCCATTGCTCAAGATCACTCTTAATTCTCTGCGCAATGATAAAGGGCCTATCTTTACCTCCTTTCCCATTACGCACCCAACCATGACTTTGCGACATTTGTAAATCTTTTACTTTCAGATTAATAAGTTCACCAACTCTTAATCCAGCAGAATACAATAAAGATACCATTAACTTATGCTTTTTATTTTCAATACAGCTGAGCAGGTGTACTACTTCTTCTTGAGTTAAAAAAGTAGGTAACTTTCTTCTTTGCTTTGAGAACTTGATGTTTAAAGTTATTTTCTTCCCTAAACATTGTTCAAAAAAGAATTTAAGAGCGTTGAGATGTACATTAACAGAATTTCCAGATTTATTTTTTTCTAATAGGATTAAAAGGTGTTTTTCAATATCTTTTGTAGTCACTTCCCATGCTTGCAATTTATGCTTCCTTAAGAATCTTTCAACAACCCCAGTATATGTTTCTATTGTTCTTGGTCTTAAACCCCTTAGTAAGGCTTTTTTCCTAATAATCTCAGCAACATCCATAACTCTATTTATGTGGAATTTATTTATTTAAAACATCTCTCGACCTGACCAGTAGTCCTGTGCAATATACATTATATGTGTACTACTTGCTTGTGGAGTCTCCCTAACACTTTATGGGCTCTCCAGATCATCAAAATTCTTTAGAATCTCTTCCTAATTCCCTAAGGTTTACATAAGACGAGTTATGCAGAATTATTACTCAGGACAATTTTAAAAAACTAAGAGAGCCCACTTTTATTCAAAGACCATCTTATCAGCTGGAAAAACATAATCCTCGCCCATTATTGCAGTTTCAACTTTGTTGATAACTGCTGAAAATTCTTTTGTTAAATTAGAAATTATTTCATTATAATCTAAATAACTCTCACACATTATCTCTAACTCTATATCCCACGGACTTATCTGCCTAACTAAATGAATAATCTTTGGATGTAATCTACAATATTCTCTTAAACGTTTTTCATCATTCTTTGTCAAGTTTCTAAAATAAAGAAATGTTTTGAAAAACTCATAACCTAATTTGCTGTAATCTATTTTAGCTAAGTATCTAATAATAATTTTTTTCTTCTCCAATTTCTTAATTCTATTTCTAACAATGTCAACGGTGCTGTTATGTTTCCTTGCAATCTCAACAACATTTATTCTTCCATTATCAAATAATTCACGTAAAACATTTTTTTCAATTTCTTCAAGTTGATAATTATCTAACTCATCAAAGAAAGTAGTCCAATTTGTTTCTGTTTTGTGTAAAAATGTTTTGTTACAAATATTCACATCAACAAGCATTCCCGTATGACTATCTAAAATTAAATTTTTAAACTTAGAAAAAATCTCATTCTTCAACTCAAAAAATTCTCTATTTGATTTTACAAAATAAGTCAAACCAGCATTCCAAGACCCTTCAGCGATCCCTAGCCAAAATAATCTCTTATCTTTCTTAACAAAATTAACAAATTCTTTCTTTTTTTCTGGTTTGTTAGCTAGATTAAGATATATCTTAGCAGATACAAAACCAAGCTTTATGGGATCAATCCATGTAGTAAATCCTTGGATGATTTCATTATCTTGTAATTTATTAATCCTATATCTTACAGATTCTTTGCTTTTTCCGACTAATTGGGCTAGTTTTGTGTCAGGAATACGTGCATTTTTATCTAATTCAAAGAGTATTCTTTTATCAACTTTATCTAATTTTAATTGCATTTTATGGTAAATAACAGTTATTTTATTTAAATATTTCCATTTATTTACTAAAATCAAGAGATTAATTTTATATGCCTCACTAGAACAACTAAGTAGTAAGAACATAAACAATGGAGGAATTAAAATGAGTATTGAAATTTACACAGAAGAAAACTTAAGACATATAGAAAGAATTAGAGAGATAGCAGATACTGAAAATGATGAATATGGACCGTTTAATTGGGTAGAAGATGTTTATTCATTACAAGGAAATGTTTATTCACCAGTAGGCAGATTATCATTACCAATCATAGCAGAGGGAATGCCAGTGGAAGATGGTTTTGGACCTGTTCGTTACTTTACAACATTCTCTGATGAATTTTTTAGAGATGGGGAAATCTTTAACCCAGATTATCCTGAACAAAAACATCGAAATTTGATTGATTGGGAAAGAACACAACCAGAAAAATTAATGACTACATCGGCTCAAAGTGAATTAACAGGATTACGTAACCATATCCATAATTATTTTGCTGTTAGAGAAGCTGTAATGATTGGCAAAATAGGAGAGTTATTTGATGGAAGTGACATTATGCGAAATAATGTATTAAGTTGCTTTGTAGAATACAAATAGGTGGGGCGAGGATTCAAAAGTAAAAAGTGGGCTCTCTTAAATGTTAAACTAGAAAGCTCACAGTGTTCGCAGGTAAAATTGTCCTTGCGTCATAACTTGCTCCGCTATGCTACGAGGGGGACATGAAGTCCCCCCTGCATAACATCGTTAAACTCAATCGAATTTTCACTTTAGAAACAAAAAAGAGTTGGGGGCAGTCCT
>CAYWPT010000024.1:0-10425 GCA_964460605.1 uncultured Methanosarcinales archaeon
CAGAGACTACGTAAGTGTAGGAAGACAAATTGTCTGTAAAGTTCTACGAATTGATAGAGTTAAAGGTCATATTGATTTATCTCTAAGACGTGTAAACTCAAACACAAGAAGAGAAAAATTAGAAGAGATCAAACAAGAAATCAAAGCAGAACAATTAATCAAGAACGTTGCTAAAAAAATCGGTCAAAAACCAGATGCATTATACAAAAAAGTAAGTGTACCTTTATTCAAAGAATATTCACATTTACATTTAGCATTCAAAGAAGCTGCAAGTGGCGAAGCTAACTTAGAAAAGTTAGGTATTGAGAAAAAACTTGCAAAAGAACTTCTTGATATGGTTAAAGAAAGGTTCAAAGAACCAAAGATTCTATTCCAAGGTGAAGTAGTTTTGAACACTTACAAAACTGAAGGTTTAGAAAAAGTACAAAATACTCTCAGAGAAATCGAAGCAATTTCTGAGAAGATGAAAGTAACTTATTTAGGTGCTGGACGTTACAAATTTACCTTAGAAGAAAGAGAGATCAAATTAGCTGAAGATCAATTAAAACAAATTCAAAAGATTTTAGAAAAATTCAATGATGCTTTATCTACAAGTTCTTTTATGAGAAAAAGAGCAGCTTTAACTGAATAGGCGGTTTAAATGAAACACATTCTATTTTGCAAAAGATGTGAAAAATACACTATGCAAGAAACTTGTCCTAAATGTTCTGCAAAAACTGAAGCTGCAAAACCTCCTAAATTCTCTTCAGCAGATAAGTATGGAAAATTTAGACGAGAAGTTAAAGAGAAAGAACGTAAAGAAAAAGATTTGATTTAGTTTCTATCCAATATAACTTTGCTCATCATTAATCATTTTAGCACCAGCTTGATGCGGTTGATTCATCTCATCAAACCATTCTTTAGTTTTCTTTAAGACTTCTTTTTCAATCTCAACAATTTCCTTACCCATTTTCTTCAAGTTAATCTTAAGACCATATTTTTTATCTAAAACTCTAAGAATCTCTTTACTCCCTTTAATCCCTAGATACATTTGACTACCAAAGGTCTCAGAAAGTAAAGCAGCAGCTTTGATATTATAACGACCACCCAGACCAACTAAAACACCAGATGCTCCCATTATAGGTCCAACAACTCCAAATATTTCTGTATTTACACCTAAAGATTTCTTTTGGAACTGTTTCAAGAATTTTTCATCGTTTGATGTACAATATACTTTTGGTGATTCGGGAACTTCTTGTAGACCAATACCGCCTGTAGTAATGAGCTCTTTACATCCATATTTCTTACATAATTTCAAGATCTCTTCAGAAAATGAATAACAACTCTCTTCATCAATAGGTTGTACATCGCCTGTTAAAAGGATTAAATCTCTTTTTTTCTTATCCTTGAATTTTTTATAAAAGATTTCAATCTTTGGCATTTCAACCAAATTCTTTTCATTAACAAATACTGAATGTGGGAAGCTGTGAGAATAGAAACTACACAATTTTTTAGCTTTATACTCATCTACTAAAAAATCCACTGCGATTTTACCCACATTAGCTATGCCTGGGAGTCCTTCAATGAATATTGGCTTATTGAAAGAAACTTTTTTATCATGATACTCAACATCCCAACTCTTGGCCATAAAATTATGACTATTTTACTATTTAAATAGTTTTGCCTTTGGTAGAATTTATGCTTAAATGGGGAATCTCAATTATCCTCTTCTCAGACACCAAAAACTTTATAAATAAACCAGAAACAAACCCCTTATACCGATTGTACTAGTTTAACTAGGAGGATAATATGATAAAAAATAACCAAATATGTTTTTTAGCATGCCAAAAATCACGAGGTGATTTTTCAGCATGAAAAAAGATCAAGTTTTAAAAGCAATAACAGAAGTAAAGAAAGAAGCTAAGAAGAGAAATTTTACTCAATCTTATGATCTTATCTTTAATCTTAAGAACATTAACATCAAATCAAATCCAGTTAAAATCTTTGTTACTTTGCCAAATTCTAAAGGTAAAAAAATTAAGGTGGCAGCTTTTGCTGGTGTTGAATTAGAAGCTGAAGCAAAGAAAAATTGTGATTTGGTGATTTCTGAAACAGAATTTGCAGGATATAAAGCAGATAAATCAAAAACCAAAAAGTTAGCTCAAGAATATGACTACTTTGTAGCTCAAGCAACACTGATGCCAAAGATTGCGGGAGCTTTCGGTAAAGTTCTTGGTGGAAAAGGTAAAATGCCAGATCCAAAATTAGGTTGTGTAGTACCGCCTAATGCAAACTTAGCTCCTCTAATGGATAAATTATCAAAATCAATCAAGTTAACTACCAAAAAAGGTACAAATTTACAATGTATCATTGGTAAAGAAGATATGACCGACGATCAAGTTGCAGACAACATCATGGCAGCATACAAAACTGCAGTAAAAGAACTTCCTAATGAAGAACAAAACATTAAGAGGGTGCAGTTAAAGTTGACCATGGGGAAACCGGTGAACATCTAAAATGGTAAGCGACAAGAAAATCAAATTAGTTGAAGATTTAGTAAAGCTTGCTAATGATAACACTATCGTTGCTGTTGTTAACTTAGAGAGTCTACCTGCTCAGCAATTACAAAAGATGAAAGCTACCTTAGGTAAAAAGGGAGTTAGAATCCTTATGGCTCGTAAAAAATTATTAAAACGAGCTTTAGAAGCTGTAGGTAAAGACAACCTTACACAATTAAACGAAAAAATGCGAGGTATGCCTGCGCTTTTATTCAGTAATGAAAATCCTTTTACTTTATACGCGATCTTACAAAAGAGCAAATCAGAAGCTCCTGCAAAAGCTGGACAGACTGCTCCTAAAGATATCATAGTGAAAGCTGGTATGACTAATTTCGCACCAGGCCCAATTATCTCAGAATTGGCTGCTGTTGGAATTAAAACTAAAGTAACTGATGGTAAATTAGAAATTATGAGCGATGCAGTTGTTGCTAAAGAAGGCGATGAGATTACAGCAAAATTAGCTGAATCTCTTAAGCGTCTTGATGTTAAACCAATGGAAATCGGTTTAGATTTAGTAGCTGCATGGGAAAAAGGATTCATATTTAATGCAAAAGACTTACATATTGATGAAGCAGAGTACAGCGCAAACTTTACACAAGCTGCTCAGTGGGCTATGAACTTAGCTGTTGAAGCCGCTTATGTTTGTGATGGAACTGCAGAAACTTTACTACAGAAAGCATTTAGACAAGCTAAGAATTTAGGTGTAGAAGCCTCAATTCTAAGTGATGACACTAAAGAAGAAGTATTAGCTAAAGCAGAAGCGCAAGCGCAATCTGTAAAAACTGAGGCTAAGCTTTAAAAAATAGAAATAAAACAAGGATAACATTATAGTTATTATTGGAGGAACTAGAAATCAAAGATTTCTGGTCCACCAAAATTATAATGATTTTGGAGGAAACAAAAATGGAATACATTTACAGTGCTATGTTATTACATAAAGCAGGAAAAGAAGTAAGCGAAGAAGCTGTTAAAGCTGTTTTAACCGCTGCTGGCGTTACTGTGGACGATGCAAGAGTGAAAGCTCTTGTTGCTGCTCTACAAGGAGTAAACATTGATGAAGCAATTGCTAAAGCTGCAACTGTAGCTACTGCACCTGCTGCTGCTGCACCTGCTGGTGGAGCTGCTCCTGCAGAAGAAAAGAAAGAAGAAAAGAAAGAAGACGATAAGAAAGCTGCTGAATCAGCATCTGCTGGATTGGGCGCTTTATTCGGATAGATTTCTTCTATTCTTTTTTATTTTTTTTTAACATTTAATAAGTTAATTTCCCAAAAGGGAAATGTTGGTTGAAGACAATGACAGATAATAAACAAAATACTGAAAAACACGCTCAGATTAAGAAAGAATTTCTTGAGCTTAAAGCTCAGCTAAATACGCTTTCCAAAGAGAAAGAAGAGTTTTACAGAAAATTACGTTCTATTACTGATAAGATTAAGTCTAGAAACCAAAAAATAAAAATTCTCAAAGATGAAAGAGATTCTTTTACTAAAAAAGTAAAGGAATTGAAAGCTGAGAGAAACAAAGTACATGGTCAAGTAAAAGGTGAAGCTTCTAAATTTAGAGGTAGTTCTAAACCAGAAGAGAGAAAATCTTACGAAAGAAAATCTTATGGAAGAAGAGAAAAGAAACCTTTGAACGCTGAAGGTATCAAAAAAGAGATTGCTCGTTTGGATGAGACTATTGAAACAAGTGTTATGAATTTCAATAAAGAAAAAGAACTCAAAAAGAGAATCAAAGAATTAAAAGCTCAATTACTTACATTACAAGAAGTTGCAGTAAAAAAAGAAGAAACAATCGCTAATAGGGGAGAATTAAACGCTTTACGTAAGAAAGCAGAAGAATTCCACAAACAAGTACAAGTACAAGCTCAAGAGAGTCAAGACAGACACGAACAAATTTCTGCTTTAATTGAAGAGATTAAAGCTTTACGTGAAGAAGAAAAACCTAACTCTCAAAAATATTTAGAACTAAAAGCTAAGTTTGAAGAACTTAAACCAAAAGTTGAAGCGCTCCAAGACAAATTAAAAGGTGTTGAAAAAGAGCTTGGTATCAAAAAAGAGATGGCTTTTAAGGTTAAAATTAAAGCAAAAACTGCTGAAGTAAAAGAAAAGATGAAAAAGGGTAAGAAACTCTCTACTGAAGATATCTTAGCTTTCCAGGCAACTAAAGATTAATTTTTTAAAAGAAATATAAATATTTATTCTAATAATTCTGGGCACCAGAGTTTAATACTACTTTCTGCTAACATAAGCTCATCTTGAGTAAATTTGTCTCCAATATCTTTACAAGCTACGTTGTTGATTAGATCTTGTTGTAGGTTCCCTAGTCTTATTCTTTCTTCTCTCACAGGAAGCTCTAAAATTCTTTCAATAAATTCTGGTTCAGCTTGTACAATAATTGGGTCTTGATTTCTATCTATTAGAGTGTAAACTGCTAAGCCAGCAGCAATTGCTCCTATGGTTGCACCCGCAATAAGGCCACTTGTCCCATATTTCATTTTTAATCGATCAAAAGCATTAAGGACAGCATCACTAGCCATCGCATCTTTACTTAATCTTGCATTTTCATTTCTAAGGTATCCTGCTTCTCTTTCACTATCTCTTGCTCTCTCTTTTACCTTGATAGCTTCCATTCTTGCTCTTGCTTTTTCTTCTGCAGCAGCATCAACTGTTGCGAGGAGTACATCTTGTGTTCTTTTAAGAGCTTCTTGAGCAGATATTTTCTCATTCATATTATGAGCAAGAGTTCTTTCTAAGCTTTCAATATATTGTGCAGCAGCTTTAATGTTATTTTTATAACTTAATATTTGTGTTTTAAGACTTCTTAAGTCATTATTTGTTAAATCATTATTCGCTTTTTTATTTAGACCTTTTAATTCTTCACTTAATGTTCTGACTTTGTTTTCAAGATTTTGTATTTCCTCGTTAAGTCTTATTTCTCTTTTTTCACTTTCTTCCACAAATTTTTCAAGTTCTGAATAAGTCATTTCTTCAGCTATAGTGTTTAATACAATGTCTTCAACATAGCTTAAAATTACAGTTATGTTATCACTTCCACCTGCACTATTTGCTTCTTCAATTAAATTTTCATTTAATTCCTCAATTGTACTCCTTGTGATATTGTCTGAATATCTATTTAATTTTTCAGAAATTATTCTTTGAATGGTCTCTTCTGAGACCATATCAGTTAATCCATCTGAACATAATAAATAAAGGTCTCCAATTTCAACTTTTAAAGGTCCAGTAATCTCTAAATCAGTTGAATCATCACCTTGAAGAATTGCATTAGTTATTACATTAGATTGTTTTTTTTTAATTCTCTTAAGTTTTCTTTTTTCATCATCATTAAAACTATCATGGTTTGCTCCTATTCCATATTTTTCATAAAGGTTTTCAAGATATTGATTATATGGACTGTGGTCTTTTGTTATTTGTGTTAAACTCTTATTTCTATATCTGTAAGCACGAGAATCACCAGCATGACCAAAAATCACATTTCCATCATTTGTATATACCTGTCCAACTATGGTTGTTCCCATCCCAAGACCAGTTCCTTCTTCTTTTACATGACTTTCTATACGACCTTTTGTATCATTAACAATCTCTTCCAGAATATCACGAGCTTCATCATTATTTGGAAATCCTGCATCTCTATCTCTTCTTTCAATATAATGTGCATATCCTGCTTCAACACCTTTTGCACTTGCAACTTCACCAGCTGCATGACCTCCCATACCATCATAGACCAATAAAGTTTCTCCTAAAATCACTTTATTATCTTCATTATGTCCTCTTACTTTACCTGTTTCAGTTCTATCACTAATAATTAAAGAATAGGGTCCAATTTTTTTAGAGTTATTAGTCATAAAATAAGCTCAAATAACCTTATTTATAAATCTTATCCAACAATTCTTCCCCAAGAGTAGTGTCAACCTTAGCTCCATAAGGCTTTTAAGGGAAAAAGCCAAAAAAAAGCCTTACTACTATAGAGGTGATCGAAGTATCTTCTCTTCAAATTATGATGTATATATTCAATAAATATAAATCGGTGAAAATGTGAATTTTACATCTGAAATTATTTTTCTCAGAATTCAATTAGAGAACATTTATGGAATCCTAAGAAAGGTTACCAAACATTAACAATAACTGCATCAGCAAAAGATAAATATCACCTAGAAAGATTTAGAACAATACTTAAGGGTACAAAACCACTATTATATTTCGAAAAAACAAATTCTTATCGTTTAATTGCTAACAGTAAAAAACTTGTTTTAAGATTTACGAAACTAAGAATAATTCCTAGAAAATTGTTAGTTGTTAAATCTCCTAAATTTATTCCAGAAGAACAGATTGTTAGCCTCGTAAAAAAGCATTTCAACCTAAAACCTAAAGCCATCATTGATACTTTAGATCTACGTAGACCAATTTACAAAAAGACAGCTGCTTACGGACACTTTGGAAGAAATGAACCTGAATTTACTTGGGAAAAAACTGACAAGGCTGAAATTTTGAGTCAAGAGGCTGGTTTGAGTGTAAGTCAAGAAACTAGAGTTGAAACACCTGCGCAGTCAGAAACTCTGCACATGAAAATGGAAGAACATCACGAATTTTAATTTACTTTTTATTTTTTTAATTTATCCATCTCTCTAAGCCACATTAAACCAACTTTTATCATGACTTTATTGAAACGATCAGAAATTCTGTAAGTTTTTTTATACAAATCATAATCAATTATACCTAAACCTTTCATGGGTGTAAGAATTCTATCATAAAATTGTCTTTTGTTATAAGAAATACGCTGTTCTTTATCGAGAACGGATCTTCCTTGTTCTTTGATGATAGCTTTTCCTTCATGTAGATTTGTTGCAAAAACACTCATCTCGGTTTTGGTAATCTCACCCTTATTATCTGCCATATATGCCATCAATAGTTTAGCAACAATTTCCTGTTGTTCAGTAGCAAAAATTAATTTGTAGATGTCTTCAGGTAAGTTGTATGCATCGAAGAGTATTACCATAAAGTTGATAAGAAGAAATATGTATATAAATATTACTAAAAAGGCTACTAGAAGCTAATTTTGAGAACATATCTTTCTTTCCCGATAACTTTATAAAGCACCCCAATTCCAAGCTAAACATGGGAAGAATTAAAACTTCATTTATCAAAAGGAAAACAAAAGAGTTACACAAAGCTCACGGTGACAAATTTACTGGTGATTTTGAGAAAAACAAAGAGTTAGCTGGTAAATATGCTAGTTTTCAAGGTAAAAAACTAAGGAACATTGTAGCTGGGTATATGACTCGTTTAAAGAAAAAAGAAGATAAAGAGTAAATCTTCTATAACTCTTATTTTTAGCATTTTTTTACACTTTTCTTAGCAAACGTTTTAATATTTCAAAATATCTCTACTAGTTTGAAGGCTTAGGGGAGGCTCATCATGGAAGGGAAAGAGGAAAGTCCTGAACCAAAGGACAATTCTATCTTTATTGGAAATAAACCATTCATGAACTACGTGACTGGTGTAGTAATGCAGTTTACAACTAAAGGCAGCGACGAGGTTATTGTCAAAGCTCGAGGAAAATTTATTAGCAGAGCAGTTGACGTTTCTGAAGTTGTTCGGAATAGATTTCTAGAAGACAGCATACAGATTTCTGATATTAAAATTGGAAGTGCAGAATATATAAATAAAGAAGGCAGGCAGATTAGAGTAAGTGATATTGAAATTACGCTTAAGAAGAAGTAAAAGTTTTCACAAGTATTTGATTGCATCACTATTTTAAATGACTTATCTTCTTGAAAAAGTATGTATAACGTAGTATTTAGATACACTGATCAAACTGGAATATATGAAGGGGGTATAACCTCAAGTTCTTTTGCAAGTAAAGAAGCCTTTGATGCATGGTACGATGCAGATATGAGGGAAGGACAATCTGTACTTGAAGAAGGAATTACAGATGAAAGAATTGACCAATTAATTAGCGGCTCACCTATAAGTACAGATATTGCTGTAATTGTTGAAAATGCAACAAATGCAAATGGTGAAGTTAGTCCTTTAGCTCTCAGACTTGAAGCAATAAATTTAGAGATTGGAAGACAGAATTAATCACTATCTATTATATGGTAATTCTTTTTATAAATAATCTTTTAATTGAGTAATAAACGCACTAATCTCTTCATCAGTTTTCAAGAGAGAAATCTTTCCACGAATTTGCTTACCACCAGTATACCCTTTGGTAAATTGCATCACAGCATTTTTAGCTAAATGGGTACTATAGATTCCATACTTCTTCAATAGTGAAATATACTCCTCTAATAACCCAATCTTCTCAGAGAAATCTAAATCCTCAAGAATTTCACCCGTTTGCAAAAAATGATTTGCTTTCTTAAAAAAAAACGGATCTTTCATAGCAGCTCTACCTACCATTACATAATCACATCCAGTTTCTTCAAGCATTCGCTTAGCATCTTCAGGTGAAGAAACGTCGCCATTTCCAATAACGGGAATACTAACAGATTCCTTCACTCGTTTAATCCATTCCCAATTAGCATTTCCACTATAACCTTGCTTTTGTGTTCTACCGTGCACAGCAATTGCTACACAACCAGTTTCCTCAGCGATTTTAGCAATCTCTAAAGCAACAATATGTTTTTCATCAATACCTAAACGAATTTTACATGAGATTGGTGTTTTCAAAGTATTCAACCTTTCAAGTATCGCACGAATCTGCTCAGGATTACGCAATAAAGCACTCCCACCACCACAAGCGATGATTTTAGGTGCAGGACATCCAATGTTTAAATCAATAACATCTGTTTTACCTTCCAAACTTTTAGCAGCTTCCCAAATCTTTTCAGGATCTTCTCCAAATACTTGTGTCACTACTGGTCTTTCTTCTTGCGCAACATCAAAGATAGGATTCTCACCAACTAATTGGTCTTTATATTTTAAGAGAGCATCCGCTGATAAAAACTCTGTATAACAAATTCCAGCACCTTGTCTTTTACACAATATTCTAAAGGCAACATTGGTCACTCCTGCCATTGGTGCTAAGATGAGTTTTGAGCTTAATTTTATGGGGTACATAAGCCTATCAAACCTGCAAAACTTTATAAAAGAACCCCCTTTTAATGGAGATAATGGTTGCTAAGAAAACTACATCAAAGACAGAGGAAAAAACAAGTAAAAAGACCTCTGTAAAAAAGACAAAAACGGTAAAAAAAGCAACAAAATCCTCTCAAGCAATTCAACCAGAATTCAATTTAGCTTTAGTAGGTCACGTAGATCATGGTAAAACTACTTTAACAGAGCGTCTTTCAGGAAAATGGACAGATACTCATTCAGAAGAGCTAAAAAAAGGTATCACGATCAGATTAGGGTATGCAGACGTTTCTATTTATTATTGTAAAGCTTGTAAATATTACACAAGCAAGCCAAAATGTGTGAAATGTAATGCAGACGCTCAATTCCAAAGAAAAATTTCTTTAGTAGACTCACCAGGTCACGAGTCTTTAATGGCAACTATGTTATCAGGTGCAGCTATTGTTGATGGTGCAATTTTAATGGTAGCTGCAAACGAACGTTGCCCTCAGGCACAGACCAGAGAACACTTAATGGCTTTAGAAATTTCAGAAGTTGAAAATGTGATCATTGTGCAAAATAAGGTAGATCTAGTTGATCCTGAAAAAGCAATGAAAAATTATAATGAAATTAAAGAATTCTTAAAAGGAACTAAGTATGAAAATGCTCCAATTATCCCGATTTCAGCAAGAGCTAATGTAAACATTGATGCTCTTCTACAAACCATCCAAGAACATATGCCTACACCAAAAAGAGATGCTAAAAAAGATTCTTTGATGCTTTTGCACACGCAACAGGCTCTGACAGAGAGCGCA
>CAYWPT010000024.1:10435-11781 GCA_964460605.1 uncultured Methanosarcinales archaeon
CTTGTTGCACGTTCTTTTGATGTAAACAAGCCAGGTAAAAAAATTGATGATCTTCAAGGTGGAGTATTAGGTGGTACTGTAAAAGAAGGGATATTCAAAATTGGTGATGAAATTGAAATCAGCCCTGGATATATGGTTGAAGAGAGAAACAAAAAAGTTTGGAAAAACTTGAAAACAAAAATTACTCAAATTTATACTGGTGGTAAACCAGTTGAAGAAATCCTTCCAGGCGGGAGTATGGCTTTAGCTACTACTTTAGACCCAAGTGTTGTAAAATCAGATTCATTAACTGGAGCTTTGGTTGGAAAACCAGGAACTTTACCTGGATTAAAATACCAAATAACTATTGAGACACATTTACTCAAACGTGTGGTGGGAGCTAAAGAAGAAACAGATGTAAAACCTTTAGCAAAAGGAGAACCACTGATGCTCAATGTTAATTCTGCAGTAACTATTGGTGTTGTATTAGATCCTAGTAAAAAAAACACCGTCTGCGTCCTAAAAAGACCTGTAGCAGCTCAAGAAGGAGCAAGAATTACTATTAGTAGGAGAGTTGGTGACAGATTTAGATTAATTGGTCATGGTATTTTAAAATAATTCTCAAACTACAAATTTTTTTAAATAACAAAATTCTCCAAAGCCTATGACCATTGGAAAAACTATTAATTTATATCAAGATAATCATTCTTTAAAGAAAGCTTTAGACACTTCTAAAAAGATTCTCACAGAAGGAGAAATTCATTTAGAAGCAGCTGTACAAAAAAAACCTATCATAAATTATCATCCACACAGCATTGTAGTGACAAATAAAAGAGTAATCAAACACCAACCACATTTATTCAAAGCTACCTTCAAAGATTATTTATGGAAGGACTTACGTAATGTACATTTAATTGACAGATTCTTTGGTTCAACCATTGTTTTCCAATTTTCTAAAGGAATAATTGTAGCAGATAGATTGCCTAAAGAACAAGCAAAAAAAGTTTATGCTGTAGCACAGGCTAAAGAGGAAGAATGGGTAGAGAAAAGGAGGTTAAGAACCATTGAAGAAGAACGTGCACGCTCAGGAGCTAACCATATTATCATTGGGAAAGATAAACATCATGAAAGTGATGGTGACCCACAAACAAGCCCTATTCGTGACAAGCTCTTAGAATTACAAGCACTGCTCAATGATGGTCTTGTAACACAAGATGAATACCAAATAAAAAAGATGGAACTGCTTAAACGATTGTAAAAACATTTATAACTTGATCAATCTTCCTTTTTCTTATAACACAAGTTTTATTCACAACAATTCTTGCTCTTGTAATTACACAAGGGATTAAGATTCTAATCAACTTAGC
>CAYWPT010000025.1:0-10584 GCA_964460605.1 uncultured Methanosarcinales archaeon
TGTCACCATTCTCTAAACTCAGCTCATTATGGTTGTGGGATTTATGATAAGAGTTTAGCTATTGATTTTGGAGAAGAAACAAGGGCATGTGAAATAATTCAGGCAGCAAGGTCCTGTGGTGCTAGAGTTGCAATTGGACCATCAAGAAATACTCCTTGTGCAACAAATATCAAATATATTGTTGATGATGTAGGCCACAATGATCATATTCATATTAGTGTAGCTTCAAGCACTGGCGTGCAGTGTAATTGAACTTTGTTAAGAAATCCTGCGAAAATTCGTTTTTATAGGAAAGGGAAAATATGATTTATTTTCCGTTAGATTTTTAATACAATTTCTCTTTGAGATATCCTATGAAAGAGAAAGATTTTTTTGAACAGCTAGAACAGAAAGCATATACTCAAAAAGATAAAGCGCTCTTTAAAAAAGCTGTTCAATTTTCAAAAAGAATTCTTAGTGATAAAAAGCGTTTGTCTGGGGATAGTTTCTTTGATCATAATCTAAGAGTAGCTCTAGCTTTGAGTAAAAATAAAGCTTCTCCAGAAACGATTGTTGCAGCAATCGTACACGGAACCATAAAATATATCTCTGAAGAAGAATTAGAAAAAGAGTTTGACAAAGAAATTCTTTCTTTAGTAAAAGGTGTAGAAGAAATAACTAGTATTAAAGAAAAGAATGAGAAACTTACAGCGGACAGTATTAGAAGAGTTCTTTTAGCAACTGTACGAGATGTAAGAATCATTTTTATCAAACTAGCAGATAAATTAGATAATCTAAGAGATCTACATGTTTTAGAAAAAGAAAAGCAAAGAAGGATAGCTCAAGAAATAATAGATATTTATGCACCTTTAGCTTATAGATTAGGGGCAGAAAGGTTAAGAACAGAATTAGAAGATCTAGCATTTAAAAATTTAAAACCAAAAAAGTATGAAGAAATTTTTGATTATATAGAAAATACTCAAGATGAACAAAATAAATTAATCCATAGCTTGATTGCACAATTACAAAAAGATTCTCAGGTAAAAATTGTTAAAGTTAAGGGAAGATCTAAACATTTGTATAGTATTTACAAAAAAATTACTGAACGGGGTATAAGTTTAGATGATCAATATGATTATTTAGGTATTCGAGCAATTGTTGAGAGTGAAAAAGATTGTTATATTCTTTTAGCTTATTTACATGAACATTTTGAAGTAATTTCAGGAAGATTAAAGGATTATATTGCTAATCCTAAACCTAATGGTTATCAGAGTATTCATACTTCTTTACTTATCGATGGAAAGAAACGATTAGAGGTACAAATTAGAACCCCTGAGATGGATGAGTTTGCAGAAGAAGGTCTTGCAGCTCATTGGATGTATAAGGGACTCAAATCTGATTATGCTTTTGAAAAGCGAATGGCTTGGCTTAAAGGCGTATTAGATATGCAAAAAGATGCTGATGATAGAGAATTCCTAGAAAATGTAAAAGTAGATATTTTCACAGACGAAATTCATTGTTATACGCCAAAAGGTGATGTAAAATATTTCCCGAAAGGATCAACAGTATTAGATTTTGCTTATTCTGTACATGAAGACGTGGGTAATAAAACAATTGGTGCAAGAATTAATGGGAAATTTGTAAATATTAAAACAAAACTAGAAGAAGGAGCAGTTATTGAAATTTTAACCTCAAAAAAGCAATTACCAAGACGTAATTGGCTCAAATTCGTAGTAAGCTCACGAGCCAAACAAAAAATTCGTAGAGGGGTAAAAAAATATCAAAATCTTCCTGCTTTACATTATAGAACATTTAAACCAACTATAAAAGAAGAACATGCAAGCTTAGTTGAATCTGAAGCTTTTCCTAACGCATCTTGTGTTTTAGCAAAATGTTGTCATCCAATCCCACAAGAGAGTATTGTTGGTATTGCAACTAAAAGAAGATTAATCTCTGTGCATAGAGAAAATTGTAGACACGCAGAGAAAGAAAGGGATAGATGGGAAGCAGTACAATGGAAAGAGAGTTTTAACAAAAAAATAAGCTTTCATGTTGAAGCTAATGAAAGATCAGGATTATTAGCAGATTTATTGCACACTATTGCGCAAGCTCATTTCCAAGTAGAAGAAGCTAAAGCTAAATTTTTAGGTGCAGGACATTCTCAATGTACATTTGTCATTGTTCCACGAGAAATAGATGAGATTGAGAAATTAGTTGCTCGGCTTTTGAAGCTAAAAGGTGTAAGAAGCATCCATTTTGATTAAATACTTTTAGCTAAATCAATTAATCTATTACTATAACCCCATTCATTATCATACCAAGATACAACCTTAATGGTTCTCTTGCCCTGCACTTTGGTCAATTTTCCATCTATAATACTTGAATAAGGATTACCAATAATGTCTGAAGAGACTAATGGAAGTTCAGTATAATCTAAAACATTTTTTAGTTTTCCAGCAGAAGCTTTTCTAAAAGCAGCATTAATTTTCTCCACATTAACATCTTTTTTCACTTCAATAGTAAAATCCGTTACACTTCCATTAATTACGGGAACTCTAAAAGCCATACCTTTAATTTTTCCTTTTAATTTTGGCATAGCAATCACTACTGCTTTATCTGCTCCAGTCGAACTTGGTACAATGTTTACTGCAGCTGCTCGTGATCGCCGAAAATCTTTTCCAGGACTATCTACAATATGTTGAGTAGAAGTATAAGCATGAATGGTTGAGAAAAAACAATTCTTAATTCCAAAATTCTCTTCAATTACTTTCAAAACAGGGGCTACACAATTGCTTGTACATGAAGCATTGCTTACTATATGGTGCTTTTTCTTTTTGTAATCTTTATCATTTACTCCATGAATAATGGTAACATTTTGCACTTTACAATCTTCATCACATTTTAATGGTGCTGAGACTAAAACTTTTTTAGCACCAGCTTTTAAATGTGCTTGTGCATCAAAAGGGTTAGTAAAATGTCCAGTAGATTCTAAAACAACATCAACTTTGAGACCTTTCCAAGGTAAATTGCTTGGATCTTTTTCTGCAAAGATTGGAATTTTTGTTTTATCAACAATCATATGGCTTTTATTCGCTTGAGCAGTAGCTTCAAAAGTACCATGTGTAGAATCAAACATAAGTAAGTGTGCTAGAATTTGTGGTTTGGATAAATCATTGATAGCTACAATTTTAATACTTTTGTCTTTGTGTGCTAAACGAAAGAACATTCTTCCAATTCTACCAAAACCATTGATGGCAACACAGATCACCACATTGATCCACCTTTAATTGACTTACAAATTGACCTTGACATCATTGGTCCAAAAATCTTTGATTTTTCAGAACCGTTAATAGCAACTCTAATAACCATCTTTCACCTAGGAAATAAGAGTTTCTTTTTTTATATAAAGCTTTTTAAAAAGGCTAGATATTACTTGATTATGGCTGATATTAAGCACCCAATCGAGAGAATTCCAGGTACTGATGAATTTGACTTCAAAAAAGGATTTATTGAAAGATATAGTGCTATTACTGATTGGAATATTTTTAGACAGTATTCTTTATCATTCTTAAGAAGATCAATTAGAGTAAATACTCTCAAAGCTGATATTGAGCAAACGAGAGAAAGTATTGAAGCTAAAGGATGGAAATTAGATCCTGTCCCTTGGTGCAAAGAAGGATTTTGGGTTTCTCACCCAACAAGAAAAGATGTAGGGAATTTATTGGAACACAAACAAGGTGAAATTTATGTGCAAGAAGCAGCGAGTATGATTCCTCCTTTAGTTCTTAAACCAAAACCAGGAGAAGTTGTTTTAGATATGTGTGCTGCTCCTGGAAGTAAGACTACACAGATGGCTGCAATGATGGAGAACAAAGGTCTCCTCGTCGCAAATGATTACAAAGGTATGCGAATTCAATCTTTAGGAATTAATACACAAAAAACTGGTTGTACTAACGTTATAATCACTTTAATGTCTGGGATGTGGTTCAAAGATATGGAATTTGATAAAATTCTTGTGGATGCTCCTTGTTCAGGGACAGGTACTATTCGTAAGAGTTTGAAAACAATTCGTATGTGGAATCCAAGAATGGTGACTAAGATTGCAAGGCAACAGTTTAGGTTGCTTGAGAATGCTTTTAAGATTCTCAAACCAGGTGGAGAATTGGTGTATAGCACTTGTAGTTTAGAGCCTGAAGAAAATGAAGGCGTAGTACACAGATTATTAGAAGAGTATCCCAAAGCTTCTGTGATGAAAGTAAAATTGTCTGGATTGAAATTGGGCAAAGCCGTCCAAGAGTATAATGGTGAGAAATGGAACTCTCAAGTAAAAGATACTATGCGTATTTGGCCCCAAAATAATGATACTGAAGGCTTCTTTGTCGCAAAAATAAGTAAATCTAAGTAATTTAGGCAAGAAATATTTTTAAGTTAGTTTCCCTTTATCCACTTTATGTTCCAATTACAAAAGGATGAGCAAACATTAGTAGAAAGTTATATGAATTATTTTGCTAAAATTCTCAAAAGTTGTTTAAAGGTACGAGATGAAGAAATTCTTATTGTAACTGATGAAGGAACAGAGGGAAGTAGACTGGCATTATTACTTTCTTATGGATATTATCACGCAGCTTTGAAAAAAGGTCTCAAAGCACAATTATTAATCCAAGAAGTAAAGAAAGGATTTATGCATGCAGATGACCATGTAGTAAAAGCTATTACAAGTTTACCAAAAGGGAGCATTGTTATTGTTAATGTTTCAAACAAATTAGGAAGATTTGGAGAATTCAAAAGTTTTCGTAAATTTTGTAAGGAACAAGGGCACAGATTTACTTCAGCATCAGGATTAGGTGATGCAAAAAATTCTCATTTTACAGCTTTTATGGAAGCCATGCATGTGAATTATAAACGAATGCAAAAGCAGGGTGACAAGATTAAGAAACAATTGGACAAAGCTAAAGAAATTCGTATTACAACCCCTGCAGGAACAGATGTTACTGCGCATATTGAAGATATGACTGCTATTTCTAACACAGGAAAATATGTGGAAGCAGGAGCTGGTGGAAATATGCCAGCAGGCGAAGTTTATATTGCTCCGAAAGGAATGCGTGGGGTTACAGGTAAGGTTGTTTTGGATGGAAGTATTCGTCATGAAGCTGGAAGCAAATTATTAGAATACCAATTGGTATTACATATTAAAGAAGGACGTATTGAAGCTATGGAAGGTCCGGAAGCAAAAATTCTTGAGCATACTTTCCAGAAGTTTGAAGCTCGTGCAAAATATCCAGAACGAGTGAGATTAATTGGTGAAATTGGTATTGGCATCAATCCAGGGGCAATTTTAATTGGCCTTGCATTAATGGATGAGAAAGTTGCAGGTACTGCGCATGTTGGCGTAGGAAGTAACGCTTGGTTTGGTGGAGATATTAAAACAATTTTTCATGGAGATATGACTTTTAAAGACCCTAAAATTTATGTTGATGGCAAAGAATTAAAGATGTAGTTATGGGAAAAGTATGCTTTTCTCATCCAAAAAATACTGCGTATTTTTGTTACCTATCAATCACTTCATCAGTTACTAGATTAACAATTCGTGAAGGTCGAGCTTTTTTCTCACCTTCATAGACCATAAAATCAACTTTTCTTTCAATTTCTGGATCTAAATTTTCTAACTCTGTCATGAAATGGTCCCCGTGTTTATTCGCAGAAGTTGTAACAATTGGAATGCCTAATTCCTCTACAAATTTAGAAAGTTCATGATCAGGTAAACGAATGCCTACATCTGCTTTTCCAGGACGAACGTTATCTGCAACGGCGTCTTTGTTTTTTAATTTGAGAACAAAGGTGTAAGGTCCAGGAAGTTTATTTAAATGTTCATTCCAGTTTTCTTCAGAGAAATAACAATTTTCTTTAATCCACTCTATGCTAGGTGTCCAAACTGAGAATGGACTCTCTGGCCTTTGTTTAATCTCTCTAAGTCTTGCAACTGCTTTTTCATCTTGAGCGTTACATGCAAGTCCATAAATAGTATCGGTAGGAAAAATAAACACTGCTCCGTTTTTTATCTTTTCGAGAATTTCTGTTTTACGTATTGTTAATTCTCTTCTTGTTAAAATTTCCATTTTCTTGATTAATTTTTAGTTTGGTTAAAAAACTTATGTTTTTAGTTAAGCACTTTTTTCATAATGCCAACGACGCCTGCTCTTCTTTTTCTACAAGGAAATACTTGTGCGTGAAGGTGTGGGAAACTCTGTCCTGCATATTCTCCTACATTATAGGCAACTGTATAACTAATTTCATCAGGGCTAATAAGTAAATCATTTCTTGCAGGCATTAAATTAGCTAATCCTTTAGAAATTGTTGTAGGTGGATTTTCTCTGAGACCCTCATAAAATTTTTTCATATGTTTTTGATTGCTATCATACAATCCCTTAACTATATCTAATGTTACAGGAATAGCATCTACAACATCTTCTAAACTACTTCCACGTAATTCTTCTAACATTTGTACTGGTTCTTTAGAAATAACTATAAAATGTCCATGAACTGCAGGTGTAACTGAGTAAATTGGAAAAGCTCCATCATCCTAAAAAAGAATAGCCAAATTTCTCTTCCAAATAGGATATAATCTCTCAAATAGTGTTATATCTCTTCAAAATAAGCTTGTTTTAAAAGAATTACTAAGAAAAAAGTTGGATCAGCAGAGCAGCCGAAGCTGCCCGGAGCTGTCCAGGGAGAGGTTAGAGGTGCCAGAAATAAAGCTATGAACTTTATTTCTGAACATAAATCGGTTTTACCCAATTTATTGTGTTCTGTGGCCAGAACTATAAAGTAGCAAGCGGTGCTCGCCTGTGAATAAAATCATCTAAATCTGTTTGTGCATGATTCAAATAGGTTTCTTCATTCTCATACTTGTGCATTAAATACAAAATTCTCTCTTTTACATTCATCATCTTATCCACGCTCCACTCATTTGATAATCGAAAACATCATCTTGTTGCCTTTCAATTGTTTTCTTTGTTAATTCTCTGATTTGTTGTTGAAATAATCTTTTTATGGTTTTATTTGACATATCTACCATGTAAATCACCTCTTTTTTGTAACAAAAAAGTGGTTCAACAATCTTTGATTGTTCGCCACCTCGATTTAAAGATGGTTATTAACCACCACTTGTTATGAGAATATTGTGGAGCCAGTCCTTTATATAGTTCATTCAGACTTGTCCAGTGACCAGTGCTTTTTATACTAAGTCTTAATTTGTAGAAAATTTAAGGAAATAAAGGATTAAAACAACTGGTCAAAATAAATATAAATAGAAAAGTAGTTAAGAAAGATTTATGCAAAATAAAGCAAGGACTTTATTTGCATGCTAAATAAGAAAAAATGCTTTTCATGCATTTTTATCATTCAACTAAAACGCCATTGATTACAGATTCTTGACCAGGTCTTGAAGTAATTCTTACTTTACCTAAGTCAGTTTCTACGATAGCTCCTTTAGTTAAGATGTTACGTCTAACTAAGTTTGGATTAGCTTTGTTTTCAATTACGTTTTTGATAGCTACTTTCTTAATTTTGCCTTTTTTATCAGCAACATTTACTTCGTTTCCTGATAATAAAAGAACTTTTTTGTTTCCACCGATGGTTCTGATAACTTTGTTCTTTTTTTCAGCTAATTTAGTATAAGTAGCAGCTCTCACTAGTTCGAATTTACGTTTAGCTCTAGATGCAACATAACGCCCACCTGAAAGCTTTCTTTTACTTCTAAATTGTGTTCTTGCCATTATATAAGCTTGAGATTAGCCCCTCTTTTTAAACATTTTGTATATTTAGAGCTATTTCTTCCCACAGATCAACTTCTTGAGCTTCATATTCCCTTTCCAGTCCATAGCATGCTCAAGCACATCTTCAAGAGTCTTTACAGGAATGATAGTAATACCCTCTAAACGATCTTTTTTGATTACAATATCTTGTAAGTTAGAATGTGGTACAATGATTTGAGAAACACCACTATCAATAGCAGCTTCTACTTTGTAAGATACGCCACCGACAGGTAGAACTTCTCCACGAACTGATAATGATCCAGTCATCGCAGTATCTTGACGTACAGGCACATTTTTTAGAGCTGAAATAATAGACGTTGCTACAGCAATGGAAGCTGAATCTCCTTCTACTCCTTCATAGGTTTGTAAAAATTGTACATAAATATCACGAGTTTCTTTGATGTCTTCACCAAACAATTTCAAAATAATAGCTGAGACATTTTTGATAGCTTCTTTTGCAATCTCACCTAATTTTCCAGTAGCGATAATCTCTGGTTTTTTACCACCTAAAGTAACTGCTGATTCGATAGGTAACATAATCCCTGAATGTGAAGACCCTGAACCAATAACTGCTAATCCGTTTACTCTTCCAACGCGTGTTCCTTCAGTTACAATAACTTCATACTGTTTTTTTCTTTCAATATACTTGTCTGCTAATTGTTGTTCTAAAGGTCGAGCTAATTTCTTTGCAGCTAAGACATGTTCTCTAAGAACTAATTCTGCTTTATCTTCTTTAGCTAAATCACCTGCAGCACGCACTAAACCACCCAATTCACGTAAACGTACAGTCAGTTTGTTTTTTCTACTTGCTCTTCTTCGAGCTTCTTCAATAATTTCTTTGACAGCATCTAAAGAAAACTGTGGAATTTTTCCTTTTTCTCGTTTTACTTCTTGAGCTACAAAACGTGCGATTTTGAGACGATTCTCTTTAGAATCTTCCATTGTCTCATTCATATAAATTTCATAACCATATCCACGGATTCTACTTCTGAGTGCTGGATGCATTTTACTAATAGTGTCTAAATTACCTGCAGCTACAAGAACAAAATCACAAGGTACTGCCTCTGTTCTTACCATTGCACCTGAACTTCTCTCTGATTGTCCAGTGATAGGGAACTTTTTCTCTTGAATAGCTGATAATAATTCTTGTTGTGTACGTACATCTAAAGTAGCAATCTCATCAATGAAGAGTACTCCTTTGTTTGCTTTATGGATCATACCAGCCATAACTCTTTGGTTAGCTGGAGTGCCTAAACCTCCACTTTGTAATGGGTCGTGTAATACGTCTCCTAAGAGTGCACCTGCATGTGCTCCAGTAGCATCAAAAAAGATAGATTTGTCTTTATTTCCATTATCTACAATTAATTTAGGTGGGATTACTTTTCCTCCACCAGAAGCTAAAGCTCTTGGTCCTAAATTCATCAATACAGAAAATGCTACTAAAAACATCATTCCACCAAGGAAAAATGCTGCGAACATAATATCTGAATTATAATGTGTTCTTGCCCACCAAGGAGCAATCATCACAATAATTGCAATAATAAATGATAAGAATCGTACATTTTTGAAAGCTTGTTTGTTATCAATTTGGGCTTCTTTTACCTTAGATTTACCTTCACCTGACTTTACAGATCTAATTAAAGGTTCATTTTCATCTTCAGCATTAGCATAAGAGATAACATCCACTAAATCACTTTTTGATAATAATTCTGAAAGTGCAATTCCAAGCATTGATTTACCTGTACCTGGTTCACCAATTAATAAGACATGTCTTCTTTGTAGTGCTGCTTTTTTGATAATATTCACAGCTTCTTCTTGCCCAATTACTTGGTCTACAACCTTTTTAGGTACTTTGATATCTTTTGTGGATTTCATATTATAAAGAATAGAAACTTTTTAGGCTTAGGCTTCTTTAAAAACTTTCTGAAAGAAAGGGCTTTTAATAGTAAAAATTATCCTTTATTTACTGCTTTTTTCTCCTTCTGCAATTTTACATAAATCTCAGCAAAGGGTTTTTCTTGAGAGATCTCAATTTTACGTTCATTCTCTAAATGAAGCATAGGGATGAAAGTGTAAGCTTTTTCTCTTTTCCCTGCTCGTGGAGGTAATAATTTAGTAAAAGAAAGATCTTTTTCTTGTTTTTTAGCATAATAATTGATTTTATTATATAAATTAGTAATCAAATCAGTGATATCAATTTTTCTCTCAGGCATTACAAATTTTATTGGCTTTTGTTTTGCTAAAACTCTTCTTTTACTTTCCATAGCATGTTGTAGAGCGTGTACCAAATCATGAATAGATACCTTTCTATTCCTTGGCTGAGGATTTCTTGGAATGAGTGTATATTTTTTCTTTTTAGCGTGTGCAATCTCCATCTCTTCAGGGGTCATATCCTCCCAATCTTCTTCATCTAAATACTCTGCTTCTTCTTCCATTTCATTGAGTAATTTGTCTAAATTACCAATATCATGATCAATTAAGTGTGCAGATTTTATTTTTAATAGAATAGCTGCTGCAAGAAAGACTTTCCCAGATATTCTCAGATCAGTTTCTCTCATATTTTTGACCATTTCAATGAACTTTTGGCTCAATTGAGTCAGATCAATATCCCATGGATCCATGCCTTCTTTTTTTACTAAATCGTAAAGCATAGTACGCCAAGATACATCATCTTGTTCTAAAAGAATCTCATAAATCTTTTCTTGCATGGGCTCTGAATACTATTTTTGCTTTATAATAGTTTGGTTTTAATTAGAAATGGTGGGCCTGCCCGGACTCGAACCGGGGATCA
>CAYWPT010000026.1:0-10126 GCA_964460605.1 uncultured Methanosarcinales archaeon
ACAGCTTTTGCTAATAAAGTCTTACGAGTTCCTGGTGGTCCGTGTAATAATACTCCTTTTGGTGCATCGATACCTAATCTGTCAAACAATTCAGGATGCCTTAAAGGTAATTCAATCATTTCTCTTACACTTTTTAGCTCCTCACCAAGACCACCAATATCTTCATAATTCACGCCAAGATTAATTTCTTCTTTAATTTCTACTGCTCGTGAAGAAAATTCAATCTCAGTCTCTTTACCAATTGTGAGAATTTTATTTGCTGGCACACAGTCCACCACCATGAATTTGAGGTCTCCAAGACCTAATCCTGAAAAACGCGATTCCATAGCTGAAAAGATATCGTTTACAGATACACTCATTTGAGTTCCACTGTATCTTCTTTTATGTTGTCCATGTCCTAGAGAAACTAAATCCCCTTTTCCTACAGATTTACCCAATAATCCTAATTTGAAGAGTTGTGGAGATGCTTTGATTACAATTTGTTTATTTGTTGGAGCGATTACTACTTTTTTAGCAACTTCAGTTTCAGCTTTTTTTACTTCGACCATTTCACCAACAGTTGTTCTTGAGTTTGTACGAGTATTCCCATCCATACGAACTATGTTTAATCCAATATCTCCTGGATAAGCTCTGTCAACAACAGCAGAAGTTTTCCTCACACCAATAATTTCTACAACATCTCCAGGGTTTACATTAATTTTTTTTAGATAAGAAGAATCAATTTTAACAATACCACGATTAACATCATCTTGTACTGCTTCCATTACTTTTAACTTAATAGTACTCTCACCCATAGAAAGATCACCCTCACTTATCCCTCAATATATTTCATAGCTTTTATTATTTATAAACATTATGACTCTAGAATTAATTGAATAAGAAAATAAAAATTATTTTTTAGCTTTACTTGCTACTTTAGCCTTAGAAGCTACTTTTTCCTTGGCTTGAGATGTTTTTAATTTAGGTAAAGGCAATGGACTTGGTAATCCTACTTCTTCACTTACCTTAATTGCTTGGATATTCCCTTTATGTAAGGAAGCATTTACAATTTGTTCCATTAAAGCTAAAGGGATTTTCTTTTCCTTTTCCCAATTTGTTTTAATTTCTTTAATTTGCTTTTCATCACCAGTGTAAAATACTTGTCCTTCTACATCAATACTACCAAAATCAGGTTCGTATTTACAATTAAATGCAAAGGTGAATTTTAATCCTGCTTTACCAGGTAATGAGAAAGCTAAATCTTCAATCTCTTTAATAGAAACATTGTTGTTAATTCTAATTTGGCCACCTTTAGCGCCAACCTTTCTCTCTGCGTTTACTTTGTGTAAATTTATTTTTACAATTGTCATTGTTATCAAAACCTCTCTCGATTTAATAATTATTAAGAGTATTCTGAGCAAGATGCCAGATTCTTTATAAATCTTGCCCTCTTATATTAAGCTTTTATCTCCTCCAAAATAGCTTCTGGAGGACAACCATTTATTATACCTAATTCTCCCGTCATTTGAGAGTTTTGAACTTATAAAATTCTGAACATAATAAGGTGGATCGTAAACTAATTGACCCACTACTTCTTTTAATGCATATGCGTCTTTATAGTCTAAAATCGCCCGTAATTGTTCACCAGTAAGGTTACAATCTCCAAAGAATTCTTTTACATAAGCAATTTCTGCTAACTTAATTTCATCAAATTTTTTCCATTCATGGTGTAGACGAGCATCATATTTCCATACTACTCCTTGGAATAAACGCATTGGATGATTTTCTTTAGGGTCCATTGCAGTTACTGCTGCAATTCCATCTCTACTCAATTTATATTTTTTAAATGCAAGTTGAAGAATAAATTTGTACTCTTCAATACCTTTATGAGTACAGATATACATAATTTTTTGGAATGCATCAAAGGTTGCTTTTGCACATTTGTTGTATAAAACTTCATCAGGTGAATCAATTCTTTTTACATAAGCATCAGCTCCACCATATTTATCTAAAAGGTACTTTTTTGCGTTATTAATAATAAAAAGGTTCTTGAAACACTGATACAATCTTCCTTGTTCATCAAAACATTCAATACACATGATATTGTGGGTTCTATCCGCTAATTTTACTTGGATAGCTCTTTGTTTAATGATTTCTTCCCCTGAATAATTAAAAATTCCTGAAATGGACATTAAGTAGAAATGTCTTTTATGTCGCGTGAGCAATTTTACTGGTTTGAGAATTTGTTGGACTGTTTGCTGATCTAAATTATGTTTTTCAACTAAACCCACTAATTCTTTCTCTAAAGCATCTGCTACTTTTAATTCATAGGCATCAAGTAATGGGATTCCTTCTTTATCCTCTTTAAGACCTTCATTTTTCTTATAGACATCAACCATTTCTTCTAAAAAGTCGTGAAGAAGTGCAACACAAAAAGTAATATCATCTGTAACTTCTGCTTGTTTTAATGCAAAGATAACATTAATTGGATGAACAAAAGCTGCCTCACCATTTTTTCTTCTAGGGAGATGTTCATAAAAAGCTTCCATTTTCTTATAAAAATGGAGAAATAAAGGATAATATTCACTTTTTTTATCTACAAAATAATCTGATTGCTTGATCTCTCTAATAGGGAGATGGTGTTTCAAAGTTCTAAAATAATCCTTAATGCTAAAATTATCTTCACGCATAGAGTTAATGGAAAGCAGAGTTTTTTTAAAAACCTTAAGGGTAATTTCTCTGAAAGATTTTATAAATAGTCCACATATCTTCATTTTATGAAATTTGTAGATGTGCATTGCCACTTAACTCACAAGTACTTTACAGAGAATGATACTGATAATTTTGAAGATTTTCTTAAAAGAGCTGAAAAGGCTGGTGTGAAAGCAATGGTTTGTTCTGGAGTTAATCCAAAATCAAATAGGGAAGTTTTAGAATTAGCAAAGAAATATCCACAAATCAAAGCTAGCCTTGGACTCTACCCCATTGATTTAATTGGAAAACAAGCTGATGAAGATGTTGGTATTGGAAGAAACTTAGAGGGATTTGATATTGATAAAGAATTAAAGTTTATTGAAAAAAACAAAGATAAGATTGTTTCCATTGGTGAGATTGGTATGGATTTTCATTGGGTAAAAAAAGAGGATTATTTAGAAATTGAATCTGAGAACTTCAGAAAAATAATTCGTTTTGCTAAGGAACTCAAAAAACCGATTGTTATTCATTCAAGAAAAGCAGAGAAGGAATGTTTAGATATTATGGAAGAAGAATTACCTAACAATGAAATCGCAGTTGTAAATCATTGTTTTGGTGGGAAGAAAAAATATATTCAACGTGGAGCTGATTTAGGCTATTATTTCTCAGTTCCTGCAGTTATTAAACGATTACAGCATTTTCAAACACTAGTAAAAATAGTTCCAATTGAACAATTATTAACTGAAACAGATTCCCCTTATTTATCTCCTAAACGTGTTGAAGGAAGAATGAATGAGCCTTCTTTTGTTCCAGATAGTATCAAAATGATTGCTAAAATCAAAGAAATTTCTGAGAAAGAAGCCAGTGAACAAATTTGGAAGAATTATGAAAAAGTATTTGGAAAAAATGAATTAATCACAAGTTGACAAGTTATCTGGAACCACATTCCAAAAGCAAGTTTAGAAAGCACTTTTAGATATTCCCTTTAGTGAGAATAGTTCTTACAAAGAGATTGCCATAGAGTGATCAGATCTAATGGAGAATTTGGCAGGTATTTAGCAAAAAGTGGAATAAAGAGAAAAAAAAATGTTAAGAAAAAAAACTATCTCTTTCCAGTAGCTCTCCGAATAGCTTTTCTTAAACGATTAACAGCAACCTTACTTTGACTTGTAGCTTTTTTCTTAGCAGGAGCAGATTTACTTCGAACAGCTTTCTTAACTCGTTTGTGTATAGTCTTAGCTTTTTTAGTAACACGTTTCTTCACAGTCTTCTTTAATTTAGATAACTCACTTTTCTTAACTAAACCACTAGAAACTAAAGCCTTATCCACATGCTTACCAGCAACAGCCACTATCTCTTTACTAGCTTTATGAGAATTTTTTACTAGTTCCTTAGCCAACTTTTTACTTTCATTATCATCTAAATTAAGTTCTTTCTGAATTTGTTTAACAACTTTTTTTGCTTCAGCCAAAGAAAGTAATCCTACACCATAACCAGTTTTAATCATTTTTTTTAAAGTATCATCCATCTTAACCACCTTAATATATATTTTAACAAACACTCATTACTTTTAAACCTTTTTCAAAATTAAATACACAAGTAGAGTTACTGCCACTATAAACAAGATAACACTCATTGGAATTCCAAAAATATGAGTACGTCCTTCTAGATAAAATAATATTACAGAAGCAATAATTAAAAGTGAAGTAATCAAAGCAGCATTTTTTCTATTGCCAATTTTCCTTAGATCATTTTCAAATTGTCTTAATTGTCTTTTATCAAAACGTTGTGGTGCTTCTGGTTCTTCAATTTTTTCAATAATTTTTTGTACATGTTCAGGAAATTCTTCGATAAAATCTTTAGTGCTCCAAAATTGATGTGTTACTTTTTTAGCAATACCTTTAGGAGAGAATTGTACCCTGATATATTTTTTAATGAAAGATACAATACCACTCACTACTTTAAATTTAGGATCTACTAAAAGCATTAAACCTTCTCCTTGATAGATTGCTTTAGCCATGAGTACATGGTTAGGGTCAAAAATAACGCCATGTTTAGAACCAATCGAAATAACTTCATAAACCGCTCTACCTACACCTTTTTCAGTGATTTCATGGAAATAAACTTCCTCTAAAATTCTTGAAGCCTCCCTCCTAAACTGTCTTAAATCTGCTGTGTTCATTTCTTTTGCTAAAGAGAGAATAATATCAACACTTCTCTCAGTGTTTTTCTCAGGGATCATAGAAAAGAATTGAATAATCTTTTTACGTTCAGCTCGTGTTAATTCTCCTACGATTCCAAAGTCTAAAAATAAAATTTTTCCGTCTTTTTGTACGAAGATATTTGCTGGATGTGGGTCTGCATGAAAAAAACCATGAATAAGCACTTGTTCTAAAATGTTCATAAAACCAGTAATTGCTAATTTAGACCTATCTATTTTCATACGTTTTATCTTAGCACTATTATCTAAACGTACGCCTTCTTCAAAAGCCATGGTTAAAACTCTTCGTGAAGAAAGTTCAGGAAATATTTCAGGGATTGTAATATTTTTATTTTTTTTCATTTGCTCACGCAAACGATTAGCATTATTTGATTCAATTCTAAAATCCAATTCTTTTCTAGTATAGAAAGCAAACTCTTTTACAATATCTGTTGGGCAGTAATCTCTAAGTTTTTGAGAATGTTTTTCAATCTTTTTTGCTAGATAGAATAAAATATCTAAATCTTCATCAATAATATTTTTTACATTTGGTCTTTGAACTTTTACTGCAACTTTTTCACCATTTTTTAATTTAGCTCTGTGTACTTGGGCCATGGAAGCACAAGCAATAGGTTTTTTGTCAAACTCTTTGAACAATTTGTTTATAGATTGACCAAATTCCTCTTCAATAGTTTTTTTCACATCTTTGTAAGGAAAAGACCTTACTGAACCTTGTAATTTAGAAAACTCTTTAGCAAATTCTTCTGGAACTAAATCAGGTCTTAAAGATAATAGTTGTCCTAATTTAATAAAAGTTGGCCCTAATCTTTCAAAAGCTTTTCTAAGTCTTATTGCTAACTCTTCATTGCTTGAGAGTTTTTTATGCACAGTTACATTTTTGTGAAAAGGTAAATGCCAACGCAATTTTCCTTTCTTTACATAATATCCTAGTCCTTCCTCTAGAAAAGTTGCCAGAATTTGTTCAAATCTTTTTATATCTCTAATGTCCTTTCTGAGACGTAACATCTATATACCTCTTTTCCTGTTCTTAAGTAGCATTTTACTGTATATAAGCGTTTTGTTAAAAGCTTTATTTTCTAAGCCAAATACCATAAAAAAGAAATCGAGTGGTAGAGTTATGAGAGAATATTATTTTTAGAAGGTACTTAAGAGATTAGTTTTTCTTTTTTCCAAAAATAATAAATACTTCTTTTTATTTAACTTTGTTATGAAGGTGACAATAGATAGTAAACATGATTCTGAAGAAGCAATCAATAAAGCGATTGAGTTATTACAATACTTAGCTAGAAATAAAACAGCTAGTGAAAATTCTTATCAAGAAACTCCAAAGCAAACAGAATCATCTCAAGCTTCTACAAATGCTTTTACCTCAATGTTTGGTTCAACTGATATTGGAACACAAAAAGAAGCCCAAATCAAACAAGAAGAAAAAAATAGTTACAACACTCCAGCTGGGCCAGTACCCACAGATTCTGCACCAGATTTTACTAAGTATCTTAATTTAATTGCTAAGACTAATAGTGAAAAGAAAGAGGAGCAAAAAGAAGAACCTAAGATAGAGTTATTCTAAAATCTCAACAAAAAAGTTTTTACATACAGATCTGATTTTTTCTAAAACAAAAACATTAATCCTATACCAGCTAAGATTAATACAGAAAATACAACAATTACTGATTGTCCAAATTCTTTTCTACCAAAAACATAAGCAATACCACCTTTAACCGCAACATTAGTCATAGCTGCAATCATAATACCACGTTGAGCAATTTCCATAGCTAAGTCTTCTCCAGCTAATTGAGATAATGAAACAGTAATAGCATCAACATCTGCTAATCCTGAAATAAAACTCACAACATAGACACCTTTTGAGGATAAGTAGACATCTGCCAATTTTACCAAAGCTAAAATCACAGCAAAAAATGCACCAAATTTTAAAGCAGGACCAAGAGTAAACGGACTTCCTAAACTAATCTTTCCTTTTGTCTTTACAGACTTTCTAGAAACAACAAAAGCCATTACTATACTCAAAACAATTAGTATACTCAAAGGAATTAATAAATTATAAAATAATTCTCTGTTAATAACAGATACTTCAATTAAAATTCTAATAAACATCAAAGTGTTTGCTAATATAACACCTAACAACAAAGAAGATATTAATCTCTTACTTCCCTTACTTCTTTGTGCAAAACTTGTAGTCACTGCAGTACTACTCACTAATCCACCAAAGATTGCAGATATTTCAATACCACGTTCTCCAAACCATTTCATAAAGATATATCCTACAAAACTAATTCCTGAAATAAATACAATCATAAGCCAGACAATGTAAGGGTTAAACAATCCATTAGGACCATATGCCTGGTTTGGTAAAAAAGGTAAGATAACAAAAGCGATCACTGCAAACAAAATGGTGTCTCGTAACTCTCCAGTTTTAATATTTCTTGCAAAATGGTGCGCAACCGATCTAGCATACAAAATAAAAGTAATAATAACAGCTAAAGCTACTGTAAAAGTGAGTTCTCCATAATAGGCCATCACCCCTACAAAGAATGTTAAAAATCCTGCAAGCTCTGAAGTTGCACCTAAATATTTTAAAGATTTTTTTGCTAAAAAGAAGTAAGCAATCAAAATCAAAGTTCCCATGAGCATCATTGAACCTATTAAAATCCAAACACTTACAGTCTCACCTAAGTAAGCTGCTAATGCTCCAAATAAAGAAATTAAAGGGAATGTTCTAATTCCTGCATAAGTGTGACCTTGCCCACGTTTACGAGCATACTCTCTTTCTAAACCAATAAGAACACCTAAAGCTAACGCTACAATAAAATTTCTGAGAATAATATAATCAACTTCCATCTTCCCATAAAAAACTAATATTTAAGAATTTATAAATGTTTCAATAAATAACAGCTACTACAACACCATATATTTCTTCAAAACGAACCTTAGTATTATCTTTGAGTCTGTTATTATCGCCTTTCACAATATAATAATAACCACTATTATCAATACTCACTTCTACCACACGATGCACAATAATCCGATCGCCAGAATAGTATGAGATTACATCACCAACTGAAATGTCTGCTGGGTTTTGAGGTTTTACTTCAATAGCATTTGCTCCTTCATCAATAAAAGGGTCCATTGAATTAGTATCAGTAAATTTAGCCCAAGAAGCTCCAGATAAATCCAAAATCACTTGATCAGAAAAGACTTTGATTTGATCTTCTTTAATCCAATCTCCTGGAGAAGCTAATTCAATGCCACGCTCTAAAGAAACTGTAGCTAGAACAGCTCCAACTGAAATTGCTAATGCCAATAATACTAAAAATATAAGCCTCATACTCTATTTCCTCTGGAAAGCCTATATAACTCTTATGAATCCTAAGCCTAAAACCGAGTAAAATATATAAACCACCGAGCAAAATAGCAAAATATGGTAAAGGTAGCCTTTGAAACTGTGGGTTGTTCAGCAAACTATGCGGATTCCGAACAGATGGCAGGATTATTACAAGAAGCAGACTTTGAAATCACAGAAGATATTGAACAAGCAGATATTGTAGTCATAAACACCTGCACAGTAAAAGGACCTACTGAGACTAAATTCTTCAAACGATTAGCAGAACTCAAAGATGGTTATAAACAAGTAGTTATTGCTGGTTGTATTGCTCAATCTGATAAAAAAGATCCACGATTGAAGGGGTATCCATTAATTGGTACCAAACAAATTCATAAAGTTGTAGAAGTGCTTGAAGAAGCTCTCAATGACAACATTGTAAGAGAAACTGCAACTAATGAATTACCACCATTAAACACACCGATTGTAAGAAAAAATCCAATTGTAGAAATTATTCCAATCTCTAGAGGTTGTTTAGGTTATTGTAGTTTTTGTAAAACAAAATCCGCTAGAGGAAACTTAGTATCTTATCCTGTAAAAGATATTGTGCAAAGAGCAGAAAAAGCAATTGGAGAAGGAGTTAAAGAAATTTGGCTGACCTCACAAGATACAGGATGCTATGGTTTTGATATTGAAACAGACCTTCCAGCATTATTAGAAGAGTTAGTAAAACTTCCAGGAAAATTTAAAATCCGTATTGGAATGATGAATCCTGACCATATGAACAAAATCCAAGATAGATTAATTGAAGTTTACAAAAACAGAAAGATCTTCAAATTCTTACATCTTCCAGTACAAACAGGAGATGATGAAGTTTTAACAAATATGAAAAGACACTACACTGTAAAAGAGTACAAAAATCAAATCAGAGCATTCAAAGCTGCAATGCCTTTAATTACTATTATGACTGATGTTATTGTTGGTTTTCCAGGAGAGACAGAAGAACAATACTGGAACACTTTAACACTAGTTAGAGAAACTAGTCCAGATGCTATTAATATCTCTAGATTCTGGCCACGACCTAATACTCCAGCTGAACAAATGGAAGATAGAATCCAAGGAGATGAGATTAAAAGACGGTCAAAAGTACTAACTGAAATTTTCCACAACATTGCTTTATTACAAAATGAAAGGTGGAGAGACTGGCAAGGACCAATTATCATTGATGAAAAAGGTAAAAATCCGAAAGAATGGATTGGTCGTAATGAATCTTACAAACAAGTAATTGTTCATGGAGATTATAAGTTAGGGCAAGTAATCAAAATCAAAATTAATAAGGTTGATAGATTTGCATTATTAGCAAAAGAAATTAATGTAGAAAAAAATAATGAAAAAGTTATACTCAGAATGACTTAACTTTTTGATACTAATAAACCCGAAGGTAATTCTCTTCTTTAAACCCCCCCCAGTTAAAAATCTGGGATTCCCTGTTTTGTCATGATGTGCCTCAATGTATTTCTTAGCTGTGTCAAGCGTAATATGCCCAACACTAGCAAAAAGATTTTACAAAGGTTTTTCCTCACTTCAAAGTAAAAAAATTAATGTCTATACTTCGTACACCATTGTGAGTGCCAAGTGCTCCACCAAATGGAACGCTTGTATGCATGTTGTTTGTATAAACTCATGTGTCTAACCTCCTGTGAGGCACATCACTTTACCATCGAATATACAAAAATATCTCTTAAGAAAAATGTTATGCTATTCATTCCACACTTAAAAGTGTGGGATTTCTAGCTAAGCTTGATTTAAATTCTGTTTTAAAATTTAATTATTTTGCCGTGAACTACTCCAGACCTCCCTTCGGTCGATCTGGAGCGTCAATTTTGAAAGCT
>CAYWPT010000027.1:0-5635 GCA_964460605.1 uncultured Methanosarcinales archaeon
TAATATTAAACAAGAAAGAAATCATTGCTCTTTTTGAAAAATTAAATCTTTGAGTTTAAATTTGTTTATTACAGAGGTATACCTCTCCTAAGAGGATGTTTTTATCGTAAAATTGTTTTTCTAATTTACAAAATTTTATCACTTCAAAAGCTGGGCTTTGTTCTGGTAATGGAGGCCAGTGGAGCAATAATAAAGTTCCTCCCCGCTGGTTTATACTATCAACAGCTTTTTGCGGGTAAGAACCAACTTCATTATCACCAAAACCTACCGTCTTTTCATAATTGTGCCAATAATCGTTATCAAAATACCACTGGATCCCTTGATCGTTTGAATACAAAGGCATTGGATAATCGTTATCATAGACATAATCCATCATTTCCCATTTTACTTTGCTTACATCAACACTTGTTGGATGGAAAAGGTATTCAGAGACTAAAAATAAATTAAACCCTAAACTGATGGCTACAAATCCAATAAAGAAATAGCCAGCAACTTTCTTATTTTTAGCCAATAATAAATACAATCCTAAACAAGCAAATGATAGACTAAACGCAATGAATAAAGTTAAAAATGATATGCCAAATGTTGGACCGGAAGCTGAGGTGTAGGCAAATAAGAAATTAAGATTAAAATTCATTAACTCTTGAGCATACAAACTAGGCATACGAGCAATATAGTTTATAGGTAAAAGGTTAGCTAGAAAGAAAAAAACTAAGGACACAATAGTTCCTACAAGCAAAAACCTTCTTCTTTTTTCATTAAATCTAAATTGCGACAAAGAGATCCCACCAAGAATTGCTAATGCAGGAATGGTATTCATCAAATAGGTATCCATGGTCCCATAATTGATGAAAGTGCTATAGAAAATCAAAGGTATGGCAATCCAAATCATAGGAAGCAAAGTTCCTTTATACCTTTTGAAGATATTCAAGACAAAAAAGCCAATGAGAAGCGGTGTTGTCCACAAAAGGTACATACTACTTGCTAAAAAGCTAAATCCACCTGAGTTATATCTCTCTAATCGTACTCCTCTTCCAATCCCTAAGGCAAATTGCAGCCAAGTGTCTGGTGAGATAAGATAAGCTGTAAGCAAATACAGCAAAAATAAAATAAAACCAATCAAATAAAAGTTGAAAACTAATTTAATAGTATCCCAAATTTTCCATTTATTCTTAATCAAAGAATATAACCCTAAAATAAGCACAATGTAAACTGAATTATATTTGGTAATCACAGCTAAACCAAGTGAAATCCCACCAATAAACTGCCAAAAGAGTTTTTTTTCTTCAAGTTTTTCATACTCGAGATAAGAAAAGAAAAATAAAGCTACAAAAAACATCACAAAGTTTCCTTCCACATCAAACTGTAAACTTGCCAGCGTTGCGTAATAAGAGACCAACATTAAGATTGTAGCCCAAAATGCAACCTTCTCTCCCCAATGTCTCCTAGAAAAATAAAATACTAAAGCTGTTGTAGCTAAAGCAAAAAGCCAGGGTAAGAATCTAAAGGCAAAAGTACTCAATCCAAATAATGCAATAAAAGGTTTATACAAAATGTTTTGCGGTACTGGTGAATAATAATCGTGGTTAAAACCATAAGCATCCATTACTGTGAGAGAATAAGCAAAGTTGCTTTCATCATCATAAATGGCTTCATGTGTTCCAAATAAACGTAATCCAAAAATAAGAATAGTAAGGATAAGCAGAAAGAGATGTTTTCTATCCATTTTATTCGTTCTCCTTCATAACCTCTAAGGCAATACGTAAAGCATTCTTTCCCATCTCTCCAGTAACTTGTGGATGAATCTTTTTCTCGGAACAATCAATAAAATGTGCTAACTCCAAATACATGGGCTCTTCATTTTCAATACCAATTTGAGTTTTATCAGGGATACCGAATTTGATTACATAATCTCCATACTCATCAACAACTTCTTTGGTATAATTACTTTCATAAATTACAAGCTCTTGGGTAATGTAATCTAATTCTGCATAACCTTTGGTTCCAGTTACACTCAATTTTCTAATTTTTATGGGTGTTAACCAGTTTACTTGCACAAAACCAGACTTTTTTCCAAACTTCATGAAAATCTCAGCGTAATCTTCTCTTTTTTCAATTACTGCTTTTCCAATGTTTCCTGTGATATGGCTCGCATCTTCATCATAGAGAAAATGAATAATATCAATATCATGTACTGCTAAATCAATTAATACATTAGCATCACGCACTTGCACAGGTACTGCTCCAACTCTTCGAGCAATAATGGAGTTCACTTCTCCTAATTTACCTGCATCAATAATTTGTTTCAATTTTTGTACAGCAGGATTGAATCGTTCAATATGTCCTACTTGTAACACCACATTTTTTTCTTTAGCAGCTTCAATGATAACCTGCGCATCTTCTAAATTTGCAGCAATAGGTTTTTCTATTAATAGATCTAAATTATATTCAATACAAGCTAAGGCAACTTTTTTGTGCAGAAACGTTGGTACTACAATACTCACAGCATCAATTTTCTCATTTCTAAGCATTGCCTCATAATCATAATAAGCTTTACAGTTAAACTTTTTAGCAGTGTTATTAGCTAACTCTTGATTAAGATCACATACTGCAACTAATTCAACGTTTTCTAATCTTGTATAATTTCTTGCATGATGTTTTCCCATGTTTCCTAATCCAATTACTGCCACTCTTTTCATTATTCTAATAATCCTCTCACTGTTTTTGTGATATGTCTTAAATCATCTTCACTAACGTTTGGATGCACTGGAAGACTGAGTACTTCTTGTGCAAGTTTTTCTGAGATAGGAAAAGATAAATGGTTTTGCTCTTTGTAGGCTTCTTGTTTGTGAATTGGTACAGGATAATAAATCCCTGCACTAATACCTTCATCTTTGAGAGCTAATTGCAAAGTATTCCTGCTCAATTTAGCCTCAGGTGTTAATCTAAGGGTATATTGATGATAGACGTGTTCAGGATCAGATTTAGGTGTGATTAAACCTCTTATATTTGATAAACCAGCATTGAGAATAGCTGCATTGAGTTTTCTTTTTTCAGTAAATTTACCAAGTTTCTTTAATTGTTCTTTACCAATGGCTGCTGCAATATTGGTCATTCTAAAGTTGAAACCTAAATCATTGTGATGATATTGCTTATACGCATGATGTGCAATTAATTTTCTACATTTATCTGCTACTTGGTCATCATTTGTAGTAATCATGCCACCTTCACCAGTAGTCATATTCTTGGTAGGATAAAAAGAAAATGTTGCTGTTCCAAAAGTTCCTGCTTTTTTTTCATTATGTAGAGAACCATGCGCTTGACAAGCATCTTCGATGATAATTAAATTATGTTTGTCTGCAATTTCTTGAATCTTGGTCATGTTTGCACATTTCCCATACAAATGTACTGGCATGATAGCTTTTGTTTTCTCTGTGATTGCAGCTTCTAAAAGTTCAGGGTTCATATTGAAGGTCTCTTCTTCAATATCAACAAAAACTGGCTCGGCTCCACAAGCTCTAATCATGTTGGCTGTCGCTATAAAAGTAAATGGTGTAGTGATCACCTCATCACCAGGTCCAATATTGTGAGCAAGAAGAGCACTATGTAATGCAGTTGTTCCATTACTTGTAGCAATTGCATGCTTTACTCCTAAAAATGCTGCAAATGAATTCTCGAACTCTTCTACTACTTTTCCTTGAGCGAGCATACCAGAGTTCAGCACCTCAATAATTGCCTCTCTCTCCTCACTCCCAAGCAAAGGTTTTGCTATGGGAATCATAATCTAAAAAGCGAGAATTTTGTTTAAAAAGCTTGTGATTTACTCTTCAGGTTTAGAGACAACACCTTTCCCGCTCTTATCAACCTTACCATGCACACGAGCAGGATTACCATATACCAAAGCAAAATCAGGAACATCTTTAGTAACCACAGATCCTGCACCCACCAAAGCAAAACGACCAATGGTCACGCCAGGACAAACAACAACGCGAGCTCCCAGAGAAGCGCCTTCTTTAATTAGAATTTTTCCTTCTTCCCAATCACTATCAGTTTTCAAAGTACCATTGGGATTAATAGCTCGAGGATTCTTATCATTAGTTAGAACACAATGAGGGCCAATAAAAACACCATTTTCTAAAGTAGCCCCATGATACAAAGAAGAATTGTTTTGCACTTTACAATTATCTCCAATTTTTACATCTTTATCAACATACACACCTTTTGAAATAACACAGTTCTTACCAATGACTGCACTCTCACGCACTTGCGCTACATGCCAAATAGAAGTTCCTTCACCTATAATAGCACTAGCAGAAACTAAGGCACTTTCATGAATTGCCATTGAGCACCTCATGAATCTTAGAAACAATTTGAGCAGAAACTCCTTTTGGATAATCATAGTCAATCGCTTTAATCTCATCTAATCTACCTAGGATCTCTTTAGTCTGTCTAACAATCTCAGAACGATCAACACCTAATAAGAAATTCTTACCAGCATCTACTAATCGAGTCCATTCAGTCTCATTCCTAGGGATTAAACAAGGCACATCAAAAACTAATGCTTCTTCTTGAATCCCACCACTATCTGAAATACAAACCTTACAAGAAGATAATAATGCAATAAATGATAAATATGCTTGTGGTTCAATAACTTTCACTTTTTCCAAACTTAACCCTTCACGCTCAAGAGCCTTACGAGTTCTTGGATGCATAGGAAATACAACTGTATATGATTTAGCTAAATCCTCTAAAGCTCCTATGATACTCTTAAGATTCTTAGCGTTATCTGTACTCTCAGCTCTATGGATGGTAACTAAAATAAAATCTTTTAATTTTAATTTATCAATAATAGGACTTCTTGCAAATTCTTTATTACGCAAAGCAGCATCAAAAGAAGTGTTCCCTAAAGCAAAGACTTTAGCTTTAACGCCTTCATTCTTTAAATTCTCAACACTTTTTTTATCTGGAGCAATACAGTAATCACTAATTGCATCAGTTACAGTTCGATTAATCTCTTCAGGCATTTTCCGATTAAATGATCGACAACCAGCTTCAATATGCATGGTAGGAATATGTAACTTCACAGCAGCTAAAGCTCCAGCGAGTGTAGTATTAGTATCACCTTGTACAATAACTAGGTCTGGTTTTTCAGAGACTAACACTTCTTCAATCTTCTCTAACATCAATCCAGTTTGCTTCCCCTGAGAATGAGAACCAATCCCTAAAGGATAATCTACTCTCCCCAAGCCCAACTCTTCAAAAAATACTGCATCCATGTTATGATCATAATGCTGACCTGAATGAATCACTTTATGGATTATAGCATCATCCTTTTCTAATAAATCAAGAACAGGTGACAACTTAATGATCTCTGGTCGTGTTCCTAAAATAGTGATAACTTTCATTGCGCACCTTTACTTGCAAAATCTTTATTGAATTTACCTTGAACTTTAGCAAAACTAACCTTCCCTACAAATTTGGCATGGCTTTTAATCACTTTAAACAGTTTCATTTTTGATTCACCATACTTACGCACATGCAGTGTAGTAGGAAACTCTTTGACTTTATAGCCAAGAAGCATAGCATAAATGAGTTGTTCGGCTGTTGCTAAAAAATCATTATTCTCAAAGTGTAC
>CAYWPT010000028.1:0-5244 GCA_964460605.1 uncultured Methanosarcinales archaeon
GTACTATCTTCATAAGAGCTTAAAATTAAAGCTATTTAAAAATCTTTCAAGGATAATATTAATCAGAATAATACATAGCTAAAAAGCCAACTCCCATTCCAACTAAAGTACCAACTGCAGTAATGCCTAAAGCCATACCCAAACCAATACCAATAAACATACAACCAACAAATAAAGTGCCAGTGTTTATCTTTTCCCTTGATTTTCTAATAATTTTTTTTTGGTCTTCTTCTTGCCATTAAAATCATTTCATTAACTTATCAACTTGTGCAACCAATTCTGGTTGTACATAACTGTTTACAGTAACTGCATGATGTACTTGCCAAGTGTTTGTTTTCTTATTGAACTTTTTATGTCCTAAAGCTGCTGCAACAGAATTATACAACTCTTCAACTTGTTCTTTAGAAACAGATTTTGCTCTTTTCTTTTTAGAAATAAAGTTCTTTACTTGTTTTGTTGCATAATGTGATCGCACGATGTGGGGATAAAACTCTTTTCCTGAATAGACTTGAAAAGCTGTTTTAAAATCTCTTTCATGTAAAGGGTGTGCATTTATAGCAAAAAGATAATCATTAGCTTTTTTTGTTTTCATTAATCCTTTAAGCCTTTTTACATATTGTTTAGAAAATTTTTGTTTAATATTGATAGGAACACCATCTTTTCCTAGATAGTTAAAAGAAACAAAGTTTCCTTTTATTTTTACGTCTTTCTTCATAATAGTGCTTAAACCTTTGTGTTTATTTGCTTTATAATAGATCTCATTTCCAACGCGCATATAAGTATTAAGCAAAGTATGCATGGCTAAAGCCATATAATCTTCATCATCATTAAGACCTTTTTCAATATTTCTTTTCAACTTAGCATAATGTTTGTCAAATTCTTCTACCTTTTTATACTTACGAGCCCTATGTGCTTTTCTTTTAGCAAGAGTATATACATAAGAATATCCTCCACCTTTATTTTGATAAATTACATCCCAGTGGTCATGTGAATCTTGATCATGAATACGTAAATATGGAGCAAACAAGGAATAGGCTTTTTCTAATTTTTCACCAGTTGGAAGAATATTAATTCTAGCACCTTGCAATTTTCCTTTGTAGATTTGTCCTTTAAGAAATTCTGGATTTTTTTTATCTACTAATTGCTTAAAATTTTTTTGTGATTTAAACAATTTAGCAACTTGTTGTAGTTCAGGAAACTTTTGTCCACTTAATTCCCAGCCCTCTTTTGTTTTTTTATAAGTTTTAAGACATTTAGTTTTAACTCTAACAGTTCCAAGCTTTGTCTTTTTTTTAAATAACATTAATAAAAACCATCTCTTTAATATATATAAATATTTTTATATGGAAAATTTTTGAGAAGAATATGGCAGATATGTATCTTACTATTATCGGAAGGGGGATTATTGGAGAAGCTATAGCTTTTGAAACTTCAAAATTTTTAACAGGTGGAAATATTTGCATCATAGATAAAAATGAGAACTTTCCAGGGGAAAATCAAAGTTCAAGAAATTCGGGAGTAATACATGCAGGGATTTATTATGACCAACCATTAAAAGCAAGACTTTGTGTTGAAGGAAATAAATTACTATATGCTTTTTGTGAGAAACATGATGTACCTTACAAAAATACAGGTAAACTTATTGTTGCAACTAATGAATTTGAAGATTCTTCCTTAGATAATCTATTAAGAAAAGCTCTAAGAAATGAAGTTCAAGGCATACAAAAAATAGACGGAAATAAAGTTAAAGAATATGAAGCTAATGTCCAAGCATATTCAGCTTTATGGGTTCCTAGTTCAGGTATTGTTGATCCTACAAGCCTAGTAAAAAGATTACATCAATTATCTTCTGTTGAAGAATATGCACTTAATAAAACAAAGGTTATAGGATTAAAAACAAATGAAAAAGAGATTATAGTTAAAGTAAGAACAGAAGAAGAAGAATATGAGTTTACAAGCTCTTATGTGGTAAATGCTGCTGGCTTGTATAGTGATAGAGTTGCAAAATTACTTAATCCTGATTTTCCATTAAGTATATTTCCTGTGCGTGGAGAAACTGCAAAGTTTTATCAAAAAGAAGAAACTAAAGTTTCTAGAAATGTATACCCTACACCTTATAAATTTAGAACACCATCAGGTAAGGATCATACAACATTAGGTGTACATTTAAGTCCAACATTAAATATTGAGGGAGAATTAGGGAAAGAAGTTACTGTTGGTCCCTTAAATCGTAAAAGAGGTGTTAAAAGAGAAGATTATGGGAGTGATTTGATTAATGCCAGAAAATTTTTTAATTATGTTAACAAATTTTTCCCATATTTAAGGCCTAATGAATTACTTCATCACCAAACTGGAATTCAAGCAATTCTTTCTAATGGGGACGATTTTCATATTGCTCCAGACATACTAAATCCTAGAATGATTAATGTTCTAGGAATATGCTCACCAGGTTTAACTGCTTCATTAGCTCTAGCAAAAGAAGTAAAAAACTTATTGTCTTTGAGTGAATAAGTTAATTGTTTGAAAAACTTAGCTGTGTGCACAATCAATACAACCATAGTTTTTAAATTATTCAGTATTAACCAAAGCCCAATCTGTGAAACTACATTCTTCTAAAACAACTTCACTAGATTCCCTATAAACTACAACATTAGCTACAAAATAGAATTATTTGTTGTGTTTTGCGTTTTCTATAGAAATGTTCTCTGCTGGCATGAATGTAAAAAAGAAAAAAAAGCATTTAAGTTTTGTTGCTCTCAAGCAAATATGGTATACAACACCCAAATGGTAAAAGCAATCCACAATGAGCTAGCCAACCAAGCTTTTCTCAAAATATTTTTCTTCTTAGCAATTTTAGTTACTAATGGACCAATTAGATCTGGGAATGCTGCAAAACTAAGCATTACTAATCCTGAGAATACTGCCATACTCGCATAAATTTGTACAATACTCAATTCTTTTAATAAGAAGAATAAGGATACTCCTGAAATTAATACACCAACTACACTAAAAAGTGCCGAGTTCCCCATAAAACCCTTCGCAAAATTCATCCATCCTTTTTGGTTTACAGTAATTCCAATTAATTTAACTAAAACTAATGTTGCTAAAACCAAAGAAATGATTTCACTTATACTAAATACCATAAAATCTCCTCCGGTGATTTTCGGCACAGAAATAAAGTCCAAGCTTTATTTCTTGTGTCATTTTAATACACCTCTAATTTAATAGATTAAAGAATAGTTTAGAGAATATAAATGTAACTAAAAAAAGAAAAGAAAAAATTTATCTTCTTGAGCTTGATCCTCCTGAAGATCTGTTTCGAGAAGGCCCTCGTGAAGGTCCACGATCAGAACCAGATGAATAACGTGATCTATTACGACCATGTTCTCTTCGACCAGCTGATCCACGATGTCCACCTTGACCTCTTCGGTGACCATAACGTCCACCAGATCTGTTACCAAATCTTCCATCACGTCTAGGTCCAGTATCAAATCTTACTTTTTCAAAAGCTTCAAGTGGAAGTTCTTCAACATCCATATCGTAACGATCTAAAACTTGTCCGAAAGTTCCGAAATCTTGTTCTGATAATAAAGTAATAGCTACTCCTTCTTCACCAGCACGGGCAGTACGACCAACCCTGTGTACATACTCTTGTGAATCTTGTGATAAATCATAGTTAAAAACGTGTGTGACGCTTCTAATATCTAAACCACGAGCTGCAACTGAGGATGCAACAAGAATGTCTGTTTTATCGCTGTTAAATCTTTCAATTACGTGAAGACGTTTATTCTGAGACATCTTTCCGTGAATCATTTCAGCTTTAATTCCATTTTTTCTTAAGTTCTTTTCAACTAATTCTACAGTTGATCTTTTTGAACAGAAAATGATTACTCTTCCTGTTTCTTCTTTCTTAAGTAAATGTACTAAAAGTGAAAATTTCTCATTAGTTCTTACATTGTAATAATATTGTTTTAGCAAATCTTTCTTAACATGTAATTCAGCTTCTGCCACAACAACATCATGCATGTAATTTTTTCTCAAATAATCAATCTCATTTGAAATGGTTGCTCCAAATAAGAAGATTTGTCTACTATCATTACTCGCAGAGAGAATTTTTTCCACATCTTGGATGAAACCCATTTCAACCATTTTATCTGCTTCATCTAAAACAAATACTTTAAGGTTATCTAGTCGTACGTTTCCTCTTTGTAAGTGGTCTAGAATTCTACCTGGTGTTGCAACAATAATTTCAGCTACTTTCATGGCACGTTCTTGTGGTTCCATTGATACACCACCAAAAACAGTTGCAAATCTCAAGTTAAGGTATTTACCCCATTTTTGCATTTCTTTTGAAATTTGGTTTGCTAATTCTCTAGTTGGTGCTAAAACTAATGCTTGTACACCTTTTCCTTTCTCAACAGTTTCTAATACTGGAATTCCAAATGAAGCAGTTTTACCGCTACCTGTTCTTGAAATTCCAATAATATCATGTCCTGCATGTGCCAAAGGAATTGCTTTCTCTTGAATTGTAGTAGGGTTATAAATTCCTTCTTCTTTGAGTGCTTCAACTACTTTAGTCATTACTCCTAAATCCTTAAACTCTATTTTATTTTCTGTTGTCATTTTATTTTCTCCGAATAACTAACTAGAATTAATGTGCTTGAAATACCATATAATCTATTGATGTATATATTATTGAAACAGAATGAGTTAAAAATGAATTTTGACTATCTGTCTCTGCCAAAGCAATATCAACTTAGTTAATTAATATCTTTTGTAGTTATAATTTTATAGGGTTTGTTTATAAAGCTTTTGGACTAAAACTAAGCATACATAACAACGCCAGCTACAATTGCTATTTCCATTACAATCCAAATGATGTAGGAGAAAATTAAAGGTTTTTCTTTATGCGCTATACCATATATCAACCAAAAAGTTGCAGCGACTAAATATGAACTCCAAGATAATAAGGATACCCCTGTAGCATCTTGCTCCACCCAAATCTTAATCACCTGTGGTAGGGTCATTAAAGGTCCAGCAAATACGAAGAAGTAGATTGCATAGTCTATCCAAATCTTCCAATATTTATCTTTCTTTTTTGCTTTTTTAGCTGTATGTTTCCTCTTATGATAATGATGTACTCCATGTGTGTCTTGGTGAACCATGTAGCTAAAGAGTATTTTTAAGAATGTGAACTACTCCAGACCTCCCTTCGGTCGATCTGGAGCGTCAATTTTGAAAGCT
>CAYWPT010000029.1:0-4785 GCA_964460605.1 uncultured Methanosarcinales archaeon
ATAATACCATTTTCTCTTCTTGTTACATTTCCAGCAATCATTACTGCTCCTGGTGCTGCAAACAAAAATCCAATCACAAAAGCTAAACCTACTGCAAAATATAACATTTGGTCCATTGCTCTAAATTCTGCTTTACAGCCATACTTTTGTGCAACAAATTTGTGTGCTAATTCATGTAATAAGAATCCCAAACCTGCTGTGAGTGCTGAGATTGCAATTAAAATTAAAAAATCTAATGTAAAAATACGAAAAACATTTCCTTGTATTAAACTTACATTTGAAAAAATCAAAGCAAATGCAAAACTAAGAGCTAACCAAGCTTTACTAATATCTATTAATTCTATTCTTGATGTTTTAATCGGTCCAAAAGTAATCTGCTTATTTTTTCTATGTTGAAACATTTTATTGTTTGTAAAAAAATTTTATTCTTCTTCATTACTTGATTCATTATTAAATTCTCCCTCTTCTTCTGAGGTATCAAGCATTTCATGAAGATCTTCTTCATCTTTTTCTTCTCCTAATTGAGCGTTATCGTTTAATTTAACTGGATCTATTTTCTCTCTAAGAAACTTTTGTAAGCGTTGTGCTTCTTCTTCAACTTTTAATAAAATAGAAAGGTCTGAGAAATTTTCATCTGCACATTCTCCACAGTAATAGTCCAAAGTATCTTTGATCTTGTATTCTGCTGGATCATCGCAGATTATGCACTTACTAGCCATATACGACGTTAAAAGAGAACTTGTTTTAAAAGGTTTTTGTTGGTGTACAAAATAAATATTTTGAACTCAATTAAAAACCTAGCTGGTTTTTAATGGATTAATAGTAGTTTTCTTAGAAACTTTCTTTACTTCTGCTTTAGAAGTTACTTTCTTAGGAACAACTTCTCTCAATGAAAACTGTTTGATCTCTTCAATCTCATGTTCAGTGATAGCAGCCCCATTAAACTTTACATTCCATAAAACAGAATCTAATAAAAACTCCTTTGAGCGATTCATTTTAGGGAGATACATATCAATTAATCCTAGATGGAATGCAGCAGTAACTAATTCAACTGAGCGTAAGATAGGAACATCTCCTTTTATAGCAGCTTTAAATTTAGCAACATTTGCTTCATCCATTGTCACTTTTTTCCTGTTTCTTCTCTCAAGTAATTTTTCTAAAGATTTCTCATCTTCTAATAATAAACGCATAGTTCTCTCATCAATCACTATAGGAGCATTTTCGTTTTTTAAAGAAGCAGCTACTGTTTCCATTTCTCCTACCTGAATAATTTCTAACCATTTTTCTTTAATACGATATGTTTTGTTTGATAAGGATTGTAAATTTTTAACATTTTTTTGTGAAATATCAATATACAACTCTAAAATCCCATCACGAATAAGTTTTTCAATCTCTAAAGCTTCAAATTGAAAACGCCTAATTGTTTTCGGTTTGTCAATTACTTCTTGCCTTACAGATTCAGTGATATAAAATTTACCACCAAAATTTTCCTTCAATTTTGGTAAAACCCATAATAAACGGGACATTGCAAGAGTAATTAAAGGTCCGGCATCAAAAAACAAAATATGCTGGCCTTCTTTTTTAGTAAACATTTCTATAGCTTTAGTAACTCTTTTTTTTGCAGGAACCTTTTCATGCTTTTCTTCGACTGAATGTGATCTTCCAGTATAAGATAATAAATCCCATTCACTAATTCCTATAACACTCGCAGCCCTTCGTACTGAGACTCCTTTTTCAATTAATGTAACACCTTTTTTAATTTTAGAAGCATAAACAACATCACGCACATATTTTTTCATTTCGCCGCCACACTTTTCAACAACATCAAAAGCTTTTGCAAGCGATTTATTGTAACTTCCAAATTTTTTATTTTGTAAAGCTTTTTGCGCTTTTTGTAATTCTAATATGATGTCACCTTCATGTTTTTTACCTACAACACAACGATGTACTTTTGAAATAGCGTAAATAAGAACAGCTAAAGAAACTGCATCCATGTTTTTGTACAAAGCTACATCCTGGATAGTATGATCACTCAAATCTTTTAATTCTTCATTGATAGTGCTTGTTTTGGATTGTAAAATTTGAATTGTTTTTCCAATATCTTTTATTAAACTCTTCCTAGCAACATCTTTCATAAAAAATAAATAGAATTCTAATGTTTATTAAATTTAGGGTTAACTATTTAGATTTACTTTGCTCCAAGTAAAGTCAAAAAAGAGTTTTAGTTGAGTAACTACCGCCGGTGAATACACCGGATGGCATATACGTCACTCAAAGATCTAATTAAATGAGGTTAGCATCTTCTGGTTCGTGCTCGAATACTTCTGCTTATCCAAATATCTCTCGTAGAAAGACACATCATTGACATTTCTAATATCATATGCAGGATTCCAAAAACTGGAACCCAGAAGTATTTCTTTTTCATACTTGGGGTCATCTCAAGTAACTTTTTACCTACAAAGCCATTAATTTTCTTTGCTAGTTCAATTTTACTATACAAGCCCATGTCCAAAATAATATGAACATGGCCTGAGTTAAAAGTAAGCTTTCGACAATTTATTTTGTAATGTCTGAACTCCTGATTCAAAAGAGCATCAGTGAGTTTATGATATCCTTGGATATCAAAAATTTTATGAAAATATTTTATTTTAAAGGTCGCCATGGCCCAAATCTTTCCTACTGCAGAGCTATATCTTGTCGGATTACGTTTCATAAGAATTAACCTCTTGATTTGAAGGTGATAGCTTGCACTATCGCAAAACATTTATCAAGAAGGTAATCTTAGCTACTCCCAAGGTTTGGTCAAACTATTAACGCTGTACGAAGAGTGTTTGATTGCTTTTGGTCTACCTTCGATTAATTTAATGAGGGTAGATCTTTTTCTTATTAAGAATTTTGCACCACTGGTCAATAGACCAGTGGAAATCACAGATTATAGAAGAAGAAAAAGAAGAAAGGGTTAATTTAAGATTAGTAAACCTAGATCTTATTGAACCATTCTTAGAACTTCATAGGGTACTTGACCATCAACTAATTTGTAAAACATAAATTTGAATTAAGGAGTTTAGCAGAAAATATTTGGAGAAGGGTGAAAGCAAGAAGAGCTATGCTTACTCAATAACTTCAGCAGTAATACTTCTTAGCATATGTGCAGTAACTTTTACTTTTACTTTTTCACCAATTGGAATACGACCTTTAATCCCAATAACAATTGGATAAGTTCCCATTTGTCTGCCAAAAGTTGTTTTCCCATCATAGATTTCAGGATAAACATCACTAATTACAGTTCCAATAGGAAGCAATTTCTCAAGCATTGGAGAATCAATTTCCTGCCTTATTTGATTACGCCATTTCCAATAATACTTTTTGTTCTTACGCAAGAATTTATCACCACATTTTTTCTCTAGCATAGTATTTGGCAAAACCGCTGCTTGACGTACATTAATTCTACGCAGGAGCATGCCATCACCCATAATTTTATGCAGTGCTCCCATATTCTTTTTCTGTGTATCTTTACTCTCAGCACATAAACCAAAAATAATATTTATTCCAGGTAAGAATTTATGCAAACCGTTTTCTCCACGCTCAGCACCATATTTATTAATTATCGCTATTGCTTTATGAGCAATCACAGGCATGGTATTCAAAGTGTTTTCCTTTACAACAACTGGATCAAAACTCTCTACACCAAATGCTGCAATATTTCCAGGTGTACAATATTCAACTATTGCTTTTGTGATCTCTTCCCCACCTTTCATAACAACAGAATTTGGATTTACATTATCAATTTGTAAAACTTTAATTTCAGGACAGCTTTCTCTAATATTTTTCAATAATTCAATTGGCCTATCACTTGCATAAAAGTCTGCTTGTTTACCTAATCTAAAGTTACGAGCACCTGCTTTATAGTAAGCTTGCACTTCTGCAAGAACAGATTCCATTTTTCTATTAAGAAAATCATTTTTTATCGGTTCCGTACAAAAACTGCAACGCCCTATCTTACATCCTCTTCCAGTTTCAATTTCAATCATTAGTCTGTAAGGTATTTGATCAAGAATTCCAGCACCCAATGGAGCTACTTTTTCTAAAGAATCGAATGATAAACCAAAACTTTTCTTTTCATCAAAGAGATCTAAATCAATTTTCTCTGCAAATTTCCCCCCTTCTAATTGTGTTCCAAATAGGACAGGACCAGTAAGTGTCTTTTTTACCTTAATATCTTTCAGTAAAGGTAGCACTTCTTTGAGAGTTCCTGGAAGTGCACTCAGATACTTACCAGGTACATGCACACCGATTAAAACAATTAATTCGTCAGTGTTATCAATTACTTTTTGCGCATCGTTTTTAGTTAAATTATAGATTTTGATATTCGTTTTATCTTTTTCAGTTACTTTTTTTACCTCTTTATCATACTTCTTCCATAGCCTCAAATCATCAATAGTAATGTAGGAAACGTCGTGTCCTTCTGATTTTAGTTGCGCATAGATATATCTAGGATAGGTTCCTAAATAAGGTGGAACTCCAAGACCTGAAGCTTCATCTGTATAACAATCTAAAATGGTATAATGCATATAAGAATAAACTAAAGACCTTATTTATAAATAATTCCACTCAACCTATGCTTAATCTAAGCGTAATCTTTAAAAAGAGCCCACTATTCTGCCTCATTGAAATGAACGAGCCCGTGGCTTAGCTTGGTAGAGCGCACGACTGATATATTGGCGGAACGACAATTTTCGGAATGCCAATGACTGAAATCGTGAGGTCCGGAGTTCAAATCTCCGC
>CAYWPT010000030.1:0-3854 GCA_964460605.1 uncultured Methanosarcinales archaeon
TGCAAGTGAAGAACCTAGTGAACCAGCTGAGGAAACACCAGCTGAAGAGCCTGCAAGTGAAGAACCTGCTGCTCCTGCTGAAGAAGAAAAGAAGGAAGAAGGCGCAGAAGAATCTACTTAATTTTTTTCTTTTTTTCTTATAAATTTTCTAGAATTATTAAATTAAAAAAAATAAAACTATCCAAAGATAACTTCTTCTTCATCTTCAATTCGCTCAATCTCATCATCTTCTTGAGGTTTAGCTTGAAGTTCAGAAGGATCCATGCCTGCTTCTTGAATTTGAGCAACAGCTTCTTGTTTTTGGATTAATTCAGCATCATTAGTTAATACGCCAGCTTGTCCAGATTCTAAAACTTCAATTTTTCCAAACTTACCTGAACTTAATTGTTTTTCACCTTTATACTCTGAGCACCATCCGTTTTGAATGTGTACTTTATCGCCAACTTTTACAGCATCAATATCATCATTCCACAAAGTGATTTTAATCTCGCCAGAAGCATCTTTTAGAATTGCGCTACAAACACGACCTTCATTACCGTTTTTGTTAAAAGTTCTTTCATCATCTTTACTCACAACGTGAGCTACAACATCAATTTTACCTGTATTTGCTTGTACATCTTTGATTTCCATATTTTAAACCTCATTAAACTTGATGAAGCTAATCGAGAATTCTTGTTTATATAATTTTTGTATGTGTGATAGTCAAAAGTAAAAATTATATACTTCTTTATTACTTTCCTCTTATGAATTTTAAACTTTTATTTATCATTGCTTTAGCTGTAGTGGGAGCATCATGCGAAATCCCAACAGATGTGAAGGAAAAAGATCTTTCAGTATTAGAAGATCCAATGTTAGAATCAGCAACTTTTGCAGGAGGCTGCTTTTGGTGCGTTGAATCAGCTTTTGAAAAGTATGATGGAGTGAAACAAGCATTCTCTGGTTATACAGGTGGTGATACTGAAAATCCAAGTTACAAAGAAGTCTCAGCAGGTACAACTGGACACAGAGAAGCAGTGCAAGTCTATTACAATCCAGATATTATTACTTATGATGATTTGTTGGAAATCTTTTGGAGACAAATTGATCCAACTGATGCTGACGGTTCTTTTGTGGATAGAGGACATCAATATTCTTCAGCTATTTACTATTATGATAAAGATCAAAAGAAATTGGCAGAAGCAAGTAAAAAGCAAATTGCAAAAAAGTTTGATAATCCAATTGTAACTGAAATAGTAAAACTAGAAAAGTTCTATTTAGCAGAAGAGTATCATCAAGATTACCATTCTAAAAACCCAATCAGATACAAATATTATCGTTCAGCTTCAGGTCGTGACAAATTTCGTGATGTTACTTGGGGAGACGATAAAGATTACATAATAGAGACAAGTGATTATGAAGATGAAAAAAGAGAACTGAGTGAATTACAATATCAAGTGACACAAAAAAACGGAACTGAGAAAGCTTTTGACAATGAATATTGGAATAATACAGAAGAGGGTATCTATGTTGATGTTGTCTCAGGCGAAGTGTTATTTTCTTCAAAAGACAAATTTAAATCTGGTACTGGTTGGCCTTCTTTTACAAAACCTTTAGAAGATGCTAACATTGTTACTAAAAAAGATTTTAAATTAATTTTACCCCGAACTGAAGTGCGTTCTAAACATGCTGACTCTCATTTAGGGCATGTCTTTAAAGATGGTCCAGAGCCAACTGGTTTGAGGTATTGTATGAATTCTGCAGCTTTACGCTTTATTGCTAAGAAGGACCTAAAGAAAGAAGGTTATGAGAAATACTTGGACTTGTTTGTTTAAGAAAAGAGCCCCAGCCGAGACTTTCATCAAAACTACGTTTTGCTAAGCACAAATCATAGATTCGTATTTGAACTCGGGATCTCTACATTACCAATGTAGCGCTCTACCGCTGAGCCACTGGGGCAACTCAATCGGAAAAGAGCCATTTTGTTTAAAAAGTTATCGGAAATACTTTTTGTATTTCTGGGAATCCTAAAAATCTTCGATTTTTAGCGACTTTCTCTACTTAAGCCTCAACTAAGAACTTCTCCCGTACAATTTCATCAATGATATAATGGATTTCTTTAGCTTCTATCAAGAACCTTTTTTCTAAGTTCTCTACAAAACAGTCCAAATCATTGATACTCCTATGCACAGTCTCTACAATAAAATTCCAACCATTATTGATCTTATACAAAGAATTCACATCCTCATGCTTTTCTAAATGTTCTTTAATCTCATCTTTTTGTCCATGGGGAACTTTAAGAAACACTTGTGCTCTTGTTTCAAAACCAAGTGTTGAAAAATTGAGAAGAATGGTGAATTTATCTATCGCCTCTTTTTCCAAATCTTTAAGATTATCAAATAGTGTTGATATGGGTATTCCCGTCTTCCTACTCATGCTAGTGAGCTTTTCTCGAGAGTTTTTTCTGAGATGTTTGAGTACTAATTTTTTCTTTTCATCCATTTATTGTGCCTACACCTCAAACATAAACTACTTAGGAGTGGTTATTTTATATACTTTGAGTAAATAGTATATATGAAGTATATACTAGAGGATATGGGTCAAGGTTTATCGTCGGAAAACTTTCGGAAAATCTTATATATTTTTAAAAAATAATTGTTCACATGAACACATATGGTCTCTTATTCGCAGTAGCTACTCTTTCAGCATATTTGATCATCAGAACTGTAATGTTCAAAGAAGGTTTTAGTAAAAAGCAATTCCTCATTTATGTTTTATACTTATTTACAGGAGTTATTGTGGGCGCTAGATTGTTTCATACAATCTTTTACAATCCCATGCCTTTTTTAGAAGTTTTTCAGTTCTGGAAAGGTGGTTTATCCTCTCATGGAGCTATTCTAGGGGCTTTAGGGATGACTTATTTATATTCTGAGAAAGACTTTTGGAAATTAGCAGATATCTCTACTATGGGTATAGCTTTTGCGGGAATATTTGTTCGTTTGGGTAACTATTTCAATAATGAGATTGTGGGTAGGCTTAGTTCTAATGGTCGCTATCCTGTACAATTGTATGAATCTTTGATGAGTGTAGGGATTTCACTTTCTTTGATTTATTTGTATATTAAAGAGAAGTTTAAGGTAGGTAGTGGTTTATTCTTTTGGTGGTTTATTCTCGTGTATTCTTTAATTAGATTCTTCTTGGAGTTCTTCAAAGAATATATGGTGTTTACTTTTGGTTTGACCATGGGTCAGAGAATTTCACTTGTGTTTTTTGTTGTTAGTGTTCTTGTGTTATATTCTAAGAAGGATTAAACCAATTTTTAACATAATGTTTATTATATTAAAGTTGATAAAACCTTGGATATATCCTCCTATATATCCCATATCCCAGAGATATAAATAGATCCTCTCATTTGACTATAGTATGGTGATAACTAGAAAAAGTCTTATTTTAGGAAATTAAGGTTAACTTTTATATAAAAACACTACTTTCACGTAGTGCTAGAACTCATTGGAGGAGATATATATGACATTAGATAAATTAATTCAAACTTCAAAAAAATTGGCTCTTGTAGGAGCTTTGGCTTTACCAACGTATGGTTGTGATGAAAATGGTAATCCTTTTATTGGTGGTGATGGTGATTCTGGGAAGCAACATTTGATGAGCATTTGGTTAACTGATAGTTATGGATTTTCAAGACAAGCATTAACCGGTGATGATGCAAATGTTGGTTATGCGCACCATTGGGCAGAACCTCCTTTTAATGAAAGATATTTAAACGGAGCAGCACAGTATGATTCTGAAACAAAAACAATTACTATCTTTGAAGATGATCGTTTAGATGGTCAATTTGGAGAAAGAATAGTTAGGTCAGATTT
>CAYWPT010000031.1:0-3085 GCA_964460605.1 uncultured Methanosarcinales archaeon
GTTCATGATTATGGTGACGCAGATTCTGAGATTACTTCACAAGAAAAACTCACTGAAATTGTTGAACAGATTCCTTTTGTTCCAGAAGCAGTAGATATTGCAGGAAAAACTTTGAAAGTATTCTGGTTATCAGTAGCTGGTGTAGTAGCTCTAATTGGTTTACTGATTTTGGTATTAACTATTGTCTTACCTGGTCCTAAGAAAAAGAAGACTAGAAATGGAAAACGTAAAGTAAAGAAAAGGAAGAAACGATTATATCTGGTCTCTGTTGCATTCTTACTCAGTTCAGCTTTCTTAGCTGCGCTTTCATTGGGACAAAGTATCACTGGTGCTTTAGTACAAGAAGCTTCCATATTAGGGAGTTTTGACTTTGTAGGGTTATTATTCTTTACCTTAGCTGTATCTTTATTTGCTTTTACAAAGGCAAGAACTCTTGGTATGGAATTACATTCTGGAATGGCTGAGAATTTAAATGTTTTAGAAGCTTATGTTGCTGAAGAAATAAGGAAAGGGCGTAGTTCTGAAGAATTATATGATGAGTTACTCAAGGCAGGTTGGCACAAAAATGAGATTATGGAAGTTTTTGAAGAAGTTACACGTAAGTTAGATTAATTCTCGGGGGTAAAGTATATATTTTAAATGCATCATCTAGTACAGTTTGTTTTTGTTTTATTATAGTAGCTGATGATGTGTTTAGATGTTGCAGATAATAACCTTTTTCAAAGTTTTAAGTAATTAATATTCTTCAATACTTGGATCATACTTTTTCCAAGCTAGAATACCCCATTTTAAGTATTTCACATTTGTAAAACCTTGAGATTCTAAATATTCTACTGCTCGTGGACTTCTTCCATTTGTTCTACAATAGACAATGATTTCATCATCTTTATTCAAAATATCTAACTTATCAGCTAATTCTGGAAAAGGAATCACAATAGCAAACTTAATTTTTCCATGATATAACTCACCTTCAAAACGTATGTCTAGCAAAGTGAACTTTTCTTTCTTATCAAACTTCTCTTTTAATTCATCTACTGTTATGCTTTTCATTTTCTAAGTAAACTCATCCTCTGCCTACTTCGATTCTCCCAGTAAAGGGACTACTCATAGGGTTCATCATCGGATGCTGAGCCTTAGTGAGATTTAACTCAAAGCGGACCTGGGAGGATTCGAACCCCCGACCCTTTCCTTAGGAGGGAAATGCGCTATTTACCTTGTGTTTCCACATCCAGACTGCGCCACAGGTCCAGAAAAAGGAAAAACAAACACTACTTTTTAAGTTCTCCTATCCCTCGCGGATTACAAAGAAAGTTTGTGTACTTTTTATCCCATCAATGGTTTGTATTTTTTTAAGAAGAAAATCATTATAGGCGTCAATATCCTTACTTCTTACTAATGCGATGATGTCTGTTCCTCCACTTACGATATCTACTCTTTGCACAGCAGCATGTTTCTTTATGTCTTTAAGCACGTCTTCTTGGCTTTTCTTTTTCTCCTTGAGAGTTTCTAAATTTACAGAAATTAGTATGTAAGAAATAAGATTTTGATCAAGTTTTTTGTGATCTACTTCAATGGTATATTTTTTGATAATGCCTTCTTTCTTGAGTTTTTTAATTCTGTTATGTATTGTTGTAATTGGGAGAAGGGTTTTTTTTGCAATTTGTCTTGTAGTATATTCTGCATGTTCTCTCAAAATTTCAATAATTTTTTTGTCCTTTTTATCTGGGAAATAAATCATAATGGAACAAATGTTCCGATTTTATTTAAACTTTGTCTTTTTTAAGTGGTATTCTCCAACATTTTTGGAATATACTTATAATCTCCCCCTCTCTAAAAATCATACAAAGAATATGGAGGAAAGAAAATGTGCGGAATAATTGGAACTTTTGGAATTGAAGATCAAGATGTTATGCGCCCTCAAGTGGTAAAAATGGCTAGAAAAATACGCCATAGGGGACCAGATTGGGGTGGGATTTATAGCGATAGCTATTGTGTGATGGCTCACGAAAGATTATCAATTGTTGATGTAGAACATGGAGCTCAACCTTTATATGATAAAATGAAAGGAAGAGTCCTTACAGTAAACGGAGAAATTTATGACCACAAGGAACTAAAAAAATTATTAAGAAAAGATCATCAGTGGCAAACAAAGTCTGATTGTGAAATCTTATTGTATCTTTATGATGAGTTTGGTCCAGAATTTTTAGATAAAATTGATGGTATCTTTGCTTTTGCTCTATATGATTCAATAAAAAAAGAATTTTTCATAGCGCGTGACCATATTGGGATTGTTCCTTTATACATTGGCTGGGATAGCAAAGGAGTAACTTATGTTGCAAGTGAAATGAAGGCTTTAGAAGATCATTGTGAAAAGTTACAAGAATTTCCTCCAGGTCATTACTATCTTGGAAGCACTCAGAAATTTGTTAGGTGGTATAGGCCGAAATGGGAAAAGGAAATTCCAAGTAGGCCGGTATCTTTACCAAAGTTACGTGAAGAACTTGTAAAATCTGTAGAAAAACAATTGATGTGTGATGTTCCTTACGGAGTCTTAATCTCTGGTGGATTAGACTCTTCACTTGTTGCAGCAATTACAGCAAGATATATTAAAAGAGAAAGTGCAAGATTAGGGGTTAAAGCACAGCCATTACACTCTTTTTGTATTGGGCTTAAGGGATCACCTGATTTAAAACATGCCAGGGAAGTTGCAAAATTTATTGGAAGTACTCACCATGAGTTATACTTTACCATTCAAGAGGGAATAGACGCATTACGTGATGTAATTTATCACCTAGAAAGTTATGATTTAACTACAATCAGGGCATCAACCCCTATGTATTTAATGGCTAGGGTAATCAAAAGTAAAGGTATTAAAATGGTACTTTCTGGAGAAGGAGCAGACGAAATATTTGGAGGATATTTGTATTTTCATATGGCACCAGATGCAAAAGAATTTCATCAAGAGACTGTACGTAAAATAAGCAAACTAAGCAAGTATGATTGTCTTCGTGCAAACAAATCTATGGCAGCTTGGGGAATAGAAGCACGTGTACCTTTTTTAGGAAAAGATTTTATGGATTATGCT
>CAYWPT010000032.1:0-2568 GCA_964460605.1 uncultured Methanosarcinales archaeon
AAGAAGCAAAAATTGGTGATAATGATAATACCATTCTTATTATGGATGAAGGAACCGCTATTGTTTACTTTAATCCTGGTGCTGAAAAAGTTGTTGTTGATGTTGATGCTTCTGGACTTAATACTAATTATGAACTTCACCTCATCAAACCAAGCCAGTGTAGTGATGATACCAATTGTTTATGTCTTTTTAGGAAAGTAGAATCTGATACTAATTATATTAACAGAGTAACCATTCAAGCCACAAGAGTGCTCTGTAATAATATTAATTATACCTTACAATTAGAATCTTGTAGCTTGGGAGAGCCCCATACTATTAACTCTTATGATTGTAAAACTGGAGGCTTTTTCATTGAAAGGAATATGGCTAAAGAATCTTCTTGGGCGGTAGGCAGTTATTATGAAAATCCTCGTAGAAGACAGTTTACTTTGAATAAAAAAGATGCAGATACTATTTTATTAAAAGAGGTTAAAGATGTGGAATAAACGTGGTGATACAGATATAGCCTTTACAATCTTTGAAATTCTTATTGTTTTACTTATAATTGGTACTGCATTTCAAGTAGCAACAAAATTCGGTGGTAGCGAAATGGTAGCAAAAGTCTCAGTAGCAAATGATATTGCTTTGCAAGTGAATGCTTTTGTAGCGAGTCCAGGGAACGCTCTTTTAGAATTCCCTAAAGATCTTTCTCCTTATACTATAGCATTAAATCAAGATTTTGTCTTAGTTTTTGTTGAAGGAGATTCAGAATCTTTGAAAGTGAGAAGAAATTTCTATCTACCTGAAGATTATACTGCCTTTGGCGCTATTGAAAATAAAGAAACTGCTTGTTTAAAGAAAGAGAGGAAATCAATTACTTTAGATCTTTGTTAAGATGAATAAGAAGGCTCAAATGGATGTTGTACGATTTTCTATGTTCTGGATAGTTGCAGGAATCATGCTAGTTGGAGCTATTTTTGCATCAGCTTTAGTAATTAATACTTATCAAGCAAAAGTTCTAGATATTCCAGGAGAACTAGAAGGGCAATTGATTGCTCTACGTTTAGTAAATAATCCAGATTGTTTTGCCTATACGGACCCAGCTGGACATGTAGTGCAAGGAAGCATTGTTCTTGAAAAATTTACTAAAGAAAATCTTGACGCTTGTTATAATCCTGAGGGAAGAGAGGGTTTTAAAGATATTACTTTTGGTTTAGAACTAGAAGATAAAAAACTGAGAACTGAAAATTATTTTGAAGTAAATAGTTTTACCCTACGTGAAGAAGTTTTGATTTATGAAGGAGAAGATGTGCGTGCAGGAACTTTAATCCTACAAGTACAGGAGTATTGGGGATGAAATTGTTTGCTAATAAAAAAGGATTCTTGGACAATGCAACTGATCTTTTAGTAATGTTTATCCTCCTTCTTTTTGGATTAGGGATGATAAGCATGTTCTTGTTTAGTACTGCAGAAAATAAAAATGAAGCAAGCATAGATTTTGCTCAAGGAGAATTAATTGAACAAGAGTTAGTAAATTTCTTGAAATTGCCGGTTGATGTCGCTGGACAAAGAATTTTGGTGAATGATCTAATCATTTCTTCGGCTAATACTGGTGATGCCTTAGCTTTAGAGGAGATATTTTTTGAACATTTTACTGAGAAACAACAAAGAGCACAATTAGAAGTTTTTGATGAAGCAAGTTTCAATGCAGGTGCAGGGGCTTTGTATAAATTGAGTACAGTAAAACCAAGTAATCCTATTTTGAAGTATGATCAGAGAGTAAAAATTGATGAAGTAACATTTACTATTCGGGATAAAAGTAGTATTACACTTTTGGCGAAAAATAAAGATGAAGATTTAATTGTAAGGTTATATGTAAAATGATGTGGGATAAAAAAGGAAGAGTTTTGCACTGGGCGATGGCTGGGATTTTACTAGTTCTTGCAGGTTTTGCCTTAATCTCATTTGATGCTGAAGATCAAGCAGGATTAAAAGCAGACTTAGCTTATACTTATTTAGAAGGATATAGTTTTGCAACAGAAAAACATTTAGATTTTCGTAGTGGTATTATTCGTGACGAAGCTTTAGATTTGGTTTTAGAATTAGCTTCAGTTGGCGGAACTTATCAAGATACTTGTGGTGATTTTGAAGGATTTAATTTATGGAATGAAGGATCTACTTTATGTCTCTCTTCTGCCGGTGAGATTTTCTTGAACGAAGTAAAAAAAACGAGTGAGGACAGGTTCGCAAAGAAACAAATCTCAGCATCAAGCTACACCTATTCCTTAGAAGGCGAACATTTGATTCTAAAATCTAATGTCCCTTTTAGAACTGAAGTTGGGAATAGTTATTATGAAATCCCTAACCATTTTGCAATAGATTTAGAGTATTCCTTCGATGAATATACTATTGTAGAAAACGAAGCAAAGTTATTGCTTGCAAAATGTTCTAACAGATTAGATCTAAGACATTGTTTAGATGAAGAAAAAGATGATAGGTGGGAATATGCAGATTGTTTAAACCCAACTTTTATTGAAGATAAAAGAAAGGTTGCTTTTTGTGTAGAGAGTCCATCAGAAGCTAAGGTCT
>CAYWPT010000033.1:0-2174 GCA_964460605.1 uncultured Methanosarcinales archaeon
AGCTCGCATTGCTAATTGTGAAAAATCACCTGAAACTATCTGTCCCTTTTGCATGTCTAGCTTTGGAGCTTTATCTTTTATTAAGAATTGTATACTCTTCTAGATAGTTAAAATACTCTTTCAATAGAAAAGTGTTCTAAGGTTTCTTCAGGAATGTTATCTAAGCCACCGTTTTCTGCGATAAGGTTTGCTAAAATTACTTTAAGTCTTCTTGATCTTTGCGGTGCTACAAAAACTTCTCCATTGAGAACAACTGCATCAAGTTTTTTTCCATAGGTCCCCATAGTTCTGTGTGCTTTTATAGCAGAAACCTGCCCTGGGCTTAGACCAAAAATTTCTGCTGCTTTGTGTACATCATAACTTGTTGCAACTGCTGCGATGTGTGCTTTTAGTTCGTCGTCTAATTTGGGAACACTAGATTTTTTTACTTCTTTTACAACCGTTTCTTCTAAAGGTTCCCTATTAGCTTCTTCTTGAATGATTCTTTTTACTCCTCTTCTTCTCGCCATAGTCCAACATGCAATATGTTGTTGTAATGAACTATCAAGTTCTGGACCTATTGTAAAAGTCTCTCTCATGTAGGCTGTTCTTCTTGTAGGTGGTAATTCACCATCTGTACTTGCTATATCTAAAGCTACATAAAGGTCTTCTTTTGATCCTATATCAAAAATAACTTTTTTTGTAATTTCGTCACTTTCTTCTTCTGGAAGTTCATCAGTTACATCACCATCAGTTCTTTCTTCTGTGATTTCTTCAAGAGGGACTTCATCAGTAATCTCATCTGGGAAAGCAGATTCTTCAGTAGTATCATCTTCTAGAACAACATCATCTAATGAATCTGCTTCTACTAGGGCTATTTTTTTCTTTTTCCCTTTTGCATCTGATCCTATGAAAACTCGTGGAGAGTCTTTATTATTTCTTTCAATAAGACTAGTTATTTTATTAAAAACTCTGGAGATTCTGTTATAAGCAACAGCTTGGGCCCGAGTACGAGCAGGCTCACCATTTAAAACAGCTAAAGCTCCACTTAATACGTCATCTACTGGAGCTAAAACAGATAAAATACCATCTTCACTCATATAAAAAAACTCAGGAAAGTCCGCAAGTAAACGGTCTGGTCTTTCGACTTTAAAGAAGTCAAAAATCATAGGTGACCTATTTTCACTCACATATTTACCTGAAAAATGATCAGGAGTAAGATAACCTCTAAAATTTCTTAAACTAGTTGTAACATAAATTCTTTGAGCCATAAGCTCAGACCAACCAACACGTCTTAATGAATCAATTAAAGCTAATTTGTAAAGCTGATACATTTTTATTTGCATTGGATCTGTTTGTAATGCATGTAGCTCTAATGGAGAAGTTGCAGTATCAAATCTTTCGAGAAAGGCAAGAAGCCCTGGTTCTTCTCCTTCACATTCTCTTGCTATTGCTCTAAGATGTCTGTGAACCTGAACAGATCTTCTTCCCACAGCCATTTGTCCTCTAATTGAATCAAATATTACCTCCTCAGCAATATCTCTTGTTTCTAATCCATCAAACTGTCTTAACTTTTCATCTAGATCTTTTGGGAACTCTCCACCCCCAAGAGCAAAATCATCCACAATATGGCTTAAATACTTTAATTTAAGTGCTTCACGATAATCCTTTCCTCCATGATATTCTCTTTTACGTAAAAAGTTTGTTCCAAAAACACCCCAGTGGTGCATTCTTTGTCTTCCAAAGATCATTTGTAAAGTGGCTTGTTCTCTTCTTCCGAGTGGTCCCTGGAAATCTAAATTAATTACATGATAAGTCCCATCAGTTTCATAAAAATAATCTTCTGCTCTTTGTCTTTGTACTCTGATCCCTAAATTTAATGCTTCTAATTCATCAGCAGATTCGGGATTTATTTCTAAACCAGTAATATTTCCTCTTTCAATGCCTAATTTATCATAGACTTCAGTTACTTCTAATCCTTCATGACCAGGAAAACAAGCTACCCTTAACCTTTTTCTTACCTTCCTAGAACTAGGTAAATGATGATCAAGAAATTCTTTCCAATGTTCTCTATATTTTTGCTTTACAAGGTGGTCATAGCTCGCCTTTTTCTCCATGGTAAGCTTAAAAAGGGCTTTTTTTATAAGTTTTTCACTTAAAAGTGACGATTTGCATAAGTGATTGTATCGCTTGTG
>CAYWPT010000034.1:0-1508 GCA_964460605.1 uncultured Methanosarcinales archaeon
TCTAAAATAAATTTTGATAATTTACTTGATGAAGAAGAAGAATCAAAAGTTTCTAAAGATTTAAAGAATAACGTACTTAAATTAAAAACCAAAAATACCAAAAAAAATAAAGAGATAGTTTCTAAAGAAGCTATTACTTCTAAAAAAGAAGAAAAAAATTATAAAATTTCAAATCAAAAAAATAATAAATATGTATTACCACCTTTAAAATTGTTAAAAAGTGGTTCTACAATGTCTACTTCTAAAAAATTATTACAGCAAACAGCTACGGATCTAACAAACTTACTAAAAGAACATGGTGTTGAAGCCGAATTAACAAATATTGTTCCTGGACCAACTGTAACAAGGTATGAAGTAGAACTAGCTGCTGGCGTTAAAGTATCCAAAGTAACATCTCTATCGCATGATATTGCTTATGCACTTGCTACTCCTGATGTAAGATTGCTTGCTCCTATACCAGGAAGAAGTGCTATAGGTATTGAGATACCTAATAGACAAAGAAAATTAGTATCACTTGGAGATGTACTCAGCTCACCAGAAGCAAAAAAAGTAGAGCATCCTTTATCTGTTGCTTTAGGCTTAGATATTTCCGGTAAGCCAAGATTAACAAATTTATCAGAATTACCACACGTGTTAATTGCAGGTCAAACTGGTGCAGGTAAATCATCTTGTATCAATTCAATCGTCACATCACTTTTAACCCGAACAAATCCTGACGAAGTTAAAATGGTAATGGTTGATCCAAAAAGAGTAGAGCTTGGTCAATATAATAATGTTCCTCATTTGTTAACAAAAGTTATTACTAATCCAAAAAAAGCTGTTGATGCATTAACTTGGGCAGTTTCAGAAATGGACAGAAGGTATGATTTATTAGCTGATGGTCAAGTTAGAGATATTGATGGTTATCACGAAAAGTATGATTCCGGACAATTAGATCCAGAAAAATTTGATAGGTTCCCTTATATTGTTGTCTTCATTGATGAGTTAAATGATTTAATGATGGTTGCTGGTAGAGAAGTGGAGTCAGCTATTGTAAGGATTGCACAAATGGCTAGAGCAATAGGCATCCATTTAGTAGTTGCAACACAAAGACCATCAGTTGATGTTATTACTGGTGTTATGAAGGCAAATATTCCATCTAGATTGGCATTTTCAGTTGCTTCAACAACAGATTCAAGGGTAATTTTAGATCAATCTGGTGCAGAAAAATTAATTGGCTTGGGGGACATGCTTGTTGTAACTGCTTCAAACCCAAGATTAGAAAGAATTCAAGGTGCATGGGTCACTGAAAAAGAAATTAAAGATGTTGTTTCCTGGGTGAAAGGTCAGAAAGATGCAGAATATAATCCAGCAGTTATAGAAGAACAAAAGAAAGTTATTACTAATTCAGATAATGACTTAGGTGAAGATGAACAATTAATAAATACTGCAAAAGAACTTGTAATACGATCTAAACTTGGATCTACCTCTATGCTTCAAAGAAAATTAAGAGTTGGTTTTGCAAGAGC